>NZ_BDQM01000003.1 GCF_002207865.1 Colwellia marinimaniae
TGTAAGGACTGCGAGGTCTTGAGCTAACTGATACTAATTGCCCGTGAGGCTTAACCATACAACACCCAAGTAGTTTTTGACTATAAAGTGTGTGTGAGACTGACATAAATATATAAAACACGTACTCGTGTTACTTGAATTGCTTTTGTAAACTTTTTATATCAAATTTCTAGATTGTACCCTTTTTTGTTTAGCGACCATAGCGCTGTGGCCCCACCTGATCCCATTCCGAACTCAGAAGTGAAACGCAGTTGCGCCGATGGTAGTGTGGGAGTTCCCATGTGAGAGTAGGACATTGCTAAACTTCTATTTAAGAAACCCGTAGTTGATGCTACGGGTTTTTTGCTTTCTGGGATTTTAAAATAAGCGCGAATAAATTCCCGCCTACAGTATGAGAGCTGTGTAGGCGGGATTTCAATCGCGCAAGGTAATAGCACCGAAGATAGTAAGCGTGTGGGTGTATTTCTCTTTATGTGAGGTCACTCCTTTGCATCAGGACAATATGCTCAGGATAATTTCTCAGGATAATATGCTCCTGCATTATCCTAATAAGTGGCATCCATGCCACGTCTGCATTATCTAATAAGGTACATCCTGTACCGTCTGCATTATCCTAATAAGTGGCATCCATGTACGTCAAGTAGTTGTGTCGAAGCTAGTAAGTGTGTGGGTGTTCTTATTTTATGTGAGGTCACTCCTGTGAATCCATTCACGTCAGTAGGACATTCTCGATTTCTATTAAGAAAAACCCGATTCATAAGAGTCGGGCTTTTTGCTGTCTGGGATTTGAAACAATTACTAATAAGTGCGAATAAATTCCCGCCTACATATTGTGGCCCCACCTGATCCCATTCACTCTTCTCTAACGGAAAGTGCCGCAGCGCTTCAAAAGTTGAATATGCTGCTTGCCATCAGGATATGTGCTCTTGCATTATCCTAATAAGTGGCATCCATGCCACGTCTGCATTCTCTATAAGTTACATATATGAACCCACTCCGTTTGCAAGATATTTGATCATAGTGTGAGAGGTAAATCATTGCTCTCATATATCCGGCCTGTTTATGGAAGATTTTTACTTCCTGGCCCCGATGGTTATTTGCGCTCATTCTCCTCATCATCCATACGGCTTATTAAGAGCCGAAGCAGCTAGAAGGTTTTGAATGAGCCGGTCTGACCTATCTCACCATCCGATCTTTTATCTTTTGCAACTGAAGTAAAGGGTTTTACCTTTATTTAATAAGTAATAGTGTTTTTCACTAATACGATTAAATTTCTATTACATGGCTGGGCGGTATGTTTCACCCTTTGCCATAATGACCCATGCTATTCTTGCAAGCTTGTTGGCGACTGCTACACAGGCTTTATTGTGCCCCCTACGTTTGAGTAGTGCCTGAGCCCAAAGACTGAAACGATCATTTTTCTTCTCCGAATGCCTTAATACCACTCTTGCTCCATGTATCAATAACGTCCTCAAATAGCTAATGCCTCGTTTACTGATATCTAATAACCTCGGCTTTCCACCCGTTGAATGTTGACCTGGAACTAAACCAATCCATGCGGATAAATGACGCCCATTAACAAAGTCTTTTCCATCGCCAGCCGCGGCATAAAGTGCAATCGATGTGATAGCACCAATACTTAACACATCACCTAGCCGAGTACATACGTCATTATTTTTATTCGCTATTTGTATTTTCGTATCACAATGTACAAGCAGATCATCCATAGCGCGAAACTCTTCAAGTAGCTTGTTAAAAAACGCTTTGGACATCACAGTTAAGTCATTTTCTGCATCTTCAATAATTGAAGGTAATTCATTTCGTATTGCTGAGATACCTTTTTTGATCACGATGCCATATTCAGCGAGCAACCCTCGTATTTGATTGGCTAAAGCCGTTCTTTCTTTTTTACACGTTCTCGTTGGCGATGGACATTTTGCAAGTCTTGCTATTCAACCGATTTAATGGGCACAAATCGCATGCTAGCACGTTGTGATGCTTCCGCTATTGCTTGAGCATCGTTGGAATCATTTTTATTTCCTTTAACAAAAGGCTTTACATATTGTTGTCTATTAATTTGACTTGGTGACCTTGCTTGATAAATTCTCTTGCCCAATAGTTTGCACCACCACAAGCTTCCATCACTACAATACTAGGCTCAAGTTTGGCAAAATAAGCTAATAGCTGTTTACGCTTGAGCTGCTCCTTTATAACCAATCGCCCGGTATGATTAATCGCAAACGAATGAAAGATAGATTTTGCTATATCAAGTCCAACTGTTGTAATCTTCATTATGCCCACTCCGCTTTTGTTAAATGGTATGTTTACACTTCCATTTTGGCCCATTCCGAGGCCGTTAGAAAGTGGAGTGGGTTCATACCATTATCCATGTAACCTCATAGTAACGCGACATGAGTTAATCCTTTCATGTCAAAGTCGGTGCGTTGCAGGAATTGCATGTGGATGTTCTTCTCTTTATGTGAGGTCACTCCTGTGCATCAGGGCAATAAGCTCAGGATAATATGCTCCTGCATTATCCTAATAAGTGGCATCCATGCCACGTCTGTATTATCTTATAAGGTACGTCCTGTACCGTCTGCATTGTCAAATAAGTAACTCCATGTAAAGTCATGATACTTATAGCATTAGTGAATACATTCACGTCAGTAGGACATTGTCGATTTATATTCGTTCTTAGCTACAAAGGAAAAGCCCGTTAGGTAAGTAACGATTTTGGTAATTGTGTGATTTTTTGTTGTCAGCAAGAAGCATCTGTCGCGTTTTTAAGCTCTATATCATCGTTGATCGCTAGACAACCTGCCTGCTATTTATTTTAGCCTTAAACAGGTCAAATAAAGCGTTTAATTCAATAATCTCTATGGTACTTAATGAGATGATAACTTCTTTGTTGAATATATGATAAACGCACAAATAAAGGAAGTTGCCTGCCCTAATATCTTGCAAAATAACCTGAGTTCAGTATACTTACGCAAACTTTTTATAGTTAAAGTTTTTACTTTAAAAACTATAACACATACGAGTTTTTTCGTAATTTAGAAACAAGTCAACTATGAGTAATACATTAACAAAAGTTGGACGGGAATTTGCTTTTAAGCAAATTCTGTTAATGATTGTTGTCGTTTTTATTATAACGCTGACAGTCTATTTTTTTTGGGGTTTTTTACATGCTAAGTCAGCCTTTGTCGGTGGTTTTGTTGCCATAGTCCCGAATATGATTTTTGCATACAAAGCTTTCCGTTATGCAGGAGCTCAGTCGTCAAGCAAGGTGATGGAATCTTTTTATAGTGGCGTAAAATTTAAAATGTTATACACCGCGTTATTATTTGCACTAGCTTTGAAGTTTTTAGTGCTTATACCCGCAGCATTCTTGACTACATATTGCGTAGTAGTGTTTTTACCACTATTACTGCCAGTTTTTTTAATAAAAAATAATTAACTGGCGCTAACAAATTTATAAACTTTAACTTTTGGGATAAGACATGGCAGAAGAAGTTACTCTCTCAGCTCATATTCAGCACCATTTAACTAATGCAAAAATGTGCTCAACTGATACCGGTTGGGCATTTAATAAAGCATGTAGTGATAGTGGTTTCTGGACATGGCATATAGATACCCTTGCATGGTCAATCGGATTAGGCATTATGTTTTTATGGGTTTTCCGACGGGCCGCTATGAAGGCAACCACAGGTGTACCTGATAAATTTCAATGTTGTATTGAAATGGTCATTGAATTTGTTGGTGATAATGTCAGCAAAACCTATCATGGTAAAAGTAAATTGATCGCGCCGCTAGCCTTAACAATTTTTGTTTGGGTATTTTTGATGAATTTAATGGATCTGATCCCCGTTGACTTCTTGCCTGCACTTGCTGGTCTAGTAGGTGAAACTGTATTTAATATGGACTCACATGATGTCTATATGAAAGTTGTTCCAACAACAGATATTAATATGACAGCTGCATTAGCAATTGGTGTTTTCATGCTGATGATAGGTTATTCAATTCGTATTAAAGGTATTAAGGGGTTCGTAGCAGAACTTACTCTACACCCATTTAATTCGAAAAATAAAACTTTGCAAGCTGTGCTAATACCTTTCAATTTATTACTTGAAACCATCTCGTTAATTTCTAAACCGTTTTCATTGTCATTGCGTTTATTTGGTAACTTGTATGCAGGTGAATTGATCTTTATATTGATTGGTGCTGTGGGCTTAGCGCAGTTACCGTTACACTTCATGTGGGCTGTATTCCATATTTTGGTCATAGTATTACAAGCGTTCGTATTTATGATGCTGACAATTGTATACCTCAGTATGGCAAGTTCAGACAATCATTAAGTAGAAAACTTTTTTAATTTTTAATTTTAACTTTGGAGAAAAAAATGGAACTAGTATTAGGTCTTAAATATATCGCAGTAGCGCTACTAATTGGTTTTGGTGCTATTGGTACAGCAATTGGCTTTGGTAACATGGGTGGTAAATTTTTAGAAGCGTGTGCACGTCAACCAGAACTTGCCCCTTCTTTACAAGTCAAAATGTTTATCTTAGCCGGTCTTATTGATGCCGTAGCTATGATCGGTGTTGGTATCGCAATGGTATTATTGTTTGTACTTTAATTTTATCATTTGAACAGCTTACTATTAAGGAGGAGCGGTTGTGAATTTAAACGCCACTCTAATTGGGGAATTAATAGCATTTCTATTTTTTGTTTGGTTCTGCATGAAGTATGTATGGCCACCATTAAACGGTGCTATTGAAGCTCGCCAGGAGAAAATCAAAGATGGTTTAGCTGCTTCAGACCGTGCTGAAAAAGACTTGGCTCTAGCCCAAGAAAAAGCAACGGCACAACTAAAAGAAGCTAAAGCTCAAGCCGCATCAATTATTGATGCAGCGAAAAAGCACGAAGCTAAAATTGTTGAAGAAGCTGCTGGTAAAGCAGAAGTTGAGAAAGAAAAAATCTTAGCTGCTGGCCAAACAGAAATTGAAACTGAACGTAACCGAGTGAAAGAGGAATTGCGCATACAAGTTGCACTTCTTGCTGTTGCCGGTGCCGAGAAAATTCTCGAACGTTCAATAGATGCCGCTGAACATAGCGATATCTTAGATAAACTCGTCGCTGAGTTGTAAGGGGAGCTTTATGTCTGAATTGGCAACTATCGCACGTCCTTATGGTAAAGCAGCGTTTGATTTTGCTGTTGAAACAAATGCTCTTGACAGTTGGCTTAGCCAACTAACATTTGCTGCTCAGGTTTCTGAAAATGAAACTATTGTGGACTACCTTACTGGCGGTGCATCGGTTGAGCAGGTCACCTCATTATTTTTAAATGTATGTGGTGAACAAGTAAATAGTCAAGTCCAGAATTTATTGAAAATAATGGCAGAAAATAGACGCTTGCAAGCGCTACCACATGTTTTAACCGAGTTCTGTTTACTTAAAGCAGAATACGAGAAAACTATTGAAGTGGACGTAACCTCTGCTGTAGAAATTACAGTTGAGCAGGAAACGAAAATTAGCGCCGCGCTTGAAAAACGCTTGGCACGTAAAGTTAAGCTCAATTGTAAAGTAGATGCGTCCATTATTTCTGGTTTGATTATTAAAGCAGATGATATGGTGATTGATGGTTCTATCCAAGGTAAATTGAACCGTTTAGCACAAACATTACAATCCTAGCACTGATAAATTAAGGGAACAGAGCATGCAACTGAATTCCACTGAAATCGCTGAACTGATCAAAAAACGTATTGGACAGTTTAACGTTGTCAGCGAAGCTCGTAACGAAGGTACTATCGTTTCTGTAACAGACGGTATCATTCGTATCCATGGCCTTGCAGAAGTAATGCAAGGTGAAATGATCGAACTTCCTGGTGGCCGTTATGCTATCGCATTAAACTTAGACCGTGATTCGGTCGGCGCGGTAGTTATGGGACCGTACGCGGATCTCGCTGAAGGACAAAAAGTAAAATGTACTGGTCGTATATTGGAAGTTCCAGTAGGACCAGGCTTATTAGGTCGCGTAGTAAACACTTTAGGTGAGCCAATTGATGGCAAAGGCCCTATCGAAAACGATGGCTTTGCTCCTGTTGAAGTACAAGCTCCAGGTGTTATCGAACGTCAATCAGTTAACCAACCAGTACAAACTGGTATCAAGTCAATTGATGCAATGATTCCAATTGGCCGTGGTCAACGTGAATTAATCATTGGTGATCGTCAAATTGGTAAGTCTGCCATCGCAATAGATGCCATTATTAACCAAAAAGATACCGGCATTAAATGTATTTATGTTGCGATTGGTCAAAAATCTTCTACCGTTGCTAACGTAGTACGTAAGTTAGAAGACCATGGCGCTCTAGAAAATACTATTATTGTGGTTGCTTCAGCTTCTGAAGCTGCTGCCTTAATATACTTAGCACCATACGCGGGTTGTTCAATGGGTGAATACTTCCGTGACCGCGGTGAAGATGCGTTGATCGTATATGATGATTTGTCTAAGCAAGCTGTTGCTTACCGTCAAATTTCATTACTACTTCGTCGTCCGCCAGGTCGTGAAGCCTACCCAGGTGATGTTTTCTATCTTCATAGTCGTTTATTAGAGCGTGCTGCTCGAGTAAATGTAGCTTATGTAGAAAAATTCACCAAGGGTGCGGTAAAAGGTAAAACGGGTTCTTTAACTGCCTTACCTATTATTGAAACTCAAGGCGGTGATGTATCTGCATTCGTTCCAACGAACGTTATCTCAATTACCGATGGTCAGATATTCTTAGAGTCTAGTTTGTTTAACTCAGGCATTCGTCCAGCGGTAAATGCAGGTTTATCTGTATCGCGTGTTGGTGGTGCTGCACAAACAAAAATCATCAAGAAACTTGGTGGTGGTATCCGTTTAGCATTAGCTCAATACCGTGAATTAGCTGCGTTTGCTCAATTTGCCTCAGATTTAGATGACGCCACTCGTGCTCAATTAGAGCATGGTCAACGTGTGACTGAATTAATGAAGCAAAAGCAATACAGCCCATTATCAGTAGCTGAAACTGCAATATCATTATTTGCTGCAGAAAAAGGTTTCTTGATCGATATTGCGGTTAATAAGATCAATGATTTTGAAGATGCATTACATATTTATGTAAATAATGAGTATGCTGAGTTGATGGCTAATATCAACGAAACAGGTAACTACGATAAAGACATCGAAGCCAGTTTGACTAAAGCACTTGAAACATTCAAGTCTACGCAAACTTGGTAAGACCTATCTATTAACTAGTTTCGGAGAGAAGAGTCATGGCCGTTGGTAAAGAAATAAAAACCAAGATTGCGAGTGTGCAAAACACTCAAAAGATCACGAAAGCTATGGAAATGGTTGCTGCTTCAAAAATGCGTAAAGCTCAAGAAAGCATGAGAGCCTCTCGTCCATATGCAGAAAATATACGAAATGTGATCGGTCATATCGCGCTTGGTAACTTAGAATATCGCCATCCATATATGGAAGAGCGTGAAGTTAAGCGTGTTGGCTATATTGTTGTATCAACCGATCGTGGTTTGTGTGGTGGTTTAAATATTAACTTATTTAAGCAAGTACTAGCTGATGCTGCTAAATGGCAATCATCTGATGCTGAAGTTGAGGTTGAATTTTCGGTAGTGGGTGCAAAAGCCACGTCGTTTTTCAACAACATGGGCGCTAAGGTTTTAGCTCAAATCTCAGGTCTGGGTGATGCTCCTTCACTTGCCGATTTAATCGGTAGTGTGAAGGTCATGTTAAATGCATATAACGATGGTAAAATTGACAGACTATTTATTGTTTACAATAAGTTTGTTAATACCATGACGCAAGTGCCAACAATTGATCAATTGTTACCTTTGCCTAAATCTGACGATGAAAATATGAAATATCGTTGGGATTATATTTACGAACCTGATGCTAACGTATTGTTAGATCAATTATTGGTTCGTTATGTAGAATCGCAAGTATATCAAGGCGTGGTAGAAAACATCGCCTGTGAACAAGCTTCCCGTATGGTAGCGATGAAGTCAGCGACAGATAATGCTAGTGACTTGATTGATGATTTACAATTGATATACAACAAAGCGCGTCAATCAGCAATCACTCAAGAGTTAGGTGAAATTGTTGCTGGTGCTGCTGCGGTTAGCTAAGTTTTTTCTTAAATAGATGAGCTTAGGGCAAATAACAAATTTCGTAATTTAACGACAAGCTAATTAACTATTAATATTTAGTTAGCTTAAATTAAGAGGAATAAACATGAGTGCAGGTAAAGTCGTCCAAATAATTGGCGCAGTTGTGGATGTTGAATTTCCACAAGATGCCGTACCTCAGGTATATCACGCAATAAAGATAACCGAAGGTGACCTAGCAGGTTTAACACTTGAAGTTCAGCAACAGCTGGGCGGTGGTGTTGTTCGTACTATTGCAATGGGTTCATCAGACGGTTTACGTCGTGGTTTGACTGTAGAAGATACAAAAGAAGCTATTCAAGTTCCTGTTGGTGTTGAGACTTTAGGTCGCATCATGAACGTCTTGGGTGAGCCTATCGATGATGCAGGTCCAATTGGCGAAAAAGAACGTTGGGGTATTCATCGCGAAGCACCAGCATACGTCGACCAAGCATTATCTAACGAATTGTTAGAAACCGGTATCAAAGTAATCGATTTAATTTGTCCTTTTGCTAAGGGTGGTAAAGTTGGTCTTTTCGGTGGTGCTGGTGTTGGTAAAACCGTTAACATGATGGAACTTATCCGCAACATCGCTATTCAACATAGTGGTTACTCAGTATTTGCTGGTGTTGGTGAGCGAACTCGTGAAGGTAACGATTTCTACCATGAAATGAACGACTCAGGTGTACTTGATAAAGTATCACTTGTTTACGGTCAAATGAACGAGCCTCCAGGAAACCGTTTACGTGTTGCCATGACAGGTTTAACCATGGCTGAAAAATTCCGTGATGAAGGTCGTGACGTATTATTCTTTATTGATAATATTTATCGCTATACTCTTGCGGGTACTGAAGTTTCAGCATTACTTGGTCGTATGCCATCAGCGGTTGGTTATCAACCAACCTTAGCTGAAGAAATGGGTATATTACAAGAACGTATTACTTCAACTCATAAAGGTTCAATTACTTCAATTCAAGCGGTATACGTACCTGCGGATGATTTGACTGATCCAAGTCCAGCAACCACCTTTGCGCATTTAGATGCAACAGTGGTACTGTCGCGTTCTATTGCTGAGTTAGGTATTTACCCGGCAATTGATCCACTAGATTCTACTTCTCGTCAGCTTGATCCTTTAGTTGTTGGTCAAGAGCATTATGATGTAGCACGTGGTGTACAATCGATATTACAACGTTATAAAGAACTAAGAGATATTATCGCTATTTTAGGTATGGATGAACTTTCTGAAGAAGATAAACTGACAGTTACCCGTGCTCGTAAAGTTCAGCGTTTCTTATCTCAACCGTTCTTCGTTGCTGAAGTATTTACTGGTTCTCCAGGTAAATATGTATCATTAAAAGACACCATTGCTGGCTTTAAAGGCATAATAGCGGGTGATTATGATAACTTACCAGAGCAAGCATTCTACATGGTTGGTACTATTGAAGAAGCCGTAGAGAAAGCGAACAAGATGTAATCATTTGTAGGTCGTCCTTTAGGGCGTCATGGTTTTTATAAATATGTGATGGGCTAAAGCCCAACCTACAATTAAAGAGGTCAAGTTAAATGGCATTATTAAGTGTTCATCTAAATGTAGTTAGTGCAGAAGAAAGCTTGTTTTCTGGTAGCATTAAATCATTGCAGATCACAGGTAGTGAAGGTGAGTTAGGCATTTTGCCTGGTCACGCACCTTTATTAACCTCACTAAAACCTGGTATGGTATTGATCACCAAAAGTGACGGCACTGAAGAAGTGATCTATCTTTCTGGTGGTATGTTAGAAGTTCAACCAAACAAGGTTACCGTGTTAGCTGATGTAGCTACCCGTAGTGCTGATTTGGACGAACAAGCAGTACTTGAAGCTAAGCATAGGGCAGAAGAAAACATTAACGCTAATGGCGGTGATGTTGACTATGCTGCTGCCGCGGCTGAATTAGCTCGTGCTGTAGCGCAATTACGTGTTATCCAAGTGACTAAGAAAAAGGTTAGCTAGTTTATCTAGTGATCATATCTTCAGGGTTAGTGATTTCTGACTTTTATAACTAAGAGTTAAGAAGTGAATAATGATACTGATTTTAAAAGCCGCTTACTCCTAGAGTAAAGCGGCTTTTTTGTCTCTGTCACACTCTGAGTGAAGAGTATATAAAGAATAGCAATAGACACTTTATAAAGAGTCAGTAAGTTCGCAAGCAGTATTGATTCACTGTCGGTATCAATTACGGGGATTAACCATCGACATTAACTTTGGTACAGCAAGGGCGTGTGCACTAGCAAAATGGTCGAAGGCAGACCACTGCTCTATAGCTAAGGCATATAATCGATTGTCTGCTGGTAAGTTTTTACTATTATCAAAATACCATAAACCATTAATATAAAAGCTATAGAGAATGTAGTAGTTCAGTAATTTAAGATTAGGCTGGTAACTAGCGACTAATTTTCTATAGTCATTAACTATCCCCGCTATATGGTGGTCAGCAATATTGTTTACTGCGATAAACATGGCCAAATCGAATTCCACCGGTGCGAAATGTGCACATTCAAAATCTATTAGCCAAGATTTTTGCTGCTCATCTAGTAAAATATTAGTGAAATTAATATCACCATGACAAAGCATGCTAGGGCTCTGTGAAGCCTCAATTAGCCTGTTAATAGAGCAAGACAATGACTTGCTCACATTATCTAAAAAGTGCCTCTGTTTTGCTAGTAAAGGGCTAGGGTCAGTTAATAAGCGGCTGACTGACTGTCTAATGTTCAGAGGATGAATCGCTTGTTTGGTAAGTGAACTAGGTAATTGATGTAACTGTGCCATGAGCGTCAGTGCAATTGAAATCTTGCGCTCAATTTTAAGCTCAGCATCAGCAAGCGCGATACCGTTAATAAACTCAGTCACTAACCATTGTTCATCATGATAAATTACCTCTGGGCTAAAGTGGTTTTTTTTTACTTGCCCTGAACTTTCCTTAACACAATAAAGGGCAGCAAGCAGGGCACAAGATACTTCAGTATTAGCGGTATCTTGATTAAGTTTTTTAGCAAAAAACACCTGCGAAGCGGTGCTAACCTTAATAGCCGTTTGACTCAAGCCATCCGTTAATAAACTAATGGCCTGAATCTCGGTAAAACAAGGCAAAGATTGCAGAGAGTTAATAATATCTATAGGAACAAGCATATAACAACTATAGCCTTAGCTACTAGTAGCTGGCTGTAACTTGACTGCTGACTTTTTATACAGGATTAACCACTTGCCATAACCGTAACATGCAGCAATAACAAAGATAACGAATAAAACCGTGGTCGGTATTAAGCCTTTTTCGATATATAAATAGATAGAAACAAGATCAATAACAATCCAATATAGCCAGTTTTCCAAGACCTTATTAGCAACCAAGTAGGTAGTAAATACAGCATAAACCGTAGTAAAGGTATCTAAGTAGGGCAAGTGCGCAGAGGTATAGTTAGCCATAAGATAACCCAAGCCAACAGCGAGTATTGCTAAGCCAGAACAGCTTTTAACGTGCCAGCTTAAATCCCAGCTAACTATAGTAAGTCCAGCGTTATCATCTTGACTATTGTTGCTATTTTTTGACCATTGCCAGTAACCATAAACTGCCATTAGCAGATAATAGCCGTTTAAGGCGCTATCCATTAATAGTAAAACATCATAAAAAATAACTGTGTACAGTGCGGTACTAACAAAGGCAGCCAGCCAACACCATAAAGAACCTTTAGCAGCCAAAATAACATAGGCAAGTGATAGCAGCATAGCTATCAGTTCAAGCCATGGCAGTTGTTGGAAGTAACTTATTACACTAGCTAAAATTTCAGCCATTAACTTTCTGCTTCTACTTGTGAACGATCACCATTAATAAATTTACAGACAAAAACCGCCGCGCCAGTGTTTTGATGCACATGTTTGATTGCAGCCATAACATGATTAACAGCAAGATCGTAATCACCAAACACTTGGGTACTCATGCCGTTAGTGACTACTTGCAAACCTTCTACAGCTCTAAGCCTTTTGATAAACGCCCAAATCTCGGTTTTATATTGCTCTTCTGCTAAGGGATATAAGCTCAGTTCGATAGAAATTTTCATAAGGTACCTTTTATATAATAGGGGAGAGTTAATACTCCCCCTATTTCGTTGACATAAGTCGGTCACCATAAGTAACCAGCGATGGAGCTAAAATTGGTAATCTAAGCTAGCACCAAACACTAATGGCTCAGATAGCTGAGTATATTGTTTTGGCGTATAGCCATCACGCGGGTCATTAGGAAAGTAAAAACCACGGTTAGCATAATCTTTATTAGCAAGGTTACGGCCCCAAATTTTAAGCTGCCAATTATCTTGTAAATAACTTATAGAAGCATTTAATAACACTACGGCTTCAGATTTAATATCATCTTCAGGAATTGGACTAAAAATATCATCTTCATATTCATAATAACGGGTATCAGAGAAGTAGAACTCATCTTTGCCGTCAACAGAGATATTAAATAGCCATTCATCCGTTGGTTGATAATTAATACCAACATTAAACTGATAATTTGGCGCATGGGCTTGCTCTGCACCGGTTAGTGAGTTGCCGTCAGCATCAACAAAATCGTTAAACTCGGTTTTAAGTAAGCCTAATGAACCATAAATATTAACATAGTCATTGATAGTCCAAGCAGTTTCAATTTCAGCACCATAATTACTGCCAGAGGTAGCATTACCTAAATAGCTAATAAACTCAGTACTACCATCTTCACGGACAATAGTTTTTGAGCTTTTAACTTGCATATCAGTGCGATCCATATAAAACAGGGCAGTGCGAACATAGGCATTGTTGTCTAGTAAAGATACTTTATAGCCCAGCTCATAGTTCATCAGATACTCAGGATCAAAGCTACGTAGATTTGCAGGTAAGGTACCATCGGTATTATGGCCACCAGCTTTATAACCTCTGTTAACAGAAACATACCAAAGGTTATCGTCGCTTTGTTGGTAACTCAGCACTAACTTACCACCAAGCATAGTATCGTCAATACTGTCATCAAACAGATCTGAATTGTTATAGTCAGCGCTATAATTTTCAATACGCAAACCCGAGATAAGCGACCAACGCTCGCTCAGTTGAGTATCTAATTGGCCATAAACGGCAACGCTAGTGCGCTCATTAGTTGAGGTGAAATCAAAACTTTTAATAGGCTTATCATATCTAGTATATTGACGTAATAAATCTTCATCATCTTGCTTATAGAATACACCGACAACCCAGCTAGTGCTGCCATTAAAAAGTTCTTGCCCTTGCTTAGATATTGCACGAAATTCTGCAGTGGTTACTGATTTTTCACGAAAGTAATGATCGGTAGAGTTATATTCCCAGTATTCAAAATCAGGATCAATATCAGGGTTGATAGTAGGATCTGAAATGCCAGCATAGGCCCAATCTTCATCAAAGCCATACGCTAGATCTGAATCAGCATTACTAAAAATGGCTAATACAGTGGCACTTTCAAAGCCTTGATAGGTAAATTTAGCCGAAAAAGCAGTGGTCTCTTGTTGGTCAAAGCCAGGCTCATCCGAATAGGTTTGTCTGGTGTTATCTAGCGAGAAGGTATCATAGCCATTATCGAAATCAAAATAATAGCCAGCAAGATCAATGGTTAAATCATTACTTGCTTCTATGGCTAACTTGCCGCGGATAGTTAATTCATCGCGGTTGTTGGTATCATTTCGTTGCAAATGGATATTTTCTATATAACCATCACTATTACTTTGATTCACAGCTAGGCGATAATTAACAAAATCATTGGCGGGGCCTGATAAGGCAACACCCATATCATAACTATTATAATTGCCAACGCCAAATTGCATGGCACCTTCAAAGTCTTCGGTTGGCTCATTAGTGGTAATGTTTATCATGCCAGCAATAGCATTGGCGCCAAAACGAGTACCTTGTGGGCCGCGAAATATTTCCGCTTGTTTAACATCAAATAATGAAGCAATACTACCAATACCGGTAAAATCCACCTCATCAATAATCACCCCAACTGATGGGTTAATCGTCTCTTGGAATTGACTACGCTCACCAATACCGCGAATTTGATAATAACGTGCTCGTTGTGAACCACTGGCAAAATTTACATTGGGGCTAACGGCAATTAATTCTTCAAGATGTTTAGCATTGCGCTGTTTAATATCAATAGCGGTTAATACCGTCATTGAAGTCGGCGATTTTTGCAGGCTTTGCTGGCGAAAATCACTGGTGACAGTAATGGTTTCAATATTGTGAGTGTTACGAGTGTCATTACTCGCGTGCTGTTCAGCGAAAGCGGTAACGTTAAAGATACTGGCAGTGATAGCTAAACTAATAGCCGATTTGGAGAAGGTCATAAAAATCTCATCAAAAGAAATAAAAAATTGGGCTGTGCAAGTAGGATAATTTTTGATGAATTTTAATATTTATCTATAACCATCCCTATGCCAGAAAAATAATTAAGCTAATTTTCTGCCCAGGTTCAAAGAGTATATATCTCAGCGACTAGTCAGTTAAAAGCTAAATGACAGCGCACCCCTTGGTTGCACGCTATTCTAACAAATAATTACCCTGGAATCTTGTTATTGTTGAGCCGCTGTTAAAAGGTTTTTTGCAGCGTTATTGCGGTTAAATAGGCAGTTACTGGATGTTGCTCATTAGATAAGGTCGGAGCATATTCTGTTGAATATCCTTTATTTTCAATGAATGCTTTACCTAAAGTCTTTTAAATTGACACTGAATCCTGCATTATGAAGTAGCACGAATATCATGATTAATCCACATTGTAATAACTTTCCGATAAAATAATAGTAGCGAGTATTTATGTTTCCTAATTGGCAATTAGTGCTGTTAAGTTTGACTTATATTGGCTTATTATTTTTAATTGCTTTTCTGGGGGACCGATACCGACATCAGCTGGCGAAAAAAGGTCAGAGTATTATTTATGCACTAACGCTTGGTGTTTATTGTACCTCGTGGAGTTTCTTAGGCACCACAGGACAAGCATCTACTAGTTTACTATCGCACTTACCGATCTATTTAGGCCCGATACTGCTTTTTGTTTTTGCCTGGCCCTTTATTCAACGCATTATTCGTGTCAGTTTAAAGTTACATTTAACCTCTATTGCTGACTTACTAGCAGCGCGCTTTGGCAAGTCACATAATCTCGCTATTATGGTGACCATAGTTGCCCTCGTTGGCACCATGCCATATATCGCCTTGCAGCTTAAAGCCATGGTGTATTCTTTTCAGCAATTACAAATAGAGCAAAGTTTCACTAGTTGGGGCATTGGCTTAGTGGTCAGTCTAGTTTTAGCGGTATTTACTGTTTTATTTGGTATTAGACACATTGATGTCACTGAGCGACACCCCGGCGTGATGTTGGCCATTGCCTTTGAATCATTGGTGAAGTTATTTGCCTTTTTAGCTGTGGGTATTTTTGTCTGTTTTGTTTTGTATGATTCACCGGTAGATATTTGGCAGCAAGCCGATGCTAATGCTTTACTTGAGCAGCAATTGACCGTTGATAACGTCACTTCTATGTTGGCCATGTTAGTGATTGTTATGGCAGCATTTTTATCATTGCCGCGTCAATTTCAGGTGATGGTGGTTGAGCTGAAAGATCAGAAAGATACCTGGCTTAGTCGTCGAGTCTTTCCGCTGTATTTATTAGTCTTTGCTTTCTTCGCCGTGCCGCTGGGTTTAGCTGGTCAAATGTTACTAGGGAATACTGTGCCCTCAGATACCTATGTACTGTTTTTGCCGGATGTTACCGAGCAAACCTGGCTGACCTTGTTTGCTTTTTTAGGCGCGATATCGGCAGCAAGCTCTATGGTAATTATTTCCGCTATCGCCCTAAGTACCATGCTCAGTAATGAAATTGTTTTCCCGCTACTTTATCGTCGACAAAAAGTGGCGCAAACTGACTATGATCATTTTCGCAAACGTTTATTAAACATTCGAAAGCTAC
Source organism: Colwellia marinimaniae (assembly GCF_002207865.1). Classification (GTDB taxonomy): domain Bacteria; phylum Pseudomonadota; class Gammaproteobacteria; order Enterobacterales; family Alteromonadaceae; genus Colwellia; species Colwellia marinimaniae. Next base: position 16,166 of record NZ_BDQM01000003.1, read on the forward strand.
TGGCCTTGTTTGTTATTCTCCTAGGTTATGGTGTTTTTATCATGGCCTCACCCGATACACTCTCTTCCTTAGGCGAAGTGGCTTTCGGCGCTTTTGCCCAACTAACACCAGCGTTAATTGCGGCCTTTTATTGGCGACGTGCTAGCTTAGTAGGGGTCTATGCGGGTATATTGGTGGGCTTTATCTTATGGCTGACCCTTAACTTCTTACCGCAATTTGGTTTATACGCATCACCTTTTGCTGAAGGGTTTTTACCGGCAAAAACCACCGCCACGCTCTTTAGCTTAGGCGCCAATATCATAGTGATGTGGGCTTTATCACAAATCAGCCGACAGAGTGTACAAGAGCGGATACAAGCCTCGCTGTTTCTTGAGTGGCAGTCACCCAAGCTGCTTAGCGTAGAGAAAAAACGTCATTTAGATGTTAGCGAGTTAGAATTGTTAGCGTCTCGGTTTGTTGGCATAGACAAAGCGCGCGATAGCTTCAAGAACTTCTTATCGGTTAATGATAAAAAGCAATTGGGCAATGTTGGCTATAACCAACAATTATTGCAGCACACTGAAAATACGCTAGCAACTGTGATGGGCTCATCATCTGCTCGTTTAGTGTTGAGTTCAGTACTTGATGGGCGTGATTTTGCCCTAGATGAATTGGCTGTTTTTGTTGAAGAAGCCTCCAGTCATAAACAACAATTTTCCCAAAACTTACTGCAAAGTGCTATAGAAAATGCCAGTGAAGGCATTTCCATCGTTGATGATAAATTACAGCTAGTTGCCTGGAATAAAAAATATATAGACTTATTCGATTACCCAACAGAGTTAGTCTATATAGGCAGCCCGATATCTGACCTTATTCGTTATAATGTGCAACGCGGCTTATGTGGCTCTGGAGATATAGAGTCGCAGGTGAACCGTCGCTTAGACTTCTTACGTAAAGGCAAGCCACATAGTTCAGAACGGCAACAAGCAGGTGGGAAAACTATTCGCATTGAAGGTAACCCTCTGCCGGGTGGTGGTTTTGTTATGTTGTTCTCTGATATCACCGCCTATCGACAAGCAGAGCAAGTACTTAAAGAGGCCAATCTTGATCTGGAAACTCGCGTTTATGAACGTACGCTAACGCTAGCTAAAACCAATGAAGCTCTGGCGAAAGCGCATGAAAAAGCTGAACAAGCGCATTTGAAAAAAAGTCAGTACCTGAAAGCTTGTAGTCATGATTTAATGCAACCCTTAGAAGCCGCAAGATTATTTACTTCGGCTCTGTCAGAGCAAGGTGATTTAACCAAGGTTCAGCAAAGACAAGTCGATAATATTGACCGTTCGTTAAAAGCGGCCAATGATTTATTGGCTGATTTAGCCGAAATTGCTCGTTTAGAAAGTGGCAATATAAAAGCCAATGTGCAAGTTTTTGCGCTCAATGACTTATTTGAGGACTTATCACAAGAGTTTGCCGCCCTTGCTATTGAACAGTCGGTCGAGTTTCGTCTAGTGGCCAGTAAAGTTTGGATTAAGTCAGATAGACATTTACTCAGGCGTATTATTCAAAATTTGGTTGGCAATGCTTTTAGATATGCCAGCCCAGGAAAAGTGTTATTAGGTGCCAGAGTTTTTAATAACAAAGTTATTATACAAATTTTAGATAATGGTCCAGGTATTCCGCTTGAAAAGCAAGAGTTGGTTTTTGAGCAGTTTACCCAACTTAATACTCCTAATAATCAAGCGGGTAGAGGCTTGGGTTTAGGGCTTAATATCACCCAAAGTTTGGCGCAGTTATTGGGACATAGCTTAAGTTTACAATCGAAAACCATGCAAGGTTGTAAATTTTCTGTGCAAGTAGAGCAAGCGAAGCCTGTGGTGCAAGCGAGAATGGTTACAAAACCTAGCTTTCATGTCGCGTTAAAAGATATCACCGTTTTATGCATAGATAACGATCCAGATGTACTCAGTGGTATGGTTGAGCTACTTTCAGCGTGGCAATGTAATATCCTAGCGGCGGACTCTAGAGAAACAGCACTAACAGAATTTGCTAATCACAGTAATGAAATAGATATATTATTGGTTGATTATCAATTGGGCTATCAGGCTGGTGATCGACAAGAAATGCAAGTGGATGGTTTAACCTTGATTAAAGACATACGTAGTCAGTGTCATCATTCACTCCCAGCAATATTAATAACCGCGACCACAGACACAGACATTGAAGCTAAGGCCAAAAGTTACGATGTCGGTTATATGCGTAAATTAGTAAAACCGGCCGCGTTACGGGCAATGATGAGCGCTATGTTGGCGAAGAAGTTACAAGCTGATTATGTTGGCTATAGCTAGATTTAACATAGCCTATAGGTGGAGTGGCTCATGATGAGCGCGTGGTTATAAGGTAAGGTGAAGAAGCTGCAAGCGGATTATGTTGGCTATAGCTAGATTTAACATAGCCTATAGGTGGAGGGGCTCATGATGAGCGCGTGGTTATAAGGTAAGGCTAAGAAGCTGCAAGCTGATTATGTTGGTTATAGCTAGGTTTAACTTGGCTATGTTATATATGTTATAGCATGCTAGGGAACTCTAATGGCTTTTTGTGTTCTACCTTTACCAGAAGATGGTTAATAGCATTAAGTTTTATATATGGAGATTGCCCTTGTTATTTAAGAAAAAAAGAGTGTTTAGCCTGCTTACTAGCCTTGTCTGTGTAACGTCTTTAACTACGTTTGCTAGCAAGTCGAGCGCCATTGATTTTGATGAAGTTATTATTAATACGCCCTATAAACTCACACAAGAAATTATTGCCGCCGATATACTGGCAGGTAAAGGTAAGGAGCTAATTACTTTTTCTGTCGATGAACAGAGTAATCGTTGGTTAATAATTTACCAACTAGATAGTGACGCTAATCAGTATGTGATCGCGGAAAAAGCTATCATACCGAAACAGTTTTATCGCTTTGATTTAAGTGAATTACACGCAGAGAAAAAACAACAGCTCTACTTCCTTTCTGCTGATTTATTAAGCCTTTATCAAAATCAGCAGTTTAAGCCCCTAGCAAATATTGAGTCGTTATACATTCAAGAGCAAGCCGATTACCTCAGTCGCGGCGATTTTATTCAAGATCTAAATAATGATGCTTTTGCTGATGTAATTATTGCCGACTTTAATAACACCCATATTCTTATTGGTCAGGAAAAGGGTGGCTTTATTAGCCAAGTACTGCCGATAAAGCCTGAAGTTCGGGTGTTTTCATCAGGTGCCAGTTATAGCCAAGAAAAGCTGTATTTTAGTGATGTAAACTTCGATGGCAAAGTTGATATTTTACTGATCGGTGATGGTGAAATGATTATTTATCTGCAAACGGAACAGAGTATGTTTGCTAGCACGGCAGTTCACTTAACCATTAATGCAGCGATCAGTGGTACTGAATGGTGGAATAAACGCGATGAAAGTGGTGAGCAACTTGACCAAAGTGATTTGGAATACCGAAAATTAGAGCAGCTGCGTGATGTTAATGCCGATGGTATTGTCGATATGGTGGTGCGTTATACTAAGGTTTCAGGTGTACTCGACCGCGTTAATGATTATGAAATATTCCTCGGTCAGAACAAAAACGGCGAATTAAGTTATGCTCAAACTCCCGACAGTGTTATTCATGCCGAAGGTACACTGACAGGTTTAGAGTTTGTCGATATTGATAGTGATGACAAACTTGAGGTTTTACTCGCTGGCTTTGATATCGGCCTATCGCAAATTATCGGTGCCTTAATCACTGGCAGTATTGACCAAGATGTTTATGTATTTAAAATGAATGCAGAAGATAAATTTCCAGAAAAACCAACGATTAAAAAAGGTGTTGAACTGACTTTTAGTTTAAGCTCAGGGCAAAGTGGTAGTGCGGTAGTTAAGTTGGCTGACTTAAACGGTGACGGCCTAAAAGAGCTTATCTTGTCAGATGATGATGATGATGAGTTGAAAATATACCTAGGTATAAAAGCGAGCAAGAATAACAAATCATTTAAAAAACGCAGTGTTAGCTATAGCACTCAGTTACCTAAAGATGGCAAACTGGTCATGGTTGAAGATTTAAATGGTGATGGTAAAGATGATTTACTAATGAAATTCTCTCGCCTTGACGGTGAAGATAAGGCTAAAGAGTTTAAAGTACTCTTTTCAAAGTAACTTATACCATAGCCCCCAGAATGCTAAAATAATACTGAGTTAACAATGAAACAGGCGATTTGTGGTTATCATCAAGATGAAGAAGACCATTGGGTAGCAGAGCTAGTTTGTGGACATTTTCAACATGTTAGGCACAAGCCGCCGTTTATTAATCGACCTTGGGTTGTGTCATTACATGGACGGAAAAGCATGTTAGGGCAGTTACTCAAATGTAAAAAATGTGATGAGGGTGCAGCAAAAGATACCTGCTAAGGGTACTATACCCGTTACCATTCAAAGTGCTCGATTTCAGTGGGAATTAAAAGGGCTTTAGGCAAGGGAAATAATTGAAGCATAGTCATTCTATGGTTTAATTATTTAACGCGGTATAAAGTCATTTTAAACCCATCGAAGAAGCGTTTGAGCAACATCACTTCATCGTTGCTGTAACTCATAATGGAACAACCATTATTTCATCACAGCGCCTTGAATTGAAATTGCTCAAGCACTCTGAAACATGCATCTTGAATGGTCACGGGTATATACCATAGCCCCGTAATGCTAAAATAATACTGAGTTAACAATGAAACAGGCGATTTGTGGTTATCATCAAGATGAAGAAGGCCATTGGGTAGCAGAGCTAGTTTGTGGACATTTTCAACATGTTAGGCACAAGCCGCCGTTTATTAATCGACCTTGGGTTGTGTCATTACATGGACGGAAAAGCATGTTAGGGCAGTTACTCAAATGTAAAAAATGTGATGAGGGTGCAGCAAAAGATACAGGCTGAAGCACTGAAGGGTTATTACTTTGCTAAGCAATAACCCTATTACCTTATCTATAAAGCGCTGGCTTTTAACCAAATAGAATCGGCAGCTTGATACCGGCCTTGTTGGCTATGAGCCTGTGCTAAAGCGTGCAAGTCTTGGCGATCATATTGCCTACCATCATCATCGGCTAGCTTTATCAGGCTACCAAAGGCTTTTTCTGCCATAGAATATTGCCCGCTCATCAAGGCTAAATGACCTAAACAGCTTAACCATTTACCGCTATGAACATTTTTATGCAGTTGTTTTTGCACAATAACAATCAGCTCGTCGGCTTGGGTAATGGGCAGGTTACGGATTTCCTTTAAAAACTCACTACTAGGTGATTTTTTTAATAGTGGCGCTAGTAAGTTATTTATTGGCGCTATGATTTTGTTTTCGGCTAAAACTTTGCAATAAGCAAAAAGTACGGCTTCCTGTTGTTTAACCTTACGGCTAAGTGCCTGCCAATTATCAAACAAGGCTTTACTATCATGCTGGGTGATAATGTCATTAAAGCTACCGTAATAGGCTTGTCGTTGCCAAGCTTGAAGTACCTCATCGGTAATGGTCTTCTCTTTACGTGCTGCCGCTAAGTATTTTATCGCTTGGCTAAAACGTTGCTCAATAATGCATAAATCAATTTCTAGCGCCAGTAAGCGAGCGTCATGGCCAATCTGTTTATGGTGTTCATCAATTAAGCTGCGAGCTTGGCTGTAGGTTTCCGCCTTATCTTGATTCATTAATAATTTAATATTAACAAGAACACTTGCTAAACCAACATCTTGCAGCTTAACGGTTTCTTTTTCTAGCAATGCTAGGTAATGATTTGTATTGCTATCTAGGCTTAATTTTGCTGCTGCAGAGGCGGCAAGTAGGTAAGCACTTTGTTTACGTTTTGATGGAATGGCACTCTTGGCGAATAGCGCTTCTGCTTGGCTATAGTCCTCTAACATATAAGCGGCCAGACCTTTGTTAAAGTTGGCAATACCACGGCGTTGCCCGGCAAAAGCGAGCTTGTTCCAGGCACCAAAACTTAAGTTTAAACCTCCGCGCAACAGCTTTAAGCTAATAATGAGGGCAATGAATAGTAGTGTTAACATAATGCCGGCAGATAACACGGTTAATTCTATGGTGGTGTTACCCATAGCAATAAGAATGTAACCTTTTTCATCAATTAAAAAGGGGCTTATTGCCATTACGCTAAGAAAAAGGATTAAGGCAATGATAATACGGATCATAACTGGCCTCCGCTCGCGGGCTCATTGTCAACGGGTTTGTTTTCTTCGGGTGTTGGCGTTTGTCCTACCGACGGGGTTGATTTTTGCTCTAGAGGGGCATTTTTTAACTTAGGGCTTTGTGGCCGCGTAATTTGCTTAGTATCATCAAGCAAACGTTTTATTGCCGCTAATGAACGTAAATCACTGGGGTAGTCGTAATAGATAGTCTGCTGTTTTAGCTGCTCTATTGCTTGATAGAACTTTTTGTTTACCGGTGAACTCATATCAAAGAATTCATTTAGCCATTGTTGAATATCAAGCAAGGTTTGTTGATAAACTTCTTCCTTTTGTTCGCTGGCAGCCCATTGCACTAACTGTACTTTTAGACTTATATTTTGTTTTAAATGCTGCTGTTGCTCAGGAGTCATTAATGGCTCAACTTGTCCGGTTCTTCGGCGTACCGTGATAAAGTCGTTGAGAAATTTCTGCCAGGTTTTTGCGAGATTTTCTTGCCAATCACCGATATCATCGGACAAAGCAAGGTCTTCTTTGCTTGCATCGACTACGGCCGTTAGGTTCACGCTGGCCAGTGTTAATGTGGCTACCTGTTTGTTAAGTGCCATCAAGGTCAAAATGGCTTGCTGATTGTTCAGTGTTGGCATTAACGCCAAACTTTCAATATCTTCATTAATTAATGCCCGCACAGGTAGGAACTTTGGCTGATTTAATTCTTCTAGGCGATTGTCAGCATCACGGAGCAAACCGATAGCGGCTTTAGTGTCACGCTCTAGCCACATAGTACGCGCGGCCACACGCACTAAGTATTCTGCTTCATGTATTAACCAATCACTGGGCTGGCGCTGAGTCACTTGCTGTGCTAACTGGCTAATTTGAGCCGCTAATCGCTGCACCTGGGTGTCATGTTCAATATGTACTTGCTGAGCGCTTTGTTGTGATTGGCTATTGGCACTATGCTGTTGTTGCAATTGCTGGTTAAACTCTGCGCTTAAGCTGCTCTTTAGTTGAGCTTGGCTTTGTTGTAGCGCTTGGCTATTTTCTTGGCTTAGTGCTAGAAATTGCGCGCTAGTTTGTTGCTGTTGCCAAGTATAATGGCCAAGTGAAGTAAAAACACTTATCGTGGCAAGTACCAAAGCAATAGTCGCGGTTTTATTTGATGATTTTTTCTGCTCAGATTTTGTCTGGTTAGTGTTAGCGTTACTGTCAGATGATGTTTTAGCGGCCTCTTGCTGCTCGGTGCCGCTATGAGCCGATAGTTTGTTGTTAGAGACTTTTTTATCCGACATAATTCTATATTCCATCGTTATTTATTTTATAAATAGGCTACGAACCAGAGAGTGTTTGCAAGGTCTCACTAAGTATTTGAGCGCTAGCGCTATGGCTATTAATCACCCGTGTTAAACCTAAGGTTTGGGCATTTCTTTCAATACGATCACTGACTACTAACCACAAACACTGGCATTGCCAATAATTATCTGGGTTATCAGAGGTGCTGACTAGGTATTTTACTAATGCTAATAATATATCGTTACTGGTAACGACAATACAGTTAATTTGTTGTGCTCGCCATTGCTCAGCAATATTTATTGCTAATGTTCGCCATACACGTAGGTAACTTTCGACATAACTAACGTTAGCACCGCGTTGCCTTAAACAATCGGCAATATGTTCTCGCCCACCATTACCACGAATTATGACGACTTTTTTACCAGTAACCTGTGCTAATTGCGGTAGCTTAAGTATACCTTCACTGTGCTCTTGCTGAGGTGGTGGCGATATAACGCTAGTAATACCTATTGCCTGTAGCGCTTGTTTGGTGGCATTACCAACAGCAAAAAACTTTTTGCATACCTTGTTATTTAGTGGGTAGCTGGCGTGAGTAAATTCAACGGCGGCAACACTAATAAAGATCAGTATATCGGCGTGTGCTAGCGCTGTGCAGATGTCGTTAGCACTGGCGTTACTTTGATAGTCAAATAAGGTTTGGCTGGTGTTGGCTATGCCTTGTTGGTTAAGTAATAAGGCAAGTTGTTGAGCTTTAGCCTTAGGTCTAGTGATTAAGACCTTAAGCGGTTTACCTAAGGTAAGTAAAGACGGCTCTGGTGTAGGTGTCTCAAGTGCTATCACTTGAGAGCTATGTTCGGCAGACTTAGGTGTTTTCGGCATTACTTTCTGCATACACTTGCTGTAAGATTTTATCGGCACCTCGATTAAGTAATTCTTGCGCAAGCTTATTGCCGAGTGCTTCAGCTTCTGCAACCGGGCCAGTAATTTCACTTTTAATTATTTCACTGCCATCAACAGCACCCACTAAACCACGTAAGTAAAGTTCTTTACCATCTGCAGAGATAACACCATAGCTGCCAATAGGTACCTGACAGCCACCTTGTAAGGCTCTGTTCATCGCACGTTCGGCTAAAACACGTATACGAGTGGTGCTACATTCTAACGGTGCCAACAAGGCTTTAATGGTTTCATCATCATTGCGACACTCAATGCCAACAGCGCCTTGGCCATTTGCCGGCAGCATGACTTCTGGTTCGATAAATTCTGCAATACGCTCAGGCATAGCTAAGCGAATTAGCCCGGCAGCGGCTAAAATGATGGCATCGTATTCACCGTCATCTAATTTTCTTAAGCGGGTGTTTACATTGCCACGTAAATCACGAACATCTAAATCTGGGCGGCTGGCTTTTAATTGACACTGGCGGCGTAAGCTTGACGTACCGACAATGGCGCCTTGTGGTAAATCGCTTAATGACTTGATGGTATTAGAAACAAAAGCATCACGGGGATCTTCACGAGGACAAATCACTGTTAAGCCTAAGCCATCAGGAAAATCCACCGGTACATCTTTCATAGAATGGACCGCAATATCAGCACGATTTTCAAGTATTGCCACTTCAAGCTCTTTAACAAATAAGCCTTTACCACCCACCTTGGCTAAAGGCGTGTCTAAAATGATATCGCCCTTGGTGGTCATAGGTACTAATTCAACGTTAATACCGGCATGAAAATGCTCAAGTTGAGCTTTAACATATTCAGCTTGCCATAAGGCGAGAGCGCTTTTGCGTGTGGCAATGCGAACTGTAGTGTTAGTCATTCTATTTATCCAAATATATCAAGGTTACTGAGCTGAAAGCGTTAATTCAGTTTCAGCTTGTATGCTTACCGCTTTTGATAAAAACTGCCAAAATTCATCACCACTGCGTTTATCTATCCAACGCTCGTTGTTAAAGACAAAGTGGTGACCGTTAAATTTTGTTGCTACCCATATTTCATGTAAGGGCGCTTGCTTGTTGATGATCACTTTGCTGGAATTTAGAAAAGTGAGCGTTAATAATCCGCCTACGGCTTCGTAATCTATATCGACACCAGAGTCTTCGACAGCTTCTTCTATAGCGAGAAGAAGTTCATCAGTGAGTAAGTTGTATTGGCTATCGTTCATTGCCTATCCTTTAACTATCATTATTTTTCTAAGTGAGTATTATTGTTGATAAGCATGTGAGTATAATGGTAATCAGACCAAATAAATATAGATATAGAGCGGTTAAGTTAAGCTAAAAACCTTGATTTAAACGACTTTCATGGTAAAAACCATCATGAGTACCAATAGACAGCGTTACTTACATCGTAATTTAAATATCAAAAAGATTTTACTGACTTTTCTCGCTGCAGTTTTTTTATCTGCTTGTGGTATTAAAGGTGATTTATATCAAACACCTGAGCAAGCAGTTACCGAGCCAGCTGAACAAAACCAAGCACAAACCGTAACAAGGCTTGATGAGTCAAAAAAACAACAAGCTGTGCAGCAGCCAATAGAGTCAGCAGTTATTCCTTCAGTAAAACAGTCAACAGACCAAGTTAAAGAGTCACCCTAATGTTAGTCAACTTTTCTAAAATGCATGGTTTAGGTAATGACTTTCTCGTGCTTGATAATGTCACGCAAAATGTTTTTTTATCACCAGAACAAATCGCTAAAATTGCTGACAGAAACTTCGGTGTTGGTTTTGATCAACTATTAATTGTTGAGCCGCCCTATGATCCCGATTTAGATTTTCATTACCGTATTTATAATGCTGATGGCAGTGAGGTCGGGCAGTGTGGTAATGGCGCTCGCTGTTTTGCAAAGTTTGTCCGGATGAAAGGCTTGTGTAATAAACATAAGATTAAAGTTTCTACCAGTACAGGCAAGATGAATTTACACATAGAGCGTGATGGTAATATTTCCGTCACTATGCCTGTGCCGCAATTTGAACCGAGTAAAATCCCTTTTACTGCCAAGAAAATGGAAGGCACTTATATTCTGCGCAGTGAAAGTGAAACTGTTTTATGTGGCGTTGTCTCTATGGGTAATCCACATTGTGTCGTTACCGTTGATAGTGTCGCGGAAGCGCCTGTTGCCTCACTTGGCAAAGAGTTATCAACCCATGAGCGTTTTCCTAAAGATGCCAATGTTGGTTTTATGGAAATCGTCTCGTCGAATTATATTAAATTAAGAGTCTATGAGCGTGGTGCAGCAGAAACCTTAGCTTGTGGTAGTGGTGCCTGTGCAGCCGTTGTTATTGGGTATATGCAGAAAAAACTAGCCAAACAAGTAACCGTAGAGCTGCCAGGTGGTAAATTACGCATATTTTGGCAAGGACCGGGTCACCCGGTGAAGATGTCAGGACCCGCCACTCACGTATTTGATGGCCAAATATCTATATGATACTAATCCCCAACCCTATTAGCGATAGCATGCAATGAAAGAAGAAACCAGTAACATGAATGATGTACAACAAGGTATCAATAGTGAAGATCTGCCATTAACGGATGAGTTAGTGGTCAGTTACTTACAAGATAACCCTGAATTTTTTAATCGTCATAATAGTTTAATGACCAGCTTACGTTTAATCGATGAGCAACGTGGCACTGTCTCTTTAGTTGAACGCCAACAACAGCTACTTCGCCAAAAAATACACGGTTTAGAAGATGAAATTACTCAGTTAATGTCGGTCGCTAATCATAATGAGCAGTTATTTGTGCTCTATAGTGATCTCTATTTACGTTTACTTGATTGTCAGTCTGCGGGGGAATTACTCGATTGCTTACATCACACAACTATTGAGTTGTTATCGCTATCATCGTTCAAATTGTGGTTACTTCCGGCAAATAATACCGCACTTACTCATCACAGCTTATCAACAAATGATTGTGCTGACATAATGCAAAATCGTTTAAGTAAGGAGGAATACTATTTTGGTCGCTTGCAAGAAAGTGAACAAACCCTGATATTCTCGCAGCCGTGTGCAGGCTCAGTGGTATTGATTAAACTAACTCATGAAGAAAAAGTACTTGGTTTTATGGCGATTGGTAGTGCCGAGGCCCACCATTTTGATCCACGAATGGATACCTTATTACTTAATCAATTTAAACGACTAGTGGCAAAATTGTTACAACAACAGTTAGCACTGTAGTACTCGCTTTTGCTAAATCAATTTAAACGGCTGCTTACCGAGTAAATGGCAAAATTGTTACAACAACAGTTAGCACTGTAGTACTCGCTTTTGCTAAATCAATTTAAACGGCTGCTTACCGAGTAAATGGCAAAATTGTTACAACAACAGTTAGCACTGTAGTACTCGCTTTTGCTAAATCAATTTAAACGGCTGCTTACCGAGTAAATGGCAAAATTGTTACAACAACAGTTAGCACTGTAGTACTCGCTTTTGCTAAATCAATTTAAACGGCTGCTTACCGAGTAAATGGCAAAATTGTTACAACAACAGTTAGCACTGTAAATATTTTAAGTATTATCAGGGTCATGTAAGACTATGCGATTTTACCGACGATTAACCACGATTAAGGCCATCAGTTTTGATTTAGATGACACCTTATATAATAACCGCCCAGTAATGCTAGCCATTGAAAAGCAAATGTTGCAGTATTTTACTGAAAGGTTTGCCCTTTTATTGCCTGAGTTAGTTCCTAAGCTAAAGCCGATTTTTAATCGACGTTTCTGGGCACCATATCGTCAACAAGCCCTGGCAGCTACACCTGACCTTAGCCATGATGTTGTTAGAGTTCGTTATGAAACTTATCGTTTGGGGTTGCTGGCACATAATGTCTCGGCAGAAGACGCGGTACAAGAAGCACAAGCGGGCTTAGATTTTTTTATTAGCTTACGTAGTGATTTTACCGTACCGAAAGCGAGCCATGAATTGTTAGCGAGTTTAAGCAAGGAGTTCCCTTTGGTAGCCATCAGTAACGGCAATGTAAATACCAAAACCTTGGGTATAGCTCACTACTTTCAACACATTTACCATGCGGGTTTTCAACGCGGTGCTAATCATGGTGAAAGTGGACACTTGCTAAGGCAAAAGCCTGCGGCAGATATGTTTACTTTGGTCTGTCAGCAGTTAACCATTCCAATGGAGCAGTTACTGCATGTCGGTGACTGTGGCTTTGCTGATATTTATGGTGCGTTAAATGCGGGCTGTCAGACTGCTTGGTTACCGCAATACGGTGTCGGTAAAAAATTACAGCAATTACCTCATATTGAATTGACCCAAGTAAGCGAACTGTTGCAATTACTTGATTATAAACAATAGGCATACCTAAATCCGTACAGTTGCTATAGCGCTTAGTGCTATAAAACAGATCAAAAACCTTATCTTTTGCTTGCTCACTACGCAGTAATTCAGTACGGGTTAATTGCGGTAACTTCATCTTTATTGAGCATGGGCACTGTCAGAATTAAAGATAAATAACGCAGCAACACTTGTTGGGGTATGCATCATAGCTTTGAAAGTAAACAGCAGTTAAATGCTCTAGTCGCTTGTTTTATAGTGTTATTTATCCTTGTTTTCTTTATTAATTCCTTGGATATCAAAATCAGTGTAGCGAAATTGACTAGCAGGAACGAGCTATAATGCGCTGTAAGGGTACTGTAAAAATAAACAGCAGATCACAACAACTAGTTTTAAATGGTGATATACTTTTACCTATTATTATTTAGCACCACTATCTACTTCATTAGATAATGCCACCGCAAGAAAGGTTTTTAACCCTATGGACGTTTCAGAATTACTCGACTCTCTTAATGATAAGCAGCGTGAAGTTGTTGCTGCCCCTAAGCAAAATATGCTTGTTTTGGCTGGCGCAGGTAGTGGTAAAACTCGAGTATTAGTGCAGCGTATTGCCTGGTTAATACAAGTAGAAAAAGTTTCATCACACAGCATATTGGCGGTAACCTTTACCAATAAAGCGGCGGCAGAAATGCGTGCTCGTGTTGAACAGGTAGTGGCTGGTAATACTCATGGTATGTGGATTGGCACCTTTCACGGTTTAGCACATCGTTTGTTACGTATGCATTTTAAAGAAGCCAATTTACCGCAAAGTTTTCAAGTATTAGACAGCGATGATCAATTACGCCTAATCAAAAGAATCGTTAGGTCACTAGAACTTGATGAGAAAAAATGGCCGCCTAAGCAATTTGTTTGGTATATCAATGGTAAAAAAGATGAAGGTCTACGTCCTAAGCATATAGATGCCCAATTTGATCCCACAGAAGAGTTATTTGTTAAAGTGTATAAAGCTTATCAAGAAACTTGTGACCGAGCCGGCTTAGTCGATTTTGCGGAATTATTATTGCGTGCCCATGAATTATGGTTGGAAAATCCTGTGTTGTTAGAACATTACCAACAGCGTTTTGGCCATATTTTGGTGGATGAATTTCAAGATACCAACGCCATTCAATATGCTTGGCTTACCATGTTAGGTAAAGCTCGCAGCAAGGTAATGATTGTTGGAGATGATGATCAATCTATTTATGGCTGGCGTGGCGCAAAAATAGAAAACATTGAACGATTTTTAAAAGAGTATGATGATACTAAAACGATTCGACTCGAACAAAACTACCGCTCCACCGCCAATATTTTGCAAGCAGCGAACCAATTAATTAGCAACAATAATAATCGCATGGGCAAAAAGTTGTGGACCGATGGTGAGGCTGGCGAAAAAATCTCAATTTATACCGCTTTTAATGAAATTGATGAAGCGCGGTTTATCGCCGGTCGTATTAAACAATGGCGTGATGACGGTGGCAAACTGGATGAAATAGCCATTTTGTATCGCTCTAATGCGCAATCTCGTTTACTTGAGGAAGCTCTATTACAAGGACAATTACCTTATCGTATCTATGGTGGCCAACGATTCTTTGAACGACAAGAAATCAAAGACACCCTTGCTTATCTGCGCCTTATCAATAACCGTGATGATGATGCCGCCTTTGAGCGTGTTATTAATACGCCAACCCGTGGCATTGGTAATCAAACCTTATCGTTAATTAGAGATGCCGCCCGTGGTATGGAAGTAACGCTGTGGCAAGCTTGTCAGCATATGTTGCAAGCAGAGCAACTAAAAGGGCGAGGTGCTAAAACCATAACCGCCTTTATCCAGCTTATTGAGCAATTAGAAGATGATACCCAGAATTTAGATTTAGATCAGCAAGCGAATTTTGTCATTAATAATAGTGGTTTAAAGGCTATGTACCAGGCAGAAAAAGGTGAGCGGGCTGCCCAACGTATAGAAAACTTAAATGAGCTGGTTACCGCCTGCCAAACTTTTGAAAGTGATCCTGAGTTAGTCGAAGAGCAAAGCCCATTAACCGCTTTTCTCACTCATGCGGCATTAGAGTCAGGTGAGTCACAAGCCGATGAATTTGAAGCCGCCGTACAGTTAATGACCATGCATTCAGCTAAAGGGTTAGAGTTTCCTCTGGTGTTTATTGCGGGACTTGAAGAAGGCATGTTCCCATCACAAAAATCGGTTGAAGAAATAGGGCGTTTAGAAGAAGAGCGTCGTTTGTGTTATGTCGGCATGACACGAGCAATGCGTAAGCTATACTTATGCCATGCTGAAAGTCGTCGCTTATATGGGCAGGAAAAACACCATAAAGCCAGTCGTTTTTTACGTGAATTACCTGAAGAGTGTATAGAAGAAATTCGTATGCAGGCGCAAGTAAAACGACCGAGTAAAGTGGGCAGATTCTCCAACACCTTTACCCTTGAAACCTTTGAAAATACAGGTTTTAAGTTGGGTCAGCTGGTTAAACATGCTAAGTTTGGTGAAGGGGTAGTGCTTAACTATGAAGGTAGTGGTACTCAGTCGCGTATTCAGGTGAATTTTGCCGATGTTGGTAGTAAATGGCTAGTGGTGGAGTATGCCAATTTAGAAACAGCCTAAGTTCAGCAGTGAACCTAACGTCCATAGAGTAGCCGATTTAAAATCTGAAGGTGTAGTGATGTCGCAAAGATTATTAGTGGTAGAAGACAGCAAACCGATAGCAACCGTTATCAAACAGATAGCCCATTCATTAAAATTTGAGGTGGTTATAGCGACCACCTTGGCTGAAGTAGAAGATATTTTATCTGCCGATACTGACTTTTTTGCCGCGACCATAGATTATGCGCTACCTGATGCGCTCGACGGTGAAGCCATCGCCTGTGTCTTATCCCATGGTATTCCTAGCATTGTGATGACAGGGAAAATGGATGATGAAACTCGGCAGAAAATATTATCTCAGCCGGTAATTGATTATATTCCCAAAGAGAATAGCCAAGCCTTTTTGTATTTAAAGCGCGTTTTACATTGGCAGCTAACCAATGATCAAAATACCATTTTAGTGGTGGATGACTCCTCGGCAGCGCGTAATCATATTGTTGAATTATTAAAACGTCGTAATTTTACTGTGGTAACCGCTAATAATGGTGTGCAGGCATTAGAGAAACTAGCTCAACACAAAAATATTAAAATGGTGATAACCGATTTAGAAATGCCGGAAATGGATGGTATCGAGCTGACCAATGAAATTCGCCGTATTTATACACGTGAGCAATTAGCCGTAATAGGTATCTCTGGCGCGACTAGCGGCATTCATTCAGCGCGTTTTATAAAAAATGGCGCTGATGATTTTTTACGGAAACCCTTTTGCCCGGAAGAATTTTATTGTCGTATTACCCAAAACATTGAGAGTTTGAATAATATTGCCAAAATTCAACATGCCGCCAATACGGATTATTTAACTGATCTTGCTAACCGTCGTGCTTTTTTCCATGCGGCTGAATTGCGCATTAAAGAATATATCCAGAAAAAAGTACCTTACTGTTTAGCTATGATAGATATCGACTTCTTTAAGAAGGTTAATGATAGCTACGGTCATGATGCGGGTGATCAGGTATTAAAAGTGATTGCGCTTTATATGCGTAAACACTTTAGTGCAGGGCTAACAGCACGTTTGGGTGGTGAAGAGTTTGCGGTATTATTACACGGCATTGATGTCGATAATTTGTATAACAGGTTAGACGACTTTAGACGCGAAATTTCCGTGTCGACTATTCCAGTCGGTGGAGTACCTATATCAATAACGTTAAGCCTTGGCGTGATTTTTGATAGCAAAGATAAGTTCGCTAAGCAAATGAATGAAGCCGATAATGCCTTATATTTAGCAAAAGAAAATGGTCGTAATCAAGTGGTTATCTCAGGCGCTGAACTCGAAGACTAACTTGCCACCTTAAAAAATAAATAAAAGAGCGCTTATCACTGCTGAGGATAAGCGCTTTTTTTTCGCCTACTTTTATGCGCGTTTTCTTAACGAGTCTAAGGTATAGAGTGCTAATGCCGCCCAAATGAAAATAAAGGTGATCAGCTCAGCACTTTTCATGGTTTCTTGATAATAAAAAGTCGCCAATAAAAACATAATACTTGGCCCTAAATATTGAAAAAACCCTAAGCTTGACAGTGTTAACCTTTTTGCTGCTATAGTAAATAATAATAATGGTGCTGTGGTTACCAGGCCTGCCATGATCAAAGTAAAATTCAAACTAGAGCTATTTAACGCCATATTACTGGTACTGCTTTCAACAAAGAAAAACCAATAAATCAGGGCTATCGGTAGCATTAACAATGACTCAATAAATAAGCCAATAAATGAATTAACCGGCAGTTTTTTTCTTATTAAGCCATAAATGGCAAAGGTAGTGGCTAAGGCGAGTGAAATCATTGGCAGAGTACCTAAGGCAACCAACTGCACCAATACACCCGTCAGGGCTAAACCTACCGCTATTAATTGATTACGGCGTAAACGTTCATGAAAAAATATCATGCCAAGGACAACATTAAAGAGTGGGTTAATGTAGTAACCTAAACTGGCATCGAGCAAGTGGTTATTATTAATTGCCCAAATAAACAGAAACCAATTTACCGCCAGAAAGCTAGCTGATAAAGACAGCAAGAGTAATATCTTTGGCTGACGGAAAACAGTAACGAGCTGTGACCATTTTTTCATAACGACAATCATCACTAGCAAAAATAAAGCTGACCAAATAACCCTATGCATTAATATTTCACCGGGCTCAATTTCGTTGAGTAATTTAAAATATATTGGCGCAAAGCCCCACAGTAGGTATGCGCTTAAGGCACTTAAGGCGCCGTTACGGCTGCTATTGGCTTCAAGTTGATCAGAGGTTGCTGTACTCATCAGTTAATCATTCCAGGGCAAGCTATAAGGAAAGGCGGAATAATAACATGACCTTAAGCTGTGTAAGTACTAAAAGTTCAGTACTTATTGTTGGCGGTGTAAACTTGTTAATACGAGGAACGGTAAGCTGGCTATACAGCCATAATAGTCACCATGGGTTTTTAGTATGGCAGCGAAAATTATGTTCAAGGTGGGTTTTTTATTAATGGCGTGGTCTTAAAAATAGGGGCTATCAAGAGCATGAATTATGAATTTTAAGGTAACTTGGCCATAAATATCAATAAGATCGACGCTAAGTTAAAAATATATTTTTCTGTACTATGTTTTCACTGCACCGCTGAGTTAAAATAGCTTTATTACTCCTTAGAAAATTAGTCGACACCTTCTTGAATTCCTCAGTAGCCACAGCCAATACAGCAAGCAGTGCAATAGATAATGCCTTATTGCTTGAAACCTTAAAACACTATTTTGGCTATGAAAGTTTTCGTACCGGTCAAATCGAGATTATTAATAATTTATTGCAAGGGCGAGATTCTCTGGTATTAATGCCTACCGGCGGGGGTAAATCGCTGTGTTATCAATTACCAGCGGTGTTGTTGCCAGGGGTTACTATTGTTGTTTCGCCTTTAATTGCCTTGATGAAAGATCAAGTAGATGGCTTAACTCACCAAGGCATATCGGCGGCGTTTATTAACTCTAGCCTAGAGCAAAGCGAGATCAATGATATTTTTGCTCGCTTAGGGCGAGGTGAAATTAAGTTACTGTATGTGGCGCCGGAACGTTTAACTAATTACTACTTCCTACAAAGCTTAAGGCAATTGCCCTTAAGTTTATTTGCTATTGATGAAGCACACTGTATTTCTCAATGGGGCCATGATTTTAGGCCAGCTTATACCAAGCTACAATGTTTAAAACAAAATTTTCCTACGGTACCTGTGATGGCATTAACCGCTACGGCGGATGTCACCACCCGCAAAGATATTTTGCACCAGCTGGCGCTGCCAAACCCCTATATTCATCTTGATAGCTTTGACCGTCCCAATATCCGTTTTACCTTAGCGCCTAAATATAATGGCGAAAAGCAGTTGCTCGGTTATATCAAAAAGAAAGGCGAAGATAGCGGCATTATTTATTGTAACAGTCGTTGGCAAGTAGACAAACTGACTAAGTATTTAGCGGCCAGCGGTATAAATTGTGCGGCTTACCATGCCGGTTTAGAGAATGAAATCCGTACCATAGTACAAGAAGGATTTACTAAAGATAACATTCAGATAGTGATAGCTACCGTTGCCTTTGGCCTAGGTATTAATAAACCTAATGTCCGTTATGTTATACATTTTGAGCCACCACGTTCCTTGGAATCTTATTATCAAGAAATAGGTCGCGCTGGGCGTGATGGTTTAGACGCAGAAGCCTTATTTTTGGTTGATGAAAAAGATGTCGCCCGCATTAAGAAACGTATTAGTGAGGGCGATAACCCTGAGCGAGTAAATGTTGAAATGCAGCGCTTTGCTGCCATGAATGCTTTTATTGACGCACAAACCTGTCGTCGACAAGTGGTACTGAATTATTTTGCTGAATATACCGAAAAAGGCTGTGGTAACTGCGATATTTGCTTAGACCCACCGAGTCAGTTTGATGGCACTATAGAGGCACAAAAAGTATTATCATGTGTATATCGTATCGAGCAACAAGGTGATATTGACCATGTAATTGCCGTGTTACGCGGTGAACTTACCGATAAAATTAAACAGTTAGCACACGATAAAGTCTCTACCTTTGGTTTAGGCAAGGGAAAAACTGCCGGTTATTGGTACTCGATTATTGGTCAGCTAATACACTTAGGCTATTTGCAGCAAGATATCGAGCAACAATCTATTTTATGTTTAACACAAGCCTCGGGTGTGGTATTAAAAGCGCAAGAGCCATTAATGTTAGCCAGCCCACGTTTACAAAAAGCCAGCTACTGGCAGCAAAAAATCCCACAAAAGAGTTATGATCGGGCTTTATTTGCCAAATTGCGTGAACTGCGTAAAGCCATTGCCGATGGCGAAGATATTGCACCCTTTATTGTCTTTAATGATGCCACCTTATCTGAATTAGCACGGGTAAAACCGAAAACCTCTCGGGGCATGCTTGCTATCAGTGGTATAGGTGAAGTGAAGTTATCCCGTTATGGTCAACCATTTTTGGCCTTGATTAAGGAACATGGCTAAACAGTTCCTTGATTACTTGAAGTAGGTAGGAATCAATTTGTAGTAAGCCCGTTACCATTTTCTTTATTGAGTATCTGGTTAGTTTCTCTATTCGCCATAGCGTCTTTTAACCTGAGTTCGATAGAATATTTAACCGCAGATAAAAAAGCCACTGAACTTAAATAAGTTAGTGGCTTGGTCGTTAACATGAAATAACTGAGCGAAGCCAGGATAAGAAGGCTAATTTATACTGATTTGAACCGATACCAGTTTAAAGCAAGTGTAGTTAATCTTTCTCAGCAGCTTCAGTTTGTGCTGTTGTTTTATCTTGAGCTTGTTCTTGCGCTTTTTTTTCATCATGGCCTTCGCCACCACAACCAGCCATAATTTACTCCATTATTAACGTTGAGAAATAAAGTCTCGAAATGCTTTTTTGACATAACACTTCGAATTAAATAGGACTTGTTGCAATAGTACCTGAGTAATATTCTCAGGTACTTGCTCAAGATCAGCTTTGCTCATATAAAGTAAAGGTTAACGATACTTTGACTTTTTACTCTGCTACTTTGGTAACACCTTAAAACCCATGTTAAACAAGGTAAAGGCATAGATATCGGCATATTGATCGATAGTTTTAGATACCGGTGTACCAGCACCATGACCAGCATTGGTTTCAATACGGATAAGCATTGGTGCATTGCCAGCTTGTTTTGCTTGTAACTCAGCAGCAAACTTAAATGAATGTGCCGGCACTACACGGTCATCATGATCGCCAGTAGTGATCAAGGTCGCTGGGTAGCTAACACCAGCTTTAACATTGTGTACGGGCGAATAAGCTTGTAAGTATTTGAACATTTCTTCACTTTGCTCAGCGGTACCGTAATCGTATGCCCAACCTGCACCCGCAGTGAAGGTATGGTATCTCAGCATATCTAATACACCAACGGCTGGTAAAGCTACTTTCATTAGATCAGGACGTTGTGTCATAACAGCACCAACTAATAAACCGCCATTAGAGCCGCCATTAATGGCTAAGTAATCACTAGACGTATAATCTTTTTTGATTAAGTACTCAGCAGCAGCAATAAAGTCATCAAAAACATTTTGTTTGTCTAACTTGATACCAGCGTTATGCCACTTTTTACCGTATTCACCGCCGCCACGTAAGTTAGCAACAGCATAAATACCACCTTGCTCTAGCCATACCGCACGAGCAACACTAAATCGTGGCGTTAAACTAATATTGAAACCACCATAACCATATAAAATAGTCGGATTTTTACCATTAAGTTCAATACCTTTTTTATAGGTAATGATCATAGGTATTTGTGTGCCATCTTTTGATGGATAAAATACTTGTTTTGATTCATAAGCATTACTGTCAAATTTAGCGCCTGACTTACGGTAAACGTCACTATTGCCATTATCTATATTGTAGCTATAGATGGTACCTGGCGTTTTGTAGTTGCTAAATGAGTAATATAAGATACTTTCGTCTTTGTCACCTTCTAAGGCAGAAGTACTACCAATACCGGGTAAGTTGATTTCACGCACTTGTTTACCTTGATAATCGTATTGGTAAACTTTCGAAATAGCATCAACCATATACTCAGTAAAGAAGTAACCGCCACCCGTAGAAGCGCTTAGTACATATTTAGTTTCGGCAATAAAGTCGGTCCAGTTTTTACTTGCTGGTGCGCTCGCATTTACCGTGACAATTTTCTTATTTGGCGCATTTAGATTAGTCACTAAAAATAGCTTATCGCCCTCATTTTCAAGTAGATAAGTATCGGCATCAAAGTTATCGGTAATGGTTACTAATGGGCTATCTGGCTTACTTAAGTCTTTAAGATAAAGATCGTTACCTGAGGTTGAAATTGCACCTGAGATAAGTAAGAAGCGGTTATCTTCGGTGACAGTACCACCAACGTAACGACGCTTTTGTTCGGCAGTGTTACCAAAAATAATTTTATCGTCTTTTTGTGGTTGACCTAAGACATGGTAATAAAGTTTATGTTGATCGGTTTTTGCCGATAACTCACTGCCCTCTGGCTTATCATAACTTGAGTAGTAAAAACCTTCATTTTTAAACCATGAGATACCTGAGAATTTCACATCAACAAGTGGTGTCTCTAATACTTTTTTTGTTTCTACATCAATAATGATGATTTTACGCCAGTCACTACCACCTTCAGAAATAGCATAAGCGGCAATTGAACCATCTTTTGAGAAGCTAAGTTGTCCCAAAGACGTGGTGCCATCTTCACTGAAAGTGTTTGGATCTAAAAATACTTCAGCAGTGCCACCGTCTTTTTGACGATAAACCACATACTGGTTTTGCAAACCATCATTTTTATAAAAATAGGTATAGTTACCCTCTTTGAAAGGAGCACCCACTTTTTCATAGTTCCATAATTCAGCTAAACGAGACTTTAGTTGGTCGCGGTAAGGAATTTTCGCTAAGTAATCAAAAGTCACTTTGTTTTCGGCTTTAACCCAAGCGCTAGTTTCTTCACTACGGTCATCTTCTAACCAACGGTATGGGTCGGCAACATCAGTACCAAAGTAATTATCAACTACGTCACCTTTAAGCGTTACTGGGTAACTAATTTTTTGTGCTTGAGTGACTGCGATTGGGTCTGATGTTTGTTTAATGCTGTTGCCAGTACAACCGGCTAATACACTAGTGACCAAGATACTGGTCAAGAAAATACTTTGTTTGTTCATTTGAGTCTCGCTTGTTGAAGTGAGTATTATGCCGCGACTAGTACTTAGCGACATATTGACATTTATTTTACAAATCGTTGAGCAGTGTAGCAGAGGAGGCTTTAGTAAAACTATGGCTTACCTCATTGAGTGGTGAGGCAAGCGGCAGTATTTTGTTACAGAGTATTACTAACTGTTTGTCGGAGGTGAAATTAGCGCATAACTTGCTAAGTTTAAGCTAGGTTAATGAATACTGTAACCTTCTCATGGTGGGTAACTAGGTACTTATTAACATAGCTTATGCATCATATTGGCATTAATAGCGATTTCTTAGCTCAGGCACGTCGGTGTGGTATTGCACAAACTCTACTTCGTAACCATCGGCATCTAGAAAATAGATGTTCTCTCTATACTTATCAGGGGTGCCGTCTTTATGGATAGGGAAACCAGCTTGGGTTATCCGCGCTATGGTACCTTTTAAGTCACTGGTAACATAGGCAAAATGCGCTAAACCTACTTGATGGCCGGTTAAGTCTCTATTGTCACCAACACCATTATCGGCAAAGGCGATATATTGATAGTCATCACCAAAGTGTAGCCAATTTCTTGGTTTGCCAGACCATTCACCTTTGTCACCACCACGTACATGCCAGTGAGGAAAAGCGGCGCGGTAAAAAGCTAAACTTTTTTCTATATCACTGACCACTAAGTTAATGTGTTCTAAGGTAATCATAATTGCTCTCCGTTACCTATTTTGTAGGTATATTTTTAATAAGTGTAGTCGTTTTATGCCTGGTATTTTTTCTCAATCCGCCAAGGCGGATTTAAACGATTTTCTCCTGCCCAATAGAGTTTTATGTTGTTGCCACTAGGGTCAACTAGGCTTGCTTCGCGCCACAGGTAGGACTGATCTGTTGGTAACTGTTCAAATTGAATGCCTCGTTGTTGATTTACTTTAGTCTGACGATTAATTTACATACCGTACGGGTATAAATACTCGTTGTTATAGGTATTGCCTTGTAAGGTTTCACGTAATATTTTCATCGCCTGGCTGTAATAAAACAGTGTATGTAAGCTATAACCAATACGGTGGCGGATACTTTTATCTCGACGAGTTATAGCGTGATCTTCTTGCTGGTTATGTTCATTAATCGTATTAAGAATTTCTTCAACATTTCTAATAATTAGGTGATCGGGAATAGCAACTAACTTGTTATTGGAAAAGGCATTCATGCGTAATTCTGCGATAGGGTAAGCGCCGCTAATACCATTAACCACAGACACTAGCAGTACTGGTTTATGACCAATATCGGCCGCTTGCGCCATCATTAATAAGTTTTTTAATAACGGTGAGGCTGTACCGCCCCATTCCGGGGTAATAAGTATTAAGGCATCCATCGTTTGTAATTGAGCATTTATGGCCAGCCAATCACTATCATCTTGTTGTTTACTCATCTCTTCACCATCCCATAGTGGTAGGCGCTGTTTACATAATTCAATATGCTGAACGGCACTAAATTGACTACTGTTGTCAGCTAGGTAATTAGCAACTTTAGCGCTTTGTGATTGAGTACGTTGACTGGCACTGATAATAACTAAATTCATCACAATTCTTTCCCGGTATTAAGTAAAGCTTTCTATTTATATAATAAGGTAAACACTTTACAAAAGAAGATCAAGTAAAATATAAACAAAAAACTTTACTTAATATGATGCTAGACGATGAAATCATGCTAAAAATGGGTAATAATGGCGTTATACCTACCTTTCGGCCGGAGATCTAATGAAGACTCATGAAAAAATAATTCAGCTATTAAAGACCGAAGGGCCTTTAACGGCAAAAATACTGGCGAGCGAATTAGGTCTTACCACCATGGGAATTCGCCAGCATGTGCAAGGACTAGAAGACTCTGGCGATGTGGTTTTTAAAGATGAAAAAGCGCCTCGTGGCAGGCCAACCAGGTATTGGTCGTTAACGGATAAAGGTCATAGTCGTTTTGCTGATCGTCATGATGAATTAACCGTGCAGTTACTCGATTCGGTGATTAGCATCTTTGGTGACGATGGCATGGAAAAGCTGATCAGTCATAGAGAAGAAACGGCGATGGCAAACTATCGATTAGCATTGGCCGATAGATTTGGTATCGAAGAAAAATTACAGACTTTAGCGAAACTGCGTAGTGATGAAGGTTATATGGCGACAGTGGAACAGCATGACGGCGTTTTTTGGTTAATGGAAAACCATTGCCCTATTTGTGCCGCGGCCAGTAAGTGCTTAAGTTTTTGTCGTTCGGAATTACAAATGTTTCAAGCGCTTATGAGTGAGGTAGCTACCGTTAGCCGAGAAGAGCATATTATTGATGGTGCACGGCGCTGTGCTTACAAAGTAACACCCACTTAAAGTGGACTTACCTAGCAGTGCTGCAGCATGAGTATATTGTTTTAATGCAATTTCTTTATTACCAACAAAAACAATATTGCCCCGTAATAAGCGCTAGCCCGAAAGGAAAGAGCAGTAGTGCTAATGAAGACTTTAATTTAAGTGTATTTAGAAAGGTAAACATTTTATCACATCCATGATGTTTAAATAAAAACATTGATGGCTAGGGAATATCCAGAAATCATAAGCTAATAAAAGTATTTGATTAGGCTTTAATTACTTGTATTTTCTTTGAATTTATAGTGAAAACAGGCACCAGACTTCGTTTTTTTTACTTCGATAGAGCCATTGATTTTTTGGTTAATTAAGTTAAAGACAATAGACATGCCTAAACCTATGCCACCTTGTGCGCGCGCTGTGGTAAAGAAAGGTTCAAAAATATGTTGCTGTGCTTTTTTAGATAAACCACGGCCATTGTCACTGTATATAACGTCGACTTCACCCGTAGTGAGCTGTTTAATCTCAATAGTAATTTTATTTTCTTGACGGGCATTATCTACCTCAGCATTGTGCTTGCTAGCAAAACCATGTTTAACACTGTTACTGATTAAATTAGTTAATATTTGTGCATGGATACCCGGGTAGGTAGCCAAAACTATTTGCTCTTGACACTCTATAGTAAGGCTAACCTTTTGCGGTTTAAGGATAGAGCGCAAGGTCGAAATGACTTGTTGATAATATTGACCAATATCAAGCGTTTCAATTTCTAATTGATGCTGATCAGCAGCAGTTTTTTTAAAGCTGCTAATTAATTTTTTAGCCCGGTTTAAGTTCTCTCCTTGCATCGCTATGGCACTTTCTGACGTTTTACGGAAGCGCTCCATATCTTTCATACTTAGGCTTTTAGTCGCCAGTTTATCTTGTAATTTATTAAATTCATCGGCCAAAATACTGTGGGTAGTTATGGCGATACCTAGAGGCGTATTTACTTCATGTGCAACACCGGCAACTAAGTTACCTAAAGCAGACATTTTTTCTGATTCTACTAATTGTTGCTGTGTTAGTTGTAATTGTTTTACTGTTTCGGATAGCTCTAAGGTGCGCGCAGCTATTTTATCCTCAAGGGATTGTTCATAATCAAGGCGTTCCAGTTCGGCGGCAATTCTACCTGAGAATAATTGAAATAGCGCCGATGTTTCTTTTTCCTTTTTATGCTCAGTTTCGAATAAGGCGACAATTATGCCGATCACTTGCTGTTTTGAATCAAGGAGCGGTGTACCTAAATAGGCTTGAATTTTCATATCAAACAATAATTGGTCTTTAGGGTAATACTTACAAATATCTTTAGGGTAGAAGCATACCGAATCATCAGCGACATTAGCGCAAGGGGTATTTTCTAGGGAATACTCAAAGTTATCAACAATTTTTCCTTTGGCAACTAACACCTCTGTTCTACAACTATGAGCATGCGAATCTAACCGGGCAATAAAGGTGTAGTCAGCAGCAATCACTTTATTGAGCGCTAAGGTTACCTTAGTAAAAAATTCATCGCCATAACTGTTTGATACTGCCTCAATAATTTCTTGAATGTGAGTTAACATAGATACTCCCAAGTGCCACCATAACTTAACTATGGCATAAGCCATTTTATTTTTCATAAGTTATCTTCGCCTCTGTAGCGAAATAAAAATAACTTACTGATAAATAATATTATTGGCCTTATGTGCAACTATGAGTGAAAATTACTCGCATTTACTTTTGTTTTAGTTAATTATAGAAAAGGTAGTATTATTCTTGGGATAACTATGGTGCATTATAAGTATTTACATAGACGTTCATTTGTTCGAGATGGCTTGTGGTTACTGGCAATAAATGCCATTTTGTTTGCTTTCTTTGCTCATTATGACGTCTTAGAAGTTATTATTAATTTGGTCAAAGAGTATGAGCATTGGGAGCTTGATGAGTTTTTACCTTTAGGCGCTAGCTTAACGTTTAGTTTAGTTATTTTTATTTATCGTCGCTTGGTGGAATTGGGGCGAGTCACTCAAGCTTTTGAAGACCTTGCCAAACAAGACCCTCTAACACATGCTTATAATCGGCGTGCAGGTCAGGTTATATTGCACAATTTTTGTCAAAAAGCGCACCGTGAGGGCGAAGGCTTTAGTTTATTACAGCTTAATATTGATAATTTTAAGCGCATTAATGACTGCTATGGCCCGAGTGTTGGTGATGATATTTTAATAAAATTGGTTGCTATCATTCAAAAAAACATCCCGGCAAAGAGCGAACTTATCCATTGGCACAGCGATAATTTTCTTTTAGTTTTACCAACAAGTATCACTTCCCCTTATGAGTTTGCTAACAATCTTAGAGAAACCATAGCCCAGCAACTTTTTACTACCGATACTATTACTTGCAGTATGGGTTTAGCCACGTGGCAAAAAGGCTTTTCTTTATCCGATATGCTGCATAATGTTGAAGATGCCTTGTTGGATGCTAAAGCGGCAAACAAAAATACCATTAAGGTCGCTTAACGGTATTTAGCTGCAGTTGTCATCACTCTACATTCCGAATGTGAATGTAGATTAATGGCGTTAGCTGAGACGCTAGATTAAAGGCCTTATCGGTATCATAAAATTTATTGGCAAAAGCGGGTATACCGCAGTCATGAAATAGTCCTAGGGTATATAAATCGCCAGCTGACATCCCTAGAGATAACTTTAGCAAAATCGGCAAGAATGGCTTCATTATCATGCATTAGGCGTTACTTGCGGGTTAATTAAATCAACAATTATTCACTATCGAATAGCTCAGTTAATGTAGCTACTTGCTCTGTTAATGAGGCAACTTGTTGCTCTAACTCAGTGACTCTCTGAGCAAGTTGATTTTTATTGTCTGTGGGGGCTATTTTAACTGGATTATCACTGAATTCAGCCAAGCTGCTTTCATCAAAATCTGATAGTAAATGTACATAGCGTGAATCACGCCTTCCTGGCTCACGTGCCAGTTTTTTCACCAGTGGTTGACCGTTTAAGTCTTGTAATTGCTTTAAGGCATCTTCAACGGCACTAACATCGCTAAAGTCAGTCAGGCGATTAGTACGCGTTCTTAACTCACCCGGCGTTTGCGGTCCTCTTAGTAACAGTACACAAATAATGGCTCTTTGCTGGGCGGTGAATTTTAAACTGCCAAATTCGGTATCACAAAAGCGATGGAAATATTTATTTACTCGGCTGGAGGCCTTATGGTCGACCATTAATTTATTCAGTTGCACCAACTCATCGACTACGTTTTGCACGTCACTTTCTGATAATGACATTACTGGATCACGGTTGCTTTTTTGATTGCAGCCGAGAGTAATACCGTTTAATGACAGTGGGTATTGCTCTGGTGTGGTGGTTTCTTTTTCAAGCATGACGCCGATAATGCGGCATTGCTCAGCAGAGAGTGAGATCATTTGAAGGCATCCTGATAAATTAGATGTCGATGTTATAGCAAGCAATATGCGACATTACTAGACTAATATTGTTGATTGCTAATAAAAAAGCCACAGTTAATGATGGAGCTAACTATGGCTTTTTTATCGATAATATTGGCTTGAGTATTATTCTATATTCGCAATCTACTTATTGGTTTATTTTTTAAGTAATTGAAATATTTTGTTTTAATTTCATTGTTGGGCTATTTTTTATTCTTTGCCCACCATGTTTTCCACCAATAGGTAGGGTGAATTGAAAGTATTAAATAATTCAAATCATAGTTCTATAGCTAGAATAAATATTTACCTCTAGATATAAACCGCGGAACGACCTTACCGTTTTTTATACCAGTTATCATTTCATCTATATCATTAATAAACTCTTTGCTTGATGAGTTAATATATGTCCAGCAACTAAAAGTGTTAGATGTGTCAACTAGCCATTCTTTTATATGATAGGCAATTTTTAAAGCTTTATCTGAATCTCCAATAGCCCAGTAGCTCAATGCGATGCATTGCTTGAAGTTCGTATCACCTATATTAAATACATCCACTTCCTCTATATCATTTATAACTAATTGAAGTAGGTCTTGAGGCGCTTCATTTGTGACACCCCATTCAGCCATGGCATAATTAAAGATAGTGCTGACTTGATCGCTATGGCTTGGTCGTTTACTACCCATTAATTCTATAGATTTTTTAAATTCACCTTTTGCTAAATAGATCAAAGATAAATGTAATTTCGCATATTTGATTTCATCTTCTAATTTTTTATCTTGTAACTTTTCATTTGATTCAATTAAAAATAAAAGAGCATGAATGGCTAAATCTAGTCTTGAATATTCAGAAGTAAAATACTTATTAATTAAGTTTATTAGCTCATTGTTTTCAAGGTTTTGAAATGCAGGGCTATTAATTATCATCGTTAGTTTTGATGGATCTATTCTGACAACCATATTCACAGCAAGTCTAATACTTGAATATTCTAAGTCGGTAGACTTCAGTGCACTAGATATGGAGTCAAGTGCCTCGTTATTAGCATTTAGGGCTATATACAGTCTAGCCTGTCTTAATTTAGTCGTGGCTTTTATATCACCGAGTTCTATAGCTCTATTAATTAATGATAAAGACTCTTCGACATCACCATACCGTTCAATTATCTGACTTAATAAGTTTAATATTGAAGGATTGTTATTGTGCTTTTCCTGTATGGATTTCAATCTGTCTTCAGTGACTTTTTGGCTATCAGGGCTTCTAGACTTAACTAATGTCTGTAGGTAAGAAGTTGCACCTTCAACATCCTCATCATTTTTTAACATTATTTCATTTGTTAATTTTCTATACTCTTGAGCCAACTGCGTTCTTGGTCGGTGCAAAGTAAAGATCTGCTGATTTAGTAGTGCTAGGCTATTATATCTATGTATTTCTGCCGTTAATTTATCGTAATTTAAGCTTTTTGAAAAATTTGCTAAAGTGTCACATAAAATCTGATTCTCATCATCCAAATCAGGAACATTAGATGAAACAAAATGCATTTCAATTTGTGATAGGTTATTAGACTCTATGGTATTTTGCTTCTCTACGGCACCAACTACTTTTTTAAGGCCTGTAAGATTCTGCTCATTTGGAAAGAAAAGAAATACTATTGAATTAGGAAGTTGCCTTGTGCATATTCCTCCGACATCAGTATGGCCTGTCCTTGAATCAATTAGTACATAGTCAGGGTTATATTTTTCTTTCCATTGTGCTTTGAGGTCTTCAAAAAATAGATATCCAGATCTATTCTCGTATAAATCATTCCAATCTAATCGAGATAATCTTGTTGAGTATGTATCATCTAGGTTTCCTGATGGCATCAACCATAACTTTCCATCATTTAATATATCTAAATTACAGTCATAAATGTGTTGGGTGACATCAGGAGATTCATTACTTTCTAGGTAAGACTCAATATATTCAACAACACCACTTTTCGGGGCTTCGTTAAGCCCAAAGTCAAAAGTGTGTAGTCCTGGCGCTTCTAAATCAAAATCAACCATCAGGACTTTTTTGCCTCTATTTGCCAACTCAGTAGCAACATTTGCAAGAGACATTGAGCGGCCTACGCCACCTTTAAATGAGTAAAAAGTTACAACATACATTTTATTAAAACTCTATAATTGAAAGCTTCTTGATTTTTCGACAAGAGTAGGAACCAACTGAATATAATAAAATTTAGGTGTTGGTTGTGAACTAATATTAGTTCGTATATCTGAAAACAATCTATTCATAATTTTTTCATCGGATAGAAGACGAAGAAGTACATCATTTGATTTTGACTGGTGCAATAAACCCGACTCCCATCTAGTAATACTTGCACTTCCAAAGCCAGTCAAATTAGAGAAATCCTTAACAGACAGTTTATGTTTTTTACGGATATCTTGTACTTCGCTAGGAAGTAATATGTCCAAATATTTACAAATAGCATTATGCTTAATCTGCTCAGCTTCTTGTGCAGTATATTCAAATTCACATTCTGAACAAGAATACACAGGTAGTTGAACCTCTAATATTACAATTTTTCTTCCATGCTTATACTCAAATTTGGAGTCTATACAATCTAGTGTTACTTGATCACTTCCACAACACTCACATGACATCACTATTTGATTTGAATTATTATCATTCATAAATATAATCCTTAATTTCTGTCGCTAATATGAAAGCTTCTTCCAATAACTTTGTCTTTTGCACCCATGTGTACTTTTATATACAACGGTGTTTGACCTTGCACTAGAATGTGCAGCATCACAGAAGCTTCTTTTCCTGGGGGCTTGTTTAATATTATATATTTAACTTCTTGGTTTTTATCTTCCAATAAATCTGCTATAAGGTGCCATGCTGAGTCGTCTGAAAAGGGGAATCCAACTTTTGGGTTTTCAATTTTTTGAGGCGCCCAATCTGAAGGAAGTTCTGGTGAGTGCCTGTTCACTCGAGAACGCGTATGCCTTGCTTTAGATGCCATCAAAATTCTTATTGGTTCTAATTCTGTCGTCAAAATCCACTTCCTTTAACTGATTCTATCATATGATAGGTTTTTTGCTATGTTATTTTGTTTTATTCGTTTAGCGGTAAAAAATCATATCATATGATTGTTTTGTTCAAATTTAAAACGATTCCAACCAATAATATTTTTATTAACCTTGATTTTATCATATGAGGTAATTTGTAAATATGATAATTATCAATACTATAGTAACTGATAAGTAAACTTTAGGTTAGAAATAGTTAAGTCTTATAAAATGTGACGCGTCACACCTAAAATATCATTCCTCGATCTTGGTAAGGTCAGAAACTTTTTAATACGCGCACGTAAAAAAAAGCCTGAGGGTACGGTCACCATGCTATAGGCTCTAGAGATTTTACCTCCCCCCCCTATGCAGCCCTTTTTAATAAAGGGTCTAATATAATAGACTCATTATCGTGCGAGTAAAAAATAGCAGACACCCACTCAAAGGAAAAAAACTTCACGACTCTACTAGCTTTAAATAATCATCAAATACTGTTTTTTGAGAGTTTTTATGGCTACCGCAAGAAAACAGTAAATAAGTTTAGCTGATACCCATTACTGTAATTAACTAGCCATTAACTAGGGCAGCCACCGATAACTCTGAATATGATTAGAAGGTTCAACGCAGGGAAAAAATCTTAGATTATGTAGTTTTAGAATACTGCAACGCCTTCAATTTTAATGAAGCTTGGTGACATTGATTCTTATCACGATTAAAATTGGTACCCTAATCAACTACATCTTTTTTTATTCGTTCTTTTTATTAGATAATGTTTTTATTGCGTCAGCTAAATCTTGATCAACTTGGCTGGGCTTTAAATCAATAACGCGTCTAAATTTATCGTATTCTTGTTTTGCTTTTTGCTTGGCCTGTTCTGCAGATATTTTCCCTGCATGGGTTAATACATCAAAATCGCTTAACTTAAGGAAGTCACTTAATTTATTAGCCCAATCAACCATCTTCATTAGCTTACCGTTTCGTGCTTGCAGCTCAGCAAACTCCAAGTAAGAAGTAACTAAGCGATTTAATATTTCAAGCTCATCCTCAGCTAAGAAATTCTTACCTGTGACTACTTCTTTACGAGTTGGCTCTTTTCCTGAATCTTTTCCCGCGTAATTTGTTAAACCTAAATGTGGCTTATCGGCATCAATACGTTGGTAAACTACTTCTGCAGCAGTATGGCCATGTGCGGCCCAATGCATTTTATTTTGTACTTGAGCAAAAAAGTGCACACTTTGCTGAGCTTTACCGTCGTAATCGATACTGGTTGCGTAGATATCACAAACTTTACGGTAGAAGAGCTTTTCGGATGAACGAATATCACGAATACGATTAAGTAATTCTTCAAAATATGGGCTAGATTCAGGTTGTTTTAAACGTTCATCATCCATGACAAACCCTTTAATCAAGTATGATTGCAAGGTGTTAGTTGCCCATTGTCTAAATTGAACACCTTCTTTAGACCTTACTCGATAACCGACAGCAAAAATTGCGTCTAAATTATAATATTCAAGTAACCTTGTTACCTCTCTCTCACCCTCTATTTGAACTGTTGCATATTTTGCAATGGTTGCTTCTTGTACTAATTCAGCATCCTCATATATGTTCTTAAAGTGCTTAGAAATAACTGACTTATCACGCCCGAATAATGTAGATAACTGGTTGAGGTTTAACCATAACGTATCATTTTCAAGTCGACACTCAACTTTAGTTTGTCCGTCAGAGCTTTTAAATAGGAAAAACTCTCCGTTAGGAGCATTAGGTATTAAACTGTCACTCATTAACTACTCCGTTATTTCTTATGTTCTAGTGTTTTTGTGATGGTCTTTACTTACCATTTAGCTTGCCGACAATACTACAACTTGTATAAAGAAATGAAAACATGCAGACATAAAAAAGCCCCGAGTTCCGAGGCTTTATTTGCTGTTGCGTATGCTTATAAATGCACAGGTTAACTATTCGATGTTCGCAATCTGCTCACGCATCTGTTCAATCAAGACTTTTAATTCTACCGCGCTAGCCGTTATGTCGGAATTGATGGATTTAGAGCCTAGGGTATTGGCTTCGCGATTAAATTCTTGCATCATGAAATCTAAACGGCGACCTTGGGCGCCACCTTTATTCAAGATCTTTTTAGTTTCGCTCACATGGCTGTTTAAACGGTCAAGCTCTTCAGCGACATCCATTTTTTGGGCCAGTAATACTAGCTCTTGTTCAACACGACCTGTGTCTAGCTCAATTTTAGCATCGGTAAACTTATCGATAATGCGTTTACGCTGCCATTCAATCACTTCAGGCATACGGCTTTGTACTTTATCGGCTTCAACAGATATTGCCTCAAGGCGTTGTTCAATCATGGCTTTAAGGTTTTCACCTTCACTAGCGCGGGCAGCAATGAAATCTATTAAGGCGGTATCAAAGGCCGCTAAAAGTTCAGTTTGAATAGCCGACATATCGGCTTCGGGTGCTTCCATCACGCCAGGCATACGCATTATTTCAACAGGATTTACTTGGCTGTTTAAGGTTTGTTCATTAATCCAGTTAGCATGTTGTATCAGTTGTATCGCTAAGGTTTTATTAAGGGTCAAGTCACTTTTGTTGGCTGCATTGGCATTAAAGCGTAAGTTACATTCTACTTTGCCGCGATTTAACTGTTTGCGAAAACGCTCACGTAACACCGGCTCAATGCCACGAAACTGTTCAGGTAATCGAAAATATGTTTCTAAAAATCTTTGATTTACTGAGCGTATTTCCCAGACTGCATTGCCCCAGTCACCTTTTATTTCAACGCGTGAAAACGCCGTCATGCTGTAGATCATAATCTTTCCTATTATTACTCAAAAAGTTTGTTTTATAAGAATGAACAGCAGGATTATGCCTGACCTTGTTATATCTAGCCAGAAATTCAGTGCTGACAAAACCCCTTTTGTCAATTAAGGGGTAAATTCCATTTGGCCAAAGTTAGCATTAAAATCGGCACACCAAACACTTAGACCGGTTAAGTCATCTAAGGTTTTATTACGGGGTAATTTAATAATAAAGCTAGCATTGTCAAACACCTGACCATTAAGTCTGTTACCTATTGAAAAAGCCTCATTGCCAGCATATAAATGCTTTGTAGCGCCGTAGATGTATACATCGGGGCCACCACCATCATAACTAAATTGCGTTATTTCAATGGTGCAGTCATCTATAATTGTCGCTTTGCCTGAGACATTGTGGGCAAAAGTATTGAAGAAACCACTATGACCAACTTTGTCATGTTCTTTACTGCAGCTTGCTACATTGTTATCACTGATCTGATTCAGTGTTAACTGAAAGTGCTCGATTGCCATTGAGGCAGGAATGAGTGTTTGGTAAACGCCACCACTTTGGCTGACGAGTTCCGCGACTTGTTGGGCAAAATCACTGGCAGAAAAGTCAATAATCAAGTTAGTGGCTAATTGGTGCGCCGATGCCGTTATTTCAATGCCATTACTACTATCACCATCACTATCTAAACTTTGTAATAGCCGCAGCAGGTTAATGACTTCAATTTGATTAATATCGGTGGTTTGAAAGAGCTCTAACGGGGTTAAATAGAGACGGGCAAGTGTGGTGGGCAGTTCAATGTCACCAATTGAGAAAGTGATCATTTCATTGTCTTGAAAGTTAAATTCGCCCAGCTCATTGGTTTGGCCACTTTGGCTAATCGTTTTATAGTTTAGCCCAGTAACCGCTGAATCTAGAAATATACCAGTATAAGTGGTAACCGCCGAAGGGGGCGGATTTAAATTATTTGCTACTTCAGCAATCTTGTCATCTGAACCGCATGCGGTTAATAACAGGGCTAATATGGCAGTTAATAGTAATTTGACAGTCATATCCGGTCACCAATAATAAGTAAAATATAGAGACCGATATTGACGGTATAACTTCACAGAGATATCACAAATTGATAGTTTTTTAATATTTCTGCTAATGCTTACGCAAATAACACTGAGTTGTTAGGGCTTATTTGTCAGCGTTAACCAATGTGCTTTAATTTTATCCGCTACGCGGAAGGCATTGGCATAAATGGTAAAGGTGTAGGGTACGCTACCGCCAGTGGGCATAAACGAGCCATCAGTGACATACAAGTTATCAACTTCATGGGCTCGGCAGTTTTTGTTTAGCACTGAGGTTGTTGGATCATGGCCAAACCGACAACCGCCTGCCATTAAGTTTGTTGACGGGTAACCACTGACCGAGGAGGAAACATTTTTTGCCCCTAGGGCTGCTAGCAGTTTTTCTGCTTTTTTCGATAAGTACTCTCCGACTTCAAGGTCATGGTCATGATAGCCAATGCGCACCTTAGCGACTGGATCGCCCCATTGATCGGTAACTTCTTTATCTAAGCTGACAAAGCAGTCGTCAGTAGGCAGCCAATCATTAAATACTTCAAAACGTAGGGTTTTATAGCTGGTAAATTCTGTTTTTAAACTTTGCTTGAGATCTTCGCCCCAGAGTAATTGTGCAGTACCACTTTCATCACTAGCCCACTGTGTGCCTTGTGCTCTAGCGATAGGGTTTTGGTGAAATAAAAAGTCGATAGTGCCACCTTTGGCTTGGCCTTTTTTGTTGGCACCAGTAAAATTCTTGTCGTTAATTTGATACCAGTCTTGTAGTGCCCTATTAATAAAGGGACCCACTTGCTTTAAATCATTCACTTTTTGCTCGGATAAATCGGCATAAATGAAGTCACCTTGGCCGGTGCCACCACCACTAAAGAGTAAATTCTTGCCAACCTGACCACTATTATTCGCTAGGCCTTGAGGGAATTTTTCACCGGTTGAAGCCAGTAATAAGCGCGAGGTTTCTACTGCCTGACAAGCAACCACATATATTTTGGCACTGACAGATTTTTTACGACCGATTTTATCGTAATAATATACACCGGTAATTTTACCCTGTTTATCACTGGCAATTTTATAAACCTTGGCATTGGCTTTAATGGTGCAATTACCCGATGCCACGGCATGGTTTAATAATGCGGCTCTGCCACTACCTTTAGCGCCAGAAGAGCAGCCATAGCTGCTGCAATAACCTGAATACTCGCAACTGCCTCTGCCCATGGCTGGTTTAGATAAAATGGCTCTAGGAACGGGAATGGCATGATAGCCAATTGCTGTCGCGGCTTTATCGATCCATGCAGACATGGGTAATTCGGCAATAGGAGGATAGGGAAAGTCGGTAGAGCGCGGCTCTTGATGTGGGTGTTTAACCACACGGCCAGATACGCCAATTTCACGCTCTACCTTGGCATAGTAGGGTTCGAGTTCGTCATAAGTAATCGGCCAATCTACGATATTGGCACCTTTTATCGCACCAAATTCAGATTCTAAGCGAAAATCTATCGGTTTTAACCGGTGAAAGTAGCCACTCATAAAATTAGATGAGCCACCAACCACAGTACCATTCCACCAACTCCAACCCGAATCACTGGTTTTTTCACCTTGCCAGAAAGGTTGGTCATTTTCATCTAGGTACTCTTCTTCAATAACGTGCTGTTCATCACTTAACTTGGGGTTGTAAGCATCATGAATACTGATGGTCAGCTCATCTTTGAAAAATTCTTTTTCCGTTAACCAAGGGCCTTTTTCTAGCACTAAGACCTT
Source organism: Colwellia marinimaniae (assembly GCF_002207865.1). GTDB lineage: Bacteria > Pseudomonadota > Gammaproteobacteria > Enterobacterales > Alteromonadaceae > Colwellia > Colwellia marinimaniae. The sequence continues at coordinate 53,316 of NZ_BDQM01000003.1, forward strand.
GGCACCGGCTAGCGCTAATTGGTGGGCAATAGGGGAGGCGCCTGCGCCGCTACCAATGATGCAAATATCATAACTCATTGAAAACTCCAAGATTGAGGCGAGGTAAAGGCGTTGTTATCAATAACTCGGTAGCGGCGTGCAGTACCGTCATTACCAGTGCAGCAAATGTCATTATTTAACGAAACGGTCATGCTTTGCGGGTTCCTTGATGGGCTTTTTTCCGCCGGCTTGCGAGGCGTTTATTATCGTATTGCTCTGGGCTAAGTAAATCAATGCGGGCGCGAGTAGGTAATTCAAAATAGCGTTGACCTTTTTCTGGCAGGGGGAAACCTGCTTGATGTTCTAACCATTGCCAACCGATACCGTTAGGATTGCCGCCGTAACTAGGGGCTGATAACATGGCTTCAAAAATGTAACCGAGTAGGGTATTTAACCAATTTTGTCCCGCGGTTGATTGGCTAATACCACGTAATAGCTGTTCTTTATCGGTAAAACTTAATTGGGCAAAGTCGGCAGATTTTTCGCTATTAGCATAAGCATTTAACCAACCAACCCCCTTGAGAATAAAATCTTTTTCATCTTGCTCGGTCGGTTGTACATTCATCACTTGATATAAATAAGCGGTGGCCTTTATTTCTCTGGCACTTGGGCCTGTTGCTGAGCTGGGCAATAAATGATTAAGTGTGGCATCTAGAGTTAACCAGGGCTCTGTTTTAACTAAGCTGTTAACTAACTCATGCAGCGAAGTTTGTGTTTTTGCGGTGATACTAAAGCTGGATAAACTGGCTAATGCGCCCATTCCTGCAGCCGATTTAAGAAAATGACGTCTATTGTGCTGTAGTTGCTTTTGTTTCTCTTTGATAAATTCAGGTGTTTGGTAATTTTTATCAAAAAAAGACCTACATTGCTCTTCATTAATCACTAACTTGCTCCCCTAACCTAGGCCGATCTGATCTCGGTATTACTCGGTTTATGTCTTGCTACTCATTTTGAACTATTCTGCCGCGTTAGTTGTTACTAACTGTGCTGGTATTGCGGTGGCCTGCACTGACCAGTCGCTGAGAAAACGTAACCATTGTGATTTTGAATAATTATTGTCGGCCAGTAATTCGGCGGTATCTTTAGATAAAATCATTTTACCTTGTGCTGTGGAGACATACATATGCGGATAACCCAATACCGGCGGTAGTGATTTCATAAAGTCATTATTTTCATTACTGTCACTGACATTCATTTTAAGCAAAACATATTGGCTATGCAAAGCTTGATATACCTCAGGATTTTTAGCAAGAAAGCTATCCATCTTATGGCACCAGCTACACCAGTTACCGCCAATTTCAATTAATACTTGGCGATTAGTCTCTTTGGCCAAAGCCAGTGCTGCTACCGCATCTTTAAAAGGGTCGCGTTGCTCATCGTATACTTTGCTGTAAGTGGGTAAGTCAGAGGCTATTGCTGTTGGTGCAGTATAACTAGTAGCACTTACGGTAATAACAAAGCTTAAAAATAAGCTTAAACTGATAACTAAGGCGGTGATAATTTTCATGGTGCTCTCTGCTGATTTTCGGTGCTTGGGACAATTAACATGACCTTACTTTGTTGAACTATATTTCAAAAAAGTCTGATAGGCATTATAATAGCGGCAATTATTTTATCCGTCTTTATATATAGGAACACTTCATGCGTCCAAGCGGCAGAACATTAGGGCAAATTCGCCCAGTAACGATTACCCGTCATTTTACCACTCATGCAGAAGGCTCAGTACTTATTGAGTTCGGCGATACTAAAGTGATTTGTACTGCTTCGGTTGAGGTTGGTGTACCACGTTTCTTAAAAGGCCAAGGTAAAGGTTGGATTACGGCGGAATACGGCATGTTACCTCGCTCTACTCATACACGTATGCGTCGTGAAGCGACTACTGGTAAGCAAAGTGGTCGTACGTTAGAAATTTCTCGCTTAATTGCGCGTGCCTTACGTGCCGCGGTTGATTTAAAAGCGTTAGGTGAAAATACCATTTCTATCGATTGTGATGTTATTCAAGCCGATGGTGGTACCCGTACTGCTGCTATTACCGGTGCTTGTGTGGCTTTAGTTGATGCACTTAACTATATGCGTGCTAAAGATATTATTAAAACTAACCCGCTAAAACATATGATCGCTGCCGTTTCTGTTGGTATTTATAAAGGTGAAGTGATTACTGATTTAGATTACCCAGAAGATTCAGCCGCAGATACCGATATGAACGTGGTGATGACAGATACCGGTAAACTTATTGAAATACAAGGTACTGCTGAAGAAGAACCGTTTAGCTTTGAAGAGATGCAAGCCATGCTTGAATTAGCAAAAAATGGTATCAACGAATTATTCGACATACAAAAAGCAGCATTAAGCTAAGCTATATTCAGTTAAGTAAACAGGAAAATAACTATGAAAGATTATCAACGCGAATTTATTGAATTTGCTATCGAAAAGCAGGTATTACGTTTTGGTGAGTTTACTTTAAAGTCTGGTCGAGTGAGCCCGTACTTTTTTAATGCTGGTATGTTTAAAACCGGTGGTGATTTAGCGCGCTTAGGTCGTTTTTATGCGGCGAGCTTAATGGACGCAAAAATTGATTTTGATGTGATTTTTGGTCCGGCTTATAAAGGTATTCCCATTGCCACTACCACGACTATTGCTCTGTACGATCACCATAATCTCGATGTGCCTTATTGCTTTAACCGCAAAGAAGCCAAAACCCATGGTGAAGGTGGCTCATTAGTAGGCGCTGATCTTGAGGGTAAAATCATGCTAGTTGATGATGTTATTACCGCAGGTACTGCCATTCGTGAATCAATGGAAATCATTAAAGCACACGGCGCACAGCTTTCTGGTGTCTTGATTGCTCTTGATCGTCAAGAGAAAGGTCAAGGCGAGTTATCAGCGATTCAAGAAGTTGAACGTGATTTTGGTACGCAAGTTGCGTCGATTGTCACTTTAGGTGATGTGGTAGCTTTTCTTGAAGAAAAAGTTGCCGCGCAAGGTGCTGAGAGTTCAGAGCTAGCAGAAAACTTAGCCAGTATTAAAAAATACCGCTTAAGTTACGGTATTTAATTTTTCAGGCTTACCGTGCTTTAATGGTAAGCCTGAAAATAATGTGCATAAATTTTAACGCCTTTGCCGCATAATGCTGCAAAGGCGTTATTTTTTTGGCTACTATATGACCTTATAGCTCCGCTTGTTCATCGATAAAATACAATTAAAGGAAATCATCATGCAATATGTTAATAAGTACACGTTATTACTACTCTGGTTGGTGAGTACCTTGTCCTATTCCCAAGGGCAGCAAGATTGTCTGAGTATTCAAGATGACTATGTATCCCTAATTGAATCTGGTAAATATCGATTCTCTAATAAGCTAGCTAAGGATTCTTCAGGTAAATTTTTAGCCAGTGTTAACTTTAAAAAACTATCAAGTTATCAGCAATACCTTAATGATGCTTACCAGGTCATTGTTAATACCAACCCTAGGGCTAATATGCCTTGCCCCATTGTTACTGAGACCTACCGACAATTGGCAAAACAAAAGCAATGGTCAAAAATACCAACAATCAGCCAGTTGCTTGCTCCGTTTGAATTAGCTCAGCCTAATAATGACAAAGCTATTTTACTTATTCACGGCTTAACTGATTCACCGTTTTATTTTCATGATCTTAGCCAGTTTTTCTATCAACAGGGTTTTACCGTACGTACGCTGCTATTGCCTGGGCATGGTATGGCGCCTTCAGCATTGTTGACTACTGATTATAGTGAGTGGCAGCAGGCGACAACGTTTGCTATAGAGCAAACGTTAACTGATTATCAGCAGGTGTATCTTGGTGGTTTATCTACTGGCGGGACACTTATCTTTAATTACTTGATGCAGAAAAACAGTGTTGATGAAAAAATTAAAGGCCTCTTTATGTGGTCACCCGCATCCAAGGCCAAAAGTGATTTAGCTTGGTTAGCCCAATATATTGATGCCATCCCCTTTGTTGACTGGCTTGATCTCGATGCCGATATTGATTTTGCTAAATATGAGTCATTCCCTTATAACGCGGCCGCGCAAGTACATGCCTTAATGAGCCTTGTTGGTGGTGATCAAGCTATGGCGAGTCGAAATATGCATGATATTCCGGTCTTTGTTGTTGCCAGTGAATATGATCAAACCATAGCTACTGAGTCTACTTTACAGCTAATTCAGCAGTGGCAGTTAGCATCACCGCAAGAGAAAATGAAGCAAAGTGTGTTGATTTATTATGGTGATAACAACAAATTGACGAAAAAATTAGCGGAAGTCATGTCAGTGGTAGTGCCTGAATGTTCTGCTGATAGTTTATGCAGTGACATTTTTGATGTTGCTCACATTGCTACCACTAATTCCCCTGATAATCCCCATTATGGCGTTAATGGGCGCTATAGAAATTGTGGTCACTATGTAAAAGATGCCGTTCGTTATCAGGCATGTAAACAAAATAAGCAGGTGATAAAAGGGGAGGTAACAGCAATGAACCTTAAGCATGAATTGCCAATACAAAGGCTGACTTACAATCCGTATTATCAGGAAATGCTTGCTGATATGGCTAAGTTTTTACAGGTGACTCAGCAGTCAGTTAGTGATTAACGTGAGTATTTTAGCCACAGTTTATAAAATACAGCATTACATGTGGCATTATTGTCCATCTTGCCATCCCTGTCACAATCAGAGCCAGTCAATGATCTAGCAACATGTTGACCATATTCATCTTTATCTGCTTTTGATGGCGTTACTGTAATTGTCACCTTGGGTGATTGTTCAATAAAGTCTGCGACATTTTGATAGCGGGCAAACTCTTGCTGAGAAATTAAGTGACTAATATCTTGTGCCGCCGGCTTTGTTGCGCTTAAAGCAAATGACGTTAGCGCTAAACTTGCGGTCAGTAGCAGGATAAAAAAATTCATTTAAGTCACCTAATCAGTGTGGTTTTGGTAGCCAGTCAGCAATGTTTGCCAGTTTTTTTCAGTAAAATTAAACTGCGTTAGCTTATTGAATTCCTTCAAAAATGAACGCTGTAAACGTGCCATATTAGCATGTTTCCATCGGGCATCAGTTGTTAAATCTGCTTTACTTTGGCGTAATTCGCCACGGTCAAAGTCGATTAGAAACACCTGCTCTTTATCATCGAGCAAAATATTATGGCTATTTAGGTCGTGATGATAAATACCCTGCAGATGAAAGCGTTTAATTGTGGCGCCGATACGTTGCCAAACATTATCAGCTAAGATTTTTTCACTTAATATTGCCACTAAATCTTGTGCGTTTTGAATACGGCTTGATAATAAGTCTGCTTGGTAGGTTAGACGATGGCGAATAACACGATAGGCAATAGGCTCAGGTGCAGGCAGTTGTAGAGTTTGCATATGACTCAGTAAGGCAAACTCACGCGCGGCACGAGTATTTGAAAAACCGCTAAACCAGTAGCTATCGTTAATTATTTTACCCATTAAACCGCCACGGTAATAATGACGTAACACCCAAGCATGTGAAATATTATTGCTATCATTATAAGCGACAAACCAAGTGGTGCCACGGCCTTGGGCTGAACCTGTCACTGCATTTTTTTGTTGCCAATAGCTTGGCTCAAGCATCTTGGCACTGAAATCATCAATAAGGTTTTTACTAAAAAAACCACTGATGTTACCTTGTGAAAACTTGGTAAACTGTTCGCTGCTTATCGCTTGATTCACACGTTTATCCTCATGACTTTGCGCCGTTACTCGCTAATAACGCTTGTACTTGAGCCAAGGTTTTTTCGCTGGCGCCTTGGTTTGCTAAGACCACTTTAAGGGCATTTTCGCCCAGAGACTTTTGTCGTTCCGGCTGCTGTAATAAGACGCTAACTTCTTTGGCAAGTTGATGGCTAGGTTCATCAGCAGTTAATTGGACTATGGCATCTGCCTGTCTTAACTGCTGCATGATTTCGTTGAAGTTACTCATATTAGGGCCAACGATGACTGGTTTATTAAATAACGCCGGCTCTAGTGGATTATGGCCACCCACGGCATTAAAGCTGCCACCCATAGTGACAATATCGCTCAACGCAAAAGCCGCCATTAATTCACCCAAGCTATCGAGTAACCATACTTGCTCATTATTAATGACAGTATTTTCACTGCGCTTAGCCAATGATAAACCTTGCTCAAGACAAAGCTTGGCCACTTGTGCAAAGCGTTCTGGGTGGCGCGGCACTAGCACTAATAATAATCGTGGGTATTGAGATAATAATGTTTTAAAAGCGGTCAAAACAATTGTCTCGTCGCCATCATGGGTACTGGCGACTAACCAAATGCTTCTTTGCTCTTGACGCTCATCAGTAAAAAGTAGTTTGGCTAATTCGACCTTTTTTGCCATCACTTGAGCATTGACACTGATATCAAATTTTAAGTTACCACTATTCACACAGCGACTAGCTTGCGCTCCTAGTTGCAAAAAATGGCTTAAATTTTCTTGGCTTTGTGTCAGGATTTTATCGAAGTGGTTTAGGCAGGGTTTAATAAGCGGGCCAATTTTTTGGTAGCTAGTTAATGATTTCTTCGACAAGCGGCCGTTAATTAATAATAATTTAATGTTTTGCTGAGCACATTGGGCAATTAAGTTCGGCCATAACTCGGTTTCCATAAAAATCATCATTTTTGGTTGTAGTCTATGCAAAAATAATGCGGTGCAGGGCAATATATCTAAGGGTAAATAACCGTGTTGCACACGATCACCAAAGAGCTTAGTTATTTGTGCTGAGCCAGTGGGAGTAAATGAAGTAATCGTAATGGCTAAATCAGGGTAATTAAGTAATAATTTTTCGATAAAACTTTTTAGCGCGATAACTTCGCCAACACTGGCAGCATGAACAACAATACCACCTTGCTGGTAAGGTTTTGGAAAAAATCCCAGTCGTTCAGCTAAACGCTGACGATAGGCTTTATTACTTTTTGAGCGAATAAGCAAAAAAATGAGTAGTAAGGGTAGTAATAGCAAGAGTAAAATACGGTAAAATAGCAAGTAAATCATGTCGGTGAATATTGCTCTATAATCAGTTTGTCGGTAGATTATACCAAAGGGTATCCAAATAAGCGTTAGCAATTATGATGGTAAAAGCCATGCAGCAAAAATTAATGAAAAATGTCGGTAGCTCGAAGGTAAAACACCTTGCTTACCTGAGTATATTGATGGTTTACAGCATTGCAATGCCGGCGAATGCCAACAACCATTTGCCAGAGAGAATTGTCTCCCAGGGCTTTTTATCTGAGAGCATGCCAGAGGCACACAAATCTGCTAAGCAAGCTAAGATTGATCTTGCTCTACAATACCAAGTACAGTTTAAAGCTCGGGTCGATCATGACTTTTTATTAGTGGCTGACTATCGCTACTTCCCGGATAAAGCGTCTGCTAAAAATATGGCCGGCGTCATTGTTTTACATGACTGTCATAGTGACCGCAGCCAATATCGAACCGTATCGACCAGTATTGCTGAGCAAGGCTTACATACCTTATCGCTGGATTTTCGCGGTTATGGCAGTAGTGTCGCCCAGGGATATTCTGCCTTAGAGGTGAAAAAACATGCCACTGACATTATGAGTTTTCAAACTGAAATTGCCGTGTTGATGTCTTATTGGTCAGCAGACTTAGTGGCGGCTTATAATTTTTTACGCAAAAAAGTTGATAATAGCAAAGGTATTTCAATTGTTGCTAGTGGTTGTGCGGGTAGCTATGCGGTAGCGTTAGCTGAAAAAGTGCACTTAAACTCTATGGTGTTATTAACGCCTGACATGTCTTATGCCGATAAAGAGCGCTATAAAAATTTGGTGGATATTCCAAGTTATTTTGTTAGTTCAGCGCAGCATGCCATAAGCTATGCTACGGCACAGGAGCTCTTTGCTTGGAGTGGCGCAAGGCATTCAAAACTGCAAGTGTACAAGGGCGAACGGCTAAATTATCAGCTAATTAGGGCCAATAAATATTTGGTGGATGATATAGCCCAGTGGTTGAAGTCCACTTTGCGTTAAGGCCGCCTAATCGCTTAAATAAGCGTTGGCGCCATTCAGGGCGGTGGCAAAAGGGTAGGGCTAACGCTCAAAGATGGTATCAAGAATAATAGCAGAGTTGGTTCTTTCTACGCCTTCAGTTGAGCATACTATATTGAGTACATCACTGAGTTTTTCTAGTGTGCTGGCTTGTATGATAACCAATAAGTCATATTCGCCACTTATCGAATGGATATGACTAATTTGGTGAACTTTTCTTAAGGCGATACCAATCGTTTTTCGTAAGTTTGGCTTTACTTTTAACGAGACATTAGCAGAAATTAAGCCACTGGTATATGCGCTGCCGAGTACAACGCTGTAGCCTTTAATCACATTATTATTTTCAAGCTTATTGAGTCTATTTTGTATAGCTGTTCTAGAAACGCCTGTGGCTCTGGCGATATCTGAAATACTTGCTCTTGCATTCAGCCGTAATATTGACAGTAATTCTTCATCTTTTTCGGTTAACAAACTAAACTCCACTTTAGTGATTATAGCCGTTATCAATCAATATGGATGTTGCCCACACTTTGAATGATAACGGTTATATATTTATAATATAGTTATTACCTTACACTTTGACAGGTTTACCTGTCAATTTAACTATTAAAAAGGTCATATTACCAAGTAGTGTCACTTTTATTCTAATACGATCTGGGTTGATAATATGACTATTAAACGACAATCATTATTTAAGGAATTTACATGACTGATTCTGTATCGACAAAAGATTTTTACTCGCATTTAACCGCGCAAATAGACCAAGTTAAAACAGATGGTTTATATAAAGCCGAACGTATTATTACTACTGCCCAGCAAGCGAAAATTTCCGTTGCTAGTGGTGAGCAAGTAGTTAACTTTTGTGCCAATAACTATTTAGGTTTAGCAAATCACCCTGAATTAATTGCCGCGGCAAAAATCGGCTTAGATGAACATGGCTTTGGTATGGCTTCGGTACGCTTTATTTGTGGTACACAAGATATTCATAAAACCTTAGAGCAAGGTATTAGCAAATTTCTCGGTATGGAAGATACTATTTTGTACTCTTCTTGTTTTGATGCTAATGGCGGTCTATTTGAAACCTTATTAGGTCCAGAAGACGCTATTATCAGTGATGCCTTAAATCATGCCTCAATTATTGATGGTGTGCGTTTATGTAAAGCTAAGCGCTTCCGTTATGCTAACAATGACATGGCGGCTTTAGAGCAAAGCCTGATTGAAGCTGATGCCGCGGGTGCACGTTTTAAATTAATTGCTACCGATGGTGTCTTTTCCATGGATGGCGTTATCGCTAACTTAAAAGGTATTTGTGATTTAGCCGATAAATACAATGCCATGGTGATGGTTGATGATTCCCATGCGGTAGGTTTTGTTGGTGAAGAAGGTCGCGGTAGTCATGAATATTGTCAGGTAATGGGTCGTGTCGATATCCTCACTGGCACGTTAGGCAAAGCTATGGGTGGCGCATCAGGTGGCTATACTTCAGCGAAAAAAGAAGTGGTTGAGTGGTTACGTCAACGTTCACGTCCTTACTTGTTTTCAAATTCACTAGCACCGGCAATTGTTAATGCGTCATTAAAAGTACTTGAATTATTAGCTGATGGTGGCGCTTTACGTAAAACCTTAAAAGATAATGCCGCATATTTCCGTAGCAACATGGAAGCCGCTGGTTTTACTTGTGCTGGTGCTGACCATGCGATTGTGCCGGTAATGCTAGGTGACGCTAAAGTTGCTAGTGCAATGGCGGAGCGTTTATTAGCGGAAGGTATTTATGTTATTGGTTTCTCTTTCCCGGTTGTACCGAAAGGGCAAGCACGTATTCGTACGCAAATTTCTGCCGCCCACAGTAAAGAGCAGTTGGACCACGCCATTGCCGCCTTTATCCGTATTGGTAAAGAGATGGCCGTTATTTAGTTAAAAGAGCCTAATTAAAGGTATCTAATTAGCAATAACTATAATTGCTGGTTTAGCCCAGCTAGTACTAAATTAGAATGTGGGCTATGCCATTTAATCGTATTGAATATATTAAAGATAGAGAGCGACAATGAAAGCTTTAGCTAAATTAAAAGCAGAACCAGGCATTTGGTTAACCCAGACCGAAAAGCCGAAACTAGGTCATAACGATCTACTTATCAAAATCAAAAAAACCGCCATTTGTGGTACTGATATCCATATTTATAACTGGGACGAATGGGCACAAAAAACTATTCCTGTGCCTATGGTGGTCGGTCATGAATATGCGGGCGAAGTCGTCGGTATTGGCCAAGAAGTAAAAGGCTTTACTATTGGTGATCGTGTTTCCGGTGAAGGTCATATTACTTGTGGTCATTGTCGAAATTGCCGAGGTGGAAAAACTCACTTATGTCGTAATACCATAGGTGTTGGCGTAAATCGCGAAGGTTCATTTGCTGAATTTTTAGTGATACCTGCTTATAATGCCTTTAAATTACCGGATGAAATTTCAGATGACTTAGCGGCAATTTTCGACCCCTTTGGCAATGCAGTGCACACCGCCTTGTCATTTGATTTAGTCGGTGAAGATGTCTTGATCACAGGTGCCGGTCCTATCGGTATTATGGCGGCGGCAGTGGCCAAACATGTTGGTGCTCGCCATGTCGTTATCACAGATATTAATGAGTATCGCCTTGATCTAGCAAGAAAAATGGGCGCAACTCGTGCGGTAAATGTCAATACAGAAAAACTAGAAGATGTCATGAGCGAATTAGGCATGAATGAAGGTTTTGATGTTGGCATGGAAATGTCAGGTGTACCAGCAGCATTTACCAGTATGTTAGAAAATATGAATAATGGCGGTAAAATTGCCATGTTAGGTATTCCCAGTGGCGAAATGGCCATTGATTGGAGCCAAATTATCTTTAAGGGCTTAACCATTAAAGGTATTTATGGCCGTGAAATGTTTGAGACCTGGTATAAGATGGCGAGCTTGATCCAATCGGGCTTAGATCTAACGCCAATTATTACTCACCATTACAAGATTGATGACTTCCAACAAGGCTTTGATATGATGCGATCTGGTCAATCTGGCAAGGTCATTTTAGATTGGACCTAAATTGGTTATACTAGCGGTTACAAAAGCGCTACCCTAGCTGGGTAGCGTTTATATTAAGTTGAGCGAAACCAAAAAATCACTGTCATCAAGGCCGTGATTTAAATAAAGGTTAATTGAGGAATAGATAGTGTCAGAGAATAGTTTTAAACATATGTCAGTCAGTGAGCTGCAAGCAGTTATGGCAGATAAGTCACATGTTGTTGTAGATATTCGAGATGAAAATTCCTTTGCCAATGGCCACATTACCGATGCGATTAATTTAACGAATGAATCAATGGCTGACTTTTTACGTACAGCAGATCTGGATGCACCGCTAGTTGTTTGCTGTTATCACGGCATTTCCAGTCAACAAGCCGCACAATTTCTCATTAGCCAAGACTTTACTGAGGTCTACTCTCTTGACGGCGGCTTTACTCAATGGCAAACAGATTTTCCTGATAATATTGAGCGATAATTAGCATGACAAATGAGTCTGCTGAGAATATGGATACTTTACAGCCTCTGGTGCAAGTTAAAGATCATAGTATTGCCTTATTATTTAGTAACTATTTACAATCTTTGGGTATTCAAGCGCAGCTTAAAGCAAACCCAGAGCAGGGCTATATGATTTTGTGCCCTAAGAATAAAATCTCACAAGCAAAAACAGAATTTGATGCTTTTATTTTACAACCTTATGCTGATAAATATCAACAAGCAGCATGGGATAGAGCTGAAACAGTCACCTTAAATGCGGATGACTTCAGTTTATTAGCTAGCTTCAAAGAAAACTTTTTAGCTCATGCCGGTATTGTTACCTTAGTGATTTTTAGCCTGTGCTGGTTAGTCTTTCTAGGTAGTGAGCTGGGTTGGGCACAAGAAATTTTCAATAGCTTACAGTTTTATCCGCAACTATCAGTGGATGCTTTTTTAGCAGAGCCGCTACGTTTAATTGGCCCTGCATTTTTTCATTTTTCGTGGTTGCATATTGTCTTTAATACCATGTGGTGGTGGCAATTGGGTGGCAGTATTGAGCAAACGTTAGGTAAAACAACACTGATAAATATACTACTTATCTCGGCGATTGTTTCTAACCTAGGCCAATATTTAGTCTCAGGGGCTAATTTTGGTGGCTTATCTGGCGTGGTCTATGCACTAGTGGGTTTTGTCTGGTGGTTTGGCTATTTAGCACCAGAGCGCGGCTTGTCGCTGGCTAAACCTTTGGTTGGTTTTTTACTGTTCTGGTTGCTGCTTGGTTTTGTCGACTTACTACCAGTGAATGTTGCTAACACTGCGCATTTGTTGGGCTTATTGTCAGGGTGTTTTTTAGCGTTATTTACCGTGAAAGTCATCGGTATTAAGGTTAAAAAATAACGATACAGCTTATATTTACTCGCTCTCAGCGCTTCACTTACTAAGAGATTACTCTTGCTGGCGCTTGGCTTAAATTAGTTATCTAGCCATTGGGTAAAGAGTAATTTTTTAATCAGTGGTTTGCCAGTTTCTTTAATCAGTAACTCTTTTACTTGCTCTTCACACTGCAATAGAATTTCTGCTCGGCCTTTTATTGATTTTACTTTAGCTTCTGATTGCTGACCAATAATGTTGATGATGGCGTCGCGTAATAAAGGCGCATGGTGTTCTACTATGCTTAAGTCATCACCTGCAACCATCAACTCCACCGTTAAGCGAACATAACCCATTTTCTTTTTCACCGCGACATAATTGGTGACAATGTCAGGTTCAAAGCCGTAGTAAGCATAATCGCTGGCATTGGCTCGAGAGACGCTAGTGCATAATGTCAGTAAAAAAGAACAGAGAATTAAGGTTTTAAACATAAAATAACAGTCGGTTTAGTATGATTGAACTTATCCTTATCATAACCCGATTTTATTTTTTTTCCTGATTATTTTGATAAATGTAGCGTTTTTTTATTTCATTGATTGAGATAAATGAGATTACTGTTTAGGTCTGCTACTATAGCGACGATCTTATACCAAATAAATTAGTGCCCTTGGTATTAACTCCCTATTATTCTATAAAGTAAATTCATGCCGCAGATAACAGAGAACTTTCCGATAACCTTTCCGGTAACCTTATCGGGTCAATGGCAATCGCCTAGCGCTGAGCGTTTCTCTGAGTTGTCAGTGCCCTTAAAAGATTGGTTGCTTGATGAAGGTTCACTGACAGCCCGTTTAAAAAATCGTGGTAAAGACTTTAAAGTTAAGGTGATTGGTGAGCAAGAGCAATTATGTTCAGCAGCAGAAGCGGGTGACTTTATTAAAGTAGGTGAGCCTGTTTTAGTACGGGAAGTCATTTTATATTGCGACAATGTGCCACAGGTTTTTGCCCGCAGTTTATTGCCTTTAGCTAGCTTGACCGGTAAAGAGCAAGTGTTGGCAAATTTAGGTGAGCAACCCTTAGGGCAAGTACTGTTTAATAACCCGACATTACAACGTCTAGGATTAGAGCTCTCCGCTTTTGCTAGTGATTCTAGTGTTGCCATCTTAGCGGTTAAATTAGCAACCACACTATCTAATAGCTCATCGGATAAAGTACCGCTAATGCCAGAGCAAGAGTTATGGGGGCGACGTTCCATCTTTATGTTGGCTGATAAACCCTTTATGGTAGCTGAGGTGTTTTTACCCGAGGCCTTTGCTTATCAAAAAACAGCAGTACCGAAGGCATTAAACCAAGAAAGCTTATAAACAAAACTATTAAACGAAACTATTAAAAGAAACAGATAAATGCTGAAAAAAATTCAACAAAAATGGTTAGCAATTAAGTTAATTACCCGCATGGATAAACCTATTGGTACCTATCTACTATTATGGCCAACGTATTGGGCCTTATGGATTGCTAGTGATGGCTGGCCTAACATGCATCTACTGTTGATTTTTAGCCTAGGTGTTTTTATCATGCGTAGCGCGGGTTGTGTGATCAATGATTACGCCGACCGAAAAATAGATGGCCAGGTTGCCCGCACTAAAAATAGACCGCTTGTTAATGGCATGATGACCAGTAAGGAGGCCATCACTGTATTCGGTCTATTAATTGGCATGGCACTTGGCTTAGTGCTTACCCTTAGTTGGACCACTATTTATCTCGCTGTTGTTGCGGTGTTTTTAGCTGCGCTCTATCCCTTTATGAAGCGCTATACCCAGTTTCCCCAAGTGTTTCTTGGTGCCGCCTTTGGCTGGGGTATGATCATGGCGTTTTCAGAGGTACAAGGTCAGATACCGTTAGTGGCTTGGTTACTTTTTTCGGCTAACCTCTGTTGGACCGTTGCTTACGATACCATATACGCTATGGTTGATAGAGATGATGATATTAAAATAGGGGTGAAGTCGACCGCTATTTTATTTAGCGATAACGATAAACGTATTATCGGTTTTTTACAGTTAATGACCTTGGCTTTATTGTGGACAGTAGGTGATATTTTAGCTTTTGGTTGGCCATATCAGTTGTCTCTTATTGTGGCTGCAGGCTTGTTTAGCTATCAACAGCTATTGATTGTCAATAGAGATCGCGAGGCCTGTTTGCAAGCTTTTTTGCATAACCATTGGGTAGGTTTGATTGTCTTTGTCGGAATATCCATTGAGTATTTATAGTTTTCATTACGTTAGTTAAACAATTGAACAAACTTATCAAAGGGTAGCGGTTTACTAAAATAATAACCTTGGTATTGATAACAACCAAGGTCCTTTAAACAATTGAACTCTGCCACTGTTTCAACTCCTTCAGCTAAAATGTCCATTTTAAGGGTTTTGCCTAAGCTAATAATCATACTGGCAATGGCGGCACTTTCACTGCTTTGCTCTATATTGGCAACAAAAGAACGATCTATTTTTAATAGACTGGCGGGAATACGCTTCAAGTAGGTAAGCGAGGAGTATCCAGTACCAAAATCATCAATACTACAATCAATAGAGTTTGCTTTAAGATCAGCAATTAACTTGATTGAATCTTCGATATTTTCTACCAAAAGGTTTTCGGTTAGCTCTAATGCTAAACGTTCCGCTGGAATATCATTGAGCTTGATAGCGCGCATTATCTTGTCTTTAAAGTCATGCTGAATTAATTGTTTGGCGCTGACGTTTATGGCTATTTTCTTAAAGGTCTGTGGCAGTGGCAATTGCTCAAGCTTTTTAATGTCACGACAAGCTTGCTCTAATACCCATTGGCCAATAGCGAGAATTAAATCACTTTCTTCAGCAATAGGGATATAAACCGATGGCGATTCCATACCATGAACAGGATGTTGCCACCTTAATAGCGCTTCGGCGCCAATAATGTCACCATAATGATTATATTGCGCTTGGTAATATAATTTAAAATCGCCATTTTCTAGCCCTTGCTTCATATCATCGACATAAGCTAAGCGCCTTTTTATTTTTTCAGACATAGTCTTCTGGTATTGTTTACCCTGTTTACTTTTAGCGCGCTTAGCTTCGTACATGGCAATATCGGCAAACTTAATGAGATTATTCACTGTACTGCTTTGTAACGGAAATAGCGCATAACCAATACTACAACTGAACTTATATGAGTTAGCATCAATAACAAAAGGTATTTCCAGTAATTGATTAATCTGGGTAATTATGTCTTTGATATCATCTTGATAGTTGTGGTTAAGGTTCTTGATGATAATGATAAATTCATCACCACCAAAGCGACCCACATCAATGTGCTCACTCGTTAAGGAATGCAGTCGGTTGGCCAGGGTGAGCAATATTTTATCGCCGACAGCATGACCCATAGCATCATTTATTGGTTTAAAACGATTGAGGTCAATAAAAATGACGGTGCCAATTTTTTTATTGCGATGAGCATCTTCAATGGCATTGCTTAGTAAATGATTAATATGTTGGCGATTGAATAAACCGGTTAAACCGTCGTGTTGTGCTTGAAAGGCGATTTTTTCCTCAATGAGTTGTCTTGAATGTACTTCTTTAACAAGAGAGTCGTGCACTAGTGAGGTATAACAACTTGTGGCTAGTTTTTGTAAAATGGGGGATAACGCCTTTTGCACCTCATCAGCCAAGGTATAATGGGTTTCAAAAATAAGTAAGCCATGTTCAGGAATGATAAAACCAAACAGATACTGACCATTTTTACATTGAAAAGAAATATTGTGCTGAGCCTGGTTAAGTTGCTGGGCAAAGTCGGTTAGTACCGGATTTTTCTGCCATGGTTGGCCACGCTTATTTTTAGGAATGCTTAAAAAATGCTGGTAGATCACACTTTCCAGTGCTGCTAACTTATGGGGCATGCCACTACTATCGCAATATATATAAATGTGGGCACTGGTTAAATTGAGGCGGCTAAAACATACTTTTAAAAAAACTTTTAGCATGGCTTTTAAATCAAGCTTATTACCAATGGCCATGGCAAGCTCATGTTGTAGGGAAATTAGAAACAGTGCTTTAGTCATTACTTACCTAGTTGCTACCAAGAGCTAATTACGATTGATTTATTGAGCAGAGCAATAGCGCCATTGGGGCTATTTGCTACTTCTCCTAAGGAAAGCACGCCAAATAATACCGGTGTCGGGCAGTGCTTGGCGATGGTATCAAGTTCGTGCTCAAATTTATCTGCCAAATATAGCTCCCTGCTAATGCAATCAAAAATCATTGCGGCCGATGTTATTTCTGTCGTTGCGGTAAATGCAGTGATAGCAGCTTGTTCGGCCGAGGATATTAAAGCCTCGCTATTACTTTCAAGCAGATAAACCATAGAATTAATAGGTATATTGCCAGCACATTGCAAATGGTTGTTATGGGTGGCAATAGGATCTCGGACCAGTAAATTATTATTAATATCCTCAATGCCTAGGGGGAAATTCTTGGCAATATCGAAAAAGTTACTGCCATTAAATCTAAACTCACTAGCACTTTCAATTGCTTGGCAATAAACCTCCAGCGCCGGTTGATAATTTAAGCCTTGCACTGTTTGTCCGTGGGCATCTGAAACCAAAAAAGGTCCCTGAAAAATTTTCCAGCCATGGGCAACACCGATATTGAGCTTACTAGGTAAAGTAACTAACAACGCCACATTGCTGTGCAACCCTTGGTTGCTATAAATACAAGGGCGTTGAATGAAGTCTAAACTACCCGCACCGCCACCAGCGATATTAATACCGTGATCTAAGCATTCAAATAGGCAATCGATAAAATCTTCAATGTTGTTGATTCGCGAGTCATAAAACATCAAAAAATCATCATGAGCACAATAATTGTTTTTTTGTTCGAGTGTGTTAGTAATGAGGTCTTCTAACTTATCTTCATTGGTGACCTGATGAAGTTGTGAAAATAGCGTGACATCAAAGGCTTCTTTAAAACCAATAATCAACGCACCTTGCTTGATTAACGTATTTTTCCAGGTAAGCATGGGGTAAATACCACCGAAGATGGTCAGTGGGCAGGCACGTAATAATGAGGAAAGCTCTGCTTCGGGGTAATGATTTTGGCTACAGGTCAACAGTAATAAACTTTTTGCCCCGCTATTTTGGGCAATAGTTAAGGCGTGCTTAAAATCACTTAAGGTATCGCTATGAGTATGCCAAGTGAATAATATTGTATTCATCTTATTGTATCTCTTGATTTTTATTATTACAGCGCTGCTAGCATAATGCCTAAGTTATAAGGAGAAAACTAGTGTTAATTGTATTGCCGTACCATTACTTGTGTATTGGTTAATATTCGTTAGTCTGGTCAAGGGTAAAATAACTACGACTTATGTCTAGTTGCATTGTTTAATAAAAATACAGTACAACTAGTAGGTTCAATTAAATCTGTACAGCGTTATGTTCTTATATAAAAATAATTAATGACAATCAGTTAAAAGGAAGGAACAGATGAAAAAATCAATTTTCGTAAAAGCGGCACTCGTGCTATCGCTGGGGTTATCCTCACTGGGGTTTTCGGCCCTAGCCTATGCTGATGACGACAAAAAATATCGTTGGCGCTTAGCCGAAACTTGGGGGCCAAATTTCCCCATCTTTGGTGACACTACTAAAAACATGGCCAAAATGGTCAAAGAAATGTCCAATGGTCGTTTAACCATTCGCATTGACTCATCTAATAAACATAAATCGGCCCTAGGAATTTTTGATTTTGTTAAAAGTGGCCAATATCAAATGGGTCATTCGGCCTCTTATTATTGGAAAGGTAAAGACTTCAATACCATGTTTTTTACTACCGTACCATTTGGCATGATTGCTTCTGAGCAGCATGCTTGGTTCTACTACGGTGGTGGCATGGAGTTAATGAAAAAGGTGTATGACCAATACGGTATTTTATCATATCCAGGTGGCAATACCGGTAACCAAATGGGTGGTTGGTTCAAAAAAGAAATTAACAGCTTAGAAGACCTTAAAGGGTTAAAAATGCGTATTCCAGGTTTTGCCGGCGAAGTTTTAGCAAAATTAGGAGCAAAACCCACCAATATCCCATCGGGTGAACTTTATACTGCTTTAGAGCGCAATACCATTGACGCCCTAGAGTGGGTTGGTCCATCACTCGATTTACGTATGGGTTTTCATAAAATAGCACCATATTATTACACTGGCTGGCATGAGCCAGGTACTGAGTTACAGTTTATGATCAATGAAAAAGCTTATAATACCTTGCCAAAAGATTTACAAAAAATCCTAACCGTTGCCATGAAAGCAGCCGCTTATGATATGTATGCACAATCTATGCATGTCAGTGGCGTGAATTTAGCCACGTTGAAAAAAGATTATCCTAACGTAAAAATGCGCTCTTTTCCTAAAAGCGTGATGAATGCCCTTAAGAAAACTAATGACGAGTTATTAGCGGAGTTTGCGGCGAAAGATCCAATGACAGCAGAAATTTTAAAATCATTAAATGATTATAAAAAGCAAATACGTGCTTGGACTAATTTGTCAGATAGAGCTTACCTTGATAATTTTGATGAAAAGTAGCGTTGCTGTTAGGAGGGAATAGACCTTTAAATCAGTAAAACCAGTGAGTTAGGTTAACTCATTGGTTTTTATTACATAGTATTAATAACTGAGAAGCCAAATGGATTCAGTGTTAAAAATAACGGGTAAAATTATCGATGCCCTAGGTAATTTTTGTAGCTTACTCATGGTCTTAATGATCATGAATGTTTTTTATGACGTTATCATGCGTTACTTTTTTAATGATGTCAGTATTGGTATGCAAGAGCTTGAATGGCATTTGTTTGCCGCTATGTTCATGTTTGGCATTGCCTATACCATGAAAGAAGATGCACATGTGCGAGTTGATGTTTTCTACGATACCTTATCCGCTAATAAACAAGCCTGGGTGAATATTTTTGGCTCGTTAGTATTTGCCTTACCCATCACTTTAGTTATTTTTTATTACAGCTGTGACTACACTTTTGATGCCTACCAAATGGGTGAGGGCAGTGCTGACCCTGGGGGGTTACCGCATCGTTGGCTAGTGCGCAGTGTTATTCCTATTGCTTCCTTCTTTTTAGTCTTAGCCATTATCCATGTGCTGCTTGTGCAAGTGAAAATTCTCAGCACACCAGCTCACTCTGAAACAGGAGCACAGTAATGACAGGTATTGTACTGTTTGCTATTGCTCTGGTTTGCTTATTTTTAGGCTATTCAGTCGCTTTTACTTTTGCCGGCGTTTCATTAATTGTTGGCACTATTGTCTTGGGCGCGGATTTATTCGCTTTTATGCCTTATCGCATAATGAGCATTATGGAAAATACCATTTTAATGGCTGTGCCTATGTTTATTTTTATGGGCATAGTGTTACAAAAAACCGGCTTGGCCGAACGCTTGTTAGAATCTTCCGCTAAACTCTTTGGCGGCATTTCTGGTGGTGTGGCAGTTTCAACCATTATTGTTGGCGCTTTATTGGCGGCATCAACCGGGGTGGTTGGCGCTAGCGTAGTTGCTATGGGTGTTATTTCACTGCCGGTTATGTTGAAAAATAATTATCACCAGCCAACCGCGGCTGGCGTTATTTGTGCTTCGGGCACCTTAGGACAAATTATTCCGCCTTCTATCATCTTAATTATTTTGGGTGATGTTATGGGAGTACCTGTGGGCGACTTATTCCGTGCGGCGGTGATACCCGGTATGATGTTAGTGATTTTTTATATCGTGTATATTTTAATTTTAGGCAAGTTTAAACCCGAATTAATGCCACCGCTGGTGGTTACTGAGAGCAAACGTGAGTTACTAGTACAAGCGCTAAAAGATATAGTGCCGCCGTTAGTACTTATTCTTGCCGTACTTGGCTCAATATTTGCGGGCATTGCCACACCAACTGAATCTGCTGCTATCGGCGCTGTTGGTGCGGTTATCTTATCTATTTGCTATGGCAGTTTTTCTTTTAGTAAAATGCATGAAGTTTCTAAAGAAACGGTGAAAGTAACTTCCATGGTTTTTGCGGTACTTATTGGTGCCACAGCATTTTCCATGGTATTTAGTTATTCGGGCAGCGAGTACTTAATCGAAGACTTCTTTATGGGGCTTCCCGGAGGTAAATGGACGTTCATTATTTTCGCTATGTTAGCGATCTTGATTTTAGGGTTTTTCATCGACTTTATTGAAATAGCTTTTTTAGTGGTGCCTATCTTATTACCGGTCGCTATAGCTTTAGATATTAACCTAGTTTGGTTTGCCATTTTAATATCAATGAATTTACAAACCTCATTTTTAACGCCACCCTTTGGTTTTAGCCTCTTTTATTTAAAAGGCGTGGCCCCCAAATCGATGAAAACCACCACCATTTATAAAGGTGTTATCCCCTTTATTTTAATGCAAATCATGGTGTTGTTATTAGTGATATTTTTTCCTGAGCATTTGATTATTTCTTAGCTGGATAAAAATAGCTCGTGAGATTAGCTTAATTAAATTAATGATAAGTCGTTAATATTTGTCTAGGCTCTTTACGGGATTTACTAGCTAATCGATAAATAGCTAAAATTAAATGTCAGTTTTTATGTAAATGATTGTTTTTATTGCTTTTTGCTTATTCGCTAATGACTGGCACATTGAATAATCAGCAATGTTGATATATATTTTATATATTCCTTAGCTATTGGTTATCTGTTGTATGCTCTTAGCACAATGTAAAAATTTCCTCTGCTTTGCTCTTGTTGGCCTTGCATTTCATGCGGCAGCAAATGAGACGGGTAATGAAAAATTACAATTCAGTGGCTTTGCCACGCTAGGTGTTGTTTATTCTGACTCTGACCATCATGGCTATCGAAAAAATGTCGGCTCAGATGATGCTGTATATTCAGGTGAGGTTGATTTTAAGCAGCATAGCTTACTAGGCTTGCAAGTCGACTGGTCTATATCACCAAGCTTTGATGTTGTATATCAAGCAGTGCTTAGAGGTTTACCCAAGCCGTCATTAGATAGATATACCACGCTGGCTTTTTTGCGTTATGAAGTGAATACCAATTGGACTATAAGGCTTGGTCGCACAGCTCCAGATGTTTTTTTACTAACTGAATATCGTGATGTTGATTTTTCTTATGTCTGGGCCACTGCGCCTAATGAAATTTACGGTATTATCCCTTATCGAAGTATTGATGGTCTAGATATTACTTATAGTCAAAGAGGCTTAGGTGGCGTTTTTACCAGTAAGGTCTTTACTGGCATTAGCGAGGCTGAAATTTCTGCAAGTTCAGTGATCGAAGAGGTGAAAATTGATGGTATTGTCGGCTTCGTGCTATCGTTTGATCATTTTAACTGGATAGTTCATGCCAGACATACTCAAGTTAATATTGCCAATGAACCTAAAAATAACGCTTTTTTAGCGGCTAGCATTAGTCAAATTCCCGATTTTTTATGGCCTAATCAAGATGTATTTGCTCAGTCAATACGGATGGTGGGACAAGAAGTAAACTATTCATCAATCAGTGGTCAATATCAATGGCAACATTGGTTGGCATCAGCCGAGTTGGCACATATTAACTCAGCAAGTGAAGTCATTCCTAAAATAACCAGCGGTTATGCGGCTCTGTCATACCAATTAGCCGCCCACCAATTTTATGGTATTTATGCTTTTACTGATTCTAACAATTATATTTTTGCTGAACCAGGCGTTAATGAGTTAGCACTAGAAGAAATTATTCATGGCACTACGACAATGATGAATTTCTATGCGACCAACCAGCAAACAATATCCTTAGGTTGGCGTTGGGATCTTAGCAGTTATATGGCCTCATCGTTACAATGGAGCTACACCCTTATTGATGAAGGTGGTGGTACCTTGTGGCTAAATGAAGCGGATCAACATAACGTAGCAGAAGATATTAATACCTTGTTACTTACCTTGAGTTTGATTTTCTGATGGCTAAATTCCCTCAAATTATCGTCATTATAATGCTGACACTATTGAGTGTAATAGTTCAGGCACAAGAACCTCTTGCCGTGGTGGTTAATAAGGCCAATCCTGTTGATGAATTATCCCGCTCCGAACTGATTGACTTATTTATGGGCAAGTATGTGGCCTTTCCTAATGATAGTAAGGCTATTCCAGTCGAGCTTAAGGGGGAGCATGCGATCAAAGTTAAGTTTTATAAAAATCTTGTCGGCATGCCTTTATCTCGGGTTAACGCTTATTGGTCTAGATTACGTTTTACTGGTAGAAAGCGCGCCGCAGTATTTCAGTCAAATGAAGATGACCTAATTGCTTTTATTATAGCGAACGAACAAGCGATTGGTTATGTACCGCAGTCACTTATCACCGATGATTTAAAGGTGGTTTATATTTTAAATGAATAAATCGGGCTTAGTTATTCGATTGGCAGTCGTTATTGTCTTTACAGCAGTTATTGTTGGGCTTATTACTACCCAACTTTTCTATCGTTATACCTTTCTTAACGAGCAACGACTGGGAGAACAAAGTATTAAGCAATTGTATAACACGGTTTCCCCGACGGCCTCTATTGCCAGTTATTTAGGTGATGAAGAACTAGCGAAAGAGGTTATTAATGGCTTGATTAGTAATGATCTTATCACTGCTGCCGCCATTAAAACCGATGTGCTTATGGTGAAAAGTGATAACTATCAAGAGTCGGCAGCTATGCTTGAATTTATCTTGTTTTCGCCTTTTCAACCAGAACGCAGTGTCGGCGTACTTTTTGTCAAAGCAAATGAAAAATACCTCGTTGAAAAAGCCAATAATATAAGTGCGACTAATACTATTGTGGTCGCGGTTGAAGCCTTAATTATCACCATTATTTCCATTTTTGTTACTTATTATGTTATTACGCGTCCTATCTTAAGCATTAGCAAAGCATTGCATGCCATCAGCCCAGGAACGCGAGAACGAATAAATAAACCTTTATCACATCAAAAGAGTGAAATAGGTCAATTAGCGGATGATGTAAATAGTTTATTAGCAAAAGCCGAGCAACAAATGCTCAGAGAAAAAAGCCTTAGAAGTGAAGTACAAGTATTAGAGTCAAGATTTAGAATGCTCTTTGAAAATGCAACTTCAGCGATAGTATTGGTTGAGCCGCAAGGTGATATTCTACTTTATAATCAAGTATTTGAGCAGCTTATTGAGAAACTTAAACTGCCATTAAAAAAGAATTATGGTAACTATTTGCAAGACCTTTTTATCATGAAAAAAGATTTACATGAACAGATTCGCATTGCTTTTACTAATGATGAGTCAGCCGTGGCAGAGCTGGAATTAATATCGTATCAAGAAGAAAAAATTTGGGTGCAAATAGTGGTGACTCAGCTAATAACCGATGACTTTCAAGAAAATTATCAAATTACCTTACATGATATTTCCAAGCGTAAACAACAAATATCATTACTTGCTCAAAAAGCCAATTATGACAGCTTAACCAAGTTACTTAATCGCCAAGCGGCAGAGCAGCATTTAAAACAACTAATCTTCACTAGAGTACCTTTCGCGCTGATAATGATGGACTTAAATGATTTTAAACCGATAAATGATATCTTTGGCCATGATGCGGGTGATGAAGTGCTGATTCATGTCGCCAGTCAGTTAATGAAAAGCTTAAGAAAAGACGATATTCTATCACGTTGGGGCGGCGATGAGTTTGTCATTATTTTACCTAATGCTATAAAAAAAGAGGTGACTAATGTCTGTGCAAAATTGGCTGCACAGTTGAGTAAACCTCATCATTTATCCCAGTATAATAAGAGTGTTAGTGTTACGGCAAGTATGGGGGTTAGTTTTTATCCAGACGATAAATTGGAGTTATTAGAGCTCATTAGAGCGGCAGATAAAGCCATGTATCAAGTAAAAAGAGAAAAATCGACCAATAAAGAGCTTTATTTAGCCTTTAGCAGTGATCTTGCTAAGCAAGCCAATGATAGTACGTCAGCATAATGGCCGTAATAGATGCGGTAGGGCGCTCTTCAATAACACTCTTTTCACAACAGGAAAAAGTTCATCGACTTAGACTAACGCTGAAAATTTTGTTGACTATTCTTACCCTGCTGCTGCTTAGTGAGCTGTTTTTTAATGGTCAATCAGTGTTAGCTTTTGCTATGTTTTCATCGATTAGCCTGTTAGTGGTGTTTTACTATTGGGCTTCTGTCGATACCTGCAGCGTTATATCAGGCATGGTGTTATGGTCTATCGCCGTATTTATTACTTACGCTTGTTGGCTGGGTGAAGGTATCTTTGATGCCGCGGTATTAGCCTTTCCTTGCCTCTTGATGTTAGCCATAGTGCTATCCGGTAAGCTAATTTTTATTTCCTTGTTTGTCTATCTGGTTAGTGCTTTATGTTTCTTCGCTTTGGCCCATAATCAGGGTTTTTTAGTGGCTAGCGGACTGTTTGATACGTTACCCATGTGGGGACGTGTCTTTAGTTATGTGGTCATGTTGACCTTCTTTTCGGTCGGGGTGTTTTATATATTTGCCGATATAAGAACAAGGTTCAAATACATTTTGCAAGCCAATGCTGCGCTTGAATTAGCCATTGCTCAATTAAGAAAAAGTAGTCGCTTTGATCAACTCACGCAATTACCCAATGAAAATGCTTGTAAAACTGATCTTGCACAAAAGCTAAAGCAACAAAAATCGTCAGGTCATCTCTTAGCTTTTATTACCTTGAATGTGGGTAATTTACACTTAATTAAGATGAACTATAGCCATAATGTCTGTGATGAAGCACTTAAACTATTGGCAAAAAGGTTGCTGTCTTTTGCCAATGACAAGACGGTTGTCTATCGGTTTCAACAAAATGAATTTGTTATTTTAAAACACTCCGTGGATTATCGTGGCATCAGTAAATTTGCCGAGCAAGTGCAGCAAGTTTGTTCCCAAAGTTATCATGTCACTGACTTTGAACTTGCGCTGCAACCTGATATTGGTATTGCTCTTGCTCCTTTTGATGGTAGTACTATGGCCGAGTTGCGGCATAACTCTCACTTAGCCATGCATGCTAAGGGTGAAGAGGGTAAAGCTGATTTTAGTTTCTTTGACCGAGTGATGGCGGTGCAAGAGCAAGAAAAGCTACAACTAACTAAAGCGTTAAAAAATGCCATTAGTAATCATGAGTTAGTTGTCCACTTTCAGCCAAAAATAGACTTAGTGACCGAGCAAATAACCGGTGCCGAGGCTTTAGTACGCTGGCTTAGTCCAGAGCACGGCTTAGTACCGGCAACGATCTTTATTCCTTTAGCGGAACAATCAGGAGTAATAACTGATATAACTCATTGGGTTATCGAACAATCAGTTGCCGCGTGCAAGCAATGGCATCAGTTAGGTTTTAATAAATTATCTATTGCGGTGAATTTATCCGCGGAAGATTTTAAACGCGGTAACCTATCAACACATATCCTGAGTGCTCTTACTCAGGTTAACCTAGCCGCACATTTTTTAGAGCTAGAACTGACTGAATCCATGTTGATGGATGATATCAATTATATTCAGAAACAAATTAATGAGTTGCGCTCTTTTGGTATTTCATTTGCCATTGATGACTTTGGTACTGGCTATTCTAATCTAGGTTATTTAGCAAAATTTAATGTCTGTACACTTAAGTTAGACCGCTCTTTTGTTAAGAATATCTGTCATGCAACTAATGAACTACAGATTGTTAAAGCGATAATAGGCATGAGTAAAAGTTTGAGCATTACCAATGTCGCTGAGGGCATTGAAGATAAAGCAACCGCAGATTTACTGGCAGAACTAGGCTGTGAGATGGGGCAGGGTTACTTCTGGTCTAAACCGGTAGTACAGCAAGAATTTATTGCTTTATTAGTAAAAAATAGCCAAGAAAATAAGTGATTTTAGTCTTTATCGTTGAATCGCTAGCTTGGCTTGTACCTTCTGCATATGTTCTCTAAAACCCTTATCGAATTTACTTTCCCCACAAGCAAAACTTGTTCTTGTCGCTTCAATTGGGCTACCGTACATTTGCTCTGTCACCATAGTGCAACTACCGTTATCATTTTTAGTAATACGGGTGTTATTAGAAACACTGGTATTTAGCTTATGTTTTTGATCGCGAGTCAAAGGAACCACAGTATGAGGCACGGGAAAGGGCTCACCATGCATGATGGAAGCGGAACGCTTTTGTGTTAATTCAGTAAAGGCCTGTTGCCGCTGTTGCTCGGCTACTTTTTGTCTAAGACGAGATAAGCGCTCAAAGCTCGAAAAACTGCCTTGACTCACAGCTAGTACTTTATTTTCAGTGGTTACAGTTGTACTTTTAACAGTATTGCTAACCTGTCTAGGTGGCGCTTTAGCTACAGCGATAACAGGTGTAGTTACTGCTTTATTAGCTAATATTTTAGCCACTGTTTGCCCCAAGGCTATCTTCTGGTTTTCAGTCTGCTGCGGCGCTGCTATCTCAGCGATAATTTTTTCTGCGGTAGTTTTTTGAGTGATTATTTCTTGAGGCGAAACTTTTTTTGATACGACTTTCTTAGGGGCAGAATATAAAAAACTTTTGATTATGGTGACTTTAGGCGGCTTTTTCTTGATAACCTTAGGACGATTTATTGAGCTGTTAATTAGGGCAATTAATAGTAATAAGTGCAGTAAAACAGAGATAAAAATGGCAGTGTAAGATCCCTTTAACACAGAGTATTTATTCTTTTAGTTTCCATAGGTAATGTTCTAGACCAAAAAAAACACCACAGGTTCAATACACAGGGTGTTTATTTTTCTAGCAAGCTCTTACTCAACGAGCACTATTAGGGTTAGCGGGCGATACTTTGTAA
Organism: Colwellia marinimaniae; assembly: GCF_002207865.1. Lineage (GTDB taxonomy): Bacteria > Pseudomonadota > Gammaproteobacteria > Enterobacterales > Alteromonadaceae > Colwellia > Colwellia marinimaniae. The sequence continues at coordinate 80,641 of NZ_BDQM01000003.1, forward strand.
TACTTCAATGTCGACCAAGTTAATGATGGTGGCTTTTATTTCAGCCATGCTACTACTGGCAATGAGTAAACCATCATCATTTATTTCAATATAGCCATGCTGACGCATGCTGGCGATTAATGTTGATTGCGCACGTTTGTCGGTAAATTCTGGGGCATTAATATTATTTAATACCGATAAACGCTTGGCAATAGCCACTACTTTGCTTTCTAAATCACGTTTACTTAAAGGCCCTAAACGACTGGTTAATGACGTGATAATCGCTAGGCGCTGTAAGCTTTCATCAACACACTCCGCCATGGCGTGAACTTGGCTTAGGAGCACCATATCGTCAGTCAGTGACCAAAAACCAGCTTTACTTAATGTTGTAATATCTTTTGCTTGTAATGCCGCTAATATTTGATGCGTTTGTGTAGCGACCTGTTCGCTATCTTGGTATAAAAATAAATCTTCTTTGAGTAAGGCCATTAATGCTTGTACTTTGGCAATTAATTCGTCTTGATTAATTTTGTTCTGTCTATCGAGCAAACGACAAATAAGTGCTGGTAGCACAAACGTATGCAAAATATTATTGCGGTAATAGCGCATTTCAAGCTTGGCGGTATCAGAAAGTGATACCAAGCTACCAAAGCTATCTTCAGTGATAGTCACCTTGTTCAGTGAAATAACATGTGTCAGTAACTGGGCACCTGTTTCTTCTGGAATGGTCAGTTGCTCACTAAAAGGCGCTTGGCGTTGTAAATTCAAGAAAAAATCGAGTTGTGTTTGTAATTCCATTTTAGCTAACGCTTTGTTTTTGCTGGCATGTAAAATCAACGCAGTTAAAGCTACCCCGTTCAATGCGGCACTTTTATTGATGTTTTCCATCACTTTATTAGCAAGTATATTGACCGTAGGCGTTAACCAAGTTGGTTTTTGTGGCGCAATAGGGTCTATGGCATCTTTCCAGTTGGGAACTTGTTTATTTAAAAACTCGTTGATATTCATCGGCTCACCAAAGTTCACATAACCATTGCCGTAGTTACGTAAGCTCTTAATTGCTTTTAGCACGCCAAACATCGATTCGCCTTTTTTCTCACCACCACTTAATTCTTTATGGTAAGTGCCTACTTCCATAACGTGCTCATAGCCTATGTAAACAGGCACTAAAGTTAGCGGTCTATCAATGCCACGCAGTAAACTTTGAATAGTCATCGCTAGCATGCCGGTTTTCGGCGCTAACAATCTACCTGTGCGGCTTCTGCCACCCTCAGTGTAGTATTTAACGCTATAGCCACGTTCAAATAAAAGTCCTAAATACTCGCGGAAAATAGTCGAATATAAACGGTTGCCGCCAAAGCTACGTCGAATAAAAAAGGCGCCGCCTTTTCTAAATACGGTACCTGCAGGCCAAAAATTTAAGTTAATGCCCGCGGCAATACGTGGCATGACTAAGCCTTCTTGCAATATGACATAAGAAAGTAATAAGTAATCCATATGGCTACGATGGCAGGGTACATAAATTATTTCATGGCCATCTTGTGCCAATTTACGTAATACCTTGGCATTAGTGACGTTAATGGCGCTGTATAATCTCGCCCATAACCAATGCAAAATAATCTCACCAAAACGTACCCAAGAAACACTGTAGTCACCAGCAATTTCATTCATCATGGCTAGCGCTTGTTTTTTAACGTCTGCTGCCGGTATTTTTTTACTTTTCGCTTCGTCACTGATCATGCGCTTTATTGACGGATTGGCAAACAAGGCGGTAAACATTTGCTTACGATGCATTAATCTTGGGCCTTTAGCGGCAATGGTTTGACGATGAAAATGAAAGCGAGCAACGCGTAAAAACTTATGTGCGGCAACTTCATCGCTACCGTGATTGTCAGTGATATCTCTAAAAGAAAAAGCTTCGCTAAAACGTACTAAGGTATCGCGACCTAAAAAGAGTACGATAAAAAATTTACGTAACCAATTTGGTGACTCTTGATCGGCAATCAGCGTGCCGATATTAAGGTTTGTACGCTCTTTGGTTGGTGTCCGGCCCCATATTAAATTGACTGGAATTAATTTTGCATCGAGACTTTCATCAAGTGCATGTAGCTTTAAAAGCTCTAAACCTTGGCTGCTTGCCGCTGTTTCACTGGCTTTACACCATGAAAAAATGGGTGTTGGTTTGGCTAAACATAAGGTGCGATTAAAAATTTTTCCGTTAATGCTAACTTGGCCAAGAGGATCGGGAAGATTTTGCTTTTTACAAGCACTTTGCAGGGTCAATAAGTCGGAAGCGGATTGATGACGAACAATATAAAAAATAGGATTATTTAGCGGTTCGGTCGCACTTTGACTGTCGTTGATGATTTTACAGCGAACCAGTAATTTAAGAGGGAAATTCAAGAAAAAATAGAAAAAAGAACGTAAGGCTAACATGTTGTCTTGCTCGGATTAGTCATTAACTGCTATAAAAAAAGATTTTAACATCATTAATTAACATTGTCTTGGTTTGTGGCTAATGGTTATTCAGGTGGGTAGTCTCATTTTGTTTATGCTAATGTCATCCGTGCCTTGCTAAGTGTTCTCTTCTTTATGCACAATGCTATAAAGTGGTAGCACACTAGCTCATCGCGTTTAATCAGATAAAAAGACCTTTAATTTCAGGAGAACACCTTGAAAAAAATAGCTGTGTTTGTCGATGTACAAAACATTTATTACACCACCAGAGATGTATTTTCTAAGCAATTTAACTACCGCTTATTGTGGCAAGAGTTGATGGCGCAAGGTGAGATTACTATCGCCAATGCTTATGCCATTCAACGCAGTGATGATCAACAGCATAAATTTCAAAAAGCGCTGAAACATATTGGTTTTGAGGTCAAACTAAAGCCTTATATCCAACGTCGTGATGGTTCTGCCAAAGGTGATTGGGATGTGGGCATAACCATAGATATCATGGAAGCTGCTGCTGACGTTGATACCGTGATATTACTTTCCGGCGATGGTGATTTTGATGTGCTGCTGCGTAAAGTTCGTGAAAAATATGGGGTTACTACAGAAGTTTATAGTGTTGCCAGCTTAACGGCAAAATCCTTAGTGGATGCTGCTGATGTGCACCATAAAATTGAACAGAGTTTATTGCTCTAAGCTCAGTTATATATCCGTTTGAGCTAGCGGTTAGTTAGCTTCATTTTATGTTTTTTCACTAAATAGGCGCTTAACAACAGCGCAATAATAAATAGACCTGCGCTAGCCATTAACTCATTTTGTGCACCTAAGCGTATACCGCTACCAGCAAGAGCAAAGATGATCATTTGTGGGATAAAACCAACAAATGAGCCACTAACATAAGCGGGCATTGATACCTTACTCACCCCAGCAATAATATTGGTGATAAAATTACTCCCTAGCGGTAATATACGAATAATGATGGCTTTTAAGAAGGTTTGTTCACCAAGAAAAGCCGATAATTTTGCTAGCTTACTTGGGTACTTACGAGTAATTCTATCGCTTAGTAGGTAGCGGGCAACAGTAAAGGTAATGAAGCAGCCAAGCGTTGCCGCCAATGTCGCGATAATCATGCCGATGAAAGCACCCAAGTTAATACCCGCGACTAAAGCGGCAATTTGTCTAGGTAAACCTATACTGGTTGCTAGGGATAAAAAAACCAACAACACCAAGGTATTATAAGATGTTGAGCTGGCTTTTTCTTGCCAGTTAAGCTTATCAACTAAGGCTATGGTCCACTGACTTAAATTAAAGCCAACTTCTGCTGCGCTAAGTGTTGTCGCGCCAGCTGCTGGTGTCTGTATTAGCCACTGATATAAACCAGTCACGATAATAATGATCATGATAAGGCTAGCCAGTATTCTAGTGGTATGTACGTGAGAGGAAAAAAGAACAATCTTAGCAAGCATGGTTATACCAAATAGATTAATTAATTGCCCACTTAGCGATAATTATAAAGCTTATAGGTAAGGCATGGATTGTGGAACATAGTGATTTAGGACATTTTGTTCGAAAAATTACTCAGGATAATAGCTCAGGATAATACCGTCTGCATTATCTCATAAGGTAGCTCCGGTACCGTCTACATTTTTAGTAAGCTAGATGCGTGCAGCTTACTAGCGAAATATTACTCAGTTTTATTTAAACAGTCCAACAATTTGGCTTTCGCTTGGGAAAATTCATCAGCACTTAAAAAGCCTTGTTGTTGTAGTTTAACTAATTTTTCTAAGGCATTCACCAACTCTGTTTCTACTTTTGCCGCTGTTATCGCGGTCGAATCATGATAGTTAGATAAAATGATCGCATCGCTATTTCCCTGAGCTATTGGTATTTCAGCCGTGGGGACTTGTTCATTAACAGCTAAAGTTGGCTGAGGGTGGGTGGCCGGCCTAATAATAGCAGCTTGGGTATGCAGAGGGGTATCATCATGGCTCTTATGCTCTGCTAGAGCTATATCTGCGGCAGAGATACTAGCTTTTAAACCACGCTTGCTGGTATGTTGGCTATTGATCTTGGCGGCAATTAACCAGCACCAATTAATGACATCATCGACCACGGCAAAGTAACTGTTTTTGGTTATTCTATCGTTACCTTTGCGTAGGTATAAACAAATGATGTACTTATTTTTTTTACTGGTATTGATTGATAAGCTAATACGCCTAACTTTACCATCAACCATTTTATCAATTTTCTCGTTATGAAATATCTCACGTAATGCCTGTTCTTGTTGATCATTAAAACCATGAGCCAATGTGGTGTTAATTGTCGCAATGACTAAATCACCCAGTAACAGTTGACACTGCTTAATTTGATCCAGGGCTACCACAGTCTCAGTCTTGTGTTGATGGCGTTTAAATAAGTTTAAAGCTAACTTATCATCAGTCAATGCTAAGTGAGAAAACTCTCGACGTACCAATGATTTAACTGAATTTTTTTGGCTGTTTATTTGGTAAAAAATATAACCAGCAAGTAAAGTGAATAGGCTAATAAAAAAGAAAGTAATACCAGCTAAGCCGCTTTGTTTTGTTGCTTGATTACCTTGTATATGACCTTGGCCTGGCATTATATCCTGTTGAAATAGCTGATAGATAGCGCCAGAGTCCTCATTGAAAAAAAGCAGTTCACCACGATTATCACGAAAAATAGATAATTGCTTAGTGATTAACTTCTGCTGCGATAATGGCCACTCTAGTTGCGGTGTTGATAAGGATTTTTGTTGTTGTACGCCCAATTTAACCACTGGATTACCATTAGTTAATGAGCTCAGTTGCCATTGCCGCTTTTTTTTAGTCAGTAATAATAACTTGTTGCGCAAGCTTGGTGCATTTTGACCTCGGTATACTAGCAAGCTATTGGCCGTTAAAGGTTGGTCGTTTTGGTATATAAACTGTTTAGGTGAGTATGCCCGCCAATCTTCCCCGCCATAGCTATAAGATAACCAATGTTTTATTGTGTTTTTATAGCGGTATAAATGTGATATCAGTAATTTATTAGAGTATTTATCCGGCCAAATAAATTGCTTTATTTGCCCAGCACCCAGTAAATAAATGGCGGCTGAAATTTCGTTATGAGCGAAATAAGGGTTGTTATCAGGCACACTATAACTAGCCGTAGTAATTTCTTGTGGATTAATACGTAAAATGGCACCGGAATACAGTGGGTATTGGCTTAATTTTTGGTTTTGTGCAAGGGCAATATAGAGCTGAGCAAAGTCATCATGCCATGATTTACTGTAGGGATTAAAGCTCAATTGTTTAATGCCAGTTGTTACGCTGGCAATGGCTATTCTCAATACTTCTCTTTGACTTGAAATATCGACTTGCCTCGCTGGGTTTAATTGCCATTCAGTTACTACGGCATCAAAGCTGAGTGCTATGGTGACCGCCGATTCTTGTAAGCGCTTGGCTCTGCTGATGGTAGGTGATTTTTCTACATGAGCGGTATAAAAAATGCCATAACCGCTATGCTCATTCAAGGCAAAGTTGGGGTGTAAAGCAAAAGCGCTGAGTTGCAGTATCGGCTCTTTAGTCGAGACTTGCTGAAAATCTAGTAATAAAGAGCTGTTAATAGCGTTATCTTGCGCTAACTGATAAATTTGACCCTGTCTATTCGCAAGATAATAATTTTGGCTGTTACCCGGTTGCTCAAGCAGTTGCAGCCACTGGCTGTTTTTTCCTTTAAGTAGAGGCGCTTGCGCTATTTTTTGTAGTAAATATTGATTTTTTTCACTGGTGCTATTATTGGCATGGCTGCTGCGGGTGAAGAGCACTAGCCATAGGAAAAAAAATAAAAAGAGAGAGTGTTTTACGGTAAGCATTTAGTTGAGTCATCCATAGTCCAGTGTCTTGCTAACGATTTTATTTTTGCTTTTCTTTTAGGTGCCCTTAAATAAATGCACGTTTTTTACTTCAATAAACTGATCTTTGTTAAAACCGCTGGTGTAACTTAGTTTTCCCTCTAACATCAGTTCATCGCCAATATTACCATGTTCGGCTAAATACAGTGCTTGTTTGCCCCAAGCATGAATGGCTCGTTCAACAGTAATTGTCTGCCATGTTTGTTTTTCGGTATTATAAATATGTTGATTAATGACAATATTGGCTTGGGTTATCTCTTTGTTTTGTTCGGTTAACATTAGTTTTGGTTGAGACGTTAGCTGGGCACTACAATGAATTTGGTTAATTGCTTGAGTATAGCCTTTACTGAATTTTTGCACGAAGTTAGCGTGGACAATACCCAGGTGATTAGTACTTTTATCCGTTGCTTTGGCCTTAATATTACTTAAATAGCCATGCAGTAAAATAATGTCGCCTTTATTGGCCTGTAATAAAGCCTGCTCGACCAATTCACCTTCTACCTTGACATGATGGTAACTAGTCCATTCTTTATATTTGTTAGTATTTTTATCTAACCATTTACTCGATGTCGCTAAGACAATCTCAGTCACAGCGGTGGCAGGATTAGCGCGATAGCGAATATCTGGCGTAGCGACTAAATTGCCCAACAATGTCACGGCACAAAGCTGTGGGCTTGGTGTTTTTAGGTGTTTATTAACAGCATCGGATAATGACAAAATTTTTCCTGTGAGTGTAATTGTTTACAAAGTATTAAGTTTTCTATTATCTCTTTGCATGATAAATGGAGCAAGTGTTTATATTTTAATATGAATACGAGAGAGTTGTTAATGATTTGTAAGGTGAATTGCTTTGAAAGTTAATTTAAAAGCCTCTTTAGTAGCAATTAACTACTCATTTGAGTGGTTAGTGAAAGACAAAGACGGCCATGGCTTTTATAATGAAGATAATATTTTAGAAGCAAATCAAAAAATCTTGTCTTTCTTAGGCAAGCATATAGGAAGCTAATGAGCGCAACTATTGCCAGCGAATACCTTAATACCATCGCCCTCGGTTATGTCGATAATGTTGATAGTGAATACGCTAAACGACTGGCGAAAAAATGGCATTTCAATTATCTGGGGGATGTAGCCGCTGCCAATAAACAGCCACAGCTGGAATTTATCTTGCAAGTGCATCATCACGCTTTAGAGTTATGTAAATTAGACGAACCTAAACTGGGCGCTATCAAAGTAGACTTCGTTGCCGGCGCGGTCGCCCATCGACGTAAGTTTGGTGGCGGTCGCGGTCAAGATATTGCCAAAGCGGTGGGCTTAAAACATGGTTTTACTCCCCATGTTTTAGACGCTACCGCTGGCCTTGGTCGTGATGCCTTTGTTTTGGCTGGCTTAGGTTGTCAATTAACCTTAATGGAACGTATGCCCGTCGTGGCCGCACTTTTAGAGGATGGTATTGAGCGTGCAAAACTAAATCATGAAGTTGCCGATATAGCTAATAACATGCAGTTAATTCACGGTTCATCAATAGAGCAAATGGACTTGGCCAGCGCGCCTGATGTGGTCTATCTAGATCCTATGTTTCCACACCGGGAGAAATCTGCTGCAGTTAAAAAAGAAATGCGTATTTTTCAATGCCTCGTTGGTGAAGATCTTGATGCCGATGGCCTACTTGAACCTGCACTCGCGTTAGCTAAATACCGCGTGGTGGTAAAACGACCCAGTTATGCACCACCACTGGCAGGTAAAAAACCGTCGATGAGCATTAAAATGAAAAAAAATCGTTTCGATGTTTATGTTAATCAAGCCATTCCAAAATTGACTACTTAAGTCTAGCTCGGCTTACTCAATTACATAAATCTGTCATATTTATGTAACCTTACTGTCATATTAATACGTGATTATTGCCTTTAATTTATCTTAAAGGCAATGTTATCATGCGCGTTTCTAGCTTCTCCCGCTTGTCTGTTGCGGCAATCAGTATTTTTGCAGTGATTTTTTTGGCAACCATGTATCACGTCGGTGAATCTTTAAGGAAAAGCCAAGCGCAATACCAGGGCTATCAAGCACTTATTTCTTTAACCAGTATTGAGTTTAATCGCACCATTACTGAGTATTTACAAAGTGGTGATGCGGCTTTGCTGAATAAGGCGCAAAAGCAACTCGCTAATATTGTTAAACAAACACATCGTTTGAATATCGATAAATTGTCTAAGCAAATAGACGGGCAAGCAGAGGCACTTGCTAACAATATCGACACTAAATTTCGCGCTATGGGTAAGCTCAGTGGCGATCCTTTAGTGTTATTGCGTAATAGCGAACAAGCAATGCTGGCCATCAATAACCATCTCGCTAACTATGTGCAAAAAACCCGGGTATTATCGCTATCGGCACAGTTTAACTACCTCATTAAAACCCAAACCATAGGGAAATTATTGGCCGATTTAGTCAGTGCCCGAGAGGCTGTTTTTACTAAGCAACAAGGGAGTATTGAATCGATAACGGCCCTCTTAGAGGAGTTAAAAGATTTAGGTCGTTTCTTAGCAATACAACCGGCTTTAGCGATTTATGCAGCAAGTGATGATGACTTATTTGATGAGGATGACGTACTTGGCGAACCCGAAGAGCTTCAAGATGTAAGTATTGAAGCCATTAATGAATTGCAGTCTTTATTTAATCGCTATCAACGAGAGCTAAAAAACACCCTAGCCCAGCAGCAGCAACGACAAATGGGCTTAGCATTATTGGCCGAGCAAGTAGGCAACATTGAACAAGCTATCATGGCAGGTGAAGCGGATATCTCCCAACAGCAAGAGCAAATGAATGAGCAGCTTTATTTTATTGTCATTGGACTATTAATATTTTTGGTGGTTTTTCTGTTAGCAAACTATGCCTTGCAGCGTAGTGTTATCCTTAAACCACTACGACATTTACGTGATAGTTTTGTGCAATTAATGGCACAAGGCAAGGTAGATAACATCACTAATATTGATAAAAGCACTGAGTTTGGTGAGATTTCAACCAGCTTTAATCATATGGTTAATAAGCTAGCGCAAGACGATAAAGACAAAGCAGAGCAACTTGATTTAGTGGCCAAAGCATTAACCACCATGGAAAGTCAGGTAAAAAGAATTTACCAGTCATCACACACCACCAGTGAACATGTGCAAGGGGCGAGAAAAATAATGCAAGCCTTAGGTGAGGCCACCGAAACAGTGAATACCCTCTCAGGACAAGTGGTTAATAATGCCCAGGCTACCAAAAAAGCCATGGCAGTAAGTCAGCATCATGTTGCGCAAGTACTGGCAGCAAGTGAGTCGACCAATTTAGCAGCAAAGGAAAGTAAAAGTGCTATTACCTCTCTATTTCACTCGGTTGAATCGGTTACTTCTATTGTTGATGTCATTAGCGCCATTGCGGATCAAACCAATTTATTGGCACTGAATGCCGCCATTGAAGCGGCAAGGGCCGGTGAGCATGGCCGAGGATTTTCTGTGGTCGCCGACGAAGTTCGTAAACTCGCGGCTAAAACACAAGAATCACTTAAGCAAATTTCAGCACGCTTAAATCAATTGCACAGCGCCAGCAATTCAATAGAAGGCATTATTAATGACATTGAAAAAGCGTCACATAAGCAACGTATTATCGCCGATGAATTGCAAGAAACAGCACTAGCCGTTACTGGGCAAGCGCAAGTTTCAGCAACGGTTGCCCAAGACACCCTTGAGCAAATTACCCGTCAACGCCAGCACTTTATCGCCTTTGAGCAAGCCATGGCCAATGTTGATAAAGAAGTGAGTGACTCTCAACAATTATCCAGTGTTATCTCGATTGATGTCACTAAGCAAGTAAACGCTATTGGCCTGACCCTGAATAGAGCCTCTTAGTGAGATATTATGTTAAGTTTCTAAAGCTAGGTATAATTAACGTTCATCCGGATAAGTTACTCGAAAACTTATTTCCATTACTAATGCCAATCGGACCCATAAATTAGTCCGATTGGTCTGATAACAAATAAAGGTGTTTTTATGATTAAGCAAAATAGTTTAATGCCAGTAGGCGAATTACAACAATTAAAAAATGGCGAAATGATCACGCATAAAACTGCTGAACTGTTTGCTAATAAAAAAGTGGTGTTATTTGCCGTACCCGGTGCTTTCACGCCAACTTGTTCCGCCGCACACTTACCTGGTTATGTGGTTTCGGCGGATGAATTTAAAGCCAAAGGTGTAGATGCCATTATCTGTTTATCTGTTAACGATGCTTTTGTGATGAATGCCTGGGGCGAGTCGCAAAATGCCGAAAATATCATGATGTTAGCCGATGGTGATGGTAGCTATAGCAAAGCTTTAGGTTTAAGCATGGACACAGCTAGTTTTGGTGGCTTGCGCTCACAGCGTTATGCCATGATTATTGATAATGGTGTAGTGAGCCATTTAAATGTTGAACAAGCCAAGGCGTTTGAAGTCAGTAAAGCCGAAGTCATTCTTGCTCAGCTGTAGCATTCATAGCCGTTATAGTATTGGTTATTAAGGCGGTATTTAATAATAGCCGCTTAATAAAGCGGATACTAAAAGCAATAAACAAGAGAACACAAACAAGAATGATTAACCTTATTAACTCATTGGTTAATAAGGTTTTTTATGTAGTTTATGCTATTTTTACTTGAATGTTCTCGGATAAAAAGGCAGAATTCACCCAATTAAAATATTCAAGGCAAAATTATGTTAAAAGCTGACATGGTAGACAAGTTAAACAAACAACTTAATTTAGAGTTTTACTCTTCAAATTTGTATTTACAAATGAGTGCCTGGTGTGAAGAAAAAGGCTTTTCTGGCGCGGCAGAATTTTTACGTAAACATGCTAATGAAGAAATTCAGCACATGAACCGTTTATTTACTTACGTAAGTGAAACGGGCGCCTTACCTATTATTGGTGCTATTGATGCGCCGCCGCATGAATTTGAAAGCTTAGGGCAATTATTTCAACTAACTTACGACCATGAATGTTTAATCACTGAGCGCATTAACTCACTTGCTCATGAAGCATTCACTAATCAAGATTACTCTACCTTCAACTTCTTACAGTGGTATGTGGCTGAGCAACATGAAGAAGAGACTTTATTCAAAGGTATTTTAGATAAAATCAACCTAGTAGGTAACGATGGTCATGCGTTATTCTTCGTTGATAAAGATTTAGCCGAACTTGCCAAAACTGGCAGCACCAGCATAATGACAGGTGCCACAGTATAAGCGCCTAGCTATAGCGCTTAACCATACGGTTTAACTAACTGTTCCTCAAAAGTTTGCACTTCCTTAAAGGGAAGCTTTGAGGGAGCAGTTAATATAATCATTGCGTCTTTTAGTTAAGTATTTTAGTTAAATATTTAAGTTAATGAATGGACGTTAAGGTTTTAAAAATATATATCCCCGCCCCTTCACTGTTTTAATCACCGTACGCTTCGATATCACCAGTAACTTCTTTCTTAAATTGGCCATGTGACTATTAATACTTTTATCACAACGGGCAAGCTTACGTTGAAAAATCCGCTCAGCAATAACCTCTCTAATCACTAGCGAACCGGCATTGTTCATAAGTAACGCCAGCAAATTAAATTCTAGTCCAGTAGTACTAATAGACTGTTCTAAAAATATTACCGAGCGATTTAAAAAACTTAACTCAACTTGCGCAATTAATAATTTGTCTACGGGTAGCTGTTGCTCTTTAGTTAACATGAGACTTACCTTATTCTTGTTCGGCAGTTTGGTTAAACAGGGTGGTTTTATAGCCTGTTGGCGAAGTCTCACTGCTTTCAAGCACTAAAAACTGTTCATTTGATTGCTCATTAATGATTAATTCAAATGAATTTAAGATAATCGAGCTGCCATTATTATTGGCGATAACAAAAACTTGATAGCTGTTATTTCTTAATAATATTGAGCCAGTGTTTTTATAGCTAAGTTCCCGGTGATAAATAGCAGAGCTTATGCTTTCATCTTGTCTAACAAAGAAAACGGCTACTTGAGCAAAATCATCCGATTGAATTAAGTTTACTATTTCAATCTCATGCTGATAGATACTGCTCAGTACACTATTTTCAACCATCAAAGAGAAAACATTAACGTCAATTTCATCAATGATGCCATCACCATTTTCATCAATATTACCGTCGTTATCATTATCAACATATTCTTGCTCCGCATAGAAAAAGAGTGTTTTATTAGTATTTCCCACTAAAGATAATAAATGATTGCTCATTAACGGCGTATTATCCTCGGTGCTGGTGAGATCTACGCTGTAGTCACCACTTGCTAAGACCAAGGCATTACTAATTTCGCCATAGGGTAGGGCAGCGATAACCGGGCTATCACCAACGCCATTAATATGTAAAGCAAAGACTTCCTGGTAGCTGGTTAATTGCTCATGATTGGCAACGGCATTATAAGCCCTAAATTGTGCTTCAGCTTCGGCGTCGACATACTCAATGACCGCAGAATCTGACATTTTATCTAACACATAAGGTGAAGAACCTGCTCCCATGTTATCTTTTACTATCATAATGTTCTGCGAGCTATAGGCAAAAGGGATGCTGCTTGATCTAAATAACACCTCATCGCTACCAGCAGTGGTGATATAAAAAATATAGTCATCTTGAGCAAGTTTTTCATTGTCAGATAATTGCTGATAACTGTATTGGCCCACTAAAATCGCCTCATTAAAACTTTCATTTTCTTTAGAGAGATAAAAATCAACGGCTTGCTGGTTTGAATGCATATTTAGCACCCTAAGATTAAAAAGATCGTTAGTGGTATCATCGTCATCATCTATGACCGGAATGCTGTGTATCATGACCTGTGGCGATAAAATACTACCGCTGAGCACTATCATCTGGATAGTATCGTCAACCAAGGCGAGGGTATCTTCATAAATGACCGACAGATCATCGGTCGCTGAACTGTCATCATCTTGCCAGGCAAGCTGGTAGTAATAGTAGTTTTTGCTGGTTAAGCTGATATTACTATGGGCTTTACCATAAGCAATGGCGGTATAGGTTTGCTCATAGTGGTCATCATCATTGTTATCCTCAGTAAGATCTTCATCTATGGTTAAATAAATACTGGGTGAGTCTTTAGATAAATTATAGAGTTTCACATAACCTGTCCCGCTGCTGTCCTCACTAAATTCACAACCGAGTAAGGTCAATAATATGCTGGCAGCAAGCCAGCTCTTTAAGGTTTGTAGGGTTTTAAGTGTTTTCATGTGTTTTCCATAAGGTAAAGTTACAACAATTTGTCGTCAAATGTGATGCAGCAATAGATAGCGAGTTGAGGAAAGAGTTCCTACCTTTACACAATCTTTGCATTTCTTTACTTAGCGTGACATTTTCTTGCACAATCGCGTAATTTACTGCACTTTTATCGGGTGATTCGACGAATGTGCAGCAAATGTGCAAGGAGCGTCTTCCGTAAAAAGACTTATAAAAGCAACCACAGTAAAACGCTAAGGTAAGTTTTTGTATACGACCTATTTGCATACAGATTATAATAGCGGCGAAATTTTCAGGTTTTCTTCTTAAGGTGTAACAGTGATCACAACAGACGTATTAATAATTGGTGCCGGCGCGGCAGGCTTAATGTGTGCCGCACAAGCAGGCTATCGTGGTAAAAGCGTTGTTGTGGTTGATATGGGGAAAAAGCCGGCGCGAAAAATATTAATCAGCGGCGGCGGCCGTGCCAATTTCACCAATGAAGGTGCAAGTCCTGAAAATTACCTGTGTCAAAATCCACATTTTGTTAAATCAGCACTTAGTCGCTATAGCGCGCAAGACTTTATTGATTTAGTTGATAGACATGGCTTGCAATACCACCATAAAACCCTAGGTCAGCTATTTTGTGATGATAGCGCGCAAGATCTGGTGGATATATTGATGACCGAATGTGAGTGGGCCGGAGTAGCAGTAAACTTGCGCACTGAGGTATTGTCGGTTACTAAAAACAGCCAGGGCTATTTAGTTACTACGAGCGATAAAATTTACCACTGTAAATCGTTAGTAGTGGCGTCCGGTGGCTTAACCATGCCTAAACTGGGCGCAACACCCATTGGCTATAAAATTGCCGAACAATTTGATTTAAATGTCTTAGAAACCTTAGCTGCGTTAGTACCTTTTACCTTGCATGAGCACGATAAACAACGCTTCGATGGTTTATCAGGCATCAGCTTATTAACCGAAATAACTAGCGAAGACGGTACTAGTTTTCAAGAAAATATTTTGTTCACCCATCGCGGTTTATCAGGGCCAGCGATATTACAAATATCGTCTTTTTGGCGCGCAGGGCAGGCGGTTACTATTAACTTATTGCCAGAATATAACCTTAGCGATACCCTAACTCAGTGGCAAAGTGAGCAAGGGCAAAAATCGGTAAAAAATCTATTGGCGACTTTGTTACCTAAGCGCTTTGTTGAAGTGCTGGTCAAAGAAGGCGTAATCGCCGACAAACCAATTAAACAATTAAACCATCAAGATATTGCCGCACTAAGTGATTACTTACACGCCTGGCAGATCAAGCCCAATGGCACCGAAGGTTATAGAACTGCCGAAGTAACCTTGGGCGGGGTAAACACCGATGAACTATCTTCAAAAACCTTTGAAAGTAAAAAGCAGCAAGGGTTGTTTTTTATCGGTGAAGTCATTGATGTTACCGGCTGGTTAGGAGGCTATAATTTTCAATTTTGCTGGGCTAGTGGTTTTGCTTGTGGGCAAGCGGTTTAGTGTATTGAAGGAATTATACCGAAGACATTTTGCTAAGAACGAAGACAATGTTATCAACGACATTTGATACCCCATTGAAATTATTGCATTTATTTAGTCTTCGTTTTTTAGTTAAAGTAAATAGTCTAGATATATAAAGTGTAAACTCTAAATTTATAGCCATTTAACAGAAGGCTTTAATAACTGGTTAATTGTGACTATGCAGAATGTTTTAGATTATAAATCAGCAAATGAGATTGACTCTTATGGTCACTGTTACCACAAGGCGAGATACCACTATACAATCACTAATACCGCAGACCAACCGGTAGCATCAGCTTTCCTATCGAACGGTCTTTTGTACTTGTCGGCCAAAGTAAATTTAATGTTCAGATAGGATGTTATTTTACAGAAATTTTATTGATATCAGTCAGAACATTGTTTGCACTAAATTGTATGGAGAAAAAGTGGTATAATCCGTTCAATTGTCAACATAGATAGAGAGAAGTAGTAATGCGGATCAAATTAACCCAAGACCTAATATGTGGTCAGGACACTTTTTTAACTGGTGAAGAGTACGAGGCAGTCTTGATATTACCTAGATCAACAACGGTAGAGTTTGTTGCAAATTCGGGTAAAAAAGTCAGAGCATTTAGTTATGAATATGTGGAAGTATTACCTGCAACAGACATCTAGAGTTTAACTTCTGTATCGATTTTTATTTATTGCTACATAAAAATCAGCTTGGTTAATGTTGCTAACAGTGAGCTCTGAGCCCCACAACGAATTAGAGCTAATTGTCATTTTTACCACAAAGCCGAGAAAATTTAGACAAAATTTGATCGCAATAAATAGTCAGCTTAGCAACAATACTTGTGCTGATTGATAAAAAAATTATGGGGTTATAATGCTAAGGGGCGGGTTATATGATGCTTTGCTCCTCTATATTTTGTTATCCAGTCGAAATAGAGTAATCAATAACTCTGTGCCCATGGGTTGCTCAATTATCTAATGAGATAATTGAGCTTCTTAATCTGCGGCATAGAGTTTCTTAAAATTTTCTAGATTCCAGCCAATCATTACTTCATTACCAATTTTAAGGGCTGGTACAGAGCGAGCACCTATAGCGTCAAGCTCTTTTCTACCGCGCTGCATTTTCGCATTTGTTAATCGGTATTTAATGCCATTATCATCCAAGTATTTTTGAGCTTTACGGCAATGGGGGCATTTATCTGAAATATATAAAACAACACGTTTCATCACTAACCTTTACAGAACTGTTAAATACTAACTATTTTACTAAACTCTCAAAAAAAAAACAAAGATGAATTAACTGAACTGTCGATTATATACAAAGAAAATTAAGCTACTCAGTAAACCAATGGGGTCAAAGCATTTTAAGTAATCGTTTTGGCTTTAATTTAATCGTTTCAGCTTAGAGCTGCCAACGGCAGCAATGAGCTTGAAGCGGAGGTTAGAAATAACGGTAGTGTAACTTCCGCTTTGCGCACAGCAATGTCATTAACTTAAGGTTTATTTATGCATTTACAATGGCTTAGCTAGTTGTTAACCTAGCTATGAATTAAAAACATAGAGAAATCACTAATGAGCTGTTCAGTATTTAATTCAAATAGTACAAAAATTAACTAATAAAATTCATTCAACTGAGTTTTTAGAAAATCACCGCAAAAAACTTACCCATTTCACCCGAAATAGAACCCTTACTTTTCCTCGTTTGATTAGTTTTATGTTAAATGCTCTCAATGGCTCTATTCAGGCTGAACTCGTTCGGTTTTTCAATGTTATCGATGATAGCTACTTGTCGACAAAGTCAGTTAGTACCGCTGCTTTTTGTAAAGCCAGAATGAAACTCCCCCATCAGGCCTTTATTGAGCTAAACGATGATCTAATTCAAGCTTTCTATGAAGCTGCAACCATTGATAAATGGCAAGGCCATAGACTGTTGGCTGTTGATGGGTCAGTCACACAATTACCCCAATCTAAAGAGCTCTTTGAACATTATGGTAGAGCGCGTTCAAATGCAGGCATGCCAGCCGTCCGACTTTCTCAACTATACGATGTTAAAAACAATATGACGGTTGATTTACAAGTCGAGAGCCATGCTGTTGGCGAACGGGATATGGCATTGAAACACTTGAATAAAACACAAGCAGGCGACCTAGTAGTTTATGACCGAGGCTATCCCGCTGTTTGGTTTTATAAATATCATATGCTAAAAAATATCGACTTTTGTATGCGAATAGTCAAAAGCTCTAATGTGGTTAAAGCTTTTATAGAAAGTGGAAAATATAGCGATGTCGTTGATTTTCCTTGTATTGAGAAGTCTCTCCGTCGTTGTAGAAAAGATAAGATATCAACCGAATCACTACGTTTGAGATTAGTGCGAGTTGACCTGCCATCAGGTGAGCCAGAGGTTTTGGTTTCATCATTAACAGACTTGAAAGCTTATCCGACTTCTCTTTTCGCTGATTTATATCACCAACGTTGGGGAGTTGAAGAAGACTACAAAATATTAAAAAGTCGCCTCACTATTGAGAATTATTCTAGTATTTCCGTTGAAGGTATTTTACAAGACTTACACGCTAGGTTATTGACCAAAAACCTTGCTGCTTCTGCTATCCATGATGCAAAGCGAAAAATAAAGAAACCTAAAAACACTAGGCTCTACGAATATAAAATCAATTTTACCTTTGCGATAAATCAGCTCAAAGATAATATTGTTCGCTTCACAATGAAGCTAGCTGAACTTGAGCTATATGAATTACTGATAAGTAAAATATCAAAGAATTTAAGTGTTATTCGGCCCAATCGTAAGTTTGTTCGACAAGACCGTAGAAACAAGAAAAATAAGTACTCTATGAATTATAAACGTATGTGTTAAATCCTTAAGTTAATGACATTGGTGCGCACAGAGCTGTCTTTGGTGCAAGAATGATATTTAGCTCCGTTAAAATGAATAACCAATGAGAAAATGCAACAGACATAACCAAATAAGGTTGGTTTTTTAAAGTTAATTAGGTGTATTCTAGCGGCATATCAAATACTTAAAATATAATATTAATACCTTTAAGGTTATTTTATGATTTTTTTAAAAAAACTATTGCTCGGTATTAACACCTTTATCAAAAGTAACCTACTTGTATTAGTTATAGCTTCAGTAATAACCTATGTCGCTATTTATGATTACATGCATGGTGCATTCAATAATGCTAACTTTCTTGAAGGTATATGGGTGGAATTTCATGGATTTATTATTGAGGCAGTACTTATATTAATAGGTTTAGCTGTATGGAATAAACGACAAGAAAAAAAAAGAATTACCCCTATAATGCATTTAATACTTAAAAGGGTTGATGATATAGAACTTTGGCTCCGTGTGGGATTTAAACGGGCTGTTGATAAAGATCATACTAAGGAAGAAAACATAAACACAATAAGGTTTGCATTAGGAGAAATTGAAAGAGATTTTGAAAGATTTGTTTTCCTAATGGATATCAATGCAGCTAATTTAACATCACATATCACTCCTGATTTGCTAGAAATCATGGAGCTTATAGAGGATTTGAAACAAAAAGTTAACTTTGTATCTATCCACCTAACAAAGCAAGATAAAAGGTGTGATTACATTCTGTTTTCCCCACTTGATGACCTACAAAAATTAACAGATATTTTTAATTCCTTAGTCTTATCATTTAATTATAAATTTAAAGAGCCTCGCCCAGCTCCTAGCAACGATGAAATAGATAATTCTTGGGAAGATTACGCGAATGATAACGCTTTATTCACCCCCTTGAATTACATTTACAAAAGAAATCATAAAATTCACGTTTTTGATAGAGGGACATTAATCAATGGTAAAATAGAATGCCCCAAAGGCGTTACAGTGCATTGTTTTAAACATTAAACAGAATAATCAATTGATGCAACCAAATAGCCCGAATGGTGACTGCTTTTACCACAAAGCCGTGCTAATTATTAGAGCAATAGGCTTCTCTTTTATGTCCACTACCTTCAAGAATAGCTGACATTAGCAGTATTTTTCTAAGGCTCTATCGCCGCCATGGCGAGTTAGAAACTATAAATTTAAGGCCAGAATGACTTAGCCACTACACTTGTTGTCAATTTGCTCCAGTAGTTTCTCGAGTACGCAGCGGCGCTGCACCAGCCCGACCACTTTGCCTTCCTCAACCACTGGCAGTACCCGACGATTGTTGTGCAGGAATTTCTCCGCGACATCGACTAGGTTGGTATTGGTACCGATTGATTCGACTTCGGTTGTCATCCGATCGCGAACTAGCTCGCCGATGGTCGAGAAGTAGCCTCCCATCAGCGCGCCGCGCATACAGTCAGCTTCGGACAGAAAACCGATTAGATTGTTATCGGCATCAACCACAGGTGCACCAGACATACTGGCGGTTAGCAGCTGGCGCAGGGCGACGATCACCCCGCTATCGGGGCGAAATGATAACGGTGAACGGTCCATGATGGTTTCAGCGGTGATGGTTTGCATGTTAGGCTCCTGAAGCGGTGGGTCGCTCGTTTGGGTATTGTTGATTGTTATTTGTGGTCGAATGATAGGAAGCAACAGCCGTGCCATCTATAGCATACAAAAATTAACTGTTTTATTACAAATAGTTAGCTTTTTATACGACCAACAAATAACCACTGTCTGGTAATATATAGCGGTTATCGGGTTGAAGGAGGTCTTCTTTGCACCGAAATGGTGCTGTCCGCCGAGGCGTGCATGCGGGGGTAAGACTAAGCAGAAGTCATAAGAGAATGATGATGCTAACGACCGCTTTAAGTCTTGGACCTGCCGTTAGTGAGGCAGGATTTCACTTCTGTAATACGCACCAAGACGACGTTCAATGGAGCAATTTATAGGTGGCTTTTGATGTGTTTAGCACCGAAATTTAGCTGAACTAGATCATAGTATCGTGCCAGCATATAAATTATTTATATATGCGCTCAATTTTGTTTTTATTCAAAAAAGTATCATGCTCCTTGCTGATGTTTTATTTAACTGTATGCTAATGGCTCAGTGGTCAGACCTTTGATTGCGGTAAATTATTATAGAGGGTTGTAAGTAAGCAATGAAGCAGCAGTCGTTATATATTCAAGGTGAAGGTTACCAACTACATCTTCGCCATATTTCTAAAAATTCAGCGGGCACACCGGTATTAATGATCCACGGAGCGATAGAGAATGGCTTTATTTTTTATACTGAGAAAGGTAAAGGTTTAGCCTGTTATTTAGCGGAACAGGGCTTTGATGTTTATGTTGCTGACCTGCGTGGTCGCGGGAAAAGCACACCAATAATAAATGCCAAGTCTGATTTTGGTCAATTTGAAGTGATTAGCCAAGATATTCCCATGCTTTTAGATTACATCGCTAAAAAAACCAACAAAGCCATGCATGTTGTTGCTCACTCATGGGGCGGTGTCTTGATGGCGAGTTGTTTAGCTCGTTATCCAGAACGTTTATCACAAGTGTTAAGTAACACCTGTTTTGGCACAAAAAGGTCGGTAACGGTCAGAAGTATAGAAAAGTTTTTAAAAGTGAATTTGTTTTGGAATAATTTTGCCATCAAGCTAGCAAATAAGCATGGTTTTTTAGACGCAAAAAGGTATGGCATAGGCTCAGATAATGAAACGAAAAAATCGCTTGCACAGAGTGTTGCTTGGGTTAAAAAAGGTGCTTGGCTAGATCCTCACGATGGTTTCGATTATAACAACGCCGCTAAAAATATAGTATGGCCGCCGTCTTGGCATTTTACCGGGGTAAAAGATAAGGTGTTAGGGCATGAGCAAGATGTAAAAGCTTTTATTGCCGAGTCATATAATCATCAAGCTAAGTTTAATTTACTGTCAAAGAAAAATGGTAATGCCCTAGATTATGATCATATTAATATTCTGACTCACCCACAGGCGGTTACCGATCATTTTCCACTGTTAGCTACATGGCTAAAAACGCATCAATAATTTGAGTAAAATCTCGCTAGATAGCCATTTCATTCGAGCCGTGATACAGTTTTTGTCTTATCAACATTAACATTTTGATTTCAGATAATAAAAGCTCAAACTTGTTCAACACCAATCATGCAGTAGGAAGTTCATGTTTAATTTTATCAACCGTTCTATTATGCGTCAGTTAGTTGCTGGCATATCAGGTGCAGTGGCGCTATTACTGATCATCACTTCATTTTTTATCCTGTCAAATGTCAGTGATAACACGCGAACACAAATCATTAGCTCGATTGAAGATATTGTGAAACTGCAATCGGCAGAGGTACGTGGTTTTTTTGAAGCGAAAGGACAAATAGTGCACAGTGTTTTTGCTAGCCCACAAGTTATCGATTGGTTTTCCAACTATGACCAAAGACTTGCAGATATCGATAACAATAAGCAATACCAACAAGTCACTGAATATTTTAAATTTTTCTCAACGAAAGATCCAGCCATTAAAAGTGTCTTTTTTGGTAGTGAAAATACTCATGAATATTTTGATTTAAATGGTCGCTATACCGATGCCGACTATTACACCAATCAACGACCTTGGTGGACTTATGGTATAGAGCAAGGGCAAATGTATGTTACCGACCCTGCGGTTGATAACAATGATGGCTCTATTTCAGCGACAGTAACCGGGCCTTATTACTTACCTAATGGCAAACTATTAGGCATTGGTGGTATTGATATTTTAATCTCCACTATAGGTAAAGATTTACTGTCAAAAATTAAATATCAAGGTGAAGGTGAAGCCTTTTTAATGACAGATACCGGTAAACTGGTGTTTTTTCCTGGCTTCAATACGCGCTTCTCGCCAGGTGATTTGATGCAAGACATAGACACTAAGTTTGCTGATGCGTCGGGCTTTAGCCAATTACAGCACCTAGCCTTAAATAATTCTTCCGGTATGGGCAGTGTTGAGTGGCAAGGGGAACAGTATACAGTTGTCTTTAATCAGGTACGCAGTGACTTTCCTAAAATGAACTGGAAGCTAGGTTTTATGGTGCCAGAAAAGCTTATTTCTGAACCCGTTACCCAAGCTTTTTGGTCATCAAGCTTTATCGTCTTGATTATCATCGTCTTAATCTCGGTAGTTGTTTATGTGATGGTTTTACCGCTGACTAAACGTATCACTCGTTTACAACAAACCATGCATGATATCGCGGAAGGTGATGGTGATTTGACTAAGCGTATTGAACCGCTTAAAGATGATGAAATTGGTCAATTAGTCAAAGAATTCAATACCTTCATTGATAAAATTCAAGCCTTAGTGAAAGAAACCGTGGTGATTACTGCCGAAGTGGGGCAATCAACCAAGATTGCTTCCGCTATTAGTAAGCAAACTATCGAAATTATTGCTGAGCAAAAACAAGAAATTGCCTTGGTTGCCACTTCGGCGAATGAATTGGCGCAAAATAGTAGTGAAATATCCTATAACGCTAATTTATCACAAGAGTTGGCCAATAGTGCTGAAGCTCACGTTGCTCAAGGGGCATCCGTGGTTAATCAAGCCACTGCCGGTATCAGCAAGTTAGCTGAAAATATTAGTGCCGCGGCAACTGTGGTTAATAAACTGAAAGAAGATAGCCAGAGCATTGGTGACGTGTTGAGTGTGATTCGCGGTATTGCCGATCAAACCAATTTATTAGCCTTAAACGCCGCCATTGAAGCGGCTCGAGCGGGTGAACAAGGTCGAGGTTTTGCCGTGGTTGCCGATGAGGTGAGAACGTTAGCCTCGCGGACACAAGAATCAACGGCGAGTATCGAAAAAATTATTGATGAGCTACAAACCACAGCATCAAAAGCGGTGACAGTGATGGAAAGTAGCCGAGTCGAGGCTCAGTCTAGTGTTGAGCTTACTGAGCAAGTGCAAGCGGTGTTAACTGAGATCACCGGTGTTATTAGTAACATTCAAAGCCAAACACAAGAAATTGCGCTCTCGGTTACTCAGCAGTCAACCGTTGCTGAAGAGGTCTCGAAAAACATCGAAAATGTGCGAGCGTTGACCGAAGATACTGTACAAGGCGCCGCAGAAATGCGTGAGGGTTTACAGGGTTTACAAACCTATTCGGAAAATCTGACTACAGTCGTTAATCAATTCAAAGTTTAATCATTAAACTAAATTAACAAAACTTAAGCGTGCAGATGTTCATCTGCACGCTTTTTTTTGTGCTGTTAATAGTGTACTCGCTCATTTAATACCTTAAACGTTTCACTAGCTCTATCTTCTTCAGCGCAAATAGTTAATAAATCTTCAATAAAATGATTTAGCGCTCGGTGTTCAATTTGTTGTACTTTTTCTTGCTGTGCTGGCGTTAACATTTGATAGCTAGTAGCAGCACCAAAGTCGCCAAAAATGATATTACCTTGAGTATCAAATAAGGTGTTATGGGCGTATAAATCACCGTGACATACTTTGCTTTTATGTATGTGGTTAAAGACATCTTCCATTTGCTGCACTATGTGGGTGATGAGGGTAATAGTTAAACTAAAACCTTGTGGAAATGTGTCACGGGTACAACTTTTAAAGCAAGGTGGCAGACCTAGGTTTTTATAGTGTTCAGGAATTAAATTCATGATTAACGCTAGGTACTTACCTCCTGAGTTTAAGTCTTCCTTCACTTGCGCCAACGATTGTATTAAATTTGGGTGATTACCGACTTGCAAACACGCTTGTAATTCATCTTCTGGGTAGCCGTCACTGGTCACATCACCTTTAAATACTTTCACGGCAATGTCATCAGGGAATTGAGACTGGGCACTATGCCAATGGGCTTTTGAAATAACGCCAGAAGCGCCTTGGCCAAGGACATGTTCTAAATTGTAGCTAGCTGATGATAGCTCAGGTACCGATTTAGCCTTAGCTTTTTCTCTGGCACTAAGTTCTGAGAATGGGTTACCGGCAAAAGCCAGCCAAGCTAGCTTTGGTAAGTTTAATAATTGCTCCGGGCATGCAGTTAACTTATTGGCTGAAATTCGAATCAGTTCAAGCTTATGAGCTCGGGCTAATGATTGCGGTAATTGCGTTAAGCGGTTACCGGCTAAGGCTAGCTTTTGTAATCTAGGTCGTTCACCTAAAGAGTCAGGTAAGGTGGTAATTTGATTATCGGTTAATATTAACCAACGCAATTGCGCCGGCAGTGAGTTTGGCGCTACGTGTGTTATTTGGTTTGATTTAAAGCCAACCATCTCTAAGTTAGGTAACTTTCCTAACACTTCAGGCAGGTGTCTGAATTTATTTTGCGAAGCGAAAATTATTTTTAGTTTTGTCAGCTGCACCAGCTCGTCAGGTAGCGATGACAAGGCATTACTTGATAAGTCGAGTATCTCTAAACTGTCAGCCAAGGTTAAAATTTCTAGGGGGAATTCGGTTAGATTTTCAGCGAGTTTTAACTGATTAATGCCGGCGAGTTCACCAGAGCGAAGCTGAGCAAGAGTGTGCAAAATAAAGCGTCCGTTAGAGGTAATGAAAAACGGCGCTAGTGTACTGGAATTCTGGCTGTAATGCTCATGCTATGCGATCTAATGTGAATTTCAGCCACATTAGTCAAGCGAATTTGTGGTTTTACTTTTTGAAAAAAGCACCTAGTCTCATTGCTGAAGCTAGGTGCAAAAGTGTAGGGAGTTAACTTAATTCTTCATTACATTTAGGATTATTTTTTCCAAACACTGGCAACACCAGGCTGCTCACCTTTAGTCCACCAAGCAGCGGTATACGTTACGTTATTATGTGACACTTTATCGCCGCCGTTATACACTAAATCTGCGCGCCAGGCTCTTACTTGACCGTCATCAGGAATAACTTCCGACCATGCAGCACTTTGATCTGGCTGTTCATCTTTAGTCCACCAATTGGCTTTATAAGTTACCTGGTTATAAATAACAGTATCGCCAGTATTATAGATTTTACTGCTGTCCCAAGTACCACTGCCGCCGGTAGCTTTGTTAGTTACCGTAACGGTGAAACTTTGTGAAGTAACGGCAGTACCATCACTCACCTCAACACTTACCATATAGTTAGTATCAGCTGTTACGTCGCCGGCCGTTAAGGTGACATTGGCACCTGAGCCTGTAAGTGTTAAACCGGTAGGTACTTGCCAGGTGTAAGTTAGTGCGTCGTTATCAGCATCGCTAGCAACAACAGTAATGCTTATTTGCATTGCTTCTTCTATCGTTACATCACTTATAACGTTAACAACAGGCGCAATATTACCAGTACTGGGTGCAACTACCGTTAATGTGGTCGATTTACTTACATTTGTTTTACCATCGGATACTGTCAGGGTTAATACATAGTTAGTATTTTGGCTAACTGTACTGGCGGTAATATCAACATTAGCGCTATTAGTTGCCCCAGTTGTTAAGGCACTAGCAACTGTCCAGCTATAGGTTAAGGCATCATTATCGGCATCAGTTGCTGTCGCTGCGATAGTAATCATTTCACCAGAGTTAACCGAAAAACTACTGGCTAATGAAATCACCGGTTTTTTGTTAATTGGGCCTACCGTGCCACCTAAACCTTCATGCATGGCATTGAGAATATCGCCATTATCGGCATCAATTTCCCAAGCA
Source organism: Colwellia marinimaniae (assembly GCF_002207865.1). Taxonomy (GTDB): domain Bacteria; phylum Pseudomonadota; class Gammaproteobacteria; order Enterobacterales; family Alteromonadaceae; genus Colwellia; species Colwellia marinimaniae. The sequence continues at coordinate 106,328 of NZ_BDQM01000003.1, forward strand.
AATAAACCACCTAAACCACTGGCTTTAACATATTGACCTTTAGCAATAACAGAACGTGGGCTATCGTAAGTCACTAAAGTGCCTGATTGCTTGTTCCATACATAAGCCGCATCAGCCATTTCATCATAACCAACTTCAAAACCATTAACACCAGTACCAGCAGCGCCAACCATATGCTGAGCAAGGCCTTTGTAATCAATAATGCCGGCTTCCCAAATACCTTGTGCAGAAGTGCCGGTCAGTTTTCCAGTACCGTCAGCTGTCATGGGATTGTCTAAAATGCTGGTGTTATCTGGAAATACACCTTGCCAACCACGACCATACATAGCAGTACCAACAACAATTTTTTTCGCCGCTACACCTTGTGCTAATAATAAATCTACCGCATTGGTGATGGTATAAGCAGGGCCTTTACGTGGTTCGCCTTTATCATCCAAACCCGTGCCATTACACTCATCAACACTCAAATGGCTACCACAATTTAAACCAGTTTGATGACCAGTAACGTTGTTCCAGCCGCCAAAAAAGTCATAAGTCATGGCAAAAATGTAATCCATAAACTGCGCAGCTGCGGCGTAGTCGACATCTTCAATTTTGTCATAACCTGAGCCGATTGCTGAGGTTAATTCATAGGTGCGACCGGTATCCGCTTCTAACTCGTTTAACATGGTGCGCAACTCTTGCATTAAAGCAACATAAGCTGGACCATCATTAATCGGGTCACCTAATGTTGATGAAGCACCACTACCACCAGGAAATTCCCAGTCAATATCAACGCCGTCGTAGAATTTCCATGTTTTTAAGAATTTTTTCATTGAGGCAACAAACACATCACGGTTAGCTTTCTCAGTAAAACCATAGAAAGGGTCTGATAACGTCCAGCCACCAACAGAAGGTAGTATTTTTAAATCAGGGTTACGTTGTTTTAACGCCATCAATTGCGCGTAGGTACCACGAATAGGCTCGTTTGAGTCTATACCGGGTAAGGTTTTTTGTACTGCTGCCCACGGGTCATGAATAACCACTTCATAATCAGCCGAGCCTGCACAGGCTTTTTCTAATGCGCGCCAGCTATTGCCATTCTCTATTTCTTTGAGTGACTCATTAGCGCCACAAATTGGAATAAAGCCGTATAATAAATGCGTTAAGTTATCCGCGGGTATTTGGCTAACATCATAACCACGGCCGTAAATTCCCCACTCAACAAAATAAGCACCAACAACATTATCTATCTGTTTTGGATAGCTTTTATTATTCGGATCTATATTCATGGTTAGGGGGGCTAAATGACCGCCATCGGTATCGGCAATAACGATTTCTTTTTGTGCACTGGTTGCACACACTGTGCCTTCACACAATTCGATAGTTAGCTGATGACGACCAGATCTATCATAAGGAAAGTTAATAACGCCGCTTTTAGTGCCTGCAGCGAAAGTGCCTTGATTAACCAGTGCATTATCGAAATATACTTTGTAGCTATCGCCACCAGTGCCGCTCCAGGAATTCCATTTAATAGCGATATCAACTTGCTCTTTTACTGTCACTAAATCTTTATAGGAGCCATTGCCTTCAAGGTCTACTTCTACAAAAGAGTAGGTTTGTGGGGTCCAATCTATACTTGGTACAGCGGGTGCTGCAGCGGCTTGTTGCGATGAGAGTGCGGCACTGATTGCGCACATTGTCAGTAATCTTCTATTCATAATTGCCTCTTATTATAATATTGCTGAATTTTATACCCTTGGTATTATCAGCATTGTTGTTGGTATTATTTTGTGGGGGATTCTTGAGCAAAGGCCTTTTCCTAAGGCAGGGAATTAACGTTTTTGCCAAACATTGCTGACATCAGGCTGGTCACCTTTGGTCCACCATTTTGCTTGGTAGTTAATTTGTTGATAGCTAACCACAGCACCTTGGGAGTATTCATTTTGGGCATGCCAAATGATCATGCTACCGTCGGTGGGTGAGTCGAGTTGCCAAGCATTGCCGCTGCTAGGAAATTGGTTTTTGTTCCACCATTTGGCCGAATAAACTTTATTTTCATAACTAACGTTATCGCCAGTAGAGTAGGCTGTAGTGCTTTGCCATTGCGGAACGCTTGGCTCGACTGAGCTGTTGGTAACCGTGACGGTAAAGCTTTTTGTGGTGGTTAACCGGCCATCTGAAACTTCGACACTGAGGTTAAAGTTGGTGTCGGCATCAACAGCCGGGGCAACTATAGTGATATTGGCATCAGTGCCGGTATAGCTTATTTCATTCGGTATCTTCCAAGTGAAGTCCAAGTTCACTTGTTCGTCATCAAAGGCATGTACATGAATGTCCTGTGCGGTAGACTCTGCTATAACAATATTGGCAATGTCATTTACTATCGGTGCGGTATTTACTGGTGCAGTTTGCATGGTAAGAACAAAGCTATGATCTTTATCGGTTAGATAAGTGACATTACTGAGCAGGCTGGCCCCATCAAAAACAATATCTCCTTGAGGGTTTTTTACGCCAATTTGCAGTAAATGGCTGTAATCAAGGTTCAATGATTGCGCTAAATCGCTAGCCCAACTTGTTTGATTTAACTCGGTTATGGAGAGTTGTTGCTTTATTAACTCTTGGCCGGTAGCGTTGAATACTCGTAAGCTGACGGTTTCACCAGCAACTACTTCTTGCCCTTGTTTTACGTAGAAACCAGCATTGAACCAAGTGTCAGGCTGAACATTATCTCGGACTATGGAAATGTCACTACAGTTATAAAATCCCTCACCAGCTGCGTCATCTCGCTGCCAGCGGCTATATAAAATGGCATCGCCAACTCTATCTGCGGGTATGTTGACATCCATCTGATAAAAACGTCGGCCATCGTCATCTTTAATGAAATCGACATTAGCGTGTGACTGCACCAAGGTGATATCTGACCAAGTTAGTGGCATGGTGTTGCCATCATAGTTAGGGTTAGATAAATAAAACTGCCAGAAGCTAGGGTTATGTGGCGTGCTGGCTAAAAACTTTATTTTTATATCGCCATTGGCATTTGGCACCACGTCACTGCGTTGCCAATAAGGTGAAGGCAAGTTCATGCCTTTTTTCTTGTCATCGCCACCGGCACATAAAGTACCATCGGGTATGTTGGCTTTCACGGCAGCTAAATTTGTATAATCAGCAGTATTGACTGCAAATTCATGATGCTGGACAAATTGAAAGTGACCAGAGCTTAAGTAAGCGGCACGACAAGCCGCATTGGGAATATTAGAGCCATCTTCAGGCCACCAGTAACCTTGTTGTAATTGACAAAATGCTTGGCGAGCCATAGGACTGAACATATAACCATGGGCAGCAACTTGCATACTGGCGCCAGATAAGACACTGGTTAGTACTAAAGCCAAGGTAGTGGACTTAAATTTTAGCTGATTTTTAGACATAGAGTTCCCCTAGCGATAAATACTTAAGTATTTATCGCTGGTTAATTATTAAAAATTATTTGAGTTAATTGCTGCGTTTATAGAGGTTTTATAAACTACAAACGTCATCCCAGTCAGCACCACCTGGCGCTGAGTTTGTCCACCACTTTGCTTTGAAAACAGCATTATTGTGCACAACCATATCGCCTTGGTTGGCATGACTAGAATTACCGGCCCAATCTTTTTGCGGGAACTCTGGGTAGACCGATAGTGTTGCAACATCAACACCGTCACATGTTGTGCCATTTCCGCCATCAGAGCCGCCACCTGTGTCACCGCCGCCAGAAGTTGCTTCCGGTAAGCTTGGGTACTCAGCTTTGAAGGCAAAAACTTTACCGTCTTTTTCTATGGTGAAGTTAACTGGGCCACTAATTGGCATGTAGTACATCACCTGAGCATTCACGGTTTGACCTGGTGCGAATGGTTCAGCTGCGCCGCCCCATTCGTCAGTCAAGGTAATTGAGAAGCGATGGAAGTCATTTTCGAAGCCGCCGATGTTATTGCCAACACTATTTGAGGCGTTGTTATCAATAGCCATGTTAAGTTTCTTAGTGGCATTCCAGTTTGATTTGAAGATTGCTGACGTAGACACTGGCACATCAAAGGATATTTTTGCCCCTGAAAAATCAATGGTAGAGTTGTTAGTAAAGGCAAAAGTAGGACTAATAGGGTAGTTATCATCACCACTTGGGAAGTCTTTAGCGGCAAAGCTTACATCAACCATTGCTGCTGGTTTTATAAAGTTCTTATTACCTTTATCTATACCATAGGCTGTGCCACTTTGATTGAATTTGTCATAAGCAATGGTGGTCATGGTTGAACCCATAAAATATTCACCTTTGGCAGCATCATAATCAAAGTCGCCCGCAAGCTCCCAGAACATTACGCCACCTAAACCACGGTCGATAACGTAATCAACCTTAGTAGCCATCGACTCTTCATCTTCGATCGAGATAAAGACTTTTTTACTGTCATTCCATAACCAAGGCGCTATGGCAGCGCTGTCATAATAACGGGTATAAGTGCCAGTTAATTTATCACTTGGCTCATTTACCGGATCAAGGCCGTAAGCGGCTGAGTAGCTGCCAACAATGCCTTTTTCTAAGTTTTTAATATGCCATAGCGGGTTAGAGCCAGCAGGCACTTCTCGGTCATTTTCGGTATCATGCCAAAGGTTGTCGATACCGACAGCGCCATTACCACAGCTGTTTTTATCGCCTTTACCTGTTCCTTTAGGACAGTTAGCTTGATCTGGGAAAACTGCTTGACCCCATAAACCATTGGTACCGCCAGTAACATCTTTAAAACCACGGGTGTAATAAGGAATACCAATGTTGATACGACCAGCGGATAAACCGCCGCGAAAGTATTTTACCGCCCAGTCGGTATTTAAATAACCAATGCCTTCAAATTCTTTAGTGCCGTAGACATCCCATGCGGCTAGCTCAGAATCTAAACCGGTATCAAACAAGGACGCATTGTGACCTACGTGTGAATTCCAGGCACCGTGCAAGTCGTAAGACATGATATTGACGTAATCAAGATATTGTGTTGCTTGGAAGGTTTCCATACCGCGCAATAAGTAACCCGATGATGGTGACGCTATGGTCAGTAAATAATGTTTACCAGCCGCTTCACCGGCAATATCGAGACTTTCACGTAGTGACTTCATCAGTACTTGATAGGAAGCATTTAGCTGTGCTCGGCGGGCATTTGAAAAACTGAAATCATCTGGATGACCAGAATCAGCCATTGATGATGGGTATTCGTAATCAATATCGACACCATCGAAACCGTATTTTTCAATAAATTCAACCGCGCTGGCGCTAAAGGCTGAGATTGCTGCATGATTAACTGTGCCATCGGCATTGGTGGTTAAGGTATAAAAACCGCCATCGGCAACACGACCATTGTCAGCAAAGTGACCACCTGTTTCAGCCCAACCGCCGACCGAAATTAAGGTTTTCACCTTAGGGTGTAACTTTTTATATTTATTTAACAGGTTGAAGTGACCTTTATACGGCAAGCTAGGATCAAGCTCTGCACCGACAACACCAGGCCATTCCATATTGGTGGCAGGATTGTTGGCTGAATTTGGCTCACCAATGGATACTTTATTGTTAGCGTCTATATGGGCAAAGGCGTAATTGATATGGGTGACCTTGTCCCAGGGAATATCATTAACCAAGTAACTTGGTTGATTGTTTGCGCCATTTCGCCAACTGGTGAAGTAACCAATAATACGGCGCGGGTGATCTACGCCCATCAACTCACGACCATTTTGATCGTAAATTGTACAGTATGGCGTATTCACGCCTGGTGTTTGGTATAAGCCTTCAGGGCGACAGGCGTCAGCATCGTTACCTGTTTGTCCATCGGTAACTACGGTAAAGTTGATAGTATTACTGAGTGCAGTTGCACCCTGGTCATCGGTTGCTGCCACAGTAAAAGCTTGCGGACCTAAGGCAGTTGCTGTCCAGGTAAAGCTGCCTGAAGCGGCATCGATGGTATTTATCACCACACCATTCTCAAGTAACGATAACTGAGTCACTTGACCGTCGCTATCAGTGGCGGAATATTCAAAATTTATGGTACTCGCCACTAAAATTTTACTGGGTAAGGTTGCCATTAATGTTGCCGTTGGTGCTTCATTGACCGGAGGCGTATCTTTAGCGGTTACTGTTAGTGTGGTGTTTTCCGTACTCGTTTGTGCACCTTTATCATCAAAGGCAATGGCTTTTAACAGATGTTCACCTAAGACTGCAGACCAAGTGAATTGGTAGGGCGAGCTAGTTAACGTAGTTAACATAACATCGTCTAAATACAGTGCAATTTTGGTGACACTACCGTCTTCATCAGCGGCGAATACGGAAAAGACAACGCTGTCATTTTTAAAGAAAGAACTATTTTTTGCCGGTGAGATGATAGACACAGTAGGTGGACTGTTTTCAACCACGACACCAGCACAAGTGCCTAGGTTTTGCCATTCTTGCCATTCGCCAGAATGAGTTACCGGGTCGGTCTTGTTCCACCAGTTTGCTTTAAACGCTTGCTCAGCTGATTTTACTATTTGCTCGGCTACCGATACTTGCTCTGCTTGCCATTGGGTTAAATTACTACAATCATAAGTGGCCGCATAAACAGAATTACTCAGTAAAGCGACGAATAGCGCACTTAACTTTAAGGCCTTATTTATTTTTATTATCTGTTCCATACTCTTCCTTTACATTTATTTAACATTATTCATGATGTTATTTAAAAATAACACATAAGTTTTAAAGGTCAATATGTCGCCATTTGTAGACAAAAATTAGCAGGATAATAATTAGTCTGTTTTTATTTATTAAAATCAGTTGGTTGAGAATGTTTTCAGAACGACAGTAAAAAACTGTAATTTTAGACATATTTGGATGTGTATGGTGGTGTTAATGGGATGTTAATTATATTGTAGCTGTTGTTTAATAGGACTGTCAGGTTAAAAAATAACCATTGAAATATTATGTTATAAGGTATTCCCAATAAATATATACTACTTGTTCTTTGCGGCGAATAAGATAAAAAAGTCTCAAAAAATTAAAGCGTTAGCGAGTAATATTTAGAGTTTTTATTCTATTTTTAGTGTGTAAAAGACCATAAGTAAGTTATTAATAACGATTGCTGCAATCAATATAGATGCAGTGAAATTGTACTGGTCCGTTAACTTTGCCGATGTAATATTAGTTAAAGTAACTGGCCTAAAAACACCGTGGCATTATGGGCTACTATAGGGAAAAGCAAACTGCCAGTTTTCTCTCGCAACCACAGCAGAGCTAAGCCATAAACACTGGAAAAAACAATACTGATATAAAAAATATGCCAATGTGATTGTTGCCAAATTAGGCCATTTACTAGCGCAAAAAGCAGCACCAGCAAAATGCCGGCAATATTAACTTTTGCCCGATAAATAGGGTAACGTGCCGAGATAATTGCTTTCGACATTACATAGAGTAATACCCCACGATAAAGCATCTCTTTATCTAACCCTGACATTGTCGTTAAAAATAAAAGTTCTTCAGGATCGGTGGAACCATCATCACCACCAAATAAACTGGCAAAAACAAACCTAAATGCTAACAGTAGCAACAGCTTTTTATTGCTGGAATAAGTGAGTTAGGTGCTTGTTTTAAGGTAAAGCCAGCATCGGCTAGGCTAAATTTTTTCTGCCCTAGCCATAGAAGAAGTAGAGCCAGAAAACTGCATGTAATTACGGAGAATTTATCAGCCCAAGGCCAAGCGAACTGGGCAAATAAATGTTCTAAAGGTAATAGAGTGTTCAGCATGCTAGGAGCTAAGACATAAGCAGAAAATAAGGCAATAGCGACTAAGGACCAATTAAGTTTAATCTTAATAAGTTTACGTTGTGATAAAGCTAAACACAGCACGGCAATAATGAATATATAGGCAGTGAGTGGTATTAATAAATCAACCATACAATATTGACTGCTCTGTTAAGTAGTTTATTTTCATTAACTTAAAAGATAACATGAGTGAGGTAAATAAAATTACCTAGGTAGCAGTGTTATTGGGTAAAAGAGCTAACTGCAAGTTTGCCTTTAGCTTTTTTTATTTTAGCTCTAGCGCTAAGGGCTAGTTGCTTACTTACTCTGCTTGATATTTAGGGTGCAGTGCTAAATAATCACACCAAATACTAAAGTGAGTATGATTAAAGCGCACATCAGTTGCGGTAAACCAGTGGGAAGATTCTATCGCTTTAAGACGAAAAAATACTTTATGACCATCGATGGCAATATGACAAATTAGATTTACCATGGTGTCATTACTGACTTGTACTTCGGCAAAGCCTGTGACATTACGTTGATGTTTTACCGTTATTTTAGGCATGGCTATGGCACTAGTAATGAATAATAACAAAGTGAAAAAAGTAAAAATATTAACGGTCATAATCCTATTTTTAAAAGTATTTAGAAAATAATATTAAGTTTAGCATTGAAAGCTTAATTAAGTGTCTCCATAACTTATAGCAACGCAGTAATTTCATTCTAGTTATAGCAATTCAATTACAATATTATAAAAATATGCTCTATAGAAGCATTTATACGAGATAAAATCATGGCTAATTTTGTAGCAATTAAAGCAGACAAACATCAAAACCTTAAAGTTTCACAAAAACGAAACTTAGCACATGTTGCTAACCAGCACATAATTACTATAACGGCAGCAGAATATGCACAAGCTTCTGCTAGCTTCCCAATAGTACTGGTTAAAAATCCCGATTCCCCACGCTACCGTAGTGTTGCCATGTTAGGTTTAGAAGCAGGTGAAAATTTATATTATAATGATGACAAGTGGTCCGCTTTATTTGTGCCGCAAAGCATTGCTATGGCACCATTCTCTTTGGGTTTAGACCCAGACAAAGAAAAAACCTTAACGGCATGTGTTGATGTCGATAGCGAATTTGTTGGTGAAGATAAAGATTTAGCGTTATTCGAAACTGAGGGTAAAGAATCAGAATTATTAACGAATGTACAAAACTCACTTGGTCGCTTATATGAAAATGAAAAAATGACTGAGAACTTTATCAAAGAATTAGAAGACAATGATCTTTTACAAGAGCTTGAATTAAAAATTGACTTAAGTAGTGGTGAAAAGAAAAAACTTACCGGTCTTTTTACTATTAATGAAGATAAAGTGAAATCATTAGCCGATGATAAAGTGTTAGATTTCCACAAACGTGGTTTATTTGTACCAATCTATGCCATGTTAGGCTCTTTAGGACAAATGAACCGTTTAGTGCAACTTCGCAATCTTACGGGTAAAAATAAAATTGCCGGTATCCAAATTGCGCCATTAGCTAAACAAGAAGTGAAAGAAGAAGTTACTGAGAGTTAATCAACGGTCGAATAGTGGCTTAAATATTTTTAGAAAATGATAAAAGGGGCTTCGGCCTCTTTTTTGTTTCTTTTTGTTAAAAAAAGTTACTTTCATATTCCGGTGCTGGTGTACCTGTGGTAATTTAGGGACAGTGGTGATTTATAATAATGAGAATAATATGGTCGATAAGAGTACACTTTCTAAGGATATAGAAGAGCAAATACAAAGCCTAGCAAGTGATGTTTACATTCAAGTTGAAGAGAAATTAACTAGCTTGATAACTGCTGCAGTGAATAAGGAAATTAGCAAAAGTACCGATCAACAGAGTGAAAATCTATCAGCACAAGAGCAATCATTACAGCAAGATTTTTCTGAAAAACTAAAGCGGCAAGAACAAGAGCTTACCCAAATTAAACAAGTGTTAGCAGAAGAACAAGCTGATGCCGAGACAACTAAACAGAATTTCCAAGTAGAGTTCACGCAAAATAGCATTAACTTTAGCGAGACCATAGAGCGTCTAGAAAAAGAAGTCTCTAACTTAAAGCAGCACAGCACTCAGCAGCATGATGAAAAGCAAAGTAGCGATGATAAGTTAGAAGAGAAACTACTCGAAGTTGAACAAGATTTAAATGATAAAACTCAAAAAATTGATGGCTTAAATGGCCGTATCATGGTGCTAACAGAGCAAGAGCAAAGTCTAACTAAAAAATTGATTCAAGCAAAAGAGCAAGCGGAGACGGCTGTAGTACAACAAGTTGCGGCACTTAATGAAGCTAAAAAGCAAATAAACGCCGTTGCGCAAAAGCAAATAGATGTCTTGACGGAAAAGCTTCAGCAGGCTCATAGTGAAATTAGCCATGTTAAAACTGAAGCACTACAGAGTAATGATAAGGTCGTAGAGGGGTTACAGCAAAAAAATGCCCTGCTGACCGAGCAAGTTCGACAAGAACAAAACGGCAAGGCCGAATTACAACAACAGTTATCAGTCCAGCAAAAATCTATTGATACCGAGCAAGATAAAAACAAGCAAGCAGAGCAAAAAACATCCGATTATCAGGCGCAAGTTATTAAGTTAGCAGAGCAAGCTGAGCAAAACAGCTCAGACCATCAGGGGCAGATAGCTAAGTTAGTAGAGCAAACTGAACAACAACGCTCAGACCATCAGGGACAAATTACTAGCCTAAATGAACAAAATGCTAGTGAGAGACAGGCCCAGCTTGATGAAATAAAGCTAATGAATGAAGCGGCTGTACAAGCAGAACAATTACAAGAAATGGCGCAACAAAAAATTATCGAATTAGATAAAGCTAATGAGCTACTTAGTAAGCAAGTTACCACCGAGCAAGATGATATAAAATTATATCAGCAGGAAGTTGTTGTACTTAATGAGCAAGTTAAGGTCGCGCAAGAGGGGCAAGAAAATATCTTAAAGCGCTTTAATAGTAATCGTGATAAACAAGAATTAGAAAATGATAAAGTGAGAGAAGCCATTAAGTTTTTGCGTGATGAAAATCATGATCTGCTTGGCGCTAATACTGAGCAAGCCACTAAATTCACCGAAGAAATTAATGCGGTAGAACATAAGTTAACCGAATATCGTTTGAAATTCGAGTATGCCCAAAAACAATTAACCAGTTAATTGTTCTGCTAAAAATATAAAATTACCGCCATCAAGCCAAGCTTATTCGCATTTTGAATAAGCTTGGGTATAATCCAGTTAATTATCGCAACTGAGTATAAGTATAAGTGGCTATTTACCTTCCCTTTGTCAAATTAAGTCAATGGCAACAAATTGCTTTTTCCGCGGCGCTACTTGAGCGTATGTTACCTAATTATAAAATGTTTAGTGAGGCCGTTGATTTTGGTGATGCTAAAATATTGCGCAATCAACTCGATATTATTTGGCAATGGCTTGCCAATCGTAATACGGTAAAAATTAATATTGATGCCCAACTACTCAAGTTGGAGGCTGAAATACCTGATCCCGAAGCATTTGATTCTTTTGGTGTCTTCCCCGCACTGGATGCTTGCATGGCGTTAACCGCGTTATGGCAATTAATGCAAAGTAAGCCGCTAAAAAAATCGATAGTGTCAGAAGTGGATCTAGATGATATTAAAAGTATTAGTCGCTTATCCCATAATAGCGTCAGTTATTATGTTGAGCTGCTTTTACTTGAAGAGGCTGCAGACGTGACAGCGACTAATGCAACCACTCCGCAGCCTATTACCGACGAGCTTGTGATCACGGATGAACAAATGAATGAACATCCATTAATGCAGTGGGAAAAAGATAGCCAAAATGAGCTGTTCGACTTTCTAAAGTTTGCGGCTGAAGATAAGCGTAGCTGTCAATTAGCTAAGCAGATGAGCCTATCTGAAGGTTTATCGAATTTGGGTATAGAAATCTCTTAGTTTAATAGTGGCTAAGTAAAGCAAAGCTTAACCTAGCGCTTAAATAAAAATAATAATGTTAATAATAGGAAGAAAAATGAAGTTACTCAGTAACACATTGTTTTCAATCACCTTGATTTTCACCTTAACCTTGTTAGTGGCTACACCGCTGCAAGCAAGTAGTATGGTAGAGAAAAACACTAAGATTGAACAAGCCATTAGCCAAGCCATGAATACCTTTCAAGTGCCAGGTGTAGCGGTCGCTATTATCAAAGATAACCAGGTGGTGATGAGCAAAGGTTTTGGTGTTATTGAACAGGGTAAATCGGCCAAGGTCACTGCTGATACTTTATTTGGTATTGCCTCAAATACTAAAGCGATGACGGTGGCGTTATTAGCCAATTTGGTGGATGAAGGAAAATTAACTTGGCAAACCAAGGTGATTGATATCATTCCTGAGTTTCAAATGCCTAATGCTTATGTGACTAGCGAATTTACTATTACTGACTTATTAGCCCATAACTCAGGTTTAGGTTTAGGTGCGGGTGATTTGATGATTTGGCCGCATACTACTCTAACAAATGATGATGTTATTAAGGGTATTAAACATCTACCTGTGATATCTAGTTTTCGTAGTGAATTTGCTTATGATAATTTATTATATATTGTTGCCGGTGAAGTGATTGCACGTGTTACTGGCCAGTCTTGGAATGAGGTTGTTCAACAGCGTATATTTAGCCCGTTAGGTATGAAAAATACCCGTGCAACTTTCTCACAAATTGACAAACAGAACAAAAATGTTGCTAGAGCGCATGTGCCACTTAACGGCAAGTTAAATGTTATTGGCGGTAACTTCATCGAAAGATTTGGTGCCGCGGCTTCAGTAGCTTCAAGCGTTAATGATATGAGCTTGTGGTTACAGGCTCAATTAAATCAAGGTGTATACGGTAGCAAAACTGATGACAAATTACCTCGTCTATTTTCAGCCAAACAAAGCCGTAAGATGTGGCAGGCGCAAACATTACTGTCGGTTTCTGAACAAGCGACCCAGCAAGATAAAACCCATTTTTCTGCCTATGGTTTAGGCTGGTTTATGAAAGACTACCATGGGGTGAAATTAATTCATCACAGTGGTGGCATCTTAGGCATGGTGTCAAAAGTGGTGTTAGTGCCAGAAGAAAATTTGGCTATGGTGATTCTGACTAATCAGCAATCGGGTTATGCTCTTAATGCTATCTACCACGAAATCTTAAATGAGTACCTTGAGTTAGAAGAAAAAGATTGGATCGCTTACTATCACGCGAAACAGCAAAAAAATATAGCCAAAGAGAAAAAGCGCTTAGCTAAAATAGCGGATTCAGTTAATAAAAACTCAGCACATTCGTTGCCACTACGTGATTACGCACAAAGCTATGTTGATAGCTGGTACGGTGAAATTGATATTAGTTTTAAAAACAATAAGCTGCATATGCAATTTGCTAATACCGCAGCGTTACAAGGCACACTAGAGCACTACCAGCATAATACTTTTATTGTCCGCTGGCATGATAGAACCCTTGAGGCTGATGCCTTTGTGAATTTCAATTTAAATGAAGAGGGTGGTATTAACTACGTCACCATGAAAGCGGTATCGTTGGCGACCGATTTTAGCTTTGATTTTCATGACTTGAGGCTAGTACCGAAAAAATAACTCACTAAGCTGAACTCTGGATAATGGCTGATTGCTCCTCAGTGCAGCTTAACGAGTTTACTAATGAAAAAGGAGTGCTAATCTGGCACTCCTTTTTTGTTTTTAGCCAATAAGCTAATCCAATTCAGCGTGGATATTAGCGGAGAAATTGTGTTTTTGCTTGTCGTTTATGAATAACATTATTGATATCTAGCTGACTGTTGTCATCAGAGACTTTAACGCTGACCCCTTCATGCTTTAATAACCAGAGTTTACGTTCAATACCTCCGGCATAACCTGTTAAAGCGCCATCAGCACCAATAACGCGATGACAAGGTACTATTAAAGTAATAGGATTTCTGCCATTAGCGCCACCAACCGCCTGGGCAGCTTTTGGCTTATTGAGCATCTTGGCTATGTCGCCATAGGATTTTACTTGCCCAAAAGGAATTTCTGTTAGACAACGCCACACCGATTGTTGAAATGATGTTCCTAGTGGCGCCAACGGCAGGGTAAATACTTGCCGCTCACCGGCAAAGTATTCTGTTAATTGCTGTTTGCACAGTGCCGTGATGTCATTAGTTTTGCCTTGCGCTGGTTCACCACCACAAACTTTATCACCACAAAAAATAGCTTGGCAAATTCCTTGCTCGGAGGCCATAAATTCAAATAAGCCTAATGGCGTGTCGAGATAGTCGGTATACATACTTGTTGTTGCCAAAAGTTGCCTCCAGTGCTGTAAGTTATTATTTCAAGTTATGACTTCAAATTATTGTTAGCAATAGCGAAATTAGGCTTGATATTGATAGAGCTGATAGACAACCTGACCGGCGGTTTTTTCTTTCAATAATTGCCAGTTTGTTGGCATAAGCTGTTTACTTTCGACTTCCATTTCGACATAAATGAGTGCTTGCTCAGCTAAACCATATTGATTTAATAGCGCTGCCGCTTGCTCTACTAGCTGTTTTCTAAAAGGAGGGTCGAGAAAAACCAAATCAAAGGGCTTGTGGCTACTTGCCGTTTGCTCCGACTTAAGAAAAGCAAGTGCATCACGGTTAATCACCATGACATTGTCAGCTTTAAGTAGCTCTTTATTGGCTTGTAGTTGTTTAGCCGCTGCTTTGTTTAATTCCACTAAGGTAACTTGAGCAGCGCCACGTGATAATGCTTCAAAACCTAAGCCACCAGAGCCAGCAAAGCAATCTAAGCAATTAGCTTGATTAATGTAAGGCATTAGCCAGTTAAAGACGGTTTCTTTTACTCTATCTGTTGTTGGCCTTAGACCATCAGCCATTAATACCGGTAACTTCCTGCCTCTATATTTTCCGGCAATAATGCGGATCTTACCGGTAGATTTCCCCTGAGTCATCCCAGCAGGAGATTTTCTATTAAGTTGTTTTTTTGCTTGTTTCATATCACTGACAATTTTGCTATTAAGTGCTAATATAGCGCCAATTTTATCCTTGTTTGGCCTTTATACCAAGTAGATTAATTAATCCCATTGGTATTATCGCAAACAAATTCATACTGTAATATATTTAGGTAGCTAAAAGTGTCGAAAAAAAAAGGTATGTTGTCTTGGTTAGGCTTTGGCAAAAAAGCCAAGCAAGCAAGCGCTGAAAAAAGCACAGCAGAAAGTTCAACAGAGCATCTTCCCGATGCTAAGCTTGCACCAGCGCCCGTAGTTGAGCCACTTGTCGAACCGATAAGCGAACCGACCAGTGAGCAAGCCGCTGAACCAGAGAAAATTGTCCCAGTAGTTAATGACGCTAGCAGTGTCGAACATGAAAGTGTCGAAGAGCAAAAAGTCGAGCATGGCATTAATGTTGCTGAACCAGTCGCTGACGTTGTCGACAGCATTATTACTCTAGCTGATGAAGTGCTACCCGAGGAAAAATTATTAGCTGAA
The DNA here is from genome assembly GCF_002207865.1 of Colwellia marinimaniae. Taxonomy (GTDB): domain Bacteria; phylum Pseudomonadota; class Gammaproteobacteria; order Enterobacterales; family Alteromonadaceae; genus Colwellia; species Colwellia marinimaniae. The sequence goes on from NZ_BDQM01000003.1 coordinate 121,614, forward strand.
ATGACCGCTAGTGAGCAAGGTGAAGAAACAGCTGCAGCTGAGCCTGCTAATGAGCCAGTGCCAAATGAAACCGTACCAGTAGACAGCACAACCACGCTTGAGCCGAGTGACATCAAGACCCTTGTTGGCCAAGATGAAGCAAAAACTGAAGCAAAAACTGAAACAAAGGCGGCAGCTAAGCTGGGTTTCTTTGCTCGCTTAAAGCAAGGTTTAAGTAAAACTAGGCAAAATTTAGGTGGCGGCTTAATTGATTTATTTCGTGGTAAACAAATTGACGATGACTTATTTGAAGAGTTAGAAACCCATTTGTTATTGGCCGATGTTGGTATTGAAACCACCATGAAAATTATCGATTCATTAACGAAAAGTGCTAGTCGAAAGCAGCTAAAAGATGCTTCAGCCTTGTATGACTTACTGAAAATAGAATTAAAGAAAATCATTGCAGATGTTAGCCAGCCTCTAGTTATCCCAGAGAGTGATGGACCCTTTGTTATACTGATGGTTGGCGTAAATGGTGTTGGTAAAACCACCACCATAGGTAAACTGGCTAAGCAATTTCAAGCTGAGGGTAAGTCGGTAATGCTTGCTGCAGGGGATACTTTTAGAGCCGCAGCCGTTGAGCAATTGCAAGTTTGGGGGGAGCGTAATAATGTCCCTGTTATTGCGCAACATACCGGTGCTGATAGTGCTTCGGTTATTTTTGATGCCATTAGTGCCGCAAAAGCGCGTAAAGTTGATGTCCTCATTGCTGATACTGCCGGTCGTTTACAAAATAAAGCCCACTTGATGGAAGAGTTGAAAAAAATCGTGCGGGTAATGAAAAAATTAGACATTAATGCCCCACATGAAGTGATGCTTACCCTCGATGCGGGCACTGGACAAAATGCTTTAAGTCAAACTAAGTTGTTTGATGAAGCGGTCGGTTTAACGGGGTTAATTGTGACTAAGCTAGATGGTACCGCCAAAGGTGGTGTTCTTTTTGCTATTGCCGATAAACATAATATTCCTATTCGTTATTTAGGTGTGGGTGAAGGCATCGATGATTTAAGACCCTTTAATGGTGATGACTTTATCGAGGCCCTTTTTAGCAAATAAATAAGCAAAGCCTCAAACGACGGCAAAACAGATTATTGCTTGGTGATGCTAAATAAGCATTTTAACGTCGTTTGAGTATATTGTGGGGAACTGTGCTAAGTTATCCTGCTAACCAGGGCAAAATATAAAAATAATATGATTAATTTCAATAAGGTAAATAAAACCTATCCCGGTGGGTTTTTGGCATTAAAACAAGTGAGTTTTAGCTTGGCAAGCGGTGAAATGGCGTTTTTAACGGGCCATTCAGGCGCTGGTAAAAGTACTTTATTAAAATTAATCTCACTGATGGAAAAGCCTAGCTCTGGCAGTATTCAAGTAAATCATACCGAGCTAGCTGACATTAAATATAAGCAGGTTCCTTATGTGCGCCGTGGTATTGGCATGATTTTTCAAAGTCATAATTTACTTAAAGACCGCACAGTTTTTGATAATGTCGCCTTACCTTTAATTATTGAAGGTGTCAGCCATAAAGAAATTAAAAAACGGGTTGCTACTGCATTGGACAAGGTGCATTTAGCCGCCAAATTAAAATGTTACCCACATATGCTTTCGGGAGGTGAACAACAGCGTGTTGGTATTGCCCGCGCCATTGTTAACAAACCGCCTATTCTGCTTGCCGATGAGCCAACAGGTAATTTAGATCCCAAGTTATCGCTAGATATTATTCGTTTATTTGAGGAGTTTAATGCCGCAGGTGTCACTGTGTTAATTGCTACTCATGACCTAGGTTTAATTGCCCGCATGAAATATCGTACCCTGACGCTAAAAGAGGGGACCATGATTAATGATGGTATTGTTGATGGCTTGCAAGTGCAGGGGGGGAGTTGATGAGTAATATTCATAGCAGTGGTTTAAAAGCACGTTCAAGCTTATTAACACGCATTTTAACCTTACCCATACGACATGTTCAGCAAGCCATAGGTAGCTTAGGTAATTTATGGCGTACACCTTTTACTACCGTGATGACTATTTTTGTTTTAGGGGTCAGTTTGGCCTTGCCCGCAACCTTGCATCTTTTTGTTAAGAATGCACAGCAAGTAAGTGAAAAATGGGATAGCGCTGCGCAAATCACCCTATTTTTAAAACTATCAACCAGTGAAAAGAGCACACAAAACCTGATAAAACGTATCAGCCTTTATAATGAAGTCGCCGAAGTTCGATATATTTCGGCCGAACAAGCATTAAAAGAGTTTAAAATTTTATCCGGTTTTGGCCAGTCACTTGAATATTTAGAGACCAACCCATTACCAGCGACATTGCTGGTGACACCAACACAAAGAGCCAGCCAAGCGCAAGCAGCGAATGCCTTATTAGCAAAACTGAATAAAGAGCGCGAAGTCGACCAAGGTAAGCTAGATTTAGAATGGTTAACACGTTTAGATGCCATAGCACGTTTAATTGAAGATATTGTTCTTGGTGTCGCCTTATTATTATGTTTATCTGTGGTGCTTATTGTCGGTAATACCATTCGCTTAGCTATTTTAAATGAAAAAGATGCTATCGCTATTATGAAATTGGTGGGTGCAACCGATAGTTTTATTCAGCGACCCTTTTTATATTCGGGTATTTGGTACGGTATTTTTGGCGGTATACTTTCATGTATTGCCGTTACCTTACTTGCTTGGTATCTAGGTTATGCGATAAGTGATCTAACAGCGCTTTATCAAAGTAATTTTCAACTACAGGGTCTTACTGGCAGTGAAGCCTTAATGCTTATTGCTTTTGCTGTGGTACTATCTTTACTGGGTAGTTACATCTCGGTAAGCCAACATATCAAGGCAATAGAGCCCAATGCGGACTAACAACGAAAAAATAACCGTACTTTCAATTAATTGTTGGCATGGTTCTATAATTAGTTATCTGTTTGTTTCTTCGCTTGTTTAAAGTTGAAAAGTAAAGCCACTTACAAAGTGTCACATTTAATTCATCAATAATTTGAAAGATCGCCTTGTGCCCCTCTTTCTATTAGGCTAATGTTCATGTCCCCGCTATCGTAAAGAGTGTCGAACTATGTTATTATCGCGGGCGAATCAAAGAGAGAAAGGAGAGTTATTATGAGTCAAACAATGCAACTTACCCTACCAAAAAGTGGTAGCATCGAAGCCTATATGCAATCAGCGTATAATATTCCTATGCTTACGGCTGAAAAAGAGCATGATCTGGCTACTCGTCTTTATAACGACAATGATTTATCAGCGGCACAAGAGTTAATTATGTCGCACTTACGTTTTGTTATTCATGTGGCTAAAGGTTATGCAGGTTATGGTTTACCTCATGCTGATCTAGTGCAAGAAGGCAACGTCGGTTTAATGAAAGCGGTTAAACGCTTTAACCCCGAAGTAGGTGTACGTTTAGTGTCTTTTGCTGTTCATTGGATTAAAGCAGAAATTCATGAATATGTGCTTAAAAATTGGCGCATTGTCAAAGTTGCCACCACTAAAGCGCAACGTAAATTATTTTTCAATCTACGTAAAAATAAAAAACGTTTAGGCTGGTTCAGCACCGAAGAAGTAAATACGGTAGCAGAGAATCTTGGTGTAACCACTAAAGACGTTATGGAAATGGAATCTCGTATGAGTAGCCATGACCAATCGTTTGAATTATCAAAAGACGATGATGATAATATTGGTGCTGGTAGTTTTTCACCTGCGCAATACTTGGAAGATAAACAATCAGATTTAGCCGTTGAAGTTGAAAATGATAATTGGGAACGTCATGCCAATCAGCGTTTATCAACCGCACTGGTGACACTGGATGACCGTAGCCAAGATATTATTAAGACACGTTGGTTAACAGAAGATAAAACCACCTTGCAAGAGCTAGCTAATAAATATCAGATATCAGCAGAGCGGGTAAGGCAGTTAGAAAAAAATGCTTTATCTAAATTAAAAAATACCATGGTATTTGATTAAGCCTTATATAAGCTTAAAAAAACCTATGTAAATAAGCCGACTTGATGTCGGTTTTTTTATGGCTAAATTTTACGGCATTGTCATATTATCAAATTATGCCCACCTTACTCGCTAGTCATTATCCCATTAGAGCGATATTTATCTTGCAAGCAGCTAAAAAATAGCCAATCTAATCACATTTAATCACATCCTACTCGTCAGAAATCACCACTTCATTACAGTCTTAACTAAATTACCACACTTGAAAACGAACTTTTTCAAATAGATCGCGCAGTATTGATGGCAATTGATTAATACCCGCTCCCATTGAAATCCTGCACTTTGAATAGGAACGGGTATATATCAGTTCCCAATAATTTACGATAAAAAGGTAGAAGTAATGAGCCTAAGAACAGCCAGAAAGAATATTGTCAGCCGTGGAGTAATGTTTGCCCTTGCCGCCACGTCTGTCACTTCAGTACAAGCAATTGCCGAAGAAGGCGCAGAAGAAATTGAACGTATTGCCGTAACCGGTTCTCGTATTAGCAGAACAGATATCGAAACCGCAAGTCCAGTCACAGTGATTTCTTCAGATTTTATTGCTAAAAGTGGTTTTACCTCAGTACAAGAAATATTAGCGATGCAACCTGCAGCTGCGGGTATGAGCTTAGGTGCCACCTCGAATAATGGCTCTGGCGGCTCTGCCACAGTTAACTTACGTGGTATGGGCAGTCAACGTACGTTAGTGTTATTAAATGGTCGTCGTATGGTGGCTTCAGGTACGGGAGCTGATTCTTCCGTAGATTTAAATACTATTCCGGTATCAATGATCCAATCCATTGAAATCTTAAAAGATGGTGCTTCTGCGATATATGGCTCAGATGCTATCGCTGGTGTAATAAACATCATCACTAAAAAAGACTTTGAAGGTACAGAAATTACCGCTGATGGCAGCATTACCGACAAAGGTGATGGTGAAAGTGGTGGTTTTAGCATTTTACACGGCAGTGAATTTGCCGGTGGTAACTTAGTACTTGGTGTACAGTACTCAAAGCGTGGTGAAGTGATTCAGTCGGATCGTGATTTTGTGCCGGCAGGGGAGTCATCATTCATTCCAGGTGGTAGTTTAGGTGGCATGATGCCAGATGGTAATGGTGACTTTAAACCACGTGACGAAAGTTATGATTACACCACTTCTAGCTATGCACAAACACCGAATGAGTTATTAAGTTTATTTACTAGCTTTAACAGTGAAATTGCTGACGATACCGAGCTTAGTATTGATCTTATGTATACCCGTCGTGAGTCAAATCAGCAAATGGCACCACAACCAGCAAATATCGATTTAATCACAAGTAAGATAGACCCGACATACATAAAGGGTATTCAAGATGTTTATGATGAGCTAAATTCAGACATTGCTGATTCTGACGATCATTATGTCATTGGTGATACCATTAACTATAGGCGTCGTATGACAGATGCTGGTCCACGTATTTATGGTCAAGAAACTGATACTTACCGTGCTTCTGTTGCTCTAACTGGTTATTTGAGTAATGATGCACAGTGGGATATGTCAGCGACCTATGGCCGTAATGATTCAAAAGACAGTGTTGCTAACTCTATCCATGCCGGTAATATGGAAAAAAGTATCTACGCCAATCCAGATGATTGGTTCAGTGGCAAGCCCATGGATAATGACTTCTTAGCAAGTGAAAAAATTATGTACACCGAAGAAAATCAAGGTGGTAACGAGCAATTTATTTTAGCCGCTGGTTATAGTGGCATTAGTGAATCGGATATTGGTTATGCTGTTGGTGTTGAAAGCCGTTTTGAAAGTGGTTACTACACCCCTGATTTAATTACTCAAGCTGGTGACAGTACTGCGGCACAACAAGCCCCAACTGAAGGTAACTATTCAGTACAATCTATTTATGGTGAGATTTCAGTACCAGTAACTGATTCCTTTACGGTAGAAGCCGCGACTCGTTACGATAACTACTCAACTTTTGGTGGCGCAGCCACGTGGAAGTTAGGTGCTACTTATACCATTATCGACGGTTTAATGTTTAGAGCAGTAGCGGCAACAGGCTTTAGAGCGCCAAATGTCAGTGAATTATACGGCGGCAACACCGGTTCATTCGATTATCTAGATGACCCTTGGGGTAACGAACTAGACCAACAAATCAAAGTTAATTATACAAGTGATGCCGATTTACAACCAGAAGAGAGTGAGTCCTTTACTGCCGGTGTAGTGTGGGAAATCGCTGACGGTTTATCTACTACCATGGATTACTGGTCGTTTGATATTACCAATGCTATTAGCCGGGTAAATGTGCAAGCTGAAATGAATAAGTGTAAAAAAGGTGACGCTGTTGCTTGTGCGACTATTAATATTAACATTATCTCAGAGGGTGATTTGTCGAACATGACGGCAATGCTAACCAATATTGGTCATCAAAAAACCTCAGGTATAGATTGGAATGTTAGCTACACTGCCGGCATATTTAGAGTAACCCTTGATACTACCTACTTACTTGAGTTTGTCGAAGATGATATCAGCTATGAAGGCACTATTGATGGCAATATGGGTGGTTACTCGCAGTTAAAGTCTAACCTAAGTATTAGTGCTGATATCAGTGAAGATTGGAACCTGCTTTATACCGCTAATTATATCCAAGGCATGGACGGTGTTAACTACGGAGACGAATTCACCACGGATGATGTGGTCTACCATAATATTTCAACGGCTTACCATGTTAATGATGCTTGGCAGGTAACTGGTGGTATCAAGAACTTATTTGATACTGAGCCAGAAGAAGTACCAAATGGTAATGACATGAATACAGTACCCAACATTTATGATGTGGTCGGTCGTATTTTCTTTGTTAATACTTCCTATAAATTCTAGCAGCTATTAATTGCTGATATTCATTATGGTGAATATCAGTCACTCAAACTCAAGGCGACGGTAAAGTCGCCTTTTTTGATCCATTTATTCGACGGCATGACTGCTATTTTGACTGGTTATTTGAGCGATTATTATCGAAACTGACTTACCGACAAAATAAATGTTGTTTTAGCTTATCATTTAGCCATTCATTTACCGCTTTTACTCGTTTCCCAGTATTATTTAGGTATATAATGTTGATACAAAAAGCATGAACTAGGCTATTGCTTAGTCATGTGAACATCAATAGCAGGAGTAATTTATTATGGGTGGCATCGGAATTTGGCAACTAGTTATTATTGCCGTGATTGTCGTGTTATTATTTGGCACTAAAAAGCTGCGTAATTTAGGTGGTGATTTGGGCTCAGCGATTAAAGGTTTCAAAAGTGCTATCGGTGAAGACAAAGAGCAAAATACTAAGGTCGAAAAGACCAGCGCCGAAAAAACATCAGATAGTTTAGCCGATAACTCTAGCAGCGCAACAGCAGAAAGTAGTAAAGCTAGCAGCAAAACTAAAGAAACTGATCAGGCTTAATTTATGTTTGATGTTGGCTTTTGGGAATTAATTCTTATTGCAATTATGGGCTTGGTAATTTTAGGTCCTGAGCGCTTACCGGTAGCAATACGTACACTGCGTGGCTGGATAACAGGGGCACGTAAATTTAGCGATACAGTGAAAGCTGAGCTAACCGAAGAGTTACGTATACATGAGTTGCATGCCAACTTAAAAAAAGCAGAAGAAAGCGGTTTGAAAAACTTAAGTCCGGAAGTCGCCGAGTCATTAAAAACATTACAAGAGGCGGCAGCCTCGGTCACTGAACCCTTTAAAAAAGTGGATAATCAAGCTTTAGATGCCATGACTTCCTCTTCATTGGCATCCTCAGCTAATACTAAAGCTGAGCAAGACGATAGTGCCGATAATGCAACGGTAGCCGAAACAAGTTCTGCAGCACAATCAGCTGAACAATCAGCTGAACAATCAGCTGAACAATCAACAAAAGTAGCTAACCCAGAAAGTGATAAACGCCAATCATGAGCACAGCCCCAGCACCTAGTGCCAGCCTATTTGATCACCTGTTAGAATTACGTAATCGTTTATTACGCGCTATTTTAGCGGTGTTAATTGTCTTTTGTTGCTTGGTATACTTTGCCCAAGATATTTACCAATATGTGGCACAGCCATTGTTAGCAACTATGCCAGAGGGCTCACAAATGATAGCAACCGATGTTGCTTCGCCATTTTTTGCCCCCTTTAAATTAACCTTAGTATTATCACTCTTTATTGCTATGCCCTTTGTCTTATATCAAATTTGGTCATTTGTGGCACCGGGTTTATACAGCAATGAAAAACGTTTGATTGTGCCGTTAATGTTTGGCTCAACCCTACTGTTTTATAGCGGTATTGCTTTTGCTTACTTTATCGTTTTTCCGGTAGTGTTTACTTTTTTTGCTTCTGTAGTACCAGAAGGGGTGATGATTGCCACAGATATCAGTAGTTATCTGGACTTCATTTTAAAGCTCTTTTTTGCTTTTGGCGCGGCATTTGAGATCCCCATTGTTATTATTTTGCTGTGTTGGACGGGTATGACGACACCTGATAGTTTAAGAGAAAAACGAGCCTATGTCGTTGTTGGTGCTTTTATTGTTGGTATGTTATTAACACCGCCTGATATTATTTCACAGACTATGTTGGCTGTGCCTATGCTGCTATTGTTTGAAGTGGGTATTATTATTGCTTCGTTTTATCATAAAGAAGACGAAGATAATTCAATTGATGGAAAAGAGAGTAAAGAATGACAGCGATGAATTTATTAACCTGTACCGCACTTATCAGCGGCTTAGTATTTCCCCTATTAGCGCAAGGTCAGACGACTAATCTCGCTGCTGACATTAAGGTTTGTCGACAAATAAGCCAGGATCAAGCAAGATTAACTTGTTTTGATGCACTTAGTCAGCAAAAACTATCAGTAAGCAAGCTAGCAAGTACCTCGGTAACCGCTGGACAAGTGGCTTTAACGGCAGAGCAAATTGATGCTTTTGCTAAAGAGCAGGTAAAAAAAACCACGGAAGAATTAGCTAATGAAATAAATAGCATTAGCCTAACCATTAGTAAATTAACGAAAACACCACGAGGAAAATGGAATATATTTTTTGAAAATGGTCAAAAATGGCAGCAAAAAGATACTATTAAGTTTAAGTTAAAAGTCGGCCAACAGGTGATTTTAACCAAAGGTGCACTTAGTGCGGTATTTTTACAAAAAGAAAATACCAATACTCGTATTAAAGTAAAAAGATTAAAATAGAGCGAGACTATTTTGAATATCGACTTATTAAAAAGTAATAATTCAAAAGCTAAGACCTCAGCAGCTAAGGCCTCATCAAGCAATGCCTTAATAGATGTAGGTGTTAATTTAACCAATAAACGCTTTGATAAAGATCGTGAAGAGGTGATTGCTCGCGCACAATCGGCAGCGCTCAGTGGCTTGCTGATCACGGGTACCAGTGTTGCCGAAAGCAAAAAAGCCTTAGCACTGTGCCAGCAATACCAAACAGATTTCCCTAACTTTTTATACAGCACAGCCGGTGTTCACCCGCACGATGCTGACCATGTTGCCGTTGACTATATAGCGCAGCTCAAACAATTAGCCATGCACACACAGGTCAAAGCTATTGGGGAATGTGGTCTGGATTTTAATCGCAATTTTTCAACACCCGCCCAGCAAAAAATAGTTTTTAGCGAGCAGGTTGCTTTAGCGGCTGAATTACAAATGCCGTTATTTTTACATCAAAGAGATGCTTTTGCACCCTGGTTTAATATTCTATCGCCATACTTAGGTAAAGTACCTGCCATGGTCGCTCACTGTTTTACCGGTTCGAAAAATGAATTAATGCAATGTATTAACGCTGATATGTATATTGGCATTACCGGTTGGCTATGTGATGAGCGCCGCGGTCAAACCCTTCGTGACATTGTCAGTTTGATCCCGTTAAATCGTTTGTTAATTGAAACGGATGCGCCCTATTTAACGCCTAGAACGATCCGACCAAAACCGAAAAGTAGCCGCAACGAACCCAGTTATTTACCTTACATACTGAAAGAAATTACTAGCATTACCGGGCTTGACCAAGAACAGATAGCTTGGCAAACTAGTCGTAATGCCGAAAAGGTGTTTAATTTTCCTACAAAAAGGAATTAATTCAAAATGAAGCCAGTCGTTATCGCTAAAATTACAGGTTATGCAGCTTTATTGATCTTGTATACTCCTGTGGCTATGGCGGTTACCGCAGAGAGTAGCGAACCGCTATATTTTACTATGGGGTTTTTTTTTGGCAGCGTCATAACCGCCATCATTACTTGTTATTTAAGTCGGCATTTTCACAAAAAATATCAACAAATGTTATTGCAGCTTAAGTTAGCAAAAAATAATAACAAAATAGCCGAGCAAACCATGAAAATCTTGACTGAAGAGCAACAAGACAGTCAAGATTTATTAGAAGAAAGGGTACAAGAGCGTACGCTAGAGCTTAATATAGCCTTACAAGAATTAGAAAGTGCTAACCAAGAGCTTGAACGAAAAAATGTCCTAGATGAACTTACCGGCTTACATAACCGACGATTTTACGATCAAAAAATATTAGCCGAGTATCGCCGTAGTCGCCGTAATCTTACCCCCTTAAGTTTAGTGTTAATTGATATTGATCACTTTAAATTAGTGAATGATAATTATGGTCATTTAGCCGGAGATCAGTGTCTTATTTGGCTATCGAAACATATTAAGCAAAGCTTGAAGCGTAGCGCTGATAAAGCATTTCGTTATGGTGGTGAGGAATTTTGTCTCATTCTCCCTAATACCGATGTAGAAGGTGCACTACTCTTGGCTGAACAATTACGCTTGTTGTTAAATGAACAAGTTTTCATTTTCCAAGAAATCGAGATAGCGCTAACGATTAGTTGTGGTATTTGTACTTACCAGCAAGAAGTGGATATTGGCCCCGAACAAATTTTCTCTGGCGCTGATAAAGCGCTATACCAAGCAAAGAATAATGGTCGCAATCAAACGCAACAATATATTTTAACAGAATAATTTTTAGGAATTTTTATGTCTCTCAATGGTAGTTTGGCTTTTGGCCAATATCCTGCTCGTCGACTGCGCCGTATGCGTGTCGATGATCATACCCGTCGTTTAATGGCAGAATCTCAGTTAACGGTTAATGATCTTATTTACCCGGTTTTTGTACTTGAAGGGGAGAATCAGCGAGAGGCTATTGCTTCCATGCCGGGGGTCGAGCGTAAAAGTCTTGATCTCTTATTAGTAGAAGCACAAGAGTTGGTTGATTTAGGTATACCGGCCATTGCAATTTTCCCGGTAACGCCCAATGATAAAAAATCACTCATGGCTGAAGAAGCATATAACCCTGAAGGCTTGGCGCAACGTACAGTGCGTGCCCTTAAAGCTAATTTTCCACAACTCGCCGTTATCACTGATGTTGCGCTTGACCCTTTTACCACTCATGGACAGGACGGTATTATAAGTGATAGTGATGACAATAAAGCCGGTAAAACTGGCTATGTTTTAAATGATATCACCACAGATATTTTAACAAAACAGGCGCTATCACATGCCCAAGCCGGGGCAGATATTGTCGCACCATCTGATATGATGGATGGCCGTGTTGGCGCGATCAGGCAAGTATTAGAAGAAAATGGTTTTGTTAATACCAAAATTTTAGCTTATTCAGCAAAGTATGCCTCTAATTACTATGGCCCATTTCGTGATGCGGTCGGCTCAGCAGGCAACATTAAAGGTGGCAATAAACATAGTTATCAAATGGATCCTGCTAATAGTAATGAGGCTATGCATGAAGTTGCCCAAGACTTGGCCGAGGGTGCTGATATGGTAATGATAAAACCGGGTATGCCTTATTTAGACATAGTCCGTCGCGTTAAAGACACCTTTCAGGTACCTACTTATGCCTATCAAGTCAGTGGTGAATATGCCATGCATATGGCCGCTATTCAAAATGGCTGGTTAGAGGAGAAACCTTGTGTGATGGAAGGTTTGCTCGCTTTTAAACGAGCGGGAGCCGATGGGATTTTAACCTATTTTGCCAAGAAAGCTGCCCGCTGGTTAAAAGAAGACGCTTAAGCTTTACATTAAAACTTAACTTAAAATTTAATATAAAACTTAACTTAAAACTTAATATAAATGCGCGATTTATTCGCGCTTTTCTTTGGCTAGCATTTGATTAAACGGGATTTATTTACGCTATTATTATAATTTTTTTGCAATTAATACTTTTTGACAAGACGGTCTGGTCATTAAGTCAGCTAAATATTGCTCTATTTTCGGATAATCCGCTATCAGGTTAAAACCTGTCGGTAGGCAAGAGATATAATGCAACATGGGTGCTAATAAGGCATCAGCAATGGTGAACTCTGCAGCAGCGAGAGCTGTTTCTTCGCCTAACATCTTTTCAATGATAGCTAAAGTAGCTGCCGCTTTAGGTTGTAGCTCTTTAACTAGGTCAAATCGTACGCTGTTGTTTTCTCCTTTTGGAAAGGCAAACTCCAGCAGATATTCGCGTATCAGTACCCTATCAATATCTATAGAAATTAGCGCACACAGAGCATCGTGTCGGGCAAAAGCAAAACTATCATCGGGCTGCAACGTCTTGTCTTTATCAAGATATCGACAAATACTGGTTGTTTCTGGCAGAACTAAGCCACCTTGAAGCGGGTTACCTGCAAGTAATACCGGTATTTTACCAAAAGGGTGCCAAATGTGGTGCTGTTCGCCTTTAAAGGTTGTTTTTTTGCCATCCACCTCAATGCCAACGGTATATGCAAGCTGCTTTTCTTCACACACTAGCATCACCGTGCGAACGAAATTAGAAAAACTTGGCCCGTAGATGTGTATTGCTGCTGTCATTTTATTATCCTTTATGTAAAATATTCACTGTATAGACAATAATCTACTCATAATGAAAATATGTTCAAGAACATATTTTAAAAATATGAAATACTATCTTTAAAATATGCAAGCAAGTGGAGCTTAGCCATGGCATGGCAAGAAACTCATAAAGAACAGTCCAAAGAAAGAATTTTAACCAGTGCAGCTATGCTCTTTACCCATCATGGTTTTGAACAGATTTCCATTGATCAAGTGATGAAAAAAGCAGAGTTAACCCGAGGTGCTTTTTATAGTCACTTTAAATCTAAGAGTGATTTATACGCCCAAGCAATCAGTAAAGCGGCCACTGTCGCTTACCAGCGTAAGCCTGAAAATTGTCCGCAGACCATGAAAAATTTTGCTCAATATTATTTAAGTACCGAGCATAGAGATGATCAAAATGAACAGGCATGCCCGTTAGCCTTTTTGCTATCAGATATAAGCCAAAAAGATGAGCAAGTAAAAGAGACTTACACCAAGACCCTACAAGCCTTTATCGGCCAAGCTCAAGCCTTAACTCCAAGCCGAAAACAAGCGCTACAAAGCGTGGTCCTGATGATTGGTGGCTTGGCTTTATCTAGAGCATTAGCTGATAAAGGCTTAAGTAATGAACTCTTAGCGGCTTGCCAAGTAGGGATTAGATCGCTAACAAGTAATGAGGAAAATGATGTCGGCTGAATTCAGTATAATATTAGTAAACGCAGTGATTATACTGATTGCTTATGTCTCTGTGTACCCGAAATTGGCCGGTAAAAACCTTAATAAAGTAGCACTATTTGATTGCGTGGCTTCTTGCTTAGCCTTGGTTATTGTGGCAAGTAAATACTGGGGCACAAGTGTTGAGTTTGATTTTTTAATGGTTGAGCTAAACTGGTTTTGGTTTACCCTACTAAGTTATAGCGTTATTGAAATACCGGTAGCCTTGTGGTATTTCAAAGCTTCATTTACTAAAGGCAGTTAAAGCTAAATAAGGCTACCAGCAAGATGAAAAGTTGTTTAGATAATTTTAGCATCGGGGACTAATTCAAAAAGTAAGCCCTCACGAAGTGCGCCGCTGGATAGAGTTAAGGTTTCAATATGCAGACACTCGAATAGGGCAATTAAAATAGCTAGGCCACTGGCTAATACCGCTTTACGATCAGCTCTCAGCCCCGGAATATCGATATTATCTATGGTCTGGCAACTTATTAGTGTTTGTTGCATTTCATTAAGAAAGGTTAAGGTGATTATAGGTGTTTGCTGACGTTGCTTAAGTATCTCTATCAAGGCTTGCATGGTGCCTGATCTGCCTACAGCAGACTGCCAACCAAGTTGCATAAAGTCTTTACTCACTGCGGTAATAACATTTGCCGCCGCGGCAATACCATGAGTAAAATTCTGCTGGTTAAGTATGCCAGCAGTAAAGTATTTTCTCATAAAGCTAACGCAGCCAATATTTAAACTCACTACTTTTTTTGCCGTACAGCCAGCGCCGACGATAATTTCAGTACTAGCACCGCCAATATCAAGGACTAATTTCTTAGCATGTGCTTGTTGGTTAATGGTGGTACAAGTGTGAGCAACCCCAGCATATATTGTTTTAGCTTCTTGCTCTCCGCTCAGTAATTTAATGTCTTTGGGCAATATTTTCTTAGCGGCATCAAAAAACAGCTGATTATTTTCGGCAATACGTAATGCTGCTGTTGCGACAATAATAATATTGTTTACTGGAATACTTTGTAGGTATAAGGAGAAGTTTTTAAGACAATCAAGGCCACGTGAAATGGCATCATCGCTGAGCAGGTTATTACTATCTAATCCTGAGGCTAAGCGAACTTTTTGCTTAACTTTATTGACGATTTTTATTGATTTACCCCTTGGTTCGGTAACCAAGCAGGTAATAAGTAGGTGGAAACTATTAGAGCCTAAATCAACCACAGCGTAATGGTTATCATCATACTGTGGTATTACCTGATTTTGGCTCACTAAGTTAGTCAATGTGCATTTATATCTAGGGGAAGTTAGCTGCGGGTGCTGCGATTAGTATTACCACTGCGGTTTCCTGGTCTAGTATTAGCGCGTCCGCCTTGTCTATTACCACCTGTTCTTGAGGTATTAGTTCTATGACGGCGTTGACGAGGTTTAGGTCTAGGTAAGTCAGTCAGTAAGGCCTCATGATCATACTTAGATACTGGTAGCTCATGTTCAATATAGCTTTCAATTTCAGGTAAATTAAAGACATATTGCTCACAGGCTAAACTGATGGCATGACCGCTTTCGCCCGCACGACCAGTACGACCGATGCGATGGACATAGTCTTCGCAATCATCAGGTAGGTCATAGTTGAAAACATGCGTTACGCTGGGGATATGTAAACCTCGGGCAGCAACATCAGTTGCCACGAGAATATCTATTGTACCTTCAGTAAATTGCTCTAATATTTTCAAACGCTTTTTCTGTGGCACATCACCGGTTAATAAACCAACACGTATTTTATCGGCACTCAGATGGTCATAAACTTTTTCACAAACATGTTTGGTATTTGCAAAAATAATGGCTTTTTCAGGCCAATCTTCTTCAATCAATGTTTGTAACAAAGCCATCTTATCCTCGTTAGAGGGATAGAAAAGCTCTTCACTGATGCGAATGTTGGTTTTTTGCTCAGGGGCAATTTCAACACTGGTTGGATCATTCATATGATCGAAGGCTAATTCTTTAACACGGAATGATAAGGTTGCCGAAAACAGCATGCTTAAACGTTCAGTAGCAGCAGGCATTTTATCAAACATATAACGAATATCTTTAATAAAGCCTAAATCAAACATTCTATCGGCTTCATCAAGTACGATGACTTCGATGTTGCTAAGGTTGTAAATGCCTTGTTTCAAGTAATCTATTAAGCGACCACAAGTACCAATAAGAATATCAACACCTTGTTCAAGTTCTAAACGTTGACTTTCATAACCTTCACCCCCATATACCACACCAAGTCGTAGGCCAGTGCTTTTTGCCATTTCTTTAGCATCACGGTGAATTTGTATCGCTAATTCACGTGTTGGCGCCATTATCAAGGCTCTAGGTTGGTTATGTGTTGGCGCTTCTTTTTGTAGCAGATGATGAAAAGTAGCGGCTAGAAAGGCAAGGGTTTTACCTTCACCAGTTTGTGCTTGGCCAGCTATATCAGTGCCTTTTAGTAAAACGGGTAAAGACATCGCCTGAATAGGCGTACAATATTCGAAGCCCATGGCTTCTAATCCGGTCACTACTTGCGGAGCAAGATTTAGGTCAGCGAATTTTGTTTCAGTTAAGTGTGTTTTTTTCATGGCGCAAGCTTAACATTTTTGATTGCTAAATAGTGGCTTAAAAATTAATTAATTAGATTTTAGGGCATTACTAGTTAATTTATCCCAATGAAACATAAAACAGTATTGGCAAAGTAGTGAATCACGGTATAATTACCTCAGATTAATTACCACAAAGGCGTTTTCGCCATAACAACGGAGAATATGATGAGCGATAAAATTGTTCAGCTAACTGATGATAGTTTTGAAGCAGATGTATTAAAAGCATCGGGTTTAGTATTAGTTGATTTTTGGGCTGAATGGTGTGGTCCATGTAAAATGATTGCCCCAGTACTTGATGATATTGCCAAAGAATACGATGGCAAAGTGACTGTTGGTAAATTGAACATAGACCAGAACTCAGTGACACCACCTAAATATGGTGTCCGTGGTATTCCAACCTTATTACTGTTTAAAGACGGTGAAGTCGCTGACACTAAAGTGGGCGCATTATCAAAAACTCAATTAAAAGAATTTTTAGATAAAAATTTGTAATTTTAAAAGTTAAAAAGCCTGACAACTACTAGCTAAGTAGCAGGCTTTTTGTTTTTAACAGAAAAATGTTCACTTACATCTTCATTCAGCCTTTACCTAATCAGATTTTAGTGCTAAATTTAGCCCCTGAGTACAAAATTACATCTCTTTATCTCTATTCTTATTGTAACAAATACATTTAATATACACTTGTGCCGGCAATCGCCTAAGACACTATCACTTAAAATAGTTTAAGAAACCCCCTATGAACCTTACCGAACTAAAAGAAAAAACCATTAATGAATTGGTTGAGCTTGCTGAGTCAATGAAGCTTGAAAACCTAGCTAGAACACGCAAGCAAGACATAATTTTTGCTATTTTAAAAGCACATGCTGAAGGTGATAATGACATTTTTGGCGGCGGTGTTTTAGAGATTTTACAAGATGGTTTTGGCTTTTTACGCTCAGCAGACTCGTCATACTTAGCAGGGCCGGATGATATTTATGTATCACCAAGCCAAATTCGCCGTTTTAGTATGCGAACAGGTGATACCATCCAAGGTAAAATTCGTTCGCCGAAAAAAGGCGAACGTTACTTTGCCTTATTAAAAGTAACTGAAATTAACTTTGATCGCCCTGAAAATGCACGTAATAAAATTTTATTTGAAAACTTAACACCGATTCACCCAACACATCGTTTTGGCATGGAGCGTGGTAATGGTTCTACAGAAGATATTACTGCACGTATTATTGATCTGGCCTCACCCATTGGTAAAGGCCAGCGTGGTTTAATTGTTGCACCGCCAAAAGCCGGTAAAACCTTATTATTGCAAAATATCGCCCAAAGCATTGCTCATAATTATCCGGATGCCGAGCTAATGGTATTACTAATTGATGAGCGTCCAGAAGAAGTAACTGAAATGCAGCGTTTGGTGAAAGGTGAAGTTATTGCTTCTACCTTTGATGAACCAGCAAGTCGTCACGTACAAGTGGCAGAAATGGTCATTGAGAAAGCCAAACGTTTAGTTGAACATAAAAAAGATGTGATCATTTTATTAGATTCAATTACCCGTTTAGCCCGTGCCTACAACACAGTTATTCCTTCGTCAGGTAAAATTCTATCTGGTGGTATTGATGCCAATGCACTACATCGTCCAAAACGTTTCTTTGGTGCAGCACGTAATATCGAAGAGGGTGGTAGCTTAACTATTATTGCTACCGCGCTAGTCGAAACTGGTTCTAAAATGGATGAAGTTATCTACGAAGAATTTAAAGGTACAGGTAATATGGAATTGCACCTGTCACGTAAAATTTCTGAAAAACGTGTTTTCCCTGCTATTAATATTAATCGTAGTGGTACACGTCGTGAAGAACTCATTACTAGACCCGATGAATTACAAAAAATGTGGATTTTGAGAAAAATAGTCCACGAAATGGATGAAGTAGGTGCGATTGAATTCCTAATCGGCAAACTAGCCATGACCAAAACCAATGATGAGTTTTTTGATTCAATGAAGCGTAAATAATCGCAGCATTAATTACTCAGCCATAATTTATGAAAACCAGTCCTAATGACTGGTTTTTTTATTTTACCTTACCTCTTACTGGTAACTTAGATGAAATATAGTGATTTAAGAGACTTTATCAGTCAACTTGAAAAAATAGGCCAACTTAAGCGTATTACTCAGCCTATATCAACTCATTTAGCAATGACTGAAATCAGTGATAGAACGCTAAAAGCAGAAGGGCCAGCGTTACTTTTTGAAAATGCGGTTAATGAAAAGGGTGAACCCTATGCTATGCCTGTGCTTACCAACCTTTTTGGTACCACAGACAGAGTTGCCTTAGCCATGGGGCAAAAAAGCTTTGGTGATTTGCGCGATGTTGGTAAGTTACTGGCTATGTTAAAAGAGCCTGAGCCTCCCAAAGGTTTTCGTGATGCGTTAGGCAAAATACCTGTGTATAAACAAGTATTGAATATGCCAGTAAAGGTCATCAAAAAGCCATTATGCCAACAAATAGTGTTATCGGGTGATGACGTTGATTTAACTAAACTACCGATACAAACTTGTTGGCCTGATGATGTCGCGCCATTAATTACCTGGGGGCTTACTATTACTAGAGGGCCTCACAAAGAGCGCCAAAATCTCGGTATTTACCGCCAGCAAGTACTCAGTAAAAACAAAGTCATCATGCGTTGGTTATCACATCGTGGCGGCGCCCTTGATTTTCAAGAATTCAAAAAAGAAAATCCAGGTGAGAGATACCCAGTATCTGTTGCTTTAGGTGCTGATCCTGCCACCATTTTAGGTGCGGTAACGCCAGTACCCGATACGCTATCTGAATATGCTTTTGCCGGTTTATTACGTGGCGCTAGAACACAAGTTGCTAAATCCATCAGTAATGATTTAGAAGTGCCAGCTAGCGCTGAAATCATTTTGGAGGGCTATTTAGATCCAGATGAAACGGCGCCAGAAGGTCCTTATGGTGATCATACTGGTTATTATAATGAAGTAGATGTCTTCCCTGTATTTACCGTTACTCATATTACCATGCGCAAAGATGCTATTTATCACAGTACCTATACCGGTCGTCCGCCAGATGAACCTGCGATTCTAGGTGTTGCTCTTAATGAAGTATTCGTGCCTATTTTGCAAAAGCAATTCCCTGAAATTCAGGACTTTTATTTACCGCCAGAAGGTTGCTCTTATCGCCTTGCTATTGTCACTATTAAAAAGCAATATGCCGGTCACGCTAAGGTAGTAATGATGGGGGTTTGGTCATTCTTACGGCAGTTTATGTATACCAAGTTTGTCATAGTCTGTGATGATGATATTAATGCCAGAGATTGGAAAGACGTTATCTGGGCGATGACCACTCGGATGGATCCTAGTCGTGATACTGTTTTGATAGAAAATACGCCCATTGATTACCTTGATTTTGCCTCACCTGTTTCAGGGTTAGGCTCTAAAATGGGCCTAGATGCCACGAACAAATGGCCAGGTGAAACAGATCGTGAATGGGGCAAACCCATTGAAATGACACAGAAAATAAAAGACCAAGTTGATGAGATTTGGGATGAATTAGATATTATTTAACTATTATATAAAGTTTGCTGACTATACTTAAATACAGTCGAAATTTTATCTTATTACCTCTTGGTAAAGACTATTAATTTGCCAAGAGAAATTACTAATAAAGTAGAAAAGGTTAAAGAATGAAGACAGTTAGTTGTCAAATAGCGTCGTTAACATCGTTAACTTCACACGTCTATAAAGTACTTTTAAAGCCCAGTGAAAAAGTAGATTTTATTCCGGGGCAGTATTTAAACTTTGTTATGAGTGAGGATGATAAACGTCCATTTTCAATAGCCAGTTCACCTAATAGTGATTTACTTGAATTACAAATAGGCGCTTTTGTTGCGGATAGTTACCCTATGCAAGTGATTGAACGTATTAAAGCGAGTCATGCTAGTGGTGAAGCGATAACCATTGAAATAGCTGGAGGTCATGCGCAATTACGTACGATGAGTGAACGACCATTATTATTACTTGCTGGTGGTACGGGTTTCTCTTATATTAAATCAATGTTTGAGTATTTGGCCGAACAAAAGTCTCAGCGTCATATTATGGTCTATTGGGGGCTAAGGGAAGAAAGCGCCATTTATGAACTAGAAAAAACTATTGCCACTATTGCTAAACTGCCGCACGCTAACTTTATTCCAGTCATCGAGCATGTGCAGGACAATGCGGCCAAGCCATGGCAAGGTAAAACGGGCTTAGTACATCAAGCCGCTATGCATGATATTGTCAGTTTTGAACCTTATGATATTTATTTGGCTGGTCGTTTCGACATGGTTGGTGCTATTCGTAGTGACTTCGTTGAACATGGTGCTCTGTTAGAGCATATGTATGCCGATGCTTTTGCTTTTATCTAAGAAGCTGATGAAATAAACTAAGTTAACAGATGAAAAAGCACGTTAATGAGCGATCATTGACGTGCTTTTTTGTTGCAGTTACCAATGGAAAAACAACCTATCACCATACATTTTATTAAAATGTAGCCTCAGATAAATTTAACTGAGCAATGGTAATAACTGCTTGTGTACGGTTGCGAACATCGAGTTTTCTGAAAATTGCTGTAGCATGGGCCTTAATTGTCGCTTCTGAAACATTTAAATCGTAAGCGATTTGTTTATTTAACATGCCTTGGGCAAACATCATTAATATACGGTATTGTTGTTGAGTTAAACTGGCAACGCGTTCAGCAACATTACTTTTACTGTTGTTACCTTGGCTTTGTTCAAAAGAAGCGGGTAACCAGATATTACCTGACAATACCGCAACAATAGCCGCATATATATCATTAACTGGGGTCGATTTGGGTACAAAGCCAGCCGCACCATATTCCATTGCTTTACTGATGGTGTCATGATCCTCATGAGCGGAGACGATAACTACAGGAATTTGGGGAAAGTGATTACGCACATGGATTAGGGTATTAAAGCCATGCGCACCCGGTATATTTAAATCCAGTAATAACAAATCGCTATCATTATGAGCAGTAAGCTGCTGATTTAGTTCTTCAATCGTTTCTGCTTCAAGCCATGTTGTATAAGTTAGTTTGGCTTTTAATGTCCCTAATAAAGCTTGTCTAAATAAGGGATGATCGTCAGCTATTATTATTTTTTCTGGCTGAATCATAACAAGTATCCTAAATAGTGATTTACCCATTCTAACGGAAAAATTTTTAATAACAAAGCTTAGTTATGAATAGCCATTAGCAGTGTTATTGAGAACGCTATTTTTGCTGAGCAGTTTTAATGAAAAGGAGGTTATCTGCAGTTATCGACTACTGTGCTATGTTCAAATAATTTCTACCACTCAGTCACTTTACTAAACCAGCCATTGTCGGGCGTCTGAGCAATTCACGTTCATCGTTGCTTAGTTCATTAAGGACGTTGCATGGATACAGTTTAATAGAGAATGCAGACGGTACAGGAAGTACCTTATATGGATAATGCCGGAGCAATTATGCTGAGCATATTCTCCTGAACAAGCATTAATGAAATACACGCCTTGATCATGAATCGCTCAGACGTTCTGAAACAAGCATCTTGAAATCGCTTGGGTAAAAAACTGAGACTTACCAATTACTTTGTGCAATGATTTCGGCCGCCCGCTTATGGTATAAAGGCAAATGAATAATGGCTTGAGTATCGGCATTCAGTTTCCCCCATGAAGCAATAAATTCGCCCGCAGGAATGTCAGCACGAACTGGGAATTTAAAGTTACTATGAGCGTATATTTTTTCCGCTTTTTTAGTGGTTAAAAATTCAATGAATTTAATGGCATTATCAACATTTTTAGCCGAGTGAGTGAGGGCTGCGCCACTAATATTTACATGGCTACCAATCTCTGTGGTTTGTGGTAAGACAATGCCAATTTTTTGATAGGTGTCACGATCACTTTGTTTAATGCTATTTGATAACATGCCATAGTAATAGCTGTTGGCTATGGCAATATCGCAATCGCCCCGAGCGACTTTTCGCATTTGATCTCTGTCGTTACCATTGGGTCGCATGGCTAAATTATGACTGAAATTTTGTATCCAATTTTTAGTCCAATCCTCACCGTAGTGATAAATAAAGCTAGCTACCATAGCGCGATTATAAAAATGGTTACCCGCTCGACTACATATTCTTCCCTGATGAATTTATTGCGGTTGCAGAAGAAACCGGTCTTATTCATATGCTAGGTAAGTGGCTTATTGAGTCAACTTGTGCACAACTAGCACTATGGCTAGCGAGATATGGCGAACAAAATTGTCCATACATTAGTATCAATGTTTCACCAATTCAGTTGGCACAAGATGAAGTGGTCGATCAAATAGCTAAAAGCCTTATGGCAATATAATGTTCCTAGTAAATTATTAGCGGTAGAACTGACGGAGTCGGCGCTTATTGATAATAAAGCTATCGTTAAAAACAACTTAGCCCGTTTGCAAAAACTTGATGTCAAAATGTTTTTAGATGACTTTGGTACCGGCTTTTCATCTTTGTCTTTATTACGCGACTTCCCCATTGATGTTTTGAAAATAGACCGCAGTTTTATCTCTGACATTGCCTTTAATGAAACACATCAAGACTCAAAAAAATTAGTTAAGGCAATGATTAACATGGTCAAAGCGCTGAATATGCAAGTGGTTGCTGAAGGTGTAGAAGACTTAAAGACGTTAAACTGGCTTAATGATGCTGGTTGTCATTTAATACAGGGCTACTACTTCTCCAAGCCAATTGCGCGAGAAAACTTAGATGATTACTTAACCAAACAAGTGAAACTCAATGCTATAATTACAACCGACAAAGAGCAGCAATACCAATTTTTAGCACTCTTGGCGGAAGCTTAATTTTTGCGGATATGGTTAGTTAATTAAAAATATCTGTGTGAGCTACTAAAAATTAATTGTCGCCAAAAGCCAACTATAGCGGTTAACGATAACCGACGCATTAACCCGCCGCTTTAATCGACGTCACTTTGATGAATACTGCCACAGCGAATGAGTAGTGCCAATAGAGGCCATGAATTATTAGCACTGGTAATCCATCGGCATTGATCATTTTAAAAGCTATAACGATGCTTTTAGCCATCCTGCCGGTGATGTTGCCCTTGTTGCACTAGCAAATTTATTAAAAATACAAATGAAGCGGGGGTAACGATGCAGTTTTCCGCTGGGGTGGCGAGGAATTCACCCTGCTATATCAAGGGAAAAGCGAATAAAAAGCATTAATATTAAGCGAAGATATTCGGGTCGCAGTGGCGTGTTTGAATGAACATGGTGCCATTGAACAAAAAATATGGTATCTGCAGGGGGGGATTGTTAATTCCGCTATGATAAACTGATAGCCTTAAGCTATCAGTTTATCAATATTGTCTTGCTGTTATTTTTTGGGAATATTAGCTAATACCGCGACTAATAATTGCCAATATAGCGCTACTGTGGCAATTTCAATTTTTTCGTCTGGTGAGTGAGGAAACTTAATTGTTGGTCCAATAGAGACCATATCCCAATGTGGATACGCGGTTTTAAATAAGCCACACTCTAAACCAGCATGAATTACCATAACCGCAGGTACTTTATTAAATATATCTTGGTAAGTATCACGTACCGTCTGCATGATGGCAGAATCGGTATTAGGCTGCCAACCAGGGTATGCGCCGGAGAATACAATGTTCGCACCAGCCAGTTCAAAAACAGATTGTACCGTGCGTTGAGTTTCTAAGCTGCCATCGTCATGCAAGCTACGAATTAATACCATGGCACTGAAGTTTTTCCCTCTGGTTCGTATTACACCTAAGTTTAGTGAGGTCTCTACAATACCTTCAATATCATCACTCATCCGCATGACACCATTTGGACAAGCATTCAGCGCTCGTAAAATGGCGGCTTGTGTTGCTTTTGTCCAACACTGCTCAAAATCTTCTGGTGAAATTAATAACATATCTATATCAGTTTCAATGGCACCAAGATTTGTTCTAATAGTTGCTAAATAGTTGGCTAGAGCGGCCTTTAAGGCGTCAACTTTATCGTTAGCAATAACAAAACTGGCATTCGCTTCCCGAGGAATAGCATTACGTAAGCTACCACCATTTAATTCAGTTAGGCTAATATCAAACTCATTAGAGGCATTTAATAGAAAACGCACTAATAACTTGTTAGCGTTGGCACGGCCAGTGTGAATATCAACACCAGAATGGCCGCCTTTTAAACCAGAGATAGATAAGTTGAAAGCTTGGTAATCGTGAGCAACATCGGTAAAAGCTAATGGAAAAGTGGCACTACCATCAATGCCACCAGCACAACCCATGTAAACTTCGCCTTCTTGCTCCGAATCAGTGTTGATTAAAATATCACCGTCAAGCCAACCCGCTTCTAAGCCAAATGCCCCGGTCATGCCCGCTTCTTCATCAATGGTTACCAGAACTTCTAATGGCCCATGAGGAATATCATCACTGGCTAAAATAGCTAAGGCTGAAGCTAAACCAACACCGTTGTCAGCACCTAAGGTTGTGCCTTCAGCCGTTACCCAATCACCAGACTCGATAATATATGGCTTAATGGGATCGGTTAAAAAATCATGGTCTGTGTCATTGTTTTTTTGTGGCACCATATCCATATGTGCTTGTAAGATAATACCTTTGCGATCTTCCATACCTTTGGTTGCTGGTTTTTTAATAAATAAGTTACCAACGGCATCTTCTTTAATGGCTAAACCAAGCTCTTTTGCCCAGCTTTGTATCCATAAAGATATCTCTTGTTCATGTTTCGACGGATGTGGAATACTGCAAATTTTTTCAAATAATTGCCACAAGCGGGCAGGTTTTAATTGAGAGAGAGCACTCATAGGTTTCCTTGGGAATATTAAGATTATTTACTGTAAAGAGCAGGTACAGCCGATGTTAGCCTGCCTACAGCTGAGATGATGACAGTATTATTACTATTATTTGTCGGCCATTAAAAATTGCCATTGTTCATTAAAGTCAGCGCTTGGTTTTTTACTATAACCTGAGCGGACAAATCGGCTCATTTTACCTTCAGCGAAAGCAACAAGTAAGCTAGCTAAAGCGGCTTCACTAATAGTAAATGTTTTACCTTCACGTAGTTTGCGTTCACGTAAAACTTGTTTGAATTGCGATTCTAATTTTTCAAAAAATTGATGAACTCTACTACGTAAGCGTTCATTTTCACCCATTAAGGCATCACCCGCTAAAATTCGGCACATGCCAGGATTACGCTCAGAAAAAATTAATAAAACATGCATGATATGATGGCATCTTACTAAGGCTTCTTTATGATCCGCTAGGATTAAATTGATACGAGAAAAAATAGATTCCTCAATAAAATCGATTAAACCTTCAAACATGCGCGCTTTTGACGGGAAGTGCCGGTATAAAGCCGCTTCTGAAAATCCGACTTCAGCGGCTAACTTTGCCGTAGTGATACGCTGCCCAGGACAGTTTTCTAACATTAACGCTAAGGATTCTAATATTTGGTGTTTACGGTTTGGCTTTTTGCTTTTACTTTGTGTGGCGACCATAGTTAAATATTCTCTATTGTTATGTCCGTTAAGCTTGAGGACCTAGCCCGATGTTAAAGTCATTAAGCTATTATGGCTTAGTACTTTTTGCTAGGTAATGCTGATTGATTAAGGACACGAGTTTTGTAGCTATAACTTGTTTATTTGCCAAAGGAATTTCTATTTCATCAAACGCACTATAAAGGGTTAAGGCGTTATCATCACTGTTAAAACCTTGTCCAGCTTTAGCGACATCATTGGCCGCGATTAAATCTAAATTTTTACGCTTTAATTTACCACGTGCATAGTGTGCTATATTTTGCGTTTCAGCAGCAAAACCAACGATAAACGGTTTATTGGCTAACTTTGCCACATCAGCAACAATATCTTGGTTTTTGACCAAGGAAAGTTGCATATGCTCATTGTCTTTCTTGATTTTTTCCTTGGCAATATCTGCAACGCGATAATCAGCAACCGCAGCACAAGCGATAAAAGTAGTGCCTTGAGGCGCGTAAGTTAGCGCTTGTTGGTACATTTGTTCGGCGCTAGTGACTTCAATAAGCTCACAGCCTCTGGGCGCGGATATATTTACCGGGCCAGAAATTAAGGTTACTTTAGCGCCCGCACGCAACGCAGCATGAGCAATGGCATAGCCCATTTTACCCGAACTATAGTTAGAAATATAACGTACTGGGTCTATCGCTTCACGTGTTGGTCCGGCAGTAATAACCCAATGTTGGTCTTGCAAGTATTTGTCGGCAAAAAAATCACTACTCAGGGTTACCAATTCATCAACTTCTAGCATACGACCTAAGCCGATATCACCACAAGCCTGTTCACCAGCACCGGGCCCCCAAATATGCAGTCCCCATTGTTTTAAGGTATTGATATTTGCTTGCGTTGCTTTGGCATGCCACATTTGCTGATTCATTGCTGGGGCAATGGCGATTGGTGCGCTGGTAGCTAAACATAAAGTAGCTAATAAATCATTGGCCATACCTGCGGCTATCCGCGCAATAATATCGGCAGTCGCCGGAGCTATGACAATCAAATCAGCCCATTTAGCCAGTTCAATATGTCCCATGGCAAGCTCAGCCTGACTATCGAGTAAGCTATCTGAAACATGATTCCCAGAGACTACTTGCAGCGTTAAGGGGGTAATAAAGGCTTTGGCACCGTCGGTCATAACTACGCGTACATCTGCGCCATGATCTTTAAGTCGACGGACTAATTCTGGTGTCTTGTAGGCTGCGATACCGCCAGTAATACCCAGCACTATTTTTTTGTCCTGAAGAGTTTGCATAACCTGCTAATCTTAAAGTTAACAATAATATCGATAAGATAACATTTATTGGCATTATTTAGAAATAACTGTTGCTAAATAATGACAGTAACTAACCGATAAAAGTAGATAAAATGTAAAGCAAGGATGCAATTATGTTAAAAGGATCAGTGTTGAAGGCATCGTCATTAAATGAAGCACCGTTAAAGTACAGTGTGTTAAAAGATTGGCCGGAACTGGAAAGGCCAAGAGAAAAGCTGCTCCACTTGGGCCCATCGAGTTTAAGTGATGCTGAGTTGTTGGCGATATTTTTACGTACTGGGGTAAAAGGCTGTCATGTGGTCGATCTGGCTCGGCAGTTATTACTTAGTTTTGGTAGTCTAGGTGCTGTTTTTTCTGCCAGTCAGGAAGACTTTTGCGCTAGGCATGGACTTGGTATGGCCAAATACGTGCAATTGCAAGCTTGTTTAGAAATGTCTAAACGTTATTTAGCTGAGAAAATGAGAGAAAGTGACTATTCTTTAACCTCTTCACAAGCAACTCGGGACTATTTATTAAGTGAGTTACGCTTTGAAAACCGTGAAATATTTGCGGTGTTATTTTTAGACAATCAACATCAAGTGTTAGCTTTTGAACGGCTCTTTTTTGGCACACTTGATGCGGCCGCCGTGTATCCTAGAGTTGTGGTGGAGCAAGCCTTAAAACACCATGCCGCGGCAGTGATTTTAACACATAACCACCCTTCTGGTATTGCCGAAGCCAGTCTTGCCGATAAACAAATAACCAATAAATTAATTCAGGCGCTACAGTTAATTGATGTGCGTGTCTTGGACCATATTATTGTTGCGGGCAATCAATGTTACTCGTTTGCAGAACACAATGACATTCCCTCGTTTAAAGGAAAATAGCGGATAATTTGCTAAAAACTGGAAAGACAATTACTTTTAATTAGGAACCCCTAGTTAAAATTTACTAAGTAAAGAAGGATCATCTGATGACTGATAGTAATGGCGAGGGAAAAGAACGTCGAAAATCATTTCGTTTAGATATGGAAAAAGAGTTGGTGGATATTGTTTGGACCGATGAAAATGGTAAAGAGCATAATAAAAAAATTGCTTGTTTAGACTTTGCCCGTGGCGGATTGAAATTAGATTGTGACGAAAGTTTACCCGCTAATACCGCAGTAACCGTGGTCTTTAAATCGACCAATGCCAGTAATAAAAAGCTGTATAGCAAAGTGCTGCGCAGTATTAAACAAGAGAATGGTTGGTTTGAAATCACCCTAGTGCTGGATAAAGATGCTTAGCCATATCGGCTTATTGAGTGAAAGCAATATGGTGAAATTGAACTACAATTAGCACGGGAAGATGTTAATTATATTGTGGTAAAGGACGGTACTAAGCATGATGATATTAGTGGGTGGCGAAAAAGGCGGCAGTGGTAAAAGCTGTTTAGCTCAAAATTTAGCGGTATATTTCGCCTCAAATAAGAAAGCAATTGTGTTAATGGTGGATTGTGATCCGCAAAGAACAACTTCAGATTGGATACAAATCAGAAATGGTGATCCCTCATTACCCTCCATTAACTGTATTCAATTGTATGGGAAAATTCGTAATGATTTACTGAGCTTAGTACAACATTATGACTACGTTATTGTTGATTGTGGTGGCCAAGATAACCTGGCCTTGCGTGCTGCTATGTCGGTTGCTGATCACGTTATTATCCCCTTAAGACCAAAAAGACGGGATTTAAAAACAGTACCTCATATGGAAGATATGCTAAGTACCTGTAAAATGGTCAATCCAAAAATGATGGCCTCTTTTGTTATTACCCAGTGCCCATCATTACCCAACCAAGCAAAGAGAATTCTTGAAGCAAAAGAAGTGTGTAGCTCATATGGCATTAACGTTTTAGATGCCGTAACCTATAATCGAAACGTTTATGATGATAGTGAAGAGCAGGGTTCTTCCGTTATTGAAATAGATCCCACAGGTAAGGCTGCCCTAGAGATGATTGCTATAGCCGAAGAATTATTGGCAATGGAACCGGATAATTTGCATGAGTTTAACTGATTTAAAGAAAAGCAAGGATGGCAAGGTAAAAAGGAAAAACTTCACTATTGATGAGTTTATCTCTGATGCTGAAGATTATGCCAAAGGTGCGCCTAAAATTGTTAGTGAGCTAACAAACGAAGGCACTTGCCATAAGTTAAACCTTAAGCAAGCTATCAGTGAAGCAAAGCGCTATGTTGAAATGACAGAAATTGAACATCAGCAAGCAGAAGGCGTTAAAGTAGGTGTTAGAAATAAGACCAATAAACCTTTTCGGCGGGCAACTTTTACTTTAAGCGAAGAGGCTATTGACCAGCTTCATGATTTATCTGAAGGTTCAGACTTGGCTAAATCACATATATTGCGTATTCTTATTGATGAATTGTGTAATAAAGAACAAAATGAGCAATTAAAGAAGTTATTACAATCAAGAATTGGTTAATTTTCCAGATTTTAACTGAAATTTGTTGACTTTTTACCCTTAAAAGAGACAATATTTAGTCGAAAGCTCACTATTTAGCTGAGCTTTTTCTTTCTATATCCTATTTAACTATATGAAACTTAGTGAAAACTACTATTTTTGTAGTATTTTTCTATTAAGACTAGTATTAGTTAATCAGTTTCTCTATAATATGCCACCTTTTTCAGGATCCCGAGACGACGGTCTTGGGGAAAATATAGCTCGAGCTGAAATTAATATTGGAGTACTCACATGTCTAAAGTTTGCCAAGTAACAGGCAAAGTGCCAATGGTTGGAAACAACCGTTCTCACGCAAGAAACGCGACTCGTCGTCGTTTTTTACCTAACCTTCAATCTCACCGTTTTTGGGTTGAGAGTGAAAATCGTTTCGTTAAATTACGTTTAACTCCGAAAGGAATGCGTATTATCGATAAAAAAGGTATTGATGTTGTTTTAGCAGACATCCGTGCCCGTGGCGAAAAAGTTTAATAACTTTATTATTCTAAGGAAAATACTATGCGCGATAAAATTCGTTTAGTTTCTAGTGCTGGTACTGGTCATTTTTATACTACTGATAAGAATAAAAGGACTATGCCTGAGAAAATGGAAATCAAGAAATTTGATCCAACCATTCGCAAGCACGTAATGTATAAAGAAGCTAAAATTAAGTAATTAATTTCTGTTTCTAGTAAAAGCCCGGTTCTTACCGGGTTTTTTTATGTCTGAATTAGGGTATTGAGCGAGCATATGGGTGTGTAGAGTTGTTATACGCGCTATTTTTTAAAAAGTTCAGTATCATACCTGCATAGTTAACTTGGAATATTTGTATGAAATTATCTCGGACCGGATGGAATAATGTCATTATTTTTTCAGTAATGACGATAATTTTAGTGATTAATGCCACTAATAACAAACTCTTCCCAAAAGAAGAACATGAAAATACGGCCGAACAATTAATACTGCCACAACATAGTGTTATTTTAACACTAGCAATAGATTTGTCAGCAAGGCAACAGGTGTTATTTGAACGTGTCGGTCGCAGTTGGCAACTAACGGCTAAAGGTATTATGTTGGTAAAAACTGAACAGCAAATTGAGCAGATGATGTTTGCTTGGCAACAGAGCACTGGCTTAGTACAAGCAGCAGAAATTGTCATTGATAGCGAGCAAGCAATTAACGTGGAAATTTCTTTAGCAGGGGAGTCGCAAGCGCGAACTTTTATGTTATATCCGCTCAATGATCAATTATTAATTTATCAGCAACAAGGTAACACTTGGTTAGCCTTACCTCCGGCACTCGCCCAGCAGTTATTACCTATTAGTTTGTAGTCGTTTAGTTTTAAAATAACGTTTGCAACTTTTTACTAAGAAGAAATTATGCCCGAATTACCCGAAGTCGAAGTATGCCGCTTAGGTATAAGCCCTCATATTATTGCTCAGACAGTCAGTAAGGTAACTATTCGTGATAGCCGCTTACGTTGGCCTATCCCTGATGAAATACACTCTGTAGTGGGCTTACAAGTGCTTGGTGTTGATCGCCGCGCTAAATACCTATTATTGCGCTTTAAAACAGGAACTTTATTACTGCACCTAGGCATGTCAGGTACGATAAGGATAATTGAGCATGATACCCCTATAGTTAAGCATGATCATTTTGATCTCGCTTTTCAACACGGCAAGGTATTGCGCTTCAATGATCCTCGACGTTTTGGTGCGGTGTTATGGTTAGCGAATGATGAAGATAAACTGGGCTTACTCAGTAAATTGGGGCCTGAGCCACTCAGTGATGACTTTTCTCAGGGCTATTTGTTTCATAAAGCTAAAAATAGAAAAGTCCCTATCAAAACCTTTTTAATGAATAATCATATCGTGGTAGGCGTAGGTAATATTTATGCCAATGAGGCGCTGTTTCAAGCCGGTATTTTACCGACAGCCAAAACTGGGGCTATTGATGAGCAAAGACTAGACCGGCTAACTAATATTATTAAAAAAGTGCTCAGTGCGGCCATTGCACAAGGTGGCACTACCCTTAAGGACTTCACCCAAGCAGATGGTCGTCCAGGTTATTTTGCGCAATCACTGATGGTCTATGGTCGTGCCGGGCAACCCTGTGTGACTTGTCAGAGTAAATTACAGGAAATTAGGCAGTCGAATCGTAGCTCCGTTTTTTGTCCTAATTGCCAACAGGATTAATTTTGCTGTAATGCTTTTTTCACTATGGGATGAACAAACTGACCAACATCACCGTGGTGGAGGGCAACTTCTTTTACCAAGGTTGACGAAATAAATGAATTTTCTTCTGCTGGTGTTAGAAATACACTCTCAAGATCAGGGGATAAGCGGCGATTCATGTTGGCAAGTTGAAATTCATATTCAAAGTCTGACACTGCCCGTAAGCCGCGAATAAGCACTTTGGCTTGATGTTGCTTAGCAAAGTCAACCAATAAGCCGCTAAAACCAACGACAGTCACATTAGTTAAATGCTTAGTTACTTGTTCAATCATAGTAACACGCTGTTTTAAATCAAAGCGTGGTTGTTTACTTGGACTGGCAGCAACACCAACAATTACCTCACTAAATAATTTACTAGCGCGAACAATTAAGTCACTATGGCCATTAGTTACGGGATCAAAAGTGCCTGGGTATATTGCTTTTATTGTCATTATCTACTGTTTTCTTAATGGTTGTTAAGCGTTATTGTAATGCTAGAGGTGACATACTGACAAGTATTTCTACCTCTCAGTATGTCGCTAAGCCATAGATAATCCACTAAAATGAATTATTAATCACAAAAAAAAGCAAAAAATCCTAAAGTATTTGCTCAAAACACTTTATATATACTGAATTTTGATAGTATTATTGTGTTAGTTTTAATCAAATCAAGTGAGAAGTTGTTGCATGAAAACCCGTGATAAAATAATCCAAGCCAGTATTGAATTATTTAATGAGCAAGGTGAGCGTAATGTCACCACTAATCATATTGCTGCTCACTTAGCCATCAGCCCTGGTAATCTGTATTATCATTTCCGTAATAAAGAAGACATTATTTTATCTATATACGAGGAGTATGCACGTAGTTTACTATTGGAAACCTTGCCGAAGGTGTCCCCGGAAGTAAAACCACTAGACTCACTTGTTTTGTATATGGATGCGGTATTCCAAACAACAATGAAATTTCGTTTCTTTTATAGCAATCTACCGGTGTTATTGGATAAAAGCCCTAGTTTGCGGGAAAAATATGTTGAAGTGCAACAGTCTATTTCAGAGCGTGTTAGTCAATTACTTCTTTCATTAAGAGCCGCAGATATCATTGATTTTTATGATGATGAATTGGCTGATATTGTCAGTATTTTACGTCTTATCAATACCTTCTGGGTTAGTTTTCATCAAACTCAGACTATCGTTAATGAAGTCAATGATTCAGTCTTTTATCAAGGCGTGCTTAAAATATTAGTGATTTTACGTCCCTATACCAAAGCTCATGCCATAAGTGACCTTAATCAAGCGCGTGATGTTTATCAGCAAAGGTACCAAAAAGCGGTAGAAATAGATTAACCTTAGCAGCACTTGCTCAATAGCTCGCTATTGGCATTGAGAGTAAGCCAATCTTGGTAGTTTTTAAACCAGTACCATAAGCAATAACCTAGTAAAATTGGTATTAGTTAAGCTGTTAATTCGAATTGAAAGTTGTCCGGTCTTTCATAACCTTGGCTTACTGTGAAGTAAAAACTTTCGATACGTAGTGCCCGTTGTTGTACCTCATTTGATTGTACGTTCTGAGTACTTTGACTAGCCGCTAACTTTTGCTTTGATGAGTTGGAAATAATAGCGTCTTGCGCAGATAAGGTCTGCTTGATGAAAGTATCGAACTCAGTACTTGTAGCATCCAGGCTCACATTAGCTGCTATATTCAGTTCTTTATTCGAATGACTTGGCTGAGCATCAGCGTTACTTTGTAACGCAAGTAACTCTGATTGTGCTACGAGTATTTTTTGTGTAGCACTGGCGGCAACCCGAGTATCTTGTGTCGACGGATTTGCTGGTGCTAATGCCGCAGAATGCACTTTTTGCATCTTAGTTATGGTTGCTTGCGGATCGCCTACGACACTGCTTAAGTCGACAGATACCTCTCCTCCTACCGCATATTTTTTTCCATCAGGGCCTACTTCAAAGGTATAAGAAGGCGTTCCTGTCACCGCCCCCCCCATTGTCGCGTGAGCTAATTCATGGGCTTTTACTTCTTTATCTCTTTGTTGTAGCTGGCTAATGAGTTTTTCATCGGCAAGTGCCTGTTTAGTGCTGTCGTTATCTTTATCATTTTCGGCGTCGCTATCCTCAGCGCCGCTGTTAGCCTTAGCATGCTGTTCTTCTTGCTTGTGTTCAGCATCCTGCTGAGAGCTCTGTTCACCTTGTTGATTTTCTTGTTCAGCAATGGAGCTAGCAGCATGCTCTGCTTGTTTTCTTAAATGAGCAAGATCGACTTGTTCGTTGACTTGGGCTGGTGTTCGGGCGCGCTCTTTATCGGTAGCGACAGCTTTTTCCGCAGCAGAAGGGTTGGTGGCCGTAACCTGGGTGATAATTTCTCGTTGATGATTATCACGACGCAAGCTTTCCGTAGGTGGGTTGATCACAGTTGCTAAGGGTAAGTTTGCTACATGAGGGGTGATATTCATAAGGACAAATGATTTACCAATAAGTAAAACGTTAACGGCTATATATTATTAGGCGGTGACATCTAGTAGGGTACCTAGAACATCATCAGCACTTTTAATAACTTCAATCGAAGCTTTTGCTTGAAATTCAGCCACTTTTAAATTGACAATAGCTTGGTTTAAATCAGGTAAATCTAAGTGGTTACTTGCCTTAGTCACCTCAGTGTTTACCTCACCACTATTGGCTGGATTTGTTTGTTGCTCAGCATTATAGGTGGTACTGGCGAAAATATCAGCAGCCGCTTGCTCTGCTGTTGCGTTAGCCTTTTGTAAGCCTTGCAAACCTGAATTAAATGCAGACGGTATTTCCATAGGTAATCTTCCACGGCTAATAAGCTTTATTGGTTAATTATTAATCTAAATGGCGAAAAAGTAAAGCTGAAATTACCACCAGGTAAGACATTATCTCATTATTATTTCGGTATTATTATTTCGGTATTATTCATTTCGCCTTATTGGCATTGAAATGTAACGCTAGCCAAGTGCATAACACCTGATAAAAATCATCAAGGTGAGAAATAAAGGGTGCATGGGAAGCATGGTCAAATACGTGTAAGTCACTATGTACGGCTAAAAGACTGATTTTTTCGATCACTGTTTTAGGTACCAAGCTATCATTCTGCCCGTATAACCTTAGAAAAGGTTGCTGGATACTTGCTAATTGCTGGCGTAGATCACAGTCACTCAATAAGGCCAGTGAATTGGCTAACGTTTCTTGGCTAGGCAGGGCATGTGCCATAACTAACTTGCTGATTAGCTTTAAATCTTGTCGAATATGTGGGCTGCCCATGGCTTGAATTTTTAAGAAAGCTTTAATCGTTTTCTCGGTATCTTGTGCTAGCTGATGATGAAAACTATCCAGTACATTGGCCTTTATACCCGGCCAGTTATTTTGCTCTTGTTCAACAAAGTATGGGCTGCTGGCAACCGTAATCAAGGCTAATACTTTTTCTGGGTAGTTGATGGACATTTGCGTGGCAATTAAGCCGCCCAATGACCAACCAAGATAAATAGCGGGTTGGTCAATTACTTGCTCAATATGATGGCAAATATTGGCTAAAGAGTAGGGCTTTATAGCAACAGCACTATTGATACCAAAGCCAGGCAAGTCCAGGGTGATTAACTGGTAGTGACTATTTTTATTTTCGCTGAATAATTTTAGCAGCGGTTGCCAAACGCCTGAGTTTAAGCCCCAACCATGAATTAACACAATAGGAATGGCATTGTTATTAAGGCTACTTTGAGGAGGGAAGGTGGAAAATGTTAAGCTTTTTGCCATGCTTACTACTGCACTATAAATATAAAAGTACTAGTGTATATCATATCATTTGATAGCAAAAGGAAAGCAAGATGGCATGGCAGCTAGAGCTAAGAAAACTTAAGGCGTGTTGTCTTTCTAGCTTAAGAAGTATTAGTTGCTGTGATCTGTGTGGTGAAAATGTCAATAACAGCTTTTTACTCGGTTACTCGCTGCCACAAGCATTACTTTGTCAAAACTGTGTCAACGATTTACCTTATTTTAATCAACAGCTAGTAGCGGGTAACTTACTCAGTTGGCCCGCTATTTATCATGCCTTACCAAACATTCATTTTGAACAACTTTTTGCCTTATCGCCTTATATTTACCCCTTTAATAAATGGCTAGCACAAATGAAATATCTAGGTCGTTTTGAGCTGGCGCATTTGTTCAGTGCCTTGCTCTGTGCTCAGTGGCAAGCCATGGTAAAACACCAAGCGTTAGCTCCTGTGGATTTAGTACTACCGGTGCCTTTGCATATTAAAAAATGGCAGCTTCGTGGTTATAACCAAGCCCACCTGATAGCAAAGTGTTTTGCTAAGCAGTTAACTTTTCCTTATGACGCTAAGTTAGTGGTGCGCATTAAAAATAATACTAGCCAAATGGGGAAAACTGG
Source organism: Colwellia marinimaniae (assembly GCF_002207865.1). GTDB lineage: Bacteria > Pseudomonadota > Gammaproteobacteria > Enterobacterales > Alteromonadaceae > Colwellia > Colwellia marinimaniae. Next base: position 157,787 of record NZ_BDQM01000003.1, read on the forward strand.
TCATCAACGGCGAAAAAATTTAGCCAATACTTTTGCTTTGCAGCGAAAATTGGCGAGCCATATCAAACATGTATTGATTATTGATGATGTAGTAACCACGGGTACCACGGTCAGTGAAATTAGTAAGTTATTAAAACAAGCAGGTGTTGAAACCGTCACCTTAGTAACTGTGTGTTTAACCCTACCTAAAAGCAATTAGCAACAATGTCCTTATTTATAAGGCGTGGAAAAAATTTTACTAAAAAACAAGCTGTTGGCGAGTAATTTAGCGCTACCATGCCAGTAACCTCTAAAAGCGAGTACCTCAGTGGTAGCAATGACCCTACCTTCACCGACGTTGTGCGCAACAATGGCAGCGTTATGTGCTAATCGATTTACTAAGTTTTTGTCGGTATAACCACTGAGTAGTGGTGAGGAGGTATATTTCGCTAACGTGACAAACGGTTGATGAGGGTGCTCGATAATGAGATTGCTATTACGAAATACTGGCAGTAAATTATGCTGATAACCGTAAGCTAGTGGATGACTAGTATCTAATTCTACTTGGAAGATAGCGCCAGCAATACGTTTGCGACTAGCGAGTTTTTCTTTATCTTGATAACTGAGATTGTCATTATCAAATAACTGGTCTATCTGTTCTTTAGTGACAAATTTAGTACGTAATATTTCTTGTTTTGCTAACCATTGGGCCGCACGTTTTTGGCCGATAATGACGCCACCTTGTTCAACCCATTGCTTTAATTGCTGCGCAGTATGTTCAGTAACATACTGATAATTACCATCAACAAGAATAATATGACTATAAGTTGATAAATCTACACGTTTTAACCTGCTATGATCGATAATTGACAGAGGAATATTTAGTGTCTCATCAAGGTAAAAGCGCACTTCACCAGCTTCATATTGAGAGATACCCATTCCGCCTATTAATAGTGTTTTAGCCTTACTGATTGGCTTTAATGAGCTACTGCCAATATCAATGCCTTTCAGGGTCAAACCTGTGTTAATACTGTCTAAGGTGATACCTGCGCTATTACTGGCAGCAATTAATAGGCTTTGCCAGTCTTGATTTTGTTGGATGCCAGCGGGCACCACGATACTGCCGGCATTAAAGTGCTTTGTTTTGCCATTAATCATGCTAGAAAAAGGCTTAGTGGCCACTCTCGCTTTGATATTATTGTTTAGTAGCTCATTGAGTAATTTCGGCGCTAAAAAGTGATGCCATTCGAAGACATAGCCATAGGCTGACTTGCTGATATTATTTGAGATAAAGGCTGGCGGCTTAGACCAAGCTTGCTGCGCCAGTTTTAGTCCACGTGTCCGGTTTATTTGAATAGCTGCAATATTCATTGCCAAAGGCATAGTCCAGCCGGAAACATCATAAAAAGTATTATCTTTAAAATTAGTTTGTCGATTAAACAACGCTTGAATCAGGCGAAATTGTGGCTGGGCAAGAGGTATATAATAGCTATAACTTTTTTGATATTTTTTATCTTTAAATTTAAAATCAGCAGTAAGCGGGTAAACTCTAATTTTATGCTGAGCGAGTGTTGATAACAATGCATTGAGGCGATAGCTATCTTTATTTTCGTGTAATAAGTAGCCGGAAAAATCTTCTTGTTTGGCCAACTTTATACTTTGTTGATAAAAATCACTACGGTATTGCTTTAGTTGCTGGCGATTTTCCCAAGCACCTTGGATAGTTGAAAGCGAGGTGGTCACGTGGTTTTCTATACTAAACTCTAACGTCAGTAAGCCATTTATCGTCTGTTGCTGCATTCCCCTAGCACTGGCTTGCTCGAATAAAACGCCAATACTGCCATTAATATCTGGATAGGTTGAGCCTTTGCCGTAGTAGAAGTCATCAAAATTCTCTTCACTATAATAAAGGCGCTGTTGCTTATCTAACGCTGCCGCATGAAAGCTTGCTAGTGTTGTGGTTAATTCGACATTTCTTTTTGGTGTCAGTGGATGAGTACGGCTTTGAATGCCCGGCTGAAAAAAGTAACTACTGTTGGCAGACATTTCGTGAAAATCACCGACAACATGAGGTTGATATTGGTGAAAGTACTTTAATCTGTGTTGGCTTTCTTGTTGAGAAAGTAATAACCAGTCGCGATTTAAATCAAACCAAAAATGATTAGTTCGTCCAGTAATCCAGCCTTGGTGATGTTCAATATGATTTGCGTCGCTATTGTCAGTGGAGTTACGGTAAGTGTTAACCCAATTAACAAACCTATCCATACCATCGGGGTTAATACTCGGCTCTAAGACGATAATGGTATTGGCCAGTAATTCAGTCATTTTTGCATCGTCATTAGCCGCCAAATAATAGGCAACTATCATGGCGGCATTAGCACCACTTATTTCATCACCATGTACACTATAACCGAGCCAGATAACTAAGGGGGCATTGTCGGACTTTTGCTGAACAAGTCGATTTTTATTTTGAGAAAAAATGTCGCGCTCACTAAGTATATTGGCTAAGTTAGCTAGATTTTTGGGGCTAGAAATGGTCACCAGCAATTGCTCACGTTGCTGAGCCGTTTTTCCCATCGAGGTAATAGCCACCCGTGCTGAGTTATGCGCTAGTGTATAGAAGTAGTTACTTAGTTGATCATGCCTGATATGTCGTTGACCAATTTCAAAGCCTAACGTGCTACTGGGTAAGGGGATTTTACTATTAAACTGAATACCTGTGGGTAAGTAATCTTGTACTGGCATGGCATTTAGCCAAGTAGAGCAGAGTAAGGTGAATGAGATAATTAGAATTCGTATAAGTAGCATCTATGTGGCCCCTTGTTAAGACTGCTCTAAAGTAGCAAACAAAAGCGTAAAAATCATTAGCACATAACTAAATAGCAGAGTAAAATGACCATACTTGAGTAAAACAGTCAGGTACTTTTCACTGTTGATTGATAAAACTGGAAGAGTATCCGAGAGCAAAGAGAGTTAAGATAATGATCAGTATTTCAGAAAATGCGCAAAAGCATTTTATTAATTTACTTTCGCAACAAGCTGAAGGTACACGAATTCGTGTTTTTGTCGTTAATCCAGGTACAGCGAAAGCTGAGTGTGGCGTTTCATATTGCCCTCCTGATGCGATGGAAGACGATGATATTGAACTCCCTTTTGACGGCTTTTCAGCAATGGTTGATGCCGATAGTAAAGGCTTTTTAGTAGACGCTGAGATTGATTTTACTACGGATCAAATGGGTTCACAGCTTACCTTGAAAGCGCCTAACGCTAAGTTACGTAAAGTTGCCGATGATGCACCCTTATTTGAACGTGTGCATTACTTTTTGCAAGCCGAGGTTAACCCTCAGTTAGCGGGTCATGGCGGCGAATGTACCTTAGTTGAAATTACCGATGATGGTTATGCTGTCTTGCAATTTGGCGGTGGCTGTAATGGTTGTGCACAAATTGATGTCACAGTAAAAGAGGGCATTGAAAAGCAATTAATAGAATTAATGGGTGATGAAATTAAAGGCGTTAAAGATGCAACTGATCATAAACGTGGTGATCACTCATATTACTAATCTTTAATTTATATGATTAAATTATTAGAAAAACTAGGTCAAAATCCACAGCGCAGTTTAACACTATTCTTAAGTGGTCTTGGCCTTTTTGTTATCGGATTACTTTTTGTTGGTTTAGGCTACTTTTATCATCACCTTTGGCAAGTGATCGGCATGGTGATACTTAGTATTGCGTGCTTAATTTCGGCCTGGGGTTATCTAGGTATGTTTGCCAATCGTTGGTTAAATATCATTTATCGCACTCGCCCTATTAACAAACAATAACCTAACAAACAGACACGCTAAATGAACATGATGATTAATTTGATAAAACACTATTGGTTTATCATTACGCTTTTTTTACTTACTGCCATTGCAACGTTATCTTTATGGCCAGCCGAATATTTACCCCAGGTCCCGGGTAGCGATAAAAGCCATCACTTTATATCCTATGGCGCTTTAATCTTGCCGCTAGCATTACGAAAACCTAAACACTGGTTGTGGATTGCCCTAGGCTTCGCTGCTTTTAGTGGTGCTATTGAGTTGATTCAGCCCTATGTTAATCGCTATGGTGAATGGCTTGATATGCTAGCCAATGTGATGGGTTTAGCTTGTGGCACGATACTGGCAAAAATTATTACTCACTTCTTCTCTGGCTCTAGCAAGTAACACTTGTTCAGATAAAGAGTACACTTGCTTGATTCATAGTGCACATAAGCCCGTCGTCGACATACATAAAAGCCATAAGCAAACTACTGAGGTATGAGCATGGCAGCTAGGGTGCTAGCAGCTAAATAGTTAGCATGCTCGGGATGGGCAATATTACCGTGTCGGCTAAGCCAAGCAAGGGGACTAATATTTGATGAAATCATCGGTAATGCTAGATAAAATAAGCGCTGGTGTTGCTTTAAATGGCTAGTTTTAAACAAAGAAATACCCTAAAGTGCTAGTGGTTTACAGACAAGACGTTATCTCATCTGATTTTTAAGGGTATATACCATGAAATATATGTGGCGGACACTATGTTCAGTTTCATTATTATTGAGCGTTGCGCTCAGCAGTCAAGCAGCGGTTATTTTACAATACCATCATGTTAGTGATAGCACCCCAGCAAGCACTAGTATTTCGCCAAAGCAGTTTGAAGTCCATTTACAGTACCTTAAAGATAATAATTTTAAAGTGTTGCCTTTATCCGAGTTAATTGAAAGCATTAAAAATCAGCAAGCCTTGCCAGATAAAAGTGTTGCCATCACTTTTGATGATGCTTATATTGATGTCTTAACTCAGGCAAAACCGCTGTTAGATAAGTTTGCTTTTCCGTATACCATTTATGTTAACCCAGGTATTATTAATCGCCATGAAAACAATAAAGCCTCACCTTATTTATCATGGCTTCAACTAAAATCGCTGTCTGATGAAGGGGTGATTATTGCCAATCATGGTTATGAACATGATTCAATGCTGCGTATGACCGAGGGTGTTACGCAAGCACAATGGCTAAGTCAACAAACAGAATTATTATTAAAAGCGGAAACTATTATTGAAGAAAACACCGGGCAAAGCTGGCGATATTTTGCTTACCCTTATGGTGAATATGATGTGGCAGTGCAAGCTTGGGCAAAAGCCAATGATTTTGTCGCTTTTTCTCAGCAATCAGGTGCTATCGATCTATCAACAGACTTAACCAGCGTACCACGTTTTCCTGCTTCTAAACCCTACGATAAACTTTCTGGCTTACGTGACAAGCTCAACTCATTGGCGTTTAATATTAGTTTAACAGGTGATCAAGCCGAAACAATCTTTAAGTACCAAGAAGCTAAAAGTATTACTTTCTCGATTGACAGTGAAGACTTCTATAAATCGGCGTTAAATTGTTATATTTCCGGTTTAGGTAAACAAAAAATTACTTGGCATGATGATCATAGTTTTACTATTAATTTCACTCAAGACCTACCCGTAGGTAGGGTTAGAGCTAACTGCACTGCCGCCAGTATTAGTAAACCAGGACGTTACTACTGGTACTCAAAGCCATGGTTTATCTTAAAAGCTGATGGCAGCTGGTATCATCTATAATAGAGCAGAATAATTTCGCTCAGTTATTTATACCCGTTACCATTCAAAATTATTGTTGATATAAAGCGACTATTTTTTGGTAGTCGCTTAATAGCTTGTCATTATTGATAGTGGGCACTTCACCAATTACTTGTTCAGCTTTAAATATTGCCGCTACTTTTCCTGCTGGATTGATTAATACTAGTGATGCACTGTGATCAACCCAGTAGCTTTCATCCGTCTCCTCAGCCCCGTCTTTACTTGACTCTTTACTAGTGATGGCATACATCATGCCTAAATTTCGAGCAAACGGAAAAAGTACATCGTGCTCTGCACGCAGCGCTTTAAAGTCAGCATTAAAATAAGCAATGTATTGCGCGAGCTTTTCCTGAGTATCTCTTTTAGGATCAACGGAGACTAATAACACTTGGCTATTGCTGGCAATAGCCATTAAATCCTCATAAATGAAATTGAGGTTTTGCAAGGTTATTGGGCAAACATCTGGGCAAGAAGTATAACCGAAAAACACCAGCGACCATTTGCCCTGTAATTGGCTGTTATTAAAAGACTGTCCTGATTCATCGGTGAAGGTAAAAGCGGATATTGGCCGTGCTTGCTGATAATGCAAGGCAAATTCAGCTGCAGGCAATGTTTTTGTTTGCTTAATAAGATGAAAACCAACCGCACCAGCACTAATTGATAGTAAGGCAATAATGCCATAGATAGCTTTATTCATTATCGATACTCTATTATTTTGTGTCATTTTACTAATATGGTTATGCAGTTATTCAGATTAACTCATGGGTAGCCAATAATGATCGATGAGCAAAATAATGAACAGCAGCATTAAATGTACGATGGAGAATTTAAAGGTGGCCATGGCTGTACCTTCGTTAGCATGAAACTTGAGTTGCCACGCATAGCCCATAAAGATTAAATTCAAGCTACAGGCTCCTATTAAGTAGAACCAATTACTCATGCCAACTAAATAGGGTAATAAACAAACCACAAAGAGTAAGATGGTATATAGCAGTATTTGCGTTTTGGTAAAACTGACACCATGGGTGACCGGTAACATGGGAATGTTCACTTTGGCATAATCATCTTTACGGTGAATGGCTAATGCCCAAAAGTGTGGCGGTGTCCAGGTGAAAATAATTAACACTAATAGTAAGGCGTTAGGCGCTACTTCATTGGTCATTGCTGTCCAACCCAGTAAAGGTGGGATAGCTCCGGCTAATCCGCCGATAGTGATATTTTGTGGCGTTGCTCGCTTTAAATACATGGTATAGACAAAGCTGTAGCCAACTAAGCCGGAAAATGTCAAAAAAGCAGTCAGTGGATTGACTAAGCTATAAAGAATAATAAAACCGAGTAAGGCTATGCTAATGGCAAAAACAATGGCATTAGTGACGCTAATTCTACCCTCTGGCAACGGTCTATTATGAGTTCTGCCCATAATGGTATCAATTCTTTCATCAACAATATGGTTGATCGCTGCTGCCGCTGAAGATAATAAAGCAATACCTAACATAGCGGGTAGTAGCACTTGCCAAGGTAAACCGCCGGGAACCGATAAACTCATCCCCACTAAGGCGGTTAGTACCAGCAAGGCGACGACTTTAGGCTTGGTTATATCATAATAGGCACGCCAATTAGTAAAGATATGATTCATGGAAAAATTATAATTGTTGTTAGCAATTGGCGAGGACATAGTATTATTAATAGTTTTATTCATGGCCTTATTCATAGAACGACTCCTTGGAATTTTGTCTTAACCTATAAGCTAAGGTGATCAAACTCAGCATTAAACAGGCGGCAACTAAGTTGTGCGCTACCGCAATCTTAAGTGGCAACGAAAACCAAATATTACTCACCCCCAAACTGATTTGAATAACTAATAAACTAAGTAAAACCATGGCGGCGTTTTTGATCGCATGAGTCTTCGCTTTGAGAAAAACCACGATGGCTAACCAAGCGAGAAACACGCCGGTAATGATGGCGCCAAAGCGATGACTCACATGGATAGTCACTCGTTCATTATGCGCTAGGTGACCAAACTCATAGCTTTCTTGTTTGGGGGGAATTAGGTCAAATGACTGCTCAAAGCTTAAATCCGCTAGCCAATTCCCCTGACAAATAGGCAACTCTACGCAGCTCAATGCCGCATAGTTTGAGGAAGTCCAACCACCTAAGGCAATTTGCGCCGTTAAAATAGTAATGCCGAGTAGAGCATAGCGGCTATATTTTTTAAGTTGAAAATCTACTAAAGTAGCCCCTTGCGCACTTACTCCCTTGGCATTAAGGCGCAAATATAATAAAAATAGCAAACATAAGGTGGTAAAACCACCGAGTAAATGCGCCAGTACCACCACGGGCATTAATTTCAATGTTACTGTCCACATACCGAGAGCGGCTTGCAAGATAACAATGCCTAAAATAAGTAACGGCAGCAATACGGGAGACCTAACGCTGGATCGCGTTGCAACGCGTAATTTAATTGAACAAAAGGCAATAGCAGCAATAAGTAAACCAAGGCTGCCGGCAAAATAGCGGTGGATCATTTCATTCCAGGCTTTAGTCGGCTCGACCGTGCTTTGTGGAAACGCTTGCTCGGCCACGGCAATTTGTAAACTGGTTTCTGGTACAGCAAGCAAGCCATAACACGTTGGCCAGTCTGGGCAACCTAAGCCAGCATGAGTTAAGCGTGTATAAGCACCTAAACCAATCACCACAATGGCTAATAATAAACTGGTCAGTACTAAACGACGCAGTGTTTGCTTGTTTTTACTCTGCTCTGTCATTTAGTTAACCCACCTTGGAATATTTCAAAAGTTTTTTCATATCATTGATAATAGCCTTACCAAAAGACGTTTGCTGCTGCTCATGCTCTGGCAGCTGATGGCTTAAAATAATGTTGCCTAGAGGATCGGCAATCAGCACTTGTGGCTCGTGTAGCAAGTTTTTCATTTGCGCTGTTAAGGCAAGTATTTGCCATTGGCTCTTGGCAAGCCGTTCACTTTGCTGGGCGGTAAATATATTTTCTTGCAGTAATACCGGTGTGACCCTTGGCATATCTTTTCCTAAAGTGACATAACTGTTGTGCACAATTTCAATGCTATGCAAACATATATCAGCACATTGCTTAGGTAGTCGATAAATAATAAGCCATTGTTGGCCAAATTTTTGTTCCTTAATGCCTAAGTCAGTCAGTGTTAACGGCTGTGTTAATAACCTACCTTCATTGGTTACGCCTAAGTCTAGCCACTGATTGTCTAAGGCTAATTTAGCTAATAATATCGGCAAGATAAAAACCGTGATTAACAATAGTAAGCTGCGGCGATTTTTATTATTTGCAGCATGCTCTGGTTTATTGCTACTGCTTAGCGTATTGCTATTATTTGCATCTAGCTGCTTGTTTGACTTAGTCATATTTTACCGCCTTATGCTTGTTGTTATTATTGAGAGTATTAATGTCAGTATTTTCCGCTGGGATATCGGCGCAAGATTGAGCTGAATGTGACGGATGACGACCGGCAAGCTTTGCTGTATTGATGCGCAAACAAATCATCAATATTAGCCAAGCAATAGCTAAGGTTGCCCATTGAAAGGCGTAGCCGAAATGTTTTTCAGCTGGCATCACTATAGGGTGCCAGTTCTTTTTATAGCCAAGGTTTTCTTCTTGGTCCACATAGATGACAAAGGGTAGCAGTGGCTTATTTAACCGTACTTTGTTTAACTGTGCTTTATTTATCAAGGTGGAAAATTTAGCTAATTCAATTTGTTGTACCCGCAATGGCCAACTGGCTTGAGTAAAGTCTTGCTCGGCCAGCATTATGCCTTGCTCGACAATGCGTACATGTCCTTTAAACGTATAGTGCCCCTGCAAAGGGATTACTTCAGGCAGTATACTGCGATCAATTGAACCTTGTACCCAGCCTAGATTAACTAATACTGCATGAGTTGCTGTTTCGACAACTTGTAATACTCGATAGCCTAAAGAAGTCTTTTCCACTTGATTATCGAGTAAAAAGATATAGTTTTCGTTAAACTGGCCGTTAATCGTGACGGGAAAATCGTTAATACTTTCTTTACCGGTGAATTGCTTTTCCTTAGAGAGTCTGACTATTTCTTTAAGGGTTAGTGGCGATTGCTGATTAAGTTGCGTAATACGGGCAGCGCGCCGCTCTTTCTCTAAGCCACGGTCATACTGCCAGAAAGATAGTTTAACCAAACCGACAAAGACAATAAGCGTGAACCCTAACCAAAGGGCGTTTCTTACTACTGATTTAGTTGATATTTTTACTTGGGTATCGACATACTGCAAAAAGTCAGACCTTATAAAATATAGACAAAAACAAAAAGTATTAGCCAAACCACATCGACAAAATGCCAATACCAACTTGCTGCTTGAAAAGCAAAATGGTTATCAGGGGTAAAATGACCTTTTAATACTCTGCACCACATAATTATCAGCATGATACAGCCCAAGGTGACATGCATACCGTGAAAGCCAGTCAATAAGTAAAAAGTGTTGCCATAGACACCGCTATCTAGAAATAGGCGCATTTCTTCAGAATAGCCATGCGCGTATTCTAGAATTTGAAAAGAGATAAAAGCCAAGCCTAGTAGTATGGTTAGGCCAAGCCACTTTTTTAAAGCACTGCGATTATTTTTGATTAATGCATTATGAGCAAAGTGGGCAGTAACTGAAGAGGTTAATAGTAAAACCGTGTTAATTAACGGTAAGCCAAACCAGCCCATCGCCGTAGTGGTGGTGCCATCAGGGGTTTTTATTAACGGCCAAGTCGCAATAAAGTCAGGCCAAAGGACCGCGCCAGTTGCGACATTATTGCCAGCGCCACCAAGCCAGGGTACTGAAAATACGCGTAAATAGAGTAAGGCACCAAAAAAAGCCGCAAAAAACATCACTTCAGAGAAGATAAACCAACTCATACCTTGGCGGAATGAATTATCCATCTGATGTGAGTATTTACCCGTTAACGATTCATTAATGACATCACTAAACCAACCCACTAGCATATAAATAACCAAGGCTATGCCTGCTAGCAGTAAATAGCCACCGTAACCACTCTCTTCATTTGCTAAATCAGTGACAAAGTTTCCCGCGCCAAAGGCAATCATAAAGAGTGCCACCGCACCCATGATTGGCCAGTGGCTTTGGCTGGGTACGTAATAACTTTCGTATGCTTTGTTAGTCATTTTCTATCCCTTTTTCAGTGAACCCTATGACGACTTCTCTGTTATGTCATACAAGGTATAAGATAAAGTTAAGGTGTTAATATCTTCGGGTAACTCTACATCGACATAAAACTGCAAGGTCATTTCAACTTCCTCTGCGGCCCTGAGCGGTTGTTGAGTAAAACAAAAACATTCAATTTTATGAAAATAATTTGCCGCTAAGCCAGGTGAAACTGACGGTACGGCTTGTGCGGTCATGTCATAACTTGCTTTGTTTTTTGCATAGAATGAAACCAGAGTAATTTCCCCTGGATGAACAGTTATTTCATTAATGACAGGCTCAAATATCCATGGAATACCTTGGGCATTGCGGGTAATAAATTGCACGGTAACGGTACGAGACTTGTCAATAGTCGTGGCGGTATAAGCCACAGCCGTTTTATTCGTTTTGCCATTTAAGCCGGTAATATCACAAAAAACATCATATAAAGGTACCAGGGCAAAACCAAAACCAAACATAGCAAGTACCACAAGTAGCAGTTTCTTTACCGTCTTGCTGTTGTTATTGCGGCTTTCAGTCGCCGCTTGGTTTTGCTCGGTATCATTCATATTATTTAATGCCCTGCGGTTCGATATTGTCTATGTCTTTTTGCGAGGGTGGTGTACTAAAAGTGTGATAAGGTGCTGGACTGGCTACTGTCCACTCTAAGCCTACGGCACCCTCCCAAGGTTTGGCGGCTGCTTTTTCGCCACCGCGAATACATTTGATCACTACCACTAAGAAAATCAATTGCGATAAACCAAAGGCAAAACCGCCAATGCTGACCCACTTATTAAAATCGGCAAATTGCAGGGCATAATCTGGAATTCTGCGCGGCATACCCGCTAAACCTAAAAAGTGCATGGGGAAAAATAATAAATTTACTGATATTAAGGAACACCAGAAGTGCCATTTACTTAAGGTATCGTTGTACATATGGCCGGTCCATTTAGGTAACCAATAATAGGCACCAGCATAAATTGAAAATAATGAGCCAGTAACCAGCACATAATGAAAGTGAGCAACAACAAAGTAAGTATCATGATATTGAAAATCAACGGGGGTCATGGCTAACATCAAGCCTGAAAAACCGCCTATGGTGAATAAAATAACAAAGGCGATGGAAAACAGCATAGGTGTTTCAAAGCTTAATGAGCCGCGCCACATGGTTGCTACCCAGTTAAAGACTTTCACCCCCGTTGGAACCGCAATGAGCATGGTGCAATACATAAAGAACAGCTCACCAAATAATGGCATGCCGGTGGTGAACATATGGTGTGCCCAAACAATAAATGACAGTAAAGCAATGGATGAGGTGGCATAAACCATTGAGCTATAGCCGAATAATCTTTTTCGAGAAAAAGTGGGGATAGTGGTGGAGACAATGCCAAAGGCTGGCAATATCATGATATACACTTCCGGGTGGCCAAAGAACCAAAAAATATGTTGAAACATCACCGGATCACCACCACCAGCGGCATTAAAAAAGCTGGTACCGAAATAGGTATCGGTCAGTAGCATGGTGACCAAACCCGCGAGTACGGGCATAACTGCAATCAATAAATAGGCAGTAATGAAAAAAGTCCAGACAAATAACGGCATTTTCATGTAAGTCATACCTGGGGCACGCATGTTCATTATGGTAACAACAATATTAATTGCCCCCATAATGGAAGATATCCCCATAATATGAATAGCAAAAACGAAAAATGCAGTACTGCCGTTAGAATAGGTGGTCGATAATGGTGCGTAGAAGGTCCAACCAAAATTGGGTGCACCGCTGTCCATAAAAAATGTACTCAGTAAAATGATAAAAGCAAAAGGTAAAATCCAAAAACTCCAGTTATTCATGCGCGGCAGTGCCATATCTGGCGCCCCTATCATCATAGGTATCATCCAGTTAGCAAAGCCGGTAAAGGCGGGCATAATTGCGCCAAACACCATAATCAAACCGTGCACTGTGGTTAATTGGTTAAAAAAATCAGGTTCAACTAATTGTAAACCAGGCTGGAATAGTTCAGCACGGATCACCATTGCCATGGCGCCGCCGGTTAAAAACATAATAAAAGAAAACCATAAATAAAGTGTGCCGATATCTTTATGGTTAGTGGTATAGAGCCAGCGTTTTATGCCAGTCATTTTATGCTCAACATGATGTTCGTCGTGCGAATCTTGTTCTATAACGTCTGTAGTCATTTTATATCCCCTACTTCGCACTAGCAGCATCAACAGCTGCAGGTTGTACTAAATCACCAGTATTATTTCCCCAAGCATTACGCTCATAAGTCACAACTGCGGCTATTTCGGTTTTGGTTAATTGACTACCAAAAGCAGTCATGGCAGCATTTTTCTTACTACCGTTAATCACCATATCTAAATGAACAGTAATATCTCCCGTCGCAATCACACTGCCTTTAAGCGCAGGAAATGCCGGAGGTAAGCCTGCCCCTGTCGGTTGATGACAGGCAACACAAGCTTTTAAGTAGACTTTTTCGCCCATTGTCATTAATTCATCATGGCTATACACTTTAGATAAATCCTCTACTGGTACTTCTTCAGTTATTATCTCTACCGCTTCTTCAACTGCAGTTTCAATTGCTAATGATGCTGTGGCCTCTTGTGCTTTACCTTCAACAGAAGAGGCAACAGCAGACTTTACATCAGATGCTTGCACTAAATCACCGGTATTATTGCCCCAAGCATTACGCTCATAAGTGATCACCGCAGCTAGCTCTTTTAAACTTAATTGCTTGCCATAGGCTTGCATGCCCGTGCCTGTTTTACCGTTAAACACTATATTGATGTGATCTTGTATTGTGCCTGTGGTAGTTATTGGACTGCCTTTTAGGGCCGGGAAGGCTGGCGGTAAACCTAAACCAGATGGCTGATGACATGCGGAGCAGTAGGCGGTGTAAGTTGTTTTGCCTAATTGCATCAGCTCTGCTTTAGACATGGCAGTAGTTAACGAGGCTTGTTCAGCACTGGCTGCTTGGGCGATACGTTGCTGTTGTTCATTAAGCCAAATGTCATAATCTTCTGCTGATTTTACTTCCACAACTATGGGCATAAAACCATGATCTTTACCACATAACTCAGCACATTGGCCGCGGTAAATACCGGGTTCATCAACCCTAGTCCATGCCTCGTTGATAAAGCCTGGGTTAGCATCTTGTTTAATGGCAAAAGCAGGTACCCACCAAGAATGGATGACATCATCTGAGGTTATTAGAAAGCGCACCTTTTTATTGGCGGGTATCACCAGAGGTTTATCAACTTCAAGTAAATAGTGCTCGCCCTTAATAGCAGTAGTTTCTTGTTGGTTTTGATACTGTTCGGGTGGGGTCGACAGGACAGAGTAATATTCGATATCTTGATCAAAATATTTGTAATGCCATTTCCATTGGGAGCCGGTTATTTGAATGGTAACATCAGAATTAGTGTTGTCTTCCATAGCGATTAAGGTGGTAGTTGCTGGTACTGCCATGGCGATTAGAATAACAATAGGTATTGCCGTCCATAATATTTCCACCTTGGTACTTTCATGAAAGTCAGCGGCTTTTGCCCCTTTAGACTTTCGATGAAAAGCCATGGACCAAAACATTGCACCAAAAACTATTACGCCAATTGCGGTACAAATCCAAAGTACCAGCATATGTAAATCATAGACATCTCTGCTAACGGCAGTAACCCCTTTTGTCAGGTTTAACTGCATTTCTGCCCAGGCTGAATTGGTAAATAGGCTGACCAACACTAGCCAAATTAGCTTATGTTTCCCCACACGGCATCTCCTCTTGGTAATCATAGAGAACAGATGTGCAGCAAAGTACTTCATAACCACTGAACTGAATATCTGTAGTTTATACCAACAAGAATAATTAACTGGTCAACTTAGAACTTCATTAGCTAGCTTAGAACAATCAAAATGACTTAAACATAGGATTCTATATTTTATTCATTTTGGGATGTTATTAGTTTGCTAATGAGCTCCCCAAGGGCGAGTTTAAAAGGCATATATGCGGCGTTATTGATTTTGACAAGGGAATAACCATTCTCTTCAATCAATGCCTTGCCTCTAAGCCTTTTAATTCTCGCTAAGTGATCACTTACTTAATCTTGTTGGTATTAATTATTATTTTTAAACTAACAATATCTCGGTTTAGCCACGGTTTCGCGATGGTGAACGATTGATGGCGAATAAACAATACCCTTGGGTATTCCTCCCGAGATCAGGTTAATTATTGACGTGAAGAGTAATCTGGCATGGCACTATAAATTTAGTGTGACAGTATTAGCACATTGACGTCTTTTTATTCTTTTTATGTTCGTTTTATATGCGTTACTGTTAATAGGATTACGCTAAAATTCGATCGAGGTCAAATATTTTATAGCTAAGTAATTATAAAAAAGTCATTCAATTCAATGGAGTAATAGCTCTAAAGCCTGTGTGAGCTATACGGGAAGTAGCTTTGTTAAAGATAAGAGGGGCATTAAAAAATAGTAGCGAGGGGGAAAATAAATTTATTAGCTTGAAGAAAAAAAAGCACCATAATTACTGCCAATGCTATTATTGGTAAGGGTAATTATGGCGCTTGTTATATTAGGGATTAAGCACACTAGCTTGCCTAGTTTTTGTGCATTTTACATCCAACTACCACTGCGGATGATACCAACGGCAATACCTTCAATATGAAACTCTTGCTTGCTTAGATCAACTTTAATGGGCGAAAACTCTGCATTTTCAGCATGTAAATAAACAATATTGCCTTCACGTTTATAACGTTTTACCGTGACCTCGTCTTCAACTCGGGCAACAATCACTTGGCCATTTTGTACATCAGTGGTTTGATGTACCGCCAGTAAATCACCATCTAAAATACCAATATCTTTCATGCTTTCGCCATTAACACGTAAGAGATAATCAGCGGCTGGGTGGAATACATTGCCATCCATTTTATAATGCTCTTCAATATGTTCTTGCGCCAAAATAGGTTCACCGGCAGCAACACGGCCAATAAGCGGTAAACCCTCGGGCTCTAAAAACTCTTCAACTAAGCGAATACCACGAGAAGTGCCGGCAAGCATTTCAATATAGCCTTTTTTTGCTAAGGCTTTTAAGTGCTCTTCAGCGGCATTTGCTGATTTAAAACCAAAAAATTTAGCAATTTCGGCTCGAGTTGGCGGCATGCCAGTGTCTTTGATTTTATCTTTGATTAAATCATAAATTTGCTTCTGGCGGTTAGTCAGCGGGCGTAATTCGGTTGTTGAATTTATCATAGCATTAGCCTGTAAATTTACACAGTATTACTGTTAGTATATACAGGATTATTTTAAAGGCAAGCATTTACTTTTAGTTGCATAATAATCATATTCTTACCGCTAATGCTGACATTTAATAACTGCGAATTTTCTGGAGAATTTTTTGCTTGTAACTTAACTAGATGACCAACAGGCACGGTGCAATCTTTACCTTCGGCGGTGTTAACCATCATGGTGTCAGTGAGGCTATAAGCAAACAGTAAGCTATCAGCTAGCAAGGCAAGGGTGACATTTTGTCGCTCACTATAGCAATTCACCTCAGCTGAAAATGCTGTTTGTTTAGTCATGATATTGAAGTCTTTTATGCCGCCATTAAGCAAAGAACCATGAGTTTTATTGGCGCCATCAAAATGGGCTATATCCAGTAATTGTATTAACTTATCTACATCGCCATTACGATGGTCTAGTGTCAAACCTGCACCTTCGATTAAGACTAAATTACGTTGATAACCAGAAAAATTTGAAAAGTCGCCGTCATTTACCACGCTGGCGATACTTAACCGCCAAGCAAAATCATCTAAATTACCACCATCGCTAATGGCTAATTCTGTGGTGTGACCTAAACCATTTTTCCAGGGGATTGTTTTGAATTCATTTGGCGAGATTAACGTTATCACTAGTATTACCTTAGGACTAATTGCTGTTGGGCAGTTATTTTATCTTATACCCGTCACCATTCAAAGTTCTCGATTTCAGTGGGAATTAATATGGCTTTAGGCAAGGCAAATAATTGCAGCATAGTCACTCTATGGTTTCATTATTTAACGCGGTATAAAGTCATGTTAAACCCATCGAAGAAGCGTTTGAGCAACATCACTTCATCGTTGCTGTGACTTATAATGACGCTGCATGGATGCAGCTTATTAGAGAATGCAGACGGTACAGGAAGTACCTTATACGGATAATGCAGGAGCAATTATCCTGAGTATATTCTCCTGAACAACCATTATTTCATCACAGCGCCTTGAATTGAAATTGCTCAAGCACTCTGAAACATGCATCTTGAATGGTAACGGGTATATGCTCAGTTATTGGCAATATTTTATCATCTTGTTTTTATATTAGTATTTGCTTGCTAACATGTGCATGCCCACGTTAGAATCAGCTCACGTTTTGTTAGCCTCGCTAGCAAAACAATACTTGTCGGAGTGCCAAAGGCTGAGATCGCGTAAGCGGGATCCGTAAAACCTGATCAGATTAATATCTGCGTAGGAAACAAGAGAGAGTAATTTTCTTTCATACAAGCCTAGTGCTTACCATGTAGAACAAAGCTCTTTTTGCCTCATCTTTAGCTAAAAAACTCCGCCTTTTTTTATTTTATTAAAAATTTTAAAACAGGTGCGACCATGAGCGAGCAAAATAACGCTGCTGTAAAAGACAAAAAAAAACCAACTAGACGTGAAAAACGTGCAGCGGCTGAAACATTTTTAAAAAATGTTTCCGACCAATCTTTTCCTAATTCAAAAAAAGTTTATGTAGCAGGTAAAATCCATGATATCAAAGTGGGTATGCGTGAAATTACCTTATCTGATACCTTAATTAGTGGTAGTAAAGATACTGCCGTTTATGAGAAAAATGAACCTTTATGCGTTTATGATACTTCGGGCTTTTACACCGATGAAAATGTTGATATTGACGTGCACAAAGGTATTCCACGTTTACGTGAAAGCTGGATTGACGCCCGTGGTGATGTCGAGCCGTTAACTTCAACTAGCTCTGAATACGCGCAACAACGCCTTGCCGATGAAGGTGTTGACAGTATTCGCTTTGAAAATTTACCTCAAATGCGTATCGCTAAAAAAGGTAAAAATGTTACGCAAATGCATTACGCTCGCCAAGGTATTATTACCCCAGAGATGGAATACATTGCTATTCGTGAAAATATAAAACGTGAAGAAGTGAAAGATGCCACCTTACTGCTGCAACATAAAGGCGAATCTTTTGGTGCTAGCATTCCGGAGCAAATCACCCCTGAGTTTGTCCGTGATGAAGTGGCTCGCGGTCGTGCCATTATTCCAGTAAACATAAACCACCCTGAATGTGAGCCTATGATCATTGGTCGTAACTTTTTAATTAAAGTTAACGCTAACATTGGTAACTCAGCAGTAACCTCTTCTATTGAAGAAGAAGTAGAAAAACTGGTTTGGTCAGCAAAATGGGGCGCAGATACGGTAATGGATTTATCTACCGGTCGTAACATCCATGAAACCCGTGAATGGATTTTGCGTAACTCACCGGTACCTATTGGCACAGTACCCATTTACCAAGCACTTGAAAAAGTAAATGGTGTCGCCGAAGATCTTACTTGGGAAATTTTCCGCGATACTTTAATTGAACAAGCAGAGCAGGGCGTGGATTACTTTACTATTCATGCTGGTGTATTACTGCGTTATGTACCTATGACAGCAAAACGTGTCACCGGTATTGTTTCGCGTGGTGGTTCAATTATGGCGAAATGGTGTTTAGCCCACCATAAAGAAAACTTCCTTTTTACCCATTTTGAAGATATCTGTGAAATCTTAAAACAATACGATGTGTCATTTTCACTCGGTGATGGTTTACGTCCAGGCTCAATCGCCGATGCTAACGATGAAGCACAATTTGCAGAATTACGCACCTTAGGTGAGCTAACTAAAATCGCTTGGCAGCATGATGTACAAGTCATCATAGAAGGTCCAGGCCACGTACCGCTTCATATGATCAAAGAAAATATGGAAGTACAACTTGAAGCTTGTGATGAAGCACCTTTCTACACCTTAGGGCCATTAACCACAGATATAGCCCCAGGTTATGATCATATTACTTCCGGTATAGGTGCGGCTAATATTGGTTGGTTCGGTTGTGCCATGCTTTGTTATGTGACACCAAAAGAGCATTTAGGTTTACCGAATAAAGAAGATGTAAAAGAAGGCTTGATGACTTATAAAATTGCTGCTCATGCTGGTGATTTAGCTAAAGGTCATCCCGGCGCACAAATCCGTGATAACGCCATGTCTAAAGCGCGTTTTGAATTTCGTTGGTATGATCAATTCAATATTGGTTTAGACCCAGAAACCGCTAGAGCTTATCATGATGAAAGCTTGCCACAAGAGTCTGGCAAAGTAGCGCATTTCTGCTCTATGTGTGGACCAAAATTCTGTTCAATGAAAATCTCACAAGAAGTACGAGAGTACGCCGCTAATCTTGATAAAAATGCCATCAAAATTCAATTGCTTGATGAGACAATAACGATAACGTCGGATGAAGCTATTGAAAAAGCCATGCAAGAGAAATCTGCTGAATTTAAAGCGAGTGGTAGTAAATTATACCAACTTGCTGATTAGCTCAACCTAGTCATATCCGAAGGTTCTGAGCGGATATCCATTGACTGCCCGAACAAATGCTTCGGGCATGTCAATACTATGCTTTAGACATAAAAAGATTTTAGGCAGATAAACCATGAATATTGCCATTGTTGGCGCAGGATTGATGGGACGATTACTCGCCCTGTCCTTACTTCGTAATGAGCAGCTTAGAGGTGAACAGCTTCGACAAAAACAGTCTCAAAGCGTAACCATTACTTTATTTGATAAAGATAATAAACTCGCCCACCAGAGTGCCGCCTATGCTGCCGCAGGTTTATTAACACCATTAGGTGAGTCACTTCATTGTTCACCTAATATTGTTAGTATGGGTTTTGAGTCATTAGGTTTATGGCCGACTTTGCTTGATAGTTTGCATGAACATACCTTTTTTCAACAAACTGGCGCCATCATGGTCAGTCATGAGCAAGATAAAGGTGACTATCAGCGCTTTGTTAGGCACTTAAAAAACAACTATCCGGAGCAAGTATCATATTCGCTAAATCGAGCTGAATTACTTGAATTAGAACCTGAAATAGGCCGTAGTTTTAACCACGCTTTGTACCTGCCACAAGAAGGGCAACTGGGTAATCGCCGTTTATTAGTGGCTCTGCGTAAGCAGTTGGCAAAAGAAAGCCCACACGCCAGTACAGGCAATAGGCTTAACTGGTTAAGTGAATGCCAGGTGGTAGGTATTGATGTCGGTGAGCACAGGAGTAAAGTGACCTACCTTCAAGGAAGTGAAAAGCACAGCCAGAGTTTTGATTTAGTGATTGATTGTCGAGGTACCGGCGCAACGAACAATAATAGTAATAGTGCTTGTGCTCCATTAGCGGACTTACGTTCGGTTAGGGGCGAGCTGTTTCAGCTGTTTGCACCCGAGGTCAATATTTCTCGGCCAGTAAGGTTGATGCATCCTAGATATCAGCTTTATATTGCGCCCAAGGGCAAAGGTTTTTATGTGGTGGGTGCAACTGAAATTGAAAGCGATGATGATTCACCTATGACAGTACGCTCGGCAATGGAACTATTAAGCGCAGCTTATAGTGTGCACCCTGGTTTTGCTGAAGCGAATATTCGTCAACACGTTAGCCAATGCAGGCCAGCCTTTAGTGATAATCAGCCTAAAATCACCGTGCAAGATACACTTATTCAAGTAAATGGTTTGTTTCGCCATGGATTTTTGATAGCCCCCGTGGTGCTTAAACAAACACTGGCGGTTATTGAAAACAGCATAAATAATACCGAAACAGCTTTACCTTATGCTGACTTATTCTCATGAATAGTTGCCGGTAAATGTTACCTATAATAACTAGACAAGAATCAATATAAAGAATCTCCTATGAACATTCATATTAACGGAAAAGCGTACGCGTTAGGCCATGAAAACCATATTAGTATTACTTCGGCGTTAACTTTGCATTTTATTGAGCCGCAACAGAGCACTTTTGCCGTGGCACTTAACGGTGATTTTGTTGGTAAAACAGATTACGACACCACCATGGTGAAAAATGGTGATAGTCTCGATGTCTTACAGCCTATTCAAGGAGGCTAAATTCAATGTCATTGAATATCTACGGACAAAAATTAGAGAGTCGTTTACTGATTGGCAGCGCCTTGTATCCGTCACCACAAGTGATGAAAGAAGCGATTTTGGCCAGTGGCTCACAAGTGGTGACACTGTCGCTAAAGCGACAGAACCCAGCGGAAAAGTCGGGTCAACAAATTTGGCGTTATTTACAAGAAATAGTAAAACAAACTGATGGGCATTTACTGCCAAATACAGCCGGCTGCAAAACAGCGAAAGAAGCGGTCACCTTGGCACATATGAGTCGTGAAATTTGTCAAACTGACTGGATTAAGTTAGAGGTTATTGGTGACGATTATAACTTACAACCTGATCCTATTGAATTATTGTATGCCGCAGAACAGTTGATAAAAGATGGCTTTAAAGTACTGCCGTATTGCACCGATGACTTAGTCGTATGTCAGCGTCTGTATGACTTAGGCTGCCAAGTTATTATGCCTTGGGCCTCTCCCATTGGCACAGGAAAAGGCTTGATGAACCCTTATAACCTAGAGACCATTCGCTTTCGATTACCTGATGCTACCTTGATTTTAGATGCCGGTATCGGTAAACCCTCTGATGCATGTTTAGCGATGGAAATGGGCTATGATGGCGTATTACTCAATAGTGCGGTGGCACTGGCAGATAACCCAGTATTGATGGCAAAAGCTTTTGGCCAAGCACTGCAAGCAGGTGAGCAAGGTTATGTCGCCGGTATCATGGAGCAAAGACAGACCGCCCACCCGTCAACGCCGACGCTCGATACTCCATTCTGGCATCAGAATTAAATAACTTTTTGCTGTAATGCCAAATTAAGGCGTCAAAAGGACTCATTGATTAACGTCAACTCCGTGCTTTTCCTTGTAATTGAGAACTACAACTGCAAGCCGTGTAACTCGCTAGTAAGCTATTTTTTCGTTATTTAAAAAGCAGAAATAAAGTTGAAAAATAATTTGATTTTTGCTGATGTGATTACACAAGCTTCAACATCAGGGATGATGTTGTAGAGCGTCCATGGATGGATTTACCGCGTCTTGTGGGTTCACTTAGCAATACTCAAATACATGAACCCCCTTTTATTTAAAATAATTAACAGCAGAAAATAATAAAAATGACTATAAAGCCAAAACCAATAATCTGGACTATTTCTGGCAGTGACTGCTCTGGTGGTGCGGGTATAGCCGCCGATATTAAAACCGGTCATGCTTTAGGGGTTGAAGTTTGTCATCTTATTACCGCTAATACCGTGCAAAATTCTCAGCAGCTGCTCTCGGTGAACGCTGTTTCTGTTGAAATATTACAGCAACAAGCGACACTACTTATTGATGACAAACCGCCGTCAGTGATCAAAATAGGCTTAGTGGCTAATGTTGAGCAAGTTCATTGGCTAGCTAAATTGCTTAAGCAATTTAAAGTCATCATGCCCAACTTAATCAGTGTTTATGATCCTGTTGGCCAAGCCAGTGTTGGTGGTAGTTTTAGCTGCCTTAGCCTAGAGCAACTTACTCCTTTATTGATGATAGTTGATGTCATCACCCCTAACTTGATGGAAGCAAAAATCTTAGCCCGTGTTGATAAGTTAGCTAAGCTAGCAGAGGCAAATGATGTCGAGGTGTTAGCAAAAAAAATCTATCAAGACTTTGCCATTAACAGCATCATTATTAAGGGTGGTCATAGCCATGCTGATGACAAACACGCCCGTGATTATTGTTATCATCAACTCAATCAACTCAGTGACGAGAAGCAAGACAACCAAGAAAAACTGCATCAAACAATTAGTTATCAACTGAACTCACCACGATTAGCGACGCATTATAGTCATGGCGGCGGTTGTAGTTTTGCCAGCGCCTTAGCGAGTTTTCTTGCCCAAGGTTATCTAATGCGTGATGCCTTTATGCTAAGCAAAGCTTTTATTAACCAAGGTTTGGCGGCAACAGTACCAGTAAGTGCTAGTCAAAAACATCAATATTACGGCGCCTTTGAGCAACAAGCATGGCCGCTTAATGGCAGCGATAGGGCGCAACATTTCGCCGAAGTTGTTGATGACTTAAGTGGGCAATACCAAGAGTTACCAGCGTTTAGCTCACTTGATTTGAACGGAGAAATACTCGGTCTTTATCCGGTTATTGACTCATTATATTGGTTAAAACGCTTGTTACCACTAGGTTTGAAAATCATTCAGTTACGGGTGAAGAACTTGACTGAAAACGAGTTAGAGCAAGTGATTATTGCGGCGGTAGCGTTAGCGAAAAACTATGGTACTCGCCTGTTTATCAATGATTATTGGCAACTGGCGATAAAACATGGTGCTTATGGTGTCCATATTGGCCAAGAGGATTTAGCTGATGCTGACTTAGTTGCCATTCAACGGTCTGGCATACGTTTAGGTATCAGCACTCATGGTTGTTATGAGTTTATATTAGCGCAACAATTACAGCCGTCTTATTTAGCCATAGGGGCAATTTTTCCGACCAAAACTAAAGACATGACTGGGCAAATCCAAGGGCTAGATAACTTAAGGCAAGTGTTAAGTTTGCGACCAGCAGAAAATGCTTGGCAGATCCCAGTGGTTGCCATTGGTGGTATTAATCTTGAACGGGCAATAGACGTAGTTGCCACTGGTGTCGAGAGCATTGCCGTAGTTACTGCGATCACTGAAGCGGAACAATCACACGGCATAACTCCAGAGCAAGCAGTAGCAGCATTTGAACAGATCATTGTTAAGGGGTAGAACGTTGAGTTTACCCCGCACCCTAGCTTACTTGGGCATATTTATGCTTTAACAGTTTATAAAGTACTATTGATAATTATTCGTATTTGCTATTATGGGGGCAATTCTAATTAATTAGCAGTATAAATAGATGAATACCATCATATCTCTTCTCTGTCGTTTGACCGTGATTTTAGCGACTTTATTTTCATTTCAAGCCGTTGCTGTTGAGCGACTTTATTATGTCGCTGCCGACGAAATTGAATGGCAATATGCAGAAAAACATCATAATTTAATGATGGATATGCCGTTAATGCCAGAGCAGCAAGTATTTGTTAAAGCGAGTGAAAATACCATTGGTAGCAAGTATAAAAAAGCGCTTTATCGTGAATATACCGATGCTTCTTTTAGCCAGTTAAAAGCACGCCCAGCCAGTGAGCAGCATTTGGGTTTATTGGGACCATTGTTTCGTGCCGAAGTGGGCGATACCATCAAAGTCGTCTTTAAAAATAACGGCACCCGTCCGTATACCATTCATCCCCACGGCGTATTTTACGACAAGGCCAATGAAGGCTCTCCGACCAACGACGGTACCTCGGGCAAGGATAATTTAGATGATCGAGTGATGCCAGGGCAAACTTATACGTATAACTGGCAAGTGCCAGAAACTGCAGGTCCAGGACCAGCAGATACTAGCTCGGTAGTCTGGGTTTATCATTCTCATGTTAACAGCATCAGAGATTCTAATACCGGCTTGATTGGCGCTATTGTCATCACTGCTAAAGGCATGGCTAAGGCTGATGGCTCACCTAAAGATGTTGACCGTGAGTTTATCAATCTATATACAGTGATGAATGAAAATGAAAGCTGGTTTTTAGCCGATAATATCAAAAATTACCTGACCGCTCCGGCCAGCGATGACATTACTGAGGATGAAGATTTTGTTGAAGGTAACCTGATGCATATGATTAACGGTTACCTGTTTGCGAACTTACCTGGTTTAACCATGGTTGAGGGTGAAAAAGTGCGTTGGCATTTAATTGCCTTAGGCACAGAAGTTGATTTACATACCCCGCATTGGCATGGTCATACCGGTTTGATCAATGGCCATAGAACTGATGTGGTGGAATTATTGCCAGCGTCGATGAAAACCTTAGATATGACGGTTAATAATCCGGGCATTTGGATGTATCACTGTCATGTTAATGATCATATCGCTGCCGGTATGACGGCACTTTATCAAGTGTTGGCAAAATAACAGGTATTATATAACTAGTGGGGCAGCAGCGATTTTTTATTGCTACCGTCCTACTTACCGTGAGCTACTACTGGCTAACATACGCATAGTGCTTTGTGAAAAACTGAGTGAGAAAAATATTAAATGACAGCTTTGCTCTATAACTAGCTTATTGCGAGTAACAGGAGTAAATAGTATTACTGTAGTTACTGCGATAACTGAATCCGAAAACTCACCAAAAGGTATTTTTTTTGATGCTTGCTCAATCTAAGTAGAGTGGTTAAATTTGCTACGTAAGCAAAAAAGCACCTGACAAATGGCAGATGCTTAAAAGGACCGGAAAATATTTAAGCGTTATTTTTTAATTTTCGTGATGCTAAACCCATAAGGCTTAATGCAAAAATAGCAAGTGTAGTTGGTTCAGGTATATCTGTTACTGAATTTGATGCCGGTGCTATAACTGCACTTACACCAAAATCCCATGGATGTCCCTGAATATCAAAGGCCCATGCTCCATCTTGTCCAAAGTGAATATCCATATTAGATGGGTAAGCATTTAAACCTTGTTGATATTCGTAATATGTTGTGCCGGATTTTTCCCATATAGTGTGGGAAAAGTCTAGCTCAAAGCTAGATTGATCAGCAGCTATCGAGCCTGAAACAGCAAAAATACCAGATTCCAAAATACTATTACTAGCCGCAGTATTGTTATTATTAAATAATGTAAAGGCGTCTATATGAATAGATGGACCATCGTAAGAGAATGATACAAGGTTGTTATTGTCTATAATAAACGCTTCCCCTGGGGTATAACCATTTATTACAATAGAGCCAGACACTTCGATATTTTGAGTTGGATCAGTTAGGCCCATCGTTGAATTACAATCACCACAAATTGCAGTCCAAGTAAAAGTGAAATCAGTGTCACTAGGTAGGATGTTTGCATGTGCTGCCTGAGATAACGATGCAATAACTAGAGCACTTTTTAGTAGGTTAGAAAAAGCTTTGTTCATTTATATATATCCTTATTAATAAAAATAATGGCATTAAATTATAATGCCATTGAGCTTGTAAAGCAAAAAACGTACCAAGTGTTTCGTTGTGTGCTGTGTACTACTGGAATTGGCTATTTAACAGAGATATCCAAATTAATAACGAATACTTTTATAGGTGTTGTAAAAAATCATGACACCTTTTTTATATAATTGATAAAGTTGAATAGCATAGGTAGGGCCTTGCTTCTCATTATCAATAAAGGCATTCATTATGGGGTGAAAACAATGGAACTACTGAAACATAAAGTTGCTATGAAATATCATCTGAATAGACAGTAATAAATATTAAGGATAATAATGAAGTTTTTAGAGAACAAGATACCACCACCATTAGTTGCACTATTAATTGCTGTGGCTATGTGGGGCTTAAGCAATTTTACAGCTACTGTAGCGCTACCTGCTACAGTATATTCGATGGTTACGGGCTTTGTTCTCGCAGGCGTATTCTTTGCTTTATCTGGTGCAATATCTTTTCGATTAGCTAAAACAACGGTAAATCCGCTCAAGCCTGATACCGCCAGTTCACTGGTTACTTCGGGTGTTTATCAATTTACTCGTAATCCCATGTATGTGGGTTTTGTTGCATTATTATTTGTTTGGGCTAGTCATTTAGGATCAGCTTGGGGCATAGCGTTAATTGCCTTGTATATCGTTTACATTCAACGCTTTCAAATTGTGCCTGAAGAAAGAGCGCTTGTGGCGATATTTAAAGTAGAATTTTCTGACTATAAAGCAAAGGTTAGTCCGTGGTTATAATGACTACATGTAACGAATTTAGGGCTATAATTTAGTAAATAAACTTCCTTATTAATAGCAAAAAAAAGGGGAAGTGCATCACTGCAATTCCCCTATAATAGAAAATATAATAACTTCCTTATTCTACATTGCCGATAATAACTTAGTATTGGTCACTAGGTTTCTTACACCATGAGCGTGATCTTCATTAAAGGCATTACCTTCACACCACTTGCCAACGGTGGCAATGTTAACCTTGGCAACTTGTGGGCGTACGCTCCAAGAAACTTGTAACGGTGAACCTTTTTCGTTGTAGCCAGGACCCGTAGTTGAACCCGCATATTGAATGGCACTACCGGTATTGTTTGGAATATTAAATGCTTGTTGATAGCCATTTTTAGCACCATGTTTAGTGAGTTTGCTAAAATCTAAAGCATTTTTATCATTCACCAATACATATACTTGCGTTTCTACGCGTAATTGTGGGTTCATGATTGATTCACTTAAACAAGCACCTAATGTTGGCCCAGGCATTACTTGCGCGCTTGAATGCACGTAATGAACTTCAATGGTATCACCTGAATATAAGCCGCCATGTTTACTTGGACAAACTTTACTTTTATAAGTACTGCTTTCTTTTGCTGTTAGCTTACCAGTGTAAACGAAACCGCTTTGAAAACCGTGACCATCACCATTACCCGCGTATTTAGCAAACTCACCCCCTTTATGCTCAGCATTTTTATGGAAGTGAATATTACATAAATTCATAGCAGTATAAGCGGGGGCAGTAGTAAACGCGCGAGCATTACTACCCTTGATGGTATCGATATCTCGTGGAGATTGTGGGCCAAAGCCTTTACCGTCAGTATTTTTCTCAAGCATGGCGCGTTGCTTTTTAATGACGCTGTCGGCAACGTTGTCATGGCCACTACCAGCACAAGCTATTAGTGGTATTAAGGTTGTGGCGATAGCCAGTGCAATAATATTTGTTTTCATGTCTTCCCTTAAGATTGTTGATTAACAGGTTACTTACGACGAATAGTACTACTGGAGTATTTTCCTACGCGCTAAAGTCAGCAGAGGAGTAGTTTTACGGATTATTGTATGAAAACAAAACTATTCTTCGTTTTTATTATATAGCTGGTAAATAACAAAATCACAAGTCATTTCCTTTAGTAAATTATCCAGATAAACAATGTTACGCTTTGTTTTTACTTGCTTTTCATCATAAGTTTCCCACTGACTATGCTACAGTAAAACTGGATACTAGACACTAGCACAAGCCAAGCATACCCTGCCTAACGTGTTAAAATTTGTAACCGACTTTTTGATGGCTGTAAGGCTACTGCTCAAAAGTAGTTAATGCCTTTCGTGATGTTAGCTCGGGTTTGTGCCCCGACAATAGCCAGCTATAATTTTAATTACATCGAGTGCCCAGCATTGAGTTATAGCATTGCTCTATAACCGTGATAATGTCTGGCAATTAAGCGGAAGTATTATTATGATTGAACTAAAAATACAAAGAGTTGGCGCTAGTTTGGGGGTTGAACTTCCTTATGAAGTGTTAAAACAGTTACAGACCAGTGAAGGGGAAAGTATCTTTTTGGAAAATATGTTTGATGGCAGTTATAGCCTGACTAAACATAATGAGAAGTCTGCTGAGCAAATGATGTTAATTGACGGTCAAATGCATGAGGAAGACTCCTGAAGATATCCGGTTAAATATGAAGAGCAATACCAGAAGAAGTAAATATGAGTCCTAATAAGCTGCTACGCTATCAACAAATTTCAGTTGCTAATGTTTTTGATAAAGAAACACAGCTTATAAAACAAATACAAGCTGGCGAACTTAAGCAGTGCTTAATGTTATGGCAAGCTAAGCAAGCTACCTTGGTGTTACCTGCCGGAAAAAAATGGCCTGAATCTGATGCGCTTAAAACGGAATTATTAGCCGATAAATGGCTTTTGCATGCGCGTAAAACCGGCGGTGCACCTGTGCCGCAATGCCCAGGTGTGATTAACCTATCGCACCTTTATCTGTGGTCAAGTGATACGCCGTATTCGATCCCCCAAGCCTATGAAAACTTATGTACAGTTTTACAAGGTTTTTTCCAGCAATTTAACCTAGTAAGCCATACCCATGCTACTGAGTTTTCCTACTGTGATGGCGATTACAATATGAATATTAACGGTAAAAAAATTGTTGGCACCGCGCAGCGGGTTATCTTGAAAAAAGGCGGTGGCAAGATAGTGTTAGCGCAAGCCTTTATTCTTATTGATGTGTTATTAGATGAGATCATCAAGCCAGTTAACTTGTGTTATCAACTATCTGCTAAAACAGAGCGAGTAAAAGCGCAGGTTCATACCACGCTTTTTGAACAGATTACGGGGCGACCGACAATAGATAAATTATATCAGCAGCTTACGCAAGCTTTTGTCGATAGTGCTTTATATCGATAAAACCGTCAGGTTAATTAGCTTTATGCTGTGCTAAGTGCCATTTTTTAGCTGTAAATAAAGCTCGGTAAAGTTAACGCGCTACCATTGTTTTAACAGAGCACCAGCAGCTGTTTTTTCCGGGAAAGTTTGTTCACTATCAATGGCTTCAATTAAATACTTCTTTGCTTCTACTTCTCTTGATAAGGCATAGAGGGTTACTGCAATGTGGTATTTTACTTCGGCGTTATCAAAGTCTTTGCTAAGGGCGAGACGAAATAAGGCAATCGCTTGTTGGTGTTCACCCAACCGACTTTTAATCCAAGCAAGGGTATCAATAATAGCGACATTTTCGGGTAAATAATCATAGGCTTGTTGAGCATATTGCTTGGCTTTCTCGGTATTGCCGAGAGTAAATTCAATGCTGGCGGCATTATTTAATAAAATAGGTAATGGCCCAAACTTCACCATTAATGCCTGGTAATGTTCAGCCGCCTTGGTTAATTGTTTACTGCCTTTATAGCTATCCGCAAGAGCGATGGCGACTAACATGTCATTGGGGTAGCTCTTTAACCATTGCTGCAATGGCTTGATGGCTTTACTTACTTGCTCTTGTTGCTGATAGTTGCGGTATAAACCCAGTATGGCTTGCTTTTGAGCAGATTTATTTAGCGCACTTTGATAAAATTTTATCGATTGTTTGTGATCACCTAAGGCAAGGTATAAATCACCTTTAAATACTGCTGTTAGGCTAGTACTCTGGGTTATATCGCCAATGGATGAGATCAAACTTAAGGCAAATGCTTTATTTTTGTTTTTAATAGTCAGGTTAACCAACCCTATATAAGCAGGTAGATATTTATCATCGGCGATGATGGCCTTTTTATAAGACCTTACTGCGCCAATATTATCTTTGGCTTGTAATTGCGCTTTCGCTAAAACAATCAGTGCTTTTTCTTTACGACGAGATTTTTCCACATATTCTCTTAATGCCAGTACCGCTTGCGGGTGTTTATTTTGTTGTTGATACAATTTTGCTAGGGTAAGTAGCGCTTGTGGCTCTTTAGCGTTATGACCAATAAATTCATCAATTAAATCTATGGCTGCATCAAGCTGGTTTTGTTTAACTAAAATTCGGCTTAACTTGAGCACCACATAAAAATCATTAGGATCTTGTGCGTATGACTTTTGTATCCAAAGTTGGGCATTTTCAATATCTTTTTTGAATAAATAACTGTCAGAAATTTCGGTCATCAGTAAAATATTTTTATCAAACAAGGCTAATTTAGTTTCCAAGAAGCTCAGTGCTTTATCATAGTCACCCATAATATTATCCATGCGAGCTAAATGCACCATAGCAATAATATTTGCCTTATCTAACACCAAAGCTTGCTCAAAGGCCGCTCTTGCTGACGCGAGTTCTCTGTTTAAGCCATAGAGCATGCCTAGGCGTTGCTGAAAAAAGCTATCTTGGGGGAATTCTGCTACCAAGGATTTGGCAATATCGATAGCTAAAGGATATTTTTGGGTATTTTGATAGGCATCAATCAAGAGTAATTTTATTTGTGTGCCATTAATTTTATTATCTTTAATGGCTGATAAGGCCTCTATGGCTGCTTTATAATCGCCAGATTGCATTTTACTGCGCGCCAAGTTACTTACGCTAACGGTAGAATTGGGGTAACTATCCACTACTTTTTCAAAGTAAAATTGTGCCTTGGCACTATCTTCTAATTGTAAGTAGGTTAAGCCAAGCAGTGTTAAAATATCAGCATTACCTGGACGAGCAACATTGGTTTTGATGAGTAAGTGACGGGCAGAATTTAAATCGCCTTGTTGTATTTCAATACTGGCGAGCATGCGTACAGTATCAATATCATACTCAACATAATTAAGGTAATAGCTTAGGTAGCGATGGGCATCATTTAAGTTACCAAATTGAAAATTGGTCAGTCCAGCTAAAAAATAATAATCAGGGGTGTTTTTCATCACCTCAGGTGGTACTGCGGATAAGGTGGCGATTACCTCGGTGAGTTTGTTGTTAGCAGCATTATTATTATTCGGCATGCTGGCATTGATAATGGCTTTTAAATAACCCGCTCTCGGTTCATTGGGAATTTCCGCCAGAATAAAATCCACATGGGCAACGGCTTGTTGATACTCTTGCAACTCAATGTGCAGCATAGCTATGGTTAAACGAGCGGACAAGTGTTTATCATTAATCTTGAGCGCTTCATTAATAGCAAGTAATGCCCCTTGGCGATCGCCTAAGCGATGTAATATTTTAGCTTTTAATACCCAACCATTGATAAATGGTTTAACACTGCTAAGAGATAAATCAATGTAAGCGAGTGCTTTATTAACGTTGGACTCTTGAAAAGCAATTTGTGCTCTACCTAATAAGGCTATCTGGTTTTTAGGTTTCATACTGAGTGCGGCAATAAACGCTTTATCAGCTAGTTTATATTGTTTTTTGCCAATAAATGCTTGTCCTCTAATGAGTAATAACTCATTTTCAATTTGCTTGTTACGCTGACCAAGTTGCGCTATTTCTAACGCTTGGTCATATTTTCCTTGTAAAAGGTAAGCTTGCCCGTACAAGGTAATTAATCGGTCGTTATCAACCTTGCCATCTCTGGCTCGATCGAGTTCTATTTGTGCTGCCGAGCCATTGCCTTGAGTTATGAGTATTTGTGCCATTAACACCCGCGATGGCATATGTGTAGGGTTGGCTTGGATAATATTTTTTAAATGGATAATAGCACTAGCAAACTCATCATTTTGAAAAGCAATTAAGGCTTGTTCATAACTGGCATCAAGATTTTCGTTTGCCAATGTTAAAGGTGTAATGAACGAGAGAGAGAGTAAAGCAACTATTAAGCTATTATTTATATTCATGTTATACCGATTTTAATAATCTGTTTTTAGGGGGGTATGCATACTAGTTTACTTTACTAGGTGCTTTGCCTGAGGTTTAACTGTAAATCTATTGCAAGACATTAATTATTAAAATAGTAACATTGATAGTGACTTAGTTAAAAAACATTTATATAAATTAATTAGCAAAAATTTAACAATGATTGTCGGTTTTTTTTACACCAGAAAACTTTACCCGCTGAACTCAACAAGGTAACATGCTTAAGGTGTTGTTAAATGGCGACATTGAATTTATGGTACGATAATTGCTTACTGTATTATGTAATATAAGAAAATGGTTAAACTGCTATAAATGGCGGGTTAACCGGTAATTAACTCTCAAAGCGATAAAGTATTAAGACTATGACTTTAATTAAAAATGTATTTAAAATTCTTGCAGTAACTGCTTTATTTTCATCGGCTAATTTATTCGCCGCTGATTTTTTTGTTAATACCACGATTGATGATGCAAATAATGATGCCGTTGGTGGTTGGAAATATGAAATTGACAAAATGGATGTAAAATGGGCAAGTGACGGTTTAATTACTATTGATATTTATACCAACTTTGTTGATTACAATAATGAATATAGTACTGGTTCAAGTTGGCAATATGATTCAGATTGGCAATGGAAATCTAATGGCAACATTGTTTTAGGTGATTTACTTATTGGCACTGATGGTGCTAATTCACCTTTTGACTATGCTTTTGTTTTGTCTGATGCGGATAGACAACGTCAGAAATATTGGGAAAAGAGTCACTGGGATAATACCGGTACTTTAACTGAAATCAGCTCTACGTTAACGGCAAAAGAATTTCATAATAATTCTAGCAGCGTACAAGAGGGCCAAGTCATGGCTGGAGATATCGTTCCAGGTACAGGTCAACAAAGTGCTTGGTCTGTTGATAGACAAAACACGGGTGCTAATTATGATAATTATGATGTGATCAGTTTTAGCTTTAACGTCAGTGGCATTGATGCTTTTCAAAATGCTTCACAATTAGCCTTTAGTTGGGCCATGTCTTGTGCCAATGATATCGTTGCTGGTGTAGTTAGTGTTAATCGTCCTACTAGTGTGCCAGAGCCAGCAACAGGGTTACTTATGTTATTAGCCTTTGCTTTTATGGCTAAAATCCGCAGCAAAAAAGCAAATGATTTTTCTGCCTAGTTCATGAGTGTATGTAGCTTAGGTAAGTTGTAGATACAAAAATGAATGAAAAAAAACGACCTAAGGGTCGTTTTTTTATGCGCTAAAATACGCATTAAAACACGTACTAACACGGGTAAAGCTGTTAATATCACCGTTTGCTATTACCCCTAACACACATATTTACTGAACTTTTATGACATCTAAAAATGATGATAGTATTTGCCCTTTATGTCAGCAAAATAATCGTTGCGATGTTAACGCTAACAGTGGTTGCTGGTGTATGAATAGCCAAGTAGCTGAAGCACTTTTGGCAAAGATTCCTACTCATCTTAGAAACATAAGTTGTGTCTGTAATGCTTGTATTAGAGGTCATCTACAGCAACAAACGTTAAATCATAGTGCCGAGTAACAGTTTTTATGACACCTGTTTTATTCGCTGTAAAAATAAAAACACCTACGAATAATAATTATTTATCTTTTAGCACTACGAAAGTAACGCTCAGGATAGTAAAATCCCCCTATGAAAGCATTATCTTGTTACCTTTATGAATAAATCCCAAGCAAGCCCAGCAGTAAATCAATCAATACTAAGCTCAAAGGCTAAAATTGCCATTATTGGTGGTGGTGTTGCTGGCTCCACCATAGCTTTACGATTTGCTGAACTCGGCTTAGACACCACACTGATAGAAAAAGGCCCCAGTTTAGTCAATGGCCCACCTATTTGCCATTTACATGCTGGCGGTAACTTGTATCGTGAGATTTGTGATCAGCAGTGTCTTACTTTATTACAGCAATCGATAGATACCGTGAAAGTATATCCACACAGTGTCAATATACGCCCGACACTTATTGCGCTGCCTAAAACGGATCATGGCCAACCAGAAGATCTATTACCTCGCCTAGAAAAATTACGCGCCAGATATGCTGAGCTAGTGGCTCAAGATGAGAGCAACAAGGTACTAGGTGAACCAGAGCATTACTTTCGGTTTTACTCGCGGGCAGAGCTTGATGCACTGCTTGATATACCATTACCAAGCGTGGCAAAAAATGACAGTGATTGGTTAGTCGCCTTTGCCCAGCATGTTGAATTAGACAGTCTTAAATTTCCAGTGCTGTTAGTACAAGAATATGGCTTATCAGCATTTCGTTTTGCTGCTATTACCAATTTAGCGATAGCGCGTTTGCCCAGCTGTCATTTACATACTAACAGCCAAGTTATCGCTATTACTAAGCAAGAAAATTCTTTAGGTTGGCAAGTGTCAACTCAGCACCAACAGAGCCAAGTTATTAGCCATCAGTATTATGATTATGTGATTAATGCCTGTGGTTTTAAAAGTGGTGAAATTGATGACATGGTAAGTGCTAAGCGGCAACGTATGGTGGAGTTTAAAGCCGCTTATGTTGCTCATTGGTCTAAATGCCAAGGCTTATGGCCTGAGGTTGTCTTTTATGGCGAGCGCGGTACTCCGCAAGGGATGGCGCAATTAACGCCATACCCAGATGGCTATTTTCAACTACATGGTATGACCCAAGACATTACCCTGTTTGACCAAGGCCTAGTGGCCAGTTGTCAGCAAAGTGCCCAGCCAAAATTAGCACCACGATTTATCGAAAAAATTGATAAACAGTGGCCTGAGCAGCTGATAAGTAATAGAACCTTAGGGTCTATTGCCCATATTGCCCAGTTTATCCCCGCTTTTAGCACAGCAGTGGTAGCGGCAAAGCCGTTATTTGGTGCTCAGCAAATCCCAGGAGAAGATGCAGATTTACGTACTGCTGATGTCTCTTTTTATGGTCAACATTACGCCCGCGCAGAAATTGTTAAAGCCTCATCGGCCTTAGCCGCTGCCGATGCTATATTGAAAAACCTAGTCGAGTGCGGCTTAGTTGCCGAGTTAGAGCTGGGCAAATATTTAACGGAACACTATTTCCCCATAAGCCTGCAATGTTCTGCTGCCGAAGTCACTGAACATGCTATAGCCTTAGCCAAACAGCGTGATTACCCTATTGCTTTGGCAAAGAACCTGTAGCGCCCTGCCTAGAGTAAGTTAACGTAAGTAATAGTAAATTAGCGAGTGTTAACGCTGCAGGGCTGCCAGTAGTTCGTTAAAAGTGTCAAAGCACCACTGTGGCTGATATGTAGCAATATCTTCACCATAGTTATAACCATAAGTTAAGCCGACACTGTCTATGTTGGCAGCTTTCGCCGCTAAGATATCGTTTTTAGAATCGCCAATCATTAAACACTGCTCGGCGGTCACTTTAAGTTGCTCTAAGGCATAATTTAACGGGGCAGGGTGGGGTTTTCTCTCAGTCAAAGTATCACCACCAATGAGGATTTCAAAGAGTCCACCTATACCTAAAGCCGATAAAATAGGTTGGATAAAGACGGCGGGTTTGTTGGTAATGATAGCCAAGCGAAAACCCGAGCTTTTTAATATTAATAAGCCTTCTTTTACATCGTCATACAGGGTTGACTCAATGCACAAGCCATCTTGGTAATGCTGGAGAAAAATGCCTAAAGCGTCATTTACCAGTGCCGGCTCTAATTGCTCACTAATATTTGCTGAGCCAGATAATCCCCGTTCAACTAATGTCTTGGCACCATTACCGACCCAATGACGAATCGTTTGTTGACTATATTCAGTCTGTTTTAACTGTCGTAGGGTTTTATTTAGCGCTAAGGCGAGATCTGGCGCACTATCAACTAAAGTGCCATCAAGGTCGAATAATAGGACGTTTTTTTGTTGAATATTCACTGGCAGCTCTTTTCAATGATAATTGTCCACTAATGTACCATAAATTGCATTTTTACATGAATCTAGCAAGCAATTTGTTGATTCCATCAAGCGAGTGTGGTTTTTCGACGTCACCCTGATAATGAGAATGGTTTCTATTTATATTTGTGTGTATGATGTGGCAATAACTTGTCTAGTTTATCGAAGAACATATCTTCGCTCAATGACTATGGAATAATTGTGCCTTACCTTATCAATAAATTACATTTATCTAGTCCGCATTGGCCCTTGGTCTCTCGGGTATTCGCCGCTCTTTTTGGCGGCTATGTCTTAGCAACATCCAGTTCACTTTTTGTTAGTCAGATACTTTTGCATGCAGTAGGGAAATACCAAGCCATTCATATAGGCTTGATGCTGACTTTTATCGTTTATGCCTGCGCCGCTATGTGGGTTTTTTCAGTCGCAAGTGTAAGTAAAGCCTGGTTAGGCTTAATCAAGTTAACTATTTTCTTTACCGTCGCAACTTGGTTTTTGATGCAGTTTACTGGTGTAACTAGCTGATGAAAGATAACTTTAGACAATCAATGAAGTGGTTGCATACCTGGGTTGGCCTTATTGTCGGTTGGATGTTATTTTTTATGTTTCTAACGGGCACTTTGGGTTATTTCTATCAGGAAATCACCCGGTGGATGGAGCCTGAAAGACCATTTATTGTACATAATATTAGCAATGAAAAGTTAATCGACACTGCGCAGAGATACCTTAATAAACATGCTGCAGGTATTGATGAATGGGATATTTATTTACCCAATTCCCGTGATCAAAATTTACGTGTCGGTTGGCGACATGAGCCTGAACCAGGAAAAAAAAGAGGTCAATACATAACAAAAGTATTGGATATAACGACAGGAGAAAAGGTCGAAAGCAGAGCTACGGGCGGTGGTCGGTTACTATATCGAATGCACTATCGCTTGCACTATTTATCAACCGATATCAGCTATTGGTTAGTTGGCTTTTGTTCTATGCTGATGTTACTTGCGGTTATTACCGGCGTGGTTATTCATAAAAAAATATTCAGCGACTTTTTTACTTTCAGAGCGAAAAAAGTCTTACCTGGCTGGTTAGATATTCACAATGTCTTAAGTGTTATAGCCCTACCATTTCACTTTATGATCACCTATAGCGGTTTACTGTTCTTCCTCTTTACTTATATGGTGTTAAGTAGCAACTTACAAACCAATGAAGATGAATATAGTGCAATGCGCAAAGAGATATATCCGCGTACCGCCCATTTAGAAAAAGCAAACCAAGCTGCTGATATGTTAGATATTTCAACACTATATCAGCAGGTCAAAACGGCTTGGCAAGGGGATGAATTAAGTTACGTAGAAATGTTTGCTGCTAACGATGTTAATGCTCAGGTATTGTTTGTTCGTCATGAAACCGACATTACTTATAATCCTGCCGATGAAGTGATGATAAGCGCTGTTACTGGCGAAGTTATAACGCAGCAACCTAAAGAGTATACTGCCGCAGGTATGATTCATAATGGCTTTATCTCTTTGCATGAAGGCCAGTTTGCTGGAGCCATAGCCCGCTGGATATATTTCTTCACCGGCCTTATCGGCACAGCGATGATTGCTTCAGGTTTAATCTTGTGGACCACCAAGCGTAAACCTCAACAGATGAAAAAGCCTAATGGCCCTGATTTTGGCTATCGCCTGGTTGAGCAATTAAATATCGGTACCATTGTTGGTTTACCTATTGCCATCGCCTTATATTTTTATGCCAATCGCTTATTACCCCTTGATATGGTTGGACGTGCGGCCTGGGAAGCACATGTGATGTTTATTAGCTGGGCAATATTATTAAGTTATCCAGCGTTTCGGCCAGCGGCTAAAGCTTGGTCTGAGCAATTACAATTGGCGGCCCTAGTTTATTTGGCGCTACCGTTAGTGAATGCACTAACCACAGATAAGCACTTATTTAATAGCCTTAGTAAGCAAGACTGGAATCTAGCCGGCTTTGATTTAACCTTACTATTGGTTGGTAGCTGTTTTGCCTTTGCCGCTTATAAAGTTAAAGCCTTACAAGTAAGTAACAATTCAAGTAAGCGGCCAAGTACGCAGTCAAGTAAACAAAGAGTAAAACAGGGTAAAGCGCAATTACCTGCAACTAGTGGCAGCTTATTGCCAGTGCAGCAAGCGCATAAGGAACAGTGCTAATGTTAGTGTTAACCAGCTTAAGTTTTTCTGCCATGGTGCTGTTTTGTTTAGCCATGAGTAAACATAGAGAGCAGGTATTAGCGCATCAGGTTTCTAGCCTTGTGGTGCGATTTTTACGACCATTGGCTTGGCTATTATTGTCGTTCACGGCCTATTTAAGTGTCGAACTGTTTGGTTGGTCTATTGGCCCAGCATTGTTATTTGGCGCACTGACCATAGCGATTTTATTACTGATATTGTTATTAACCTACCGAGCGAAAATAGTGCCGCCATTAGCCATTGTTATCTCGTTACTCGCGAGCATTAGTATCTTCATCGGCTAGCCGTAATGCTTTTTATCAAGCTTGGTCTTTGCCAGTGACTATGCCATTAACTTAAAGCGTTTTAACATCTCTTGTCATTGCTTTGCCTGATGGGATAACTCTTTTGCAGCAGCAGCGGCGCCGCCTTGTTTGATCATTACCACTAAGTCTAATTAACTTCATTTTAACTGTACTAAAAACACGGCAGTTATTTGTTACTTTTAGATAAAATTATATAAATCCTGAGCTTGTGGTGTAATAAAACTGTAACAAAACTGTCGTATTATCGAAACACAATAATCATCATTCTGTAACAAATACAGATCCTTAAGGAACTTGCTATGGATCGTTTGAATATAAAATGGAAGTTGGGTTTATTAGCAATATTAGCGGCAATAGGTTTTGTGATATTGATCACTTATAATTATTTAGCCACGGCAACCTTGGTAAAATTCAACAATATCTCTCGACAAACCGTGCAACTTGAAGCTGAAATGTTAATGTTGCGGCGCCATGAAAAAGATTTTATCGCCAGAAAAAATATTAAATATTTAACCAAGTTTACGCAAACATTCAGCAAAATCACCCTTACTCTCGCTCAAGTAGAGCAACAGCTATTGTCCGTTGATATTGCGAATCAACAGATTGATGAGCTTAAAAGGGTGTTAGTAAGTTACCGCGACAAATTTTCTATGCTGGTGAAGCAGCAACAAATAGTTGGCCTTCATGCTAAAGACGGTTTGTATGGTTCATTAAGAAATGAAGTACATCACATTGAAAATTTACTGATAGCGCGTGAAAAATTAGCAGGTGAAAGTTTACAGATCCATAGCTTAATGCGCACTATGTTGATGCTACGCCGACATGAAAAAGATTTCATGTTAAGACGCGATATCAACTATGTTGAAAAGTTTAATAAACGTATAGATATTATGCGTACTAAACTAACCAATAGCAGAATTGACCGTGATTTTAAGGAAGAAGCAAATATAGCCTTAGATAATTATCAACAACAATTTATCCAGCTAGTGCGGGCTGAACAGAAATTTGGTTTAACGAGCAATCAAGGTGTTCTTGGGGAAATGAGGGCGATCATTCATCAAAGTGAAACCCTATTAAAATCATTTAGACAATTTTCTATTGAAAATATTGAACAATATATGGCTAAAAAACAGTTAAACGACATAGTAGTCGGTCTTTGCTTAATCATATTAGTCATGTTGGCACTAATTATTATAGCCAATGGTATTTCAAAACGTATTACTGATTTATCTAAGCTAATGACTTTAGCGGCAAGTTCAAAAGATTTAAGCTTGCGGGCGTCGATTTCGGGTAATGATGAAATTAGCACAATGGCAAAAACTTATAATGACATGATGGCTGAGTTTGATTGCTTGATGACGGAAGTAAAAAACTCCTCGCTAGAGCTAGCACAAGCATCTAAAGATTTAAAAGTATCAAGCGAGCATACTTTAGCCGGTGTTAATCGCCAGTTAAGCGACAGCGAACTGGTCGTATCGGCCATGACTCAAGTCAGTGATTCTGTTGCTGAAGTTGCGTTTAATGCTTTAGAAGCCGCTAAAACCTCATCGTCTGCCGAGCAAGCTTCATCTCGTGGGCATCAACTGGTCAAAGAAAATAGAAAAAGTTTTAGCAAACTTGTCGCTGACATTGAAAATTCTGGCACGATAATTCAAAATTTAAGTAAAGAAAGTAATAATATTGAGGCCATGCTCAACGATATACGCAGTATTGCCGATCAGACCAATCTACTTGCCCTTAATGCTGCTATCGAAGCCGCCAGGGCGGGAGAGCAAGGGCGTGGTTTTGCCGTGGTCGCCGATGAAGTAAGAACTCTCGCCAAACGTTCAGCTGAATCAACACTTGAAATAGAAAATGTGGTAACTCGCTTACAATCATTAGCAGCAGATGCGGTAACCGCAATGCAATTAGGCAAAACTCAGGCAGAAACCAGTGTTGAAAATACCAATAACGTCGAGCTAGCATTAACTGACATAAAAAATTCCAGTGAAGCTGTTAATAATATGAATCGACAAATAGCGAGTGCCGCTGAGCAGCAGTCTAGGGTTGTACACGAAATTAATCGTAATTTGATGTCAATTGCTGAAGTAGCAAGGAATACGGCTAACTTGTCTGAGACAATATCAGTGTCTAGTGAGCAATTACAACACTTGTCTGATCAACTTGGCCTTCGTGTCTTAAAGTTTACCCTCACAAGTTAATGAACTACAACTCAAGGACTGAGTGTGTGCCTAAGGCTCAAATATTTCGGGGTGGTTAACTCAAATCAATTCCCCCTGTGTTAGGTTGCTTGGATGTATTTGAGGGCAGGGGGCTTTATCGTATAAATATGCTCTTGGTATTCAATCTTCTGTGGTGATTGATAATCTCAAACCTTAGGCTAGTCACACTTCATTGGTTAAGTCTTAGTTCATCATAGTTAAGCTAAAACCGGCACTTTATTTTCCTCGGTGAAATCGATTATTGCCCCCTAGTGTGTTGCTAATTGTTGAGCACTTGCTTAACATATGCGGCTATTGGTTGATGTATTGCCAAGCTGATTGAAAATGTGTCCTCGTTGGACAGGTAGGAACCAGTATCTTCAGGTGGTTTGGCTCGATACTTAGTTGAAATTTAGAGGACCTGTTGTGGAGTTTGCCAGCTTAACTATTGAAATGTATTTCTTTTTATTTACCATCGCCATTGTTGCCGGTTTTCTTGATACCTTGGCAGGTGGC
This sequence comes from Colwellia marinimaniae, assembly GCF_002207865.1. Taxonomy (GTDB): domain Bacteria; phylum Pseudomonadota; class Gammaproteobacteria; order Enterobacterales; family Alteromonadaceae; genus Colwellia; species Colwellia marinimaniae. Next base: position 199,088 of record NZ_BDQM01000003.1, read on the forward strand.
GGTGGTTTATTAACCCTGCCGGCGTTAATGATGACTGGCATGCCGCCTTTAGCTGCATTGGCAACGAATAAATTGCAATCAAGTATGGGCGCAGCTACGGCCAGCGTGATGATGTTACGTGGTAGACGAGTGCGCTGGCATCAGGTGAAATACTTAATGCTATCTGCTTTCATTGGCTCGGTGATAGGTACTGTTATTCTTCAGTTTATTGATGCACAAATGCTGACGGTTATTATTCCCGTGGTGATTACTTGTATCGGTATATATTTTTTAATCACACCAATGGTTGATGAAGCGAATAAGCCGGTGAGAGTATCATCAGCAGGTTATAAGAAGTTTGTTGTACCGCTCATTGGTTTTTATGACGGGATTTTGGGTCCTGGAACTGGCTCGTTTTTTACCTTGGCAGGTCGAGCTTTACGTGGTCAGAAATTTCTTGAAGCAACGGCTATCGCAAAAACCTTGAATTTTGCCAGTAATATTGCCTCACTGCTGGTGTTTTTGTTTGCTGGTCATGTAGTCTGGTTACTGGGCATGCTCATGATGGTGGGGCAATTTATAGGTGCTTGGTTAGGTTCTCATTGCTTATTCAAAATACCGGTGAGCTATTTACGTTATTTAGTGGTATTTATGTGTTTTGCCATGCTAATTAAGTATGTTGCTACTTAATTATTGTGTGGGGTAATTTATTGCATCATTTTACCAATAGCTTGTGATAATTCAGGCTCAGTGGCTAAGATAGGTTTTATTTTTTCACCAGGCAACCAAATAATATCCACCAAGGAAGTCGCTTTAATAGTATCAGCAGAAAAGCCAGAGAGTAACGATATCGCACTCACTGTTTCGCCCATACCTAAGACACTGGTAATTGTTTTGCCATCTTGTTCTCGTACTAGTTCCACTGTACCTCGCGTGATAATGCCTAAGGCACAAAAGGCCTTGCCAGCCTTGGTTATTTCTTCATTGGAGTTATAAATACTGTGCTGCATTATGGCGTTAACTTTATCTTGCGTGCTTTTGGGCAGTTTTTGTAACCAAGCGAGCTGTTTGATTAACTGCTCGCCAGAAATTGAGCTTTCAATATTGGTCGCTTTATTGAGTGCCGCCATGCGTTTTTCCACCGCCATTATCATGCGCTCTGCTTCGGGTTTATCAAGTACCGCTTGTTTTAGTTGCTGCGTTATAACCGCTCGCTCGCGATACAATAGCAATCGACAAGCAGAGTAAGTTTCTAAGCTATGGATGATCTCTGGAAAGGCTTCGCGCAAACTGGTGATATAACACATTGTCGTTTTTTTGTTATCTTCGACCATAACATGTACATCTTCAGCGGCTATATCGTTGGGCGCTAACTCATCAATATGTGATTTAAGTTCACTTTGAGCCTGAATAAAGCCCCGGGCAACCTCATAACTTAATGACAAACGATTAAAGCTAAGTTTTAGGGCGAATTTTTTCATTGTTTTAATATTTTTTAAAGCATTTAACAGTGGCGGTGTTTGCCATAAACTTTCTAGTTCAGTACGTGGTGCTATGGTGGGTGTGCCATCAAGGGCATGTTCAACCGAGGCTACGAGTTTGTTGGTCGCCCCTTCCCCCAAGGTGCCTTGTTCAAACTGAGTCCAATAATGTTTACGTTCAGTTTCGAGCAAACGTCGCTGGTAGGCAGTGATTAACTCTTTCTCACTGATTTTATCTACTTGGGTTTGGATGCTGACCGCATGAATACCGGAAATTTTTTTAACTTGTGGCCAATTGGCGCCTTTTAAAAACTCATCGGCCATCATCTCGGGTAAGATAGCCGATAGGGTTTTATTTATTTCGCCACTGGCTTTATCTACTGTGGCTTGTTTTGCTTCGGGTAAACGATTAAGGGCTAACTTTTTAAGTAGCCAACCCATGCTGCCACCATTAATTAACATGGTTAGTACGACAATGCCGGCGCATAAAAACAGGATCTGATCACCTATTTCTCTAGGTATGAGTTCATTTTGTGCCACGGTTAGTGCCAAAGCTAATGATACCGCACCGCGTAAGCCGCCCCAAACTAACACAATGGCTTTTTCTCGGGTGATACCTATGCCAATACGTTTAAGTAATGGCATAAATAGCGCCACCGAAAGACTACGAATAACTTGTACACTAATATATAAAATCAGCAAAGCAAACCACATTTGGCTATTATCTAGTTGCACTCTACCGGCGATGAGGGTGCCCACCAGTAAGAAGATAATAGTATTGGCAATATGAGCCATCATCTCCCAAAAGTGATGTAAAAAACCACTGACCTCAGGAGAAATTTTAGTGCGGCCTAAGCTGGCAAACATTAACGCCAATACCACCACAGCGACTACACCGGAAACATGTAACGCTTCGGCGACCATAAAGGCCAGGTAAGAAACCACGATAGATAGCGTGATTTCAATCATGGGGTCGTTGAATATTCGGCCAATCCAATGAATGACAATAAGACCAAAGAAAGCGCCGATAAAGCCGCCAATAAATACTACCCGTAAAAAATCCCAAGCAATGAATAGTGGATTTATGTTTACTTCACTCGGGCTGACCACCATAGACAGAAATAGCATAAAAAAAACTATCGCGGTGCCATCGTTAAATAATGACTCACCTTCAATCAAGGTCTCCAGTCGTTTACGCGAGCTTAATTCTCTCAGTAACGCCACCACAGCCACGGGGTCGGTAGCACTAATGAGGGCGCCAAACATAAAACATAAGGGCCAACTCCAATCCCAAGGAAAAGCATATTTTGCCAGTACGGCGGTTAACAGGGTTGCTACCATCAAACCTGGCACCGCTAGTAGTGCTATTTGGGAAAAAATACGGCGAAATAAATGCACCTCCATGGCGAAGGCACTTTCAAAAATTAGGATAGGTAGGAACAACCACAGGATTAAATGTGGATCGACTTCGGCGATCATCAGCACAGTTTGCTCCATTAACGGTATATATTGCGCGAAGATGCCACTACGTTGGAGCAAACCGAGCGCTAAGCCAATAACCAATAGCGCCACTGAATAGGGAATGGGGGTGTTTTTTAGGACATCACGGGTGATAGCACCAATTATTAGCGATAGCACCACAAATACCAGTACTAAAATGCCGGTATCAAAATGCATAATCCTTACCTAGTTGTTACGGGCGGATTCACTAAGTATAGTAAAAATTAGTGTAAAACCTGATTGAGCGACTTACTAAGTAGTGTTAACTTAACATAATGCAATGTTAATAATATTTGACATTATGTTTGTTTAAACTTACTCTGTGTTAAGTTTACTTAACATTGTAAAGGTAGGAAGGTTAGCTATGATTTTTAAAAATAGTAATTTTAGTGAGCAAACCGCATGGATTAGTGTGACTTTTACCCTATTCATCGCCTGGTATTATGCCAATGGTATCACTCAGCTTGAGGGAAACTTTGCCAGCCATGCCGAACAAATAGTTGCCTTATGGGCGAGCACAATAATCGCCAGTATCATTTTTGTTATCATTGCTTTTACCATTTTAGCTGTTATTAGCAAGGTGAATGGTGACGGTGAAGACATCTCTTTGATTGATGAAAGAGACGAAGTGATTGAAGCTAGAGCGACTAGATGGGCTTACTATAACTTGAGTACTTGCATCATTATTTTGTTTGTCCATATATTTTGCCAAGGCGTTATTACTAATTACCCCTTTTTCACTAACGTCCCTCCCATCGACTTTCTCATTCACGGCTTAATGTTTTCAGGCCTATTGGTTGAGTTTGTTTTACGGGCGACACAAATTTATCGGTACCGCAAAGCTGCTTAGCAGAAGAGTTAATGTGCCTAGTACAGGTAAACAGTAAAGGTAAATAGTAAAGGTGAAAAACATGAGTAAAAAAGCGAAAGGCGTTATTAGTAATCAGCTAAGAAAAAAGCGTTTTGAAAAAGATGAGATGACTCAACAACAATTAGCTAAAGCCATAGGGGTAACCCGTCAAACGATTGCGGCTATCGAGGCTGGCAAGTACTCACCGTCATTAGAAGTAGCATTTTGTCTAAGCGATATATTTGCCAGCCCTCTTGATGAGTTATTCCAGTGGCAAGCCAATGACAGTGACACTAGCAAAGTGTAAGTGAATGAAATTAGCCTATCATCTTAAATTAATGTAATCAATTCTCATTTGCTTTGGCTTGGGTGTGAGTTAGTTGCGAAAAAAGACGCTACTTTTTTGCAAGACAATGTCTGCTTGCTCGATAGCCTGAATAATAAAGTTAAAACGAGTTATCTTTTGCGGCAACTTATCGCCATCAATAGCCAGGGTGATAGGGAACTCTGGCATAATACCAGCGCCAATAAGTACTTTTTTATCAAGCTTTACTGCTGTCCCCGCTAAATTATCGACATTAATAGTAAAGTGCAGTGGCAGCTGACTTTTATTTAAAATTTTTAAAGTGAAAGTGTTTTCGACCACACCGGCAAAATTAACGCGGTACAAAGCCGTTCTATCACGAATAACATTGGCTTCTAGGGGAATTCGGCTATCTATTGCCCAGACCAGTAAGGCAGTAAAAATTATGCTTAAGCTGGCGTAAGAGACCAGTTTACTTTTACTAGGGGGGAGTTATGGCGTTGACTGAGTTGGTGTACATTACGGGCGACTACTTCTTTACCTGTGCCATTTTCTCCGAGAATTAATACCGTACTGTCGGTTTTTTCGACTAAATTTATTTGTTTGAGCATAGCTCGAAATGGTTTACTGTTACCCTCTAAGCCCGAGCCACTCGAGCTTTCATTAATTTCATCTTGCAGCTTCTCGGTAAGATCTTTTACTTTTTTCAATGCCGCTCTGAGATTGTCATCCGCTAGCTTTTGTTGGCTAACATCTCGAAAAACAGCTACCGTCTTTACGCCAAAATACTTCATTGGTAATTTTACGCTCAATACCGTCATGCATAGTTTGGGAAATATGGCATTCTTCTTTAGGGTAGTGCTCACCATTGGCATGACTATGGTGATGATATTCATGAATGTTCTTACCGAGTAACTCTGCTGATTGCCAACCGGTCATTTTCTCAGCGGCGGGGTTAACAAACAAGGCTATCGCTGAAGCGCTTAAGGACAATGAATAGCTTAAATAACTCATCATAACGATGAGTTATTTTGGAAAAATAGCGGGGTGTTATATATTTATTATTTATTTATTTAAAGCCGCCAATTCTTTTTTCGCTAAAAAATTGTCCATTTTTGAACGTAATAACTTATATAACAAAATTGAGCCGTCTATTTCTTCTTTACGATTAGTTAAGCTCTCAATATTTAAACCTAAAGGTAAGTCATAAGGGATGACGGCATCTAAAATTTGCTGCAAGCTATTGACACAAATACGAATTGATTCATACAAAGGGTTTTTGGCATTAAGAATACGTAAACTGGTCGCCTCGGGAACATTGACGCCTAACCAGTCAATAAATTCTAAGGTCTTTTCACTACCACAGGGGGAGAATGTTAAGATCAAGCGTTGTGGTTTTAAGCCTTGTTTTTGGCATTCAATGGCATAACGGGTAAGCAAGTCTATGGTTGCTTGTGGGTTGTATATGGCTTGAGAAATAAAGAAACTACAGCCTTGTTGGTGTTTGGAAATTAAGCGCTGATGTTCATCTTTCTTATTAGCATGGCGCTCAGCAATAGTAACACCACCAATGAAAAAATCATGGGGGTTATCGACTAACGTTTGATATGCACTAGCCAAAGATAAGGAAACTTTATTATCCTTTGATGGGCTACCTACCAGCACTACATCTCTGACGCCATATTTCTGCCACGCCTCGTTTGCCCATTCATTAAAGTCATCACTATTGGATTGAGTCACGCTTTTATAAGTAATGACTGGACGATTAGATTTTTTATTCAATATAGAAGAATAAAGCCTAGTGTCATGGGTTGATTTGAATGGGAAAGGTCTGGGTTTACTAATACGCGAATTTTCATCTTGAATGTCATAAACAATCAGGCCATCAAAGTCGATATCACTAACACGTTCAAGTAGCTTATCGGCAATTTCAGCCACTTTATCAAGTGGGGTATCACTTTTGGGCGGTGTGGTGCCGATAAAGTAGACACCGCGATTAATATCATTATATCTGGCTTGTAGCTCTGAGTGCGTAGTCAAAATATTTCTTCTTTATTTATTTTTGGGTGTTTGGGCGTTTAGATGGCTATATGTTCGGGCAAATAGCCGCTTTTGTCAACCATTGAGTGTCTTATAAAGTGAATTTTATGCATTTTTATTATTTGGGCGGTTTTCTTTGGGCAGAAAAAAGCGAGTGCTGTATCGCGCACTCGCTGTTACTTACTTAATAACCTTGGCTCAGCTAGGCCAAGGTTATTAATGAAACCCTGTATGAATACCACTCAGGTGGTATGGTACTAGCGGGTGAGCCAAGCGATATTTTTTGGCAATGGCGTGGCCTTCTTGATAGTAAAGATCGTAATGAAAAAGATGCAAAAACGCGCCAGTTAAGCGTGATTATGGCGCAGCGTAGCGATGTTTTAATAAAGTTAATCCCTGAAAATAAAGGTTACTCTTTTACAGAGCTGGTTGCCGGGGGTAGTCGTTTTTTTAGCAAGGCGAAGCATGAAATGCCTTTACAACAACCCAGAGCTATTAATGCCTGGTTGCAAGTATTGGCGAGCGGGATTATGGGCTTTGTTTTAGAGCGTAAGTTATTCAAGTTAAGTAATACCAATTTCATTAAATTATTGCCCACTTGTGCTGGTTAAAATACTCCAAGGCGGCGTTGCTCTCAATCCCAATAGCCCGCTATTGGTCAATTGAGCGCCTTGCCCTGATTTATTTTCCCTACACACAACAAAATCACAAACTTAATGAAAATGGTATAAGTAATTATTTAATTGATAAAATAAATGGCGCTAACAGCATTTGTGTTAACACGATTTTTTCCTAAACGCTAAAGACTTTATTCACCGGTAAATCCCTAATGCGCACTTTACTGGCATGATAAATAGCGTTAGTAATGCTCGGCGCTATCGGTGGCACACCAGGCTCACCAATACCACCCGGCGGTGCGTCAGATTCAACAATATGCACATGCATTTCCGGTACTTGGCCAATACGTGCTACCGGGTAATCATGAAAATTACTTTGCTCAACACGGCCGTCTTTTATTGAGATCTCATTCATCAAAGCAATGGATAAACCAAATACCATGGCGCCTTCCATTTGCGCTTTCACCCTATCAGGGGTAATGACAATGCCACAATCTACCGCGGTATGCATTTCAAGTACGGTGACTTTATTGTTAACAACTGAAACTTTCGTTGCTGCGGCCACAAAAGAGCCAAAGCTACGTAAAAAGCTGATGCCCCAACCTTGGTTTTCCGGTAGTGCTTGTTCAATATTGGCCTTATCACTAACTAAGTTGATTAGGTCTTTCATCCGCTTGGTATCAATTGGATGAGCAGTTAAGTCTAAATCATAATTAGCGTAGTTGAAGCCATTTTTATTAGGGTCGACATGGCGATCGATACCGAGTAAATTTAGCCACATCTGCCTAGTGGATAACTTTGCTTTTACCGCGAGTTCATCGACAAAAGAGCCCAGTGCAAAGCCGTTATTAATACAAGCAACTGAGCGTACCCAACCCGGTCTGACAAAAGAGTCGACCGCATGTTTTTCGATGCTTAAATTGTTCAAGGCAAAGGGAATATCACCAAAGCCAAGGGCCAGTTGGCTATCACTGGGAACTTTAGCTTCGGCATTCCATAACCAGCCAATAGGTGGGTAGGCATTACGACTTATCCAATGATCAGCACTGCCATTAGTGGTTAGTTCCGCTTTGCAGTAATTGGCTGAGATTGAATGATAATAGCCATGCTGAATATCATCTTCACGACTCCAAATTACTTTTACCGGCCGTTTACTGGCCTTCGCTAATTCAACCGCTTCCACAATAAAGTCAGCCTTAGATTTACGACCAAAAGCGCCGCCCATTAGTGTGACATTAAGCTCAATATTGTCGTGCTCATCCTCGCTTAGTCCTAACTCACGGGCAACAGTACTCTTAGCCCACTGTGGATTTTGTGTGCCGGCCCAAATAGTACATTTATTACCGTTAACAATGGCGGTAGCGGCAGGTGTTTCCATTGGCGCATGGTGTATGTAAGGCACAGTATAAGTCGCCTCTAAGGTGTTTTTGTCATTATATTTATGGCTATAAACATTGCCTTTACTGGCAACGGTTTCACCTTGTTGATGCACTTGTTTAACCAGCTGTTTACTAAATTCACTGCTGTTGTGGCTTTGCTTATCACCATGTTGCCATTTTATTTTTAACTTTTTACGACCTTCAAGGGCAGCCCAAGTATTGTTGGCTAATACCGCGACACCACCTAAGGGATTAATAGCCACCGGGATACTTCGCGGCTTAAGGGCGATAACATCAACCACGCCGGTTACTTTTAAGGCTTCGCTGGCGTCAAAAGAGATAACTTTACCGCCAACGACTGGCGGTCTGACAATCGTAGCAATAAGCATATTAGGCAGTTGCATATCTTGGGCGTATTGCGCTTTACCAGCAACAATATCGTCTAAGTCGGTTAATTTGACGTCTTTACCAATGAGTGAAAAATCACGATTGGCTTTTAACTTAATGGTTTTGCTATCCGGCGGGGTGAGTTTGGCGGCGTGACTGGCAAGTTCACCAAAGCTAATTTTTTCACCGGTAGCGTTATGAACAACAAAATGCTGTTGCGCTTTAACGGCGCTGCGTTGTACTTGCCAAATATTAGCGGCAGCTTGCTCTAACATTTCACGAGCGACTGCGCCTATTTGACGAATACTGGTGAAATGATTACGAATAGACGCTGAGCCTGCGGTACCTTGCGAGCCGTATTTTGCATCGGCTTTAGCTTGTACCACAATCACTTTTTGCCAATCAGCTTCTAGCTCTTCGGCAATAATTTGCGGCACACTGGTGCGAATGCCTTGGCCCATTTCACTGCGATGACAAACTAAGGTCACCATAGAGTCGCTGGCAATACTGACAAAGAAATTTAATTCATGACTGAGTGTGCTGCTCGAGGATTTGGTTTGTGCGCTAGCCAGGGGTAAGTTAATACCTAAAACAAAGGCACCAGTTGAAATACCGGCAACTTTTAAGAAGCCACGACGACTGACATTTTTAATAGAGTTCATGGTTATGCTCCTTGCTTTTTGTTAGCAAACTGACGGGCGGAAGAGTGAGTCGCCGCTGACTTTATTGCCGCTTTAATGCGTTTATAGGTGCCACAGCGACAAATGTTACCTTGCATGTGTGCAATGATTTGCTCATCGGTTGGCTGAGGAATATCTTGCAATAACGCCGCAGCACTCATCATTTGGCCACTTTGACAATATCCACACTGGGGTACTTTGAATTCGCGCCAAGCAACTTGTACGGCACTTTCACCTAAGTTACCGTTTTTATCGGCTAAGCCTTCAATAGTGGTAATTTCTTGCTCAGCAATAGCCGATACCGGGGTCACACAAGATCGAATAGCTTTACCATTAACGTGCACGGTGCAAGCGCCACATTGTCCAGCACCGCAACCAAACTTGGTGCCGGTGAGTTTTAGCTCATCACGCAGGACGTAAAGTAGTGGCATTTGTGGATCAACATCAAGCTCAATAGGCTTTTTGTTTAGGGTTATTTTGATCATACTGGCTCCAGGTTTTTACAGTGTTAAGATGTTGTTTCACTTAAGTTATTCTCTGCTTGAGCGTTTTGTAAGTATTGTCTGACTTGCTCTAAATCAGCCAAGGTATCAATATCGAATTTTGCCTCTGCACAAGTGATGGCATCAAATTTATTGGCATGTTGTTGTAATAATTTACCTGCGCCCTTATCTCCTTGCAGTTTTAGCAGTTGCGGAAAGTATTTTTCCGGGAAAATAGCAGGTGCCATTAATTGTTCATCGCATCGGGTGGCAATAATTTTATTAGGTTGGGCTTTGCTGGCGTTAAGTAACGCTTGATAATGCTCAGTGGTGACTAATGCTTGATCCGCCAGCGCAATTAACACATGACTACTATGAGCTTTAATCGAGTGCACTGATTCTGCTAGGGTATGACCCATGCCCTGTGACCAATGTTGACTGGCAATGACTGAAACCTCCGCGGGTAATCTGGACTTTATTACATTTTTATTTGCCCCTAAGGTGACATATAAAATGTTAACGCCAGCATGCTCAAGTAAAGGTTGTAATTTTTCAATGCTATAGGTAATTAGTGGCTTACCATCAATTTGAGCAAGCTGTTTAATGCTCCCGCAGCCTACTTGATTAGGAACTGATTGTTGAAAGCGTAGGCCTTTTCCTGCTGCTAATAAAATTATATTAACTTGCATGCTTAACTACTTTCGTGATGCTGCTGATGTTGTTAGTGCTTAACTGACTATGGAAGTAACCCAAAGACTTGCCAGAAGCGTTTTCTATACTGGCATGTGCTTGCGATAAGATGGCTAGCGCAATGGACTCGGGTAGCTCACCACCAAGATCAAACCCCATAGGACTGGCTAACTTATTAGCAAAGTCAGTTGAGTTTAATCCTGCTTTTTCCAGTACTTGTTCTGTGCGATGCTGAGGACCTAATAAGCCCAAGTAACTAGCTGAGGCAAGATTAGCTTGGCTTGCAACCAATTGTAAGGCGTGAGCATCGAGGCAAACGTTGTGGTGCATAATCACCACAGCATCGGCTTTGGGTAACAACAGGTTTTGCGCTAGGCTAGCATAATCTTGATTGATGAGTAGATCCGCCTTGCTAAAATAGGCAGCTCTAGCATAAGCGGTTCTACTATCGACTAAACAAATAAACCAACCTAGGGTATGTGCTATGTCAACCAGGGGCTGAGCATCTAAGCCACCACCAAAAATAACCAAGGCAGGTGCTGGTTTAATGGCAAGTAAAGGTTCAAGGCAGCTGACTGGTTTTGATAAAACTTGGTTCTTACTTTGGTAGGTGCTTGGGGTATTGCCGGTATCAATATGGTAAAAACAAGCGTTTCGATTATCAAGTTGGCTTTTTAAAGTGACTAAGTCGAGGTAATTATTATCGGCAGTGATAGGCTGTAGTAATACTTTCACTAAACCGCCGCAACCTATGCCTAGCTGCCAGGCAATATCACTGTCATCTTGCATATCGTAACAGACAGTAATACTGATGTTTTTATGCCAACACTTTTGCGCTTGGCGCATTAAATCTGCTTCAAGACAGCCACCGCTTAATAAACCATAGCTTTTGCCTTGGCTGTTAATAAGCATCATGGCACCAGCTTTACGATAAGAAGATCTTTGCGTTTCAATAATGCTAGCCAGTACCCACTGGCATGAGTCTTTTTCTGGCAGCCAGTTAGCTAATAATGCGGTAAGGCGATTACTCATTGGTGTTTTATTTCACTTAACTTAACAGGAGTTAAGTTAACATAAATGAGAAAGTCGCCAAATTAAACCGTTGTCGGCAATAAAAATGTAAGCAATTAAGTAATGCTTTTACTCAACTTTTGCCGCTTGTTGGTTAAGGGCTATCCTAGGCTGCCACTCCAACCAATCCTGATCAAGATCTTGATGCAAAATAAAGCTTAGTGGCAACTTGCTACTTTCATCCTCAAACTCCGGTGTTGCAAAGGCGACACCACCAGCAATCAGGGTTTCTATTGATTCAGAATCAATAGAAATGCCAGAGAAAATTCCGGCTTCAATCTTGATACCACTGGTGTTCCAAAATTGGCTTTTACCGTTCACCAGCGACGTGTAACGTTTGGCAATGTTAATAAAAACATTTACCTCATCCGCGCTAGGTGATAAATCAATACCAATCACTTTGCCGACTTTAATTTGACGATACAAAACAGGATTACCAACACGTACTGAGCCAAGACGGGTAGCGGTTAATTTTATATTTAAACCGTAAGCTAGTTGCTCAACGGTAGGTGCGAGTTCAAGTGCGGCAAACTCAAGTTGTTTAGCCTGAGATGAATGAGCGGGTAATAAACCAATAAAAGCACCCTCAAGTAAGGCGGCAATATTTTTTGAGCCGACTAAGCCAATTACTGGTTCTATTTTCCAAAACTTAGTGCCTTGTCGCGCATATTGGCTACCTAGATCATTTAATAACACCAGTGCGGTAACGCCGGCCTTATCTTCACTAAAAATCAAACGCTCAATTATGCCCATGGTTTGTTCTTGATAAACCACCTTGGTATTAACTTTTAAGCCGGAAAAATCGTTAAAATGTATGCTTATGCTTTGGCCGGCATCTTTTGCCTGCTCTTCATGTTTAAATAAGGTGAAGCTGGTCAACTCTGCAACGGGCGCACTGGTTGTTATCGAGCTAGTAAGCGCATTTTCAGGAGTATAAAAACTGATAGCGCCACGTAAAATAGCATCAAGAGATTCAGTTTTAACCACGAAGTCGCTTATGCCGCCAGAGATAGTAATACCGCTGGCATTATAAAAACGGCTGGTGCTTTGCACTAGGTCTTTATGCTCTTCATCTATGGTAATGCTGACTTTAATATTATCGGCCGCTTTATCTAGGCTGACATGGTCTACTTGACCAATGGTTATGCCGCGATAACTAATAGCACTACCCGGTGTCGCCACATTGGCGTGATCAGTGGTTAAGGTAAGCTGTAAACCTGGGGCGCTGGCTAATTTTATCGGTGGTTTGTTAAACAAGGTGAACTGCGTTTGTTTTGCACCTTGGCCAAGGTTAAAAGTGATGTAGCTACCGCCGAATAATGCCTCGGTATCGCTAGCACCAGAAAGGCTTAAGCTGGGTTTAACTAAATAAAACTGGGTATCTGTTGTTAATATATACTGATATTTAGCTAATAAGCCTACTTGCAGCTGCTGGTATTCACCGAGGATATTAATGTGGTGAATTGCGCCGATTTCAACACCACGATATAAAACTCGGGTATTGGTGGTGATTTTTTCACTTAGCGCGATACTTAGCGTGAAAGCAATATTTTGTGCAGCCAGTTTTTCATTGGCATAGAGGGTAAAACTATCACCATTATCAACAGCATTTTTCGGCTTAACCTGACTGCCATCCGTATTAGTAAAGGCAATACCACCGGTTAAGATAGTTTGTAATGACTGCGCTTGAATATCAATGCCCAGTAAACTTGCCGAGATTTTAATGCCGGAATTATTGTAAAAACGACTGCTGTTATTCACATAATGACTAAATTCTTTTTGCAGATGTATATGTATTAAATGCTGTTCAGGGGCCGTAGTTTCAATGGCTTGTATGTTACCAACTACTTGTTGCTTGTAATAAACATTGCTACCGACCTGTAAAGAACGGCGATCATTGCTTTTTAGTATTAAGTGCAAACCCGGTTCACTATATTTATAAGGCGGTTTACTATTAAAAACTTTAAATTTATTACTGGCTTTACCTGCTAATGAGGGTCTGATACTAATGTAGCTACCTGTTAATAAGGTTTTAGCGTTAGATAAGCCGGTAAGACTAATTTGTGGTGAAACAATATAAAATTGTGACTGCTCCGTTAAGTAAGGCACCACACGGGGATTCACTTTAGCGATGGCAGTAATTTTTCTCCTGACAGGGTCTATTTTACTGAATGACTCTATCACGCCTATGGTTAATCCTTGAAATAAAATGGCCGCATTGTGATCTATGCCGGAATTCCAATCTAGGATTAACTCGATTTCATGACCCATTTCCGCTGATTGAAAGTCAGCATGTAAGGGGTATTCTTGGCCATTCTTTGCTGGCGATAATTCTTCTTGGTAACTTAGGGTATCTACGGCAATGCCCCCGGCCATAATGGATGCTAAAGAATCGGTAGTGATCTTAAGGCCACCAGAGAGTGAGGCTGTAACTTGTATGCCACTGGTGTTATAAAATAGCGAGTTCTCTTTTACTAAGTGAGCAAAATCAGGCTTGATAAAAATATTGATGGCAATTTTTTTACTGCTTTCAATATAGTGATACCCTGTAACATAGCCAATAGGGATCTGTTTAAAGCTTATCGGTGAATTTTCACTAATAGAACCTAAAACGTCAGTATGTAAGATCAGGTGTAAACCCGGGGTCGACATATCTAATGTCGGGGCTTCAGCTAAGGCAATAAAGTGCTTCTGACTCGCCATGTTTTTCCGGGTATCCGGTAATATAGTAATATAGCTACCGGAAATGAGGGTATCTAAGCCCGAGACACCTTGCAGGGAAATATCGGCACTGACTAACCAAAAACGGGTGTTTTCGGTTAAATATTCGGCGAAGTCTTTCGAGATTTCCACTTCGGCAATAACACTTTGTAAGTCTGGCGAAGGCACAACTTTTTTCACCAAGCCAGTGACTAAACCTTTATAGCGTACTTCGGTTTTATTGGGCACTATACCAGAGCCATTATCAAATTCTATGGTGATAATGGTGCCTTGTTCAGCAACCACTTTTACCGTAAGCCATATGCCAAAAATTAGCGCAATAAAAGGCACAAACCAAATAATAGAAATCCCCTGACGCGGAACAACTTCTGCACGGTTATTCTTGGGTTGTTGATTATGCTCAGAGGCGGCAATATCTTTGTTATTGGTCATTGCTATCCTTTTTCTTCTGGTAAAGTGGCTGGTAGAGTGTCGGGCAAGTTTGCTGACGGTAAGTGTGCTTGTTTTGCTGTATTCTTATCCGCTGCTTTATCCCATAATAAGCGTGGATCAAAACTGTTGGCAGCAAACATGGTGAAAATCACCGTAATGGTAAAATAATTTATCGCAGGACCTGCAGCTACCGAGGTAATAAAGCCAAGCTCTACCACGGTAACCATTAAAGCAACAACAAAGACATCAAGCATTGACCAAGGGCCTAAAAACTCAAGTATATGGTAAATTTTACTATGTCTATTTGGTTTTAAACGGATCCCTGTATGTGCTTTATAAACTAACACAAATAAACCAATAATTTTTATTAGCGGCACTATGATACTGGCGGTAAATATTATAATCGCTATCGGGTATAAACCCAGATCAATAAATTCGCCTATGCCTGACAAAATGTTGGCTTCACTAGGAATACCAAATTGATAGACAATCATTATCGGATAAAGGTTAGCCGGAATAAAAGCTAATAGGGCGGCAACATTCCAAGCCAAGGTGTATTGTAAACTGTTGCGCTTACGTTGGTAAAACATACCATGACAGCGACTACACTGCTGAGGTTCGGCTTGTAAACTATTTAACTTATGGCATTTAGGACATAAGGATAAACCATTGCTTTTAGCTGTGTTCATTAGCACAGTTCCTTGGAAAAGCCCGCTCTAACTTATCCCAAATATAGTCTTGGTCGAGTGCTGCAGCAGACATAGTGGAGCAAATTAACCAGAAAACAAAAGCAAATAAACCCAGATTTATCGATAGTTCAGTATCATCAATTAATTTATACATAGAAACGACGATACCTAGCATAAAAACATTGAGCATAGCCCAGTTATCAAGATGATGATAAGCACGGAAAAAATTCAATAAAGATGGCTTTAGTTTATTAAATTTAAAGCAGTAGGAAATATAAAGTGCACCCGCTAGACGGACAATGGGCACGGCAATAGCAAAGAGAAATACTAAGCAAGCAATCATAAAAAAGCCACGATCAATCAATACCAAAATACAATCAAATAATGAGGCTTGATGAAATTGTCCTGCCAAGGTAATACCCATGAGCGGTAACAAAATTGCCGGTAACATTAACATTAAACCAGCAAGAGACCAGTGAAAGCTACGTTCAATGGAATCAACCTTACGTTCTATTAAGGTACTGCCGCAATGATTACATTTGGCTATTTGTCCTTGTTTTAATTGCGGCTTGTCATAAAGTGCATCACATTGTTGGCAAGCGACAAAGAAAGCTGGGTTTATTTTGTGGTCCATTTAATTGCTAGTTGTCCATTCACTTGCTCGCTGGCTATTTAATTGTCAGTTATGAAAAAGTACCATGAAAAAAAAAGCAGCGATAAACGCTGCTTTTTTTAGAAACTGGCTAATGAAGCAACCAAGCCATTATTATTTTAATGACGTGATGTATTGTGCAACAGCTTCAATATCAGCATCTGATAATTTAATGGCGATGTTACGCATAATGCCATTGTTATCATTACTACGGCTGGCGTCACGGAAGCTAGCAAGTTGCTTTTTCAAGTAATCTTTACTTTGGCCGGTAATGCTTGGAAAACCAGCTTGTTTCATACCTTTACCCGCTACACCATGACAAGCAATACAAGCGGTCACACCTTTTTTAGCATCACCGCCAAAATATAATTTATGGCCTGCTTCATTTGACTCACCAGTACCAGCATTAGTACTTTGCACCGCGAAAAATGCGGCTAAGTCGTTGATGTCTTCTTTCGATAACGCGGCAACCATACCCGCCATTACTGGGTCTTTACGAGCCCCTGATTTGAAATCAGCTAATTGTTTGGCAAGATAGTTAGCACTTTGACCGGCAAGGCTTGGGTACATAGGGGCTGGGCTGTTACCGTCAGCGCCGTGACAGGCGGCACATGCTACCGCTTTGTTTTTACCTGCTGCGACATTACCTGCGTAAATGGCTGCTGCTGGAGTAGAAGAAAGAACTTCAACATTACCTGCAACGGCTGCACTGCTTGGTGCTGTTTCTGCGCTAGAGCCTGTACTTGCTGATGCTGCAGCTTGTTCGTTGGCACTAGGTAAGCCGGAGAAGTGAGCTGCTAAATCAGCCATATCTGCATCAGATAGGTTAGCCGCCATAGGCGCCATCATGGCATCGGTACGAGCGCCTGATTTGAAATCTTTTAATTGCTTAATGATATAAGCGTCATTTTGACCGGCAAGGTTAGGAAATATTGGACTTGCACTAACGCCTGTAGGGCCATGACAGGCGCTACAAACAGCTGCTTTTTCTTTACCTGCGTTAGCATCTGCGGCTTGTGCAGCACTGACGGAACTTAAGGCTACAAGTAGCGAAAAGATAATTTTTTTCATTGAGTTGCTCTCTGCTTGTCATTAATTACCTAGCTGCTCGAATAATATAATCGCTATGTAATTAAAAAATGATAAAAAAGTATGATGGATGTGTCGGCATTTTACACGAATATTAGCACCTTGTAATAGTGGTGAGGCGAAATCCAGCAAAAAAATAGCTGTTTTCACTGATTTGTGCATTTTTTTGATAATAAAAGCGGTAAAAAAACGCTATAATGGCGAAAATTTTAAACGAGTTAAGCCCTTGTCTTCTACAAAGATACATTTAAGTAAAGCCACCTTTACCATTAGCGCTCCAGATATTCGTCGTTTACCAGCTGATTCTGGTATCGAAGTCGCCTTTGCGGGTCGCTCTAATGCCGGTAAATCAAGCGCTTTGAATACGCTAACCAATCAACGAGGTTTAGCGCGCATAAGTAAAACCCCAGGTCGAACTCAGCTGATTAACGTATTTGAAGTGGCGGAGAATCGACGCCTTATTGATTTACCTGGTTATGGTTTTGCCAAAGTGCCATTAGAAATGAAGAAAAAATGGCAAAAAGCATTAGGTGAATATCTAGAAAAACGTAAATGCTTAAAAGGTTTAGTTATTTTAATGGATATACGTCATCCGCTAAAAGACTTAGATATGGATTTAATCCAATGGGCGGCAGATAGTGAATTAGCTGTGTTAGTCTTGTTAACTAAGTGTGACAAGTTATCACAAGGTAAACGTAGTGCTGAGGTGCTTAGCGTTAAAAAAGCATTAGCGCTATTAAATGCCGATATTAGAGTACAAGCTTTCTCATCACTAAAATATACTGGCAAAGAACAAGCTGATACCATTATTTGTGATTGGCTTGAACAAGAAGCCCAAGATTATGACTTGCCTGAAGCTGGTGATTTAGACGATGAAGATGAAAATATCTTACCCGAAGATTTTCAAAATTAATAAAACCAACTCAATCGACTAATCTAAAATGAAAAAAGGAGAACGCTTTAGCGGTTCTCCTTTTTTTTTGCATAGGTGTCTCGTCCTGAATTTTTTAAGTGAAGTTAGCTTATTTTTTTAAACTGTAACTCCACTAATCGCTGATATAAGTCACACGTTTGCAATAATGATTGGTGATCACCGATATCAACTAACTGCCCTTGATCTAATACGGCAATTTTATCAGCGTGTTGTATGGTTGAAAAGCGATGAGCAATAATAATGGTAGTACGGCCACGCATTAATTCCTCTAAAGCTTGTTGCACATGATGTTCACTTTCACTATCAAGGGCACTAGTCGCTTCGTCTAATAATAAAATATCTGGGTCTTTTAATATTGCACGAGCGATAGCTATACGCTGACGTTGCCCCCCAGACAGACGTACACCGCGCTCACCTAAAAAGCTATTGTAGCCTTGTGGTAATTGACTTATAAATTCATGAGCATGGGCTTTTTTAGCCGCTGAAATCACTTCTTCATCGCTAGCATCAGGTTTGCCGTAGCGTATATTATGAAAAACATCACTGCTAAATAGTGCGGGTTGTTGCGGCACTAGTGCCATTTTTTGGCGAAGATCTTTTGGATCAAGTTGACGTATATCAATCCCGCCCAAGGTAATACGGCCAGCTTGTGGATCATAAAAGCGCTGCAGCAGTTCGAATAATGTGGTTTTTCCTGCGCCGGAGGGACCCACTAAAGCCAATACTTTTCCTTGTTCAGCAATTAAATTTAGCCCCCTGGTTGCAGATTGATCTGGCCTTGAAGGGTAATTAAAGCTCACTTCCTCAAAGGCGATTTCTGCGGAGAGTTTTTTTGCTGAGATAATATTGTCAACAGGGGGAAGAATATGGCTTTCAACTTGTAAAATCTCAATTAATCTCTCGGTCGCACCGGCGGCACGTTGTAATTCCCCTAAAACTTCTGAAATAGTTGCTAAAGAAGATGCAACTAAAATAGCATAAAATACAAAAGCGCCTAAATCACCACCGCTCATTTTACCTTGAATAACATCGCTGCCACCGACCCATAACATGCCGGTAATAGCGCCAAAAACAATAATAATAACACCGGCTATTAACGTGGCGCGTTGCTGTATGCGGCTACGGCCAATCTCAAATGACTTTTCAACTTCCACAGCAAACGCGCGTCTTTCATGCTGTTCATGGGTATAACTTTGCACTGTTTTAATATGTTCAATGGCTTCACCAGCATAGCTGCCAACATCGGCCATGGAATCTTGGCTTTTACGTGATAATTTTCTTACTTTACGGCCATAAAATAAAATAGGCACCAAAATAAACGGCACGGCTATTAAAACAATAACGGTTAATTTAATATTGGTGGCAAATAGCATTACCAAGGCGCCAATAAGCATTAATACACTGCGAATCGCCATGGAAAATGAAGAGCCAATAATACTTTGTAATAAAGTGGTGTCAGTGGTGATACGCGACATGATATCGCCGCTGCCATGGGTCTCAAAGTAGCTCGGGTGCAAGGTTATGACATGATTAAACACCGCCAAACGCATATCAGCACTCACTCGCTCACCTATCCATGAAACTAGATAAAAACGGGCAAAGGTACCGCCGGCAATTAATACTATGATGGCTAAGATAAAGAGCACCGCGTGCTGTAATTGTTCAATTGACTGTTGAGCAAAGCCCTCATCAATAAGCATTCTAACGCCTTGCCCAACGGACAACATTACCCCAGCAGTAAAAATAAGGGCGATAAAGGCCGCTAACACCTGACCATTATAGGGACGAATAAATTGCAAAAGTTCAAAGAGTATGGCTATTTTTTTATCTTGATGCTTTGGTCTTGAGTCTGTGTCTTTTAGTGCGCTGTTTGAGGAATGTTCAGACATAAGGTCCCTTAGTTTCTGCTAGTTAGATGTAAGTAACATAACTAGCTGATGAATATAGTGCCTATAGTTTACGTGGTTAGCTAACGCTGAACTAGGCAGTTGTATTTTAATATGGGGGCATTAGCGAAAAATAACGCTAACTTACCATTAAAGATGTAAGAGCAAGTTACCCCATTAAGGTGATTTTACCCGTGGTGTCGGGGAAGTTATCTATTAAAGGGCTCACCTTAGCAGGGCTTAAAAGAGCAAACAGTACTATTTGCTAATTTTAAGACATAAAAAAGCCGATGATAATATCTCCACTAATAAATAGTTAAGAATTACATCGGCATAGTTAGCTTATGGGGAAGCTACAAAAAATTATTACAATAAGTGTTCGCTTAAGAACAAGTGTACTATAGAGCAAGAACTCTATATAAGTAAAGCTATTTATAAAGTATAAGCTCTATTTTATTTGTTCTGGATGATTATTCGTGCGTTTGTACCTGTGTGGATAGACATTACTAATGAAACTTTTGGACACAAAATGAGCTTGATGTGTTTTGCACAATATTCACTAATGCCACGAGCAAGCATGACCGCATTTACCACAGAGCCGACTAAAGCAGAAATCTAGGTAAAGTCAGGTATATGATCTGAAAGCGGACTCTGGGCTACCTTAATCACTGCGCCTTGTTGCTCTGGGGTCAAAGCAATGACTTCATCACTACCAAATGTGTTTATACGATCGATAACGCCAGTAGCTAAACTATCAATAACAGATGGGTCGAGATTATGGCTTTTGGCACAGCGAGCGGCTAAGGCTCTGATTGATGTTTGTACTTTTTCACTGAGGTGTTTACGGAATTCGTACTTGATTTCATGATGGTACCTTGATTGTTTAGCGTGGGATAATTATGTCAAAAGTGGGATTATTGGCAGATAACTAAGCTGCGAACCGGTTATTTTCTTTTTGACTTTTTGAGTGGTTTTATCAAACTTATCAATAACCTTGTGAACTACTTGGAGATAAATTCACACGAACGGGTGAAAGATACTAAAATACACATGTTTTCTGATTAAATTAAGTCGATCGGCTGAATTCACTTGAACGAGTGAAAACAATTGATCTTTTTGATTGTAAGGCTATAATTCATGCATACGCGTGAAATATAGGTGGTTTATGGAAATTCAAATACAGTCGGTTAAACAGCTTGGCTCTGTCAGTAAATTGATCAGGAAAAGCCAAGGTTTTGATCAAGCGACATTGGGTGCATTTTCGAGTAATGGGATCAACTTTGTCAGTCAATTTGAAAACGGCAAGACAACGGTTGAAATAGGCCGTGTATTAGAAGTGTTGGATACGCTAGGTATAAAGTTGTCTATCGATATTCCAATACCCCATGATAATAATTTGAAACGCAGGTTATATAAATCCTTACATGACGCTGGCGTGAATGTAGAAAAGGCAACAAGTAAAGACGGTAAGAATACATTTGTAATGAGAGCGTTTCAATGACAGTTAGAAAGCTAAACGTTTATGCTAACGACAGTCTGATGGGAGTACTCTTTGATGAGAAAAATATTTGGGCTTTCCAATACGAGCTGTCATGGTTAGAAACAGAAGGTTCTTACGCGCTTTGTCCTGACATACCACTTAATGTTGAAAAGCAAATTGATGGCAGTTCAACGCGCCCTATCCAACACTTTTTTGACAACCTACTGCCCGAAGAAAATGCTCGTCAGTTGCTTGCCAATGATCTAGAAGTAAAAGATATATACGATACTTTTTTAATTTTGCAAAAATCTGGTAAAGAGTCAGCTGGTGCTTTGACGATCACTTCAGAAGATATGTTACTTCCAAAACGAACGATGGAGTTGCTTTCAAATGAAGAATTAAATGATCGGATCAAGAATCTACCAAAGTATCCTTTAAATAATAAAAAGACTAAGCGAATGTCACTTGCCGGTGCCCAACATAAAATGTTGGTGATCATGCAAGGTGATGAAATTTTCGAGCCGAATTTCTCGATGCCTTCAACTCACATTTTAAAGCCTGATCATTCAGTTCCAGAAGAATATTGGCAAACTACAATGAATGAGTGGTTTGTAATGATGTTAGCTGATGCCGTTGGTCTTGATGTGCCACCTGTTCGTATACTCTATACACCTGAACCCATTTATTTAATTGAAAGGTTTGATAGACAGGGAGAGTTTCCTAAACATGAAAGAATTCATATTATAGATGCTTGTCAATTAATGGGGGTGGGTAAAGGTGGCAAGTACACGTTATCAAACGTGGAGACCTACAAAAAGGTGATTGCTGCGTCTAGGCCAAAGGCAATAACAATAATGAGGCTTTATAAGTGGGTATTATTTAATCTGCTTATTGGTAATGGTGATGCACATCTAAAGAACTTGAGTTTTTATCAAGTGGGGAAAGGTTCAGTATTGTCACCATTTTATGATTTATTGAGTACTGTCATTTACGCAGAACCTCATAAGACATTAAACGAAAAGTTATCTATTGCCATTGGTGGTAAAGAGAGGTTTGAAGACGTTGCATATGCTGACCTTGAAGTTTTTGCTGGCGAAATTGGTTTGCCATTAAAGATCATGAAAAAAGAGACTGCTAATATGGTCGATATAATTGAACGTGAGTTTGATGCTCTCTACGATCTGGTGGTTAAAGCTCCAGTGAACGATCAAAAAGCAGGAGAACTACGTATGCTTAGAGAGATAAAGTATAGAGTATTGATACCGCTCCTAAAGAATATAGCGATCGATTAGCAAGTTACATTTAGAATGTTGAGTAAGCGTATAGGGAACGGCACCTAGCCGCGCTCAATATTCCATGGTAACAGCGGTTCAAGGTTGTTTGGTTGCTCAACAATATGTTGCAAGCATCTTGAGATATAATCATGCACGACTAGGCCATTAGCCTTAGCCGTTTCAACGAGACTATAGAGAATAGCACTCGCATGAGCGCCATTGCATGTATTTGAACAGCCATGCCTTGCGACCTATCACAAACGGTTTTGTTGCCCGCTCTGCTCGATTGTTATCAATCGATAGTCTGCCATCTTCAAGGTAGCGTTGGAATTTATCAAACTGATTTAAACTTTAGCTCAAACGTAAGCGTATAGGGATCGGCACCTAGCCGCGCTCAATATTCCACCACCAAAACACCAGACACCCACTCAAAAAACACCAGACACCCACTCAAAATAATTAATACATAAGTTCAATAAATCATCGTTTCCACCAAAACACCAAAACACCAGACACCCACTCAGAATAATAAAAACACCAGACACCCACTCAAAATAATTAATACATAAGTTCAATAAATCTGCGTTACTGATTTACATTGAGAAGTGGTTTCTTTGATTTTTATTGTGTCGAATAGAATATTAATAACAATGCACAAAAACAGAGAATTCATCAAATTAAAGGCACAACTAGCCTTAAGTGAGTAATTTATCCCGATGAGTTATATGGATTATTAAGCAAGCAACTTTTGGCAAATTGACACCGTTGCGCGTTTTTTTAAGTGCTGATGCTCACAAAAATCCGTGAGTGCTTGCGCTCTACCCACTGCGCCATGGAAACACTGCCTAAATTGTGTAGTTAACACCAACCAGTTTTCGTGACTTATGCCTAAGCGGGTTAATATTTCAGGTTGATCTTTGTCAATATAACCGCGTTTATCGGCTCGAATACAACGACCAGTTACATCAACCAATTGTATATAGTCACTTAATTCAAACGGTAAACCTGTAGGCATGTTCTTTCTTGGGTTACCGATAAAGGGCAGTAGTTGTTGGGCTTGTTGCCCTTTAATTTCGGCTTTTATCCGTCGTTGAATACTGGTGTAGTTTGATGTTTCTGGGGTTTTAGCACTCTTAGCTCTAATTGGATTTAAATCAACATAAGCCATACAAGCTATTAACGCGGCTTCATCAAGCAAGGCTTGAGATT
>NZ_BDQM01000004.1 GCF_002207865.1 Colwellia marinimaniae
CTTAATAAAAAGAGGCGCCTTGATCATGAATCGCTCAGGTATCCTGAAACACGCATTTTGAGGTATCATGGGTATATGTATTGACCATGTACCTATGATAAAAGTATTTATGGTTAATGTTTATCAATTTTCCCTTTAGGCAATTCACCTACTCGAGTAATCAGAACTAATGGCATCATCTGCAAAAACAAGCGCCTTACCTTCAACTATTGCACCAAGCACGGCCACTACTTGGCAAAACTTCAAACGTCTGGTTAGTTACGCGAAACCCTACAAAAGCGGTTTTGTTGCGGCGATTATTGGTATGCTTGCTTACGCCTCTATTGACGTCTATTTTTTATCAAAATTACAACCCCTAGTGGATGAAGGTCTTGCGGGGGCAAATGCTGATTTTATGAAGTGGGCGCCTTTATTTATCGTCTGCGCTTTTATTATTCGTGGTATCGCCCATTTTATTGCTAACTATTGCCTTGCTTGGGTGGGTAATCATGTCGTTGCCGATTTAAGGCAAAACCTTTTTGAACATATCATGTCAATGCCGGTGGCTTTTCATGATCAACAATCAACCGGCGCACTTATTTCAAAAATAACCTTCGATACCGAGCAAGTTTTAAATTCGGTCAGTAAGTCTATTTTAGTTATGGTGCAACAAAGCGCTTTTGTCCTGGGTTTATTGGGCTTGATGTTTTATATGAGCTGGCAATTATCATTGATATTTTTATTAATAACCCCCGCTATTGCCGTGATTGTTAGTGTGGTATCAAAACGTTTTCGTAAAGTCAGTAAAAATATACAAGGCGCCATGGGGGAGGTTACCACGGTGGCCGAGCAAACCTTTAATGGCCATAAAGTGGTCTTAACTTTTGGTGGTCAGCAACGGGAGTTTGCTCGCTTTGCCAAAATCAATAAACATAATCGTCAGCAACGCATGAAAATGCAAGCAACAAAATCGGCTAGTGTGCCCATTATTCAGGTTATCGCTTCTTTTGCTTTAGCTTTTGTCTTTTATGCCATCACTTCTGATAGCTTAAGTGACACTATCTCGCCAGGTACTTTTGTCAGCGTTATTACCTATATGACTATGTTGTTAAGACCCTTGAAAATGCTCACTAATGTCAATAGCGAATTTCAACAAGGCATGGCCGCTTGTGTCAGTATTTTTTCGATACTCGATCAGGAAAAAGAAAAAGACCATGGTGAAAAAACGCTGATAAGAGCGTCAGGCTCCTTGTCTTTTAGCCATGTTGATTTTTCTTATGACAATAACCACAGTATAAGTGGTGGTGAAAAAGGCCAACAGAGTAAACTCGCCTTAAGTGATCTTACTTTCGACCTAGCTCCAGGTGAAACCTTAGCCTTAGTTGGTCGTTCAGGCAGTGGAAAATCAACCGCTAGTGCATTATTATTACGCTTCTATGATGCCACTAGTGGTGAGATTTTAATAGATAATACCAATATTGAACAGTTTAAATTAAAGGACTTACGTAAACAGTTTTCCTATGTATCTCAACAGGTTGTCTTGTTTAATGATACCTTGGCCAATAATATTGCTTATGGTAAACCTGAGGCAAGTACCGCTGAAATCATTGCCGCTGCAAAAAGTGCTCATGTGATGGAATTTGCTGACCATATGGCACATGGCCTTGATACCAATATTGGTGAAAATGGTGCCTTACTGTCTGGGGGGCAAAGACAACGTGTAGCCATTGCCCGTGCTTTGTTGTGTGATGCACCCTTTTTAATCTTAGATGAAGCGACCAGTGCCCTCGATACCGAATCAGAACGTCATATCCAAGATGCCTTACAAGCCTTACAGAAAAACCGAACCTCAATAGTGATTGCCCATCGTTTATCGACCATTGAAAATGCCGATAAAATTATTGTCATGGAGCAAGGTAAAATTGTTGAACAAGGTAATCATCAAAGCTTAATAGCGAAAAAAGGTGCCTATGCGAAATTGCATAGTTTTCAGTTTGAGTAGGGCCGGTATGTTATGCGTTTAATTGAAAAGGTTTGGTTTAACAGCCATCCCGCCAAGTACTTGCTGGTACCGCTATTACTGCCTTTATCCGGACTTTTTTGGCTACTCAGTACCCTAAGACGACTTAGCTTTAAAGTCGGCTTAGCCCGGTCGGTTAAATTAACAAAACCTGTCATTGTCGTCGGTAATATCGGTGTTGGTGGTAATGGTAAAACCCCAGTGGTTATTTACTTGGTTGAACTTAGCCGTTCATTGGGTTTAACTCCAGGGGTTATCTCACGTGGTTATGGCGGGCAGGCACCACATTATCCTTATTTAGTTACCGCCGAGTCAACCGCTGTAGAGGCCGGTGATGAGCCCGTACTTATTCAACAACGTTGTCAGGTCGCTGTGGCTGTGGGTAGTGATCGTATTGCCAGTGCTGAGCTGCTTATTGCTCAAGGCTGCGACATTATTATTAGTGATGATGGCCTGCAGCATTATCGCTTAGAGCGTGACCTTGAATTAATTGTTGTTGATGGCCAACGCTTATTTGGTAATGGTTTATTATTGCCCGCTGGTCCTTTACGAGAAGGACAGTGGCGCTTATCAACAAGCGATTTAGTTATTTACAATGGTAAGAAGGCAAAGAAAAATGCTAATCAACCTTTAACAATGACTTTGGCCGCCACTGAAGTTGCTAACGTGCAATCGGGCCAGTGCATTAAGTTGCTAGATTTTATTAAGCTAAATCCAAGCGTCAATGCTATTGCTGGCATTGGCGCGCCGCAACGTTTTTTTGATACCCTAAAAACAAACAAGTTTAACGTGAAAAAGCAGCAAAGTTTTGTTGACCATCATAGTTTCACTCTAGCTGATTTTAGTGACTTTGATGATACTATAGCGCTAATAATGACTGAAAAAGATGCGGTTAAGTGCCAAGGTTTTTGTCAGAGTCATTGGTGGTATTTACCTGTTGACGCCACCTTTAGTGACGTCGACCGAGCTTTGCTCACTGATAAAATTAAAGCGTTACTATAAGCGTTGTTCATCTATTAAATAATTAACCAAAGAGAAATTAACATGGCTTTTGATACTAAATTAATGGAAATTCTTGCCTGTCCAGTATGTAAAGGTAAGTTGGATTATGATAAAGCAGCGCAAGAGCTTATTTGTCATTTTGACCGACTTGCTTATCGCATCGATAAAGATATCCCGGTGCTACTGGAAGGCGAAGCCCGCGAAATTAAAACCGACCAGCAAACAGAGCAAGGTAATTAGCCATGTCTGTTTGTGACGGTTCACCGCACAATACGCCAACCAAGGTTGACTTTATCGTGGTCATTCCAGCCAGATACCAATCTTCGCGTTTACCGGGCAAGGTGTTAGCGGATATTCATGGTAAACCTATGATCCAGTGGGTTGTGG
Source organism: Colwellia marinimaniae (assembly GCF_002207865.1). Lineage (GTDB taxonomy): Bacteria > Pseudomonadota > Gammaproteobacteria > Enterobacterales > Alteromonadaceae > Colwellia > Colwellia marinimaniae. The sequence goes on from NZ_BDQM01000004.1 coordinate 3,389, forward strand.
AAAAAGCAAAATTAAGTGGTGCCAGCAAGGTAATTGTTGCTACGGACAATGATGAAGTTGCTGCCGTCGTGCGCAGCTTTGGTGGTGAAGTGTGTAAAACACGTGCCGATCATCAATCGGGCACTGAGCGCCTGGCTGAAGTTATGCAGCAATACCAGTTTAGTGATGATGAAATCATCGTCAATGTGCAAGGTGATGAACCTTTTATTCCCCCAGAAAATATTGCCCAAGTAGCCAATAACTTAGCAAACCAGCAACAAAATCGTCATGTTGCTCGTATGTCGACTTTGGCTATTAAGATTGACAGCGTTGAGGAAGCGTTTAACCCCAATGCGGTTAAAGTACTAGTTGATAAAGACGGCTATGCCTTATACTTTTCGCGGGCAACTATCCCTTATGATAGAGAGCGCTTTTTAACGGCTAATGCCAGCACCGAGGAAAACATTCGTGCCATCGGCGATTTTTATCTAAGACATGTCGGTATCTATGCTTATCGTGCCGGTTTTATTAAGGATTATGTTAATTGGCCAACCAGTGAATTGGAGCAAGTTGAAGCCCTTGAGCAACTTAGAGTGCTTTATCAAGGGGAGAAAATTCACGTGGCGGTAGCCAATAGCCATGTACCGGTTGAAGGTGTTGATACCCCAGATGATTTAGCCAAAGCCCGGGCATATGCCGCCAGCTTAGGCTGATTTTAGCAGTGCACTTGGCCAATATGGCCAAAGACTTCTGTCATGTCGGTGGCCTAACATCAGCGTGCGCTACTACCGCTAAAATAACTAACAGAGAAAAATGAGAACACTATGTATAGCTTAAACTTGCAGCAAATGACTCAACAAGAATTCCTCGATCAATACTGGCAAAAAAAGCCCGTGGTCATTCGCCAAGGGTTTAAAGACTTTGTCGACCCGATTACTGCGGACGAATTGGCCGGCCTTGCCATGGAAGAACAAATAGAGTCGCGTTTGGTTCATAAAAAAGACGGCCAATGGCAAGCGGATTTTGGTCCCTTTGAAAGCTATGAACACTTAGGCAAGGAAAACTGGTCACTAGTAGTACAAGCCCTGGATAACTTCTCTGAAGAAGCGGCTGAAATGCTGGAAGCATTCCGTTTTCTGCCCCATTGGCGCCTAGATGATTTAATGGCAAGTTTTGCTATGCCAGGCGGCAGTGTTGGTCCACACATGGATAACTATGATACTTTTATTTGCCAAGGCTCAGGTAAACGTCACTGGCGCGTTGGCGATAGTGGTGACCATGTAGAGTTTGCTGCTCATGAATCCTTATTACATGTCGAGCCCTTTGAGGCTATTATCGATGTAGAACTCAACCCTGGCGATATCTTGTATATTCCGCCAGGCTTTCCTCATGAAGGCATATCCCTTGACACCTCGATGAGCTTTTCTATTGGTTTCCGCGCTAATTCAGCGGTAAGTGTGCTCAGCGCTTTTGCTGATCATTTAATTGATAATGAAAAAGGTAGCCAGTTATTAACCGATCCTAATAGACAGGTTGTTAGCCATAGTGGTGAAGTAAGTAACGAGGATTACGCCAGTATTAAAGGCCAAATTCAGCAGTTACTTGATGACGATGCTAGCTTTAAAAGCTTTACCGGCCAGTTTTTAACCACGGCTAAACATGATCTCGATGTGTTATTACCCGATGAACCCTTTGAGCTGACTGAAGTGAGTAACTTACTTAATAGCCATGCTATTAAACGTTTAGGCGGCTTACGTGCCTTTTATTTTGAAGATACCATTGAGCAAGGCTTGTGTTATATCAATGGCACAGAATTGGCTTTTTCGGCCGAAATAGCCAATGGCGTGAAACTGCTTTGCGATAAGGTGATGCTATTGCCTGACGATCTCAGTGAATGGAGTCATAATGCCGCCTTTGTTGAACTTGCCACTGAACTGCTTAACCAAGGTTATTGGTATTTGGCCGAAGTCGAGTAAAACCGCAGTTAAAGGCGCCATATTTTCCCCAGTTAACAACAAAGTGATATTAGTTATTGCTTGTTGAGCAACATTGCGGATAATGGCGCTTTTCTTTATTATTTTAATAGCCTGATTCAGATTATGCGCCTAGATAAATTTATTTGTAAAAGTACTGAACTGACCCGAACCGAAGCTAAAAAAGTACTAAAAAGCGGGGAAGTGCGGGTTAATGGTGACGTTGCTAAAAATGCCGCTATGCAAGTCCATGAAAATAATACTGTTACCATTGATGGCCAACAGCTCACTGCACGTGGCTCACGCTATTATATTCTACATAAAGTTGTCGACAGCATTTGCTCAAATGTTGATGAAGGCTATCCATCGGTGCTCAATTTTATTGAGGTCGATAAGGCCTTTGATTTGCATATCGCCGGGCGTTTAGATGCCGATACCACAGGTTTAGTCTTGCTCACCGATGATGGCCGTTGGTCGCATAATGTTATCTCGCCGAAAAAACAATGCCAAAAGACTTACCGGGTATGGTTACGAAATGCTATTGACGATGATAAATTAGCGGTTTTAGTGACTAAGTTTGCGCAAGGCTTGCAGCTACAAGGCGAAGACTCACTAACTCGACCGGCTATCTTAACGCGGGTCGCCGAAGAGGACTTACTTGATGAACAGTGTTATAAAAGTGAAGTATTACTGACCATTACCGAGGGTAAATATCATCAAGTTAAGCGTATGTTTGCCGCGGTCGGTAATAGGGTAGTGGGTCTACACCGAGAGCAAATAGGGGCCATAGTACTGGGTGATTTAGCGCCAGGTGAGTGGCGCGCATTAAGCCCAGATGAAATAGCCCTGTTTTCATAACCCAGCAGCTGGTGTTTTTTCTTCAGATAAGATGTTGGGCAATAAACAGGGATAACGTGCTGGGAAACTAGCTCGGTGATTTAGCCACTCACTTTGTTAGCAGCTAATGACTATTTTTTATTTAGCTCATTAAACTTAGCCATTTGCTCGTCCGTTGCCGGCAATTGATGTTTCTCTTTCCATTCACTGTAAGGCATGCCGTAAACCTGTTCACGGGCCGTATCTAGATCAACATCAACACCTAACTTCTCAGCTTCACTTACCGTCCATTTGCTAAAACAATTACGGCAAAAGCCCGCTAAGTTCATTAACTCAATATTTTGTACGTCTTTTCGTGCATCTAAATGGGCAAGTAAACGGCGAAATACCGCTGCTTGAACTTCTATTTCTTTATCCATGTTGCTAACCTTCTTATGGTAATTGTTGGTTTGATATTGTTGTTGCTTATCTTTATTTTTTCGATTGCGTCACTGCTTGTTTAGCAGGTTTACTTGGATCAAAGCGTCTGATCTGCACTATCATACCTATGTATGGGTGGTCAAAATAATGGATTTCGCCGGTGATCACTCGACGACTTTGCTTAAAAGAGATGATCTTATCTTTAGCATTTTTATCAGTGTTGCCCGCTATCATTGATGGCTGATTTGACGTCTCGACCATATTAAATTCACTATTAATATAAAGGTAATGCTCTAGGTGTACTTTAAATAGCCCATCAAGATACCAAGGTTGCAGTGGTGGTGTTGCTACTGGCTTTTCTTGCTCGTCCTTGGCGGTCAATTGTCTGCGTTGTTGCTGGTTAATGTCAGCAGAGAGTTGGGCTACAATAGTTTTAATTACTTCTTCAGTGTCAGTAGCTTTAGCACCATTGACACTCGTATCGCTAGCTTCGGCCTTATTTAACAAAGACGCGTTTAACAAGGCCGAGTCTAATGCGGCAAACTGCTGATAGATACTGTCAAGTTGTTGCTGCTTGGCTTGTTGGCGTAGTTGCTCTGTGATTGAAAGTTCATCTAAGCTTGCCAGCTTGATTAAGGTACTGCCAGACGCATCTAAGTTGCTTTCTATATTGGGGTTTGTGTCGGCATTGATAAGTGTCTTATTCAGCGCAGTTGTGGCGTTAGCTCGCACTAGCATACTTTCGCTGTCACTCTCAACCATCAGCATTTGGCTGTTAATAAGTGCTTGTTGTCGTTGCGCTAAAATAGCTTGTAACTGCAGGGTATTTTGCTCCCCTTGCTGTTGAGTGAGTGCTTGTTGGTAGCCAAGCTCTAAATGCTCACCAGCGAATAACTGCATCGCTTGTGCTTGTCTTCTATTGGCGCCAATTTGGCGCCAGCCCAGATGTAATAACGGTTTATAATCACGAGAGCGCTTGATGCGGTTAGCGATAGATTTTAACCGTAGCGAATCTTGGCTAATTAAGTAGGGCTTATCACTGGCCCAAATGATGGCACCATTTTCATCGTCTCGCCATTGTTCAATGCCATTGATTGTGGTTGCTAATTTCTCTACCTCAAAGCCATCGATACTAAAGTGTGCAAGTTGCTCAGCGCTTAGGTGCTGTTGGAAAAAATCGGCTGGAATGACACAAAAGGCGGCCTGACTAGAGCTCGGATATTGAGTATAAACAGGCAGTTCCATGTGAACATATTGCCCTTGTTCACTCCGTTCGGCCAAGTTGGCTGCTGTTTCTGCCGCAAGCCCAACTGCTGCACTATCATGGCTGGCATCGGCCAGCACAATTACCGACATATTCGCTGATGAAAATACTGCTGCATTATTTTCTTTGTTAGCTTGAGTGTTATTTTGTTCACTTGCTGTGTCGACACTCTGCTCATCAGTAATTTTTTCATTACTCACTTGTTTATCAGCAACAGTTGGCCATAAGTGATATGGGGTCAGAGTAATGTTATAGGGTAACTTGCTCTGTGGTTGTTCACAGTTGGGCAGTAATTGCTTTAATGAGGCAATGTTAGGTTGTAGGTAGGGTGTTAATAAATCAAAGGCGACACGTTTTTTAGCGCTGAGATCTCTGGCGGTAAATTGCTCTTTATTGTCGGAGTTTTTTGCGAGGTGTTTAAACAGAATGACTTCAATCTCAAACCAGCGTGCTGGCTTTTCTGCAGGTACTTTAGTGCTGTTAGCCGCTAGTGCTGTGTTACTGCTTAACAAGCATAATGAAGTTAATGCTGAGGTAAGAAGAAAGTGGTATTTCATTAAAAGTCCGTATTTTAAGGCAAAATTATAGCTATCGAGCAAGGCTGGTGACCTTTATTGCTATCAATAAAGGTCACTTGTAAAGCGCGTGAACAAGGTAAGCCTGCTAAAACATTACTGGTTCAAGTTTACCATTATAAGTCTTTATTTGGCTAAGTCATTTAAGATATTGGCAATTAAGGTAAAGCGAGCTTGCGCATCTTCGGTTGCTTTGACAAACTTTAATTTACTAGCGCCAGCCATACTATAAACCGCCGGATGTTTTTGAATTAAGCCAATAATTAACCTAGGGTCAACGTTGGTTTTATCACTAAACTCAATGGAGCCACCTGTGGTGCTTGCTTCAATACGTGATATGCCAATGGTTTGCGCTTTAAGGCGAATTTTGGCTATTTGCACTAAATTTTTACTTGGCTGTGGCAGTAAACCAAAACGGTCAATTAGTTCCACCTGTATATCATCCAACTCTCTTTTGTTTTTACAACTGGCAATACGTTTATATAAACTTAAGCGTAAGCTAACATCAAAAATATAATCATCGGGCAGTAGTGCGGGTACCCTTAATTCTATTTCGGTTTGGGTAGACATCACTTGATTCAGTGATAATTCTTTACCTTCTTTTAGTGCTGCTACGGCATGATCGAGCATCTCCATATACAAACTAAAGCCAATTTGACTCATTGAGCCTGTTTGATCTTCACCGAGTAATTCTCCAGCACCACGAATTTCTAAATCATGGGTAGCAAGGGTAAAACCCGCGCCTAAATCTTGCAGTGAGGCAATAGCGTCTAAGCGTTTTTTTGCATCTTTACTCATGATTTTTTCATCGGGCGTTAATAAATAGGCGTACGCTTGATGGTGTGAACGACCAACTCGACCACGCAGTTGATGCAGTTGTGCTAAACCAAGACGGTCGGCTCTGTCCATGATTATGGTATTAGCACTGGGCACATCAATACCGGTTTCAATAATGGTGGTACAGACGATGACGTTAAATCGTTGATGGTAAAAGTCACTCATAATACGCTCAAGATCACGCTCACGCATCTGTCCATGAGCCGTGACTACACGTGCCTCAGGGACTAAAGCTTGAATATCAGCGGCGGTTTTTTCTATGGTGTCGACATGGTTATGTAAGAAATACACCTGACCACCACGTAAGGTTTCCCTTAGAATAGCCTCGCGAATCAAAGCGACATCGTATGGGCGCACAAAAGTTTTTATCGCCAAACGTTTTGCTGGTGGTGTGGCAATAATAGATAAATCACGCATACCGCCCATGGCCATGTTTAAGGTCCGTGGGATAGGTGTTGCCGTGAGCGTTAAAATATCTACATTGCTGCGTAATAGTTTGATTTTCTCTTTTTGTTTAACACCAAATCGATGTTCTTCATCGACAACAAGTAAGCCTAAATCTTTATATTTAATGCTATTTTGTAGTAATTTATGAGTACCGATAAGAATGTCAATTTCCCCGGACTCTACTCGAGCGATGATTTCTTTTTGTTCTTTAGCCGTTTTAAAGCGTGATAATACCTCTGTCACTACCGGCCAGTTGGCAAATCTATCTCTAAAAGTTTCGTAATGTTGTTGTGCCAATAGGGTGGTCGGCACCAAAATAGCGACTTGCTTGCCATCATTGACTGCGACAAAAGCCGCGCGCATGGCTACCTCGGTTTTACCAAAACCGACATCACCACAAACCAGTCTGTCCATGCTTTTGGGGGAGAGCATATCGCTGACTACCGCATTAATCGCTTGTTTTTGGTCGAAGGTTTCTTCAAAAGCAAAGCTGTCACTAAACGCTTGATAGTCTTGCTTGTCACGTTTAAAGGCGTGACCGTGATTACTGGCACGTTTGGCGTAAATATCCAGTAATTCTACCGCGACATCACGGACCTTTTCCGCCGCTTTTTGTTTGGCTTTACTCCAAGTATCAGTGCCTAATTTGTGTAACGGTGCATGTTCACTGTCTGCGCCTGAGTAGCGACCAATAAGGTGCAGTGAGGCAACTGGGACATAAAGTTTGGCTTCATTGGCATAACTCAGAACTAAAAACTCAGTGGTAATGCCACCATTTTCTATGGTTTGCAGACCTTGATAACGGCCAATGCCATGCTCAATATGTACTACGGCTTGGCCAATACTGAGTTCAGCCAGGTTTTTAAAGATGGCATCTGCTTGTATATCTTGTGCTTTGCTTCTCCGCCTGGCTTGGGCAACATGATCGCCCAATAACTCTGCCTCGGTAATTAAAGCAATGGCGTTTTTGGCACTCGTGCCTTTCGCTTGAAAGGTAAAACCCTGGCTTAAACTATTTACCGTTATGCCTATGGCGTCGCTGGCATTGATAAAGTCATCGAGGCAGGCAAATTGTGTCAGTTTAATATTATCGCGTTCCAGTAACTCCAACACGCTTTCTCGTCGGCCTTGGCTTTCGGCGATAAAGAGTATTTTGCTTGGGGTTTCTTTACTGCTAATAAACTGGTTAATTAACTCAAAGGGCTGTTTTAATTTATGATTGATGGTTAAATCTGGCAGGGGCTTAACATCAAAGTATATTTGACTGGTTTTACTTTTAGCTTTAGCGGCCAGTTCAACACTGTCTTCAGCGCTGGTTTGGTCGTCACTTTTGTTAAGGTCTGGCTCGACAGCAACAGTTTTTGCAATGGTGATACGGTCAAAAGGTTTAAGCGCACTGTATAGACCCGCTTCCGTTAAAAAAAGTTGCTCGGGTGGCAATAAAGGCCGCGTTGGATCATAGCGTCTGTTTTCATAGCGAGTATCAATATCAAGCCAATATTGTGCTAAAGAGTGTTCTATATCACCACTGATAACGATAAGGGTATTATCGGTTAAATAATCGCACAGGGTATTGTTAAGGCCAATATTATTAGGCTTAGCTTTGACGGTATTAGCACCTTGCTTGGCAGTTTTTTTATTATCAAGCTCTTTATTATCGAACTCTTTATTATCGAAGAAAAGCGGCAGATAATATTCAATGCCTGGGGGTAAAATGCCATTGCTGACTTGATGATAAATGGACTCTTTATGAATGTTGCCACTAAATTGCTCACGGTATTGGCGACGAAATAAATTAATCCCGGCTTCATCGGTGGGGAATTCATGAGCGGGTAGTAAGTTAATTGCCGATATTTTATCTTTTGAACGTTGGCTCTCGGGATCAAAAAGTCTTATTTCATCAATTTCGTCATCAAAAAAGTCTAAACGAAACGGGGTTTTACTGCCCATGGGAAATATATCGAGAATGGCGCCACGGGCAGAGAATTCACCGTGTTCCATTACTTGCTCAACATGGCGATAACCATTCGCTTCAAGTGTACGCCGCATTTGCTGCAAATCTTTTTTCTCACCCTTTTTTATCACTAAGCTATTTGCTTCAATGTATTGCTTGGGGGCTAATTTTTGTACTAACGTGGTCACTGGCACAATAATAATGCCAGACTCCATCCGTGATAGTTGATAAAGCGTGGCCAGGCGCTGCGAAATAATGTCTTGATGAGGGGAAAAATTATCATAAGGCAGGGTTTCCCAATCGGGAAATAAGCTGATGCTGGCCTTATTTTGCTTAGAACTGAGATTAGAACTTTGACTAGCACTTTTGGCTAAACTGAGTAATTCTTGCTCTATTCTTAGCGCTTCTGGGGTATTACTGGTAATCACTAAAATAGGCGTTTGCGCGGTTTGCGCTGCTTGGTATAAGGCTAAACTACTACTGCTACCATGTAAATTATGCCAGCTTTTCTTATCGGGGTTCTTGCCACGGCGCTTGGCCAATACAGGGGTCAATAGACTGCTTGCTTTACTCATGATTTCCTTACACTAATTAACAGGCGAAACAATAATGACCGCTATTCTAAGGCTAAAGCGCTAGTAGATAAATGCTTTAGTTGTATTTTATTACTTTTCATTCGTTACAGTCATTAGTGGCGGTCATTGTTAATGGTCAATAGGTAGTACTGAATAGCGTTGCTCATTCATTGTCGTCATTGTTTAACGGTAAAATCTATTGTATGATAATGAGAATCATTTGCAATGGGGTTTATGTGTGATTTTTACCTACTTCGAAATACAAACAACGGCGATTAACAGTGTTCGTCAAAAGGTCCGTTATGCTGAGGATGAAGATAACCCACAATTACTTTCTTTTTGGCTCATGGCAGAGCAAACACTGTTTACTGCTAGTAATATCAATGTTAGTGAAGACGCCCGTTGGCAGTTGTATCAAGGACAATTCCGCCTACTGCTTGATGCTATTTGCGATAATTTATTATCTGAGCACTGGCGGCAACTTTGTTTAGATAATATTTACCGCCCTCTAACTGACTTAAATCGTATTAGCCAATGTGAAGCAAGTAAGAAGCGTTTACGGCATTTATGGCTAGAATTAAATATAACCAGTCAATACTTTCATTGTTAACAGCCACTGTTAATGGCTATTACTAACAATCATTTTTAAGACCATGTCTTATTCTTTCACTAAAGCATTTATTCAAGGAGTATTTTATGAAAACACGCATCGAAAAAGATAGCATGGGTGAGCTAGCGGTACCTGCTGAAGCCTTTTATGGCGCGCAAACCCAACGAGCCATTAACAACTTTCCCATCAGTGGTCAGACTATGCCGGAAGAGTTTATCCGGGCATTATTAATGGTGAAAGCAGCTGCGGCCGCGGCTAATATCAAATTAGGTTTGATTTCTAAAGAGCTTGGCCAAGGAATTATTGCTGCAGTGCATGACTTACTTAATTCCGTAAACGTATTACAGCACTTCCCGGTTGATATTTATCAAACGGGCTCTGGTACTAGCTCGAATATGAATGCCAACGAAGTGATTGCTCATTTAGCGACTTTAAAGCTGGGCGAGCCGGTCAGTGCGAATGATCACGTTAATTGTGGTCAAAGTAGTAATGATGTCATTCCGAGTACTATCCATATCAGTGCCGCCATTGCGCTTGAGCGAAAATTGTTGCCCGCTTTAGTGCTATTACAACAAACTATTGAAGTGAAAGCGCAAGATCTGGACAGTTATGTTAAAACTGGCCGTACCCATTTAATGGATGCTATGCCAGTGCGTTTTAGTCAAAGTTTACTGAGTTGGGCTAGTCAGATTGAGCAAAATATTCATTTATTGCGTAGTCTTCAGCCAAAATTACAATTACTTGCTCAAGGAGGCACCGCGGTGGGTACCGGCATAAATGCCCATGTGGATTTTGCCGATGAATTTGCTCGCCAACTGAGTGGCACTACCGGTTTAACCTTTAAAGCAGGTGATAACTTTTTTTTCCTGATAGGCACTCAAGATACCGTTGTGGCTTTATCTGGGCAATTAAAAACCCTTGCTGTTTCTATTATGAAAATTGCCAATGATTTACGCTGGATGAACTCTGGTCCCTTAGCTGGCTTAGGGGAGATAGAGTTAGAGGCGCTACAACCAGGCTCGTCAATTATGCCCGGTAAGGTTAACCCCGTTATTCCTGAGGCGGCAGCTATGGTCGCCGCGCAAGTGATAGGGAATGATGCGGCTATCACCATTGGTGGTCAGTCAGGTAATTTTGAGTTGAATGTTATGTTACCCATGGTGGCGCATAACTTACTTAATAGCATCAAGTTACTCAGTAATGTCAGCAAACTTTTGGCGGAAAAGGCCATTGCCAGCTTTACCGTTCGTACCGATAACTTAAATAAGGCCTTAGCCCGAAATCCTATTTTAGTCACCGCCCTTAACCCGTTAATTGGCTATACCAAGGCGGCCGAAATCGCAAAATTGGCCTATAAAGAAAATCGTCCAATCATTGAGGTAGCTGAAGAACATACCGAACTGTCTCGCACCGAGTTAGAACGATTACTTGAGCCAACCAAACTGACTTATGGTGGCTTATAAATACGGTAGTTATCCGTACTAATTGATGAAAAAACGCTGCGGCGTTTTTTTTATGCCAACAACTTATCACTTGAGCATAATTTGCGGTACTATTTTACCGCATTAACAACGATTAAAGCCATAACAACGACTACATAGGGATTTTACATGTTAAAACAGCTCATTAATAACACCATTAAATTAAGCACACTTGCCTGTTTATGGTTAGTCCTGTCGGCATGTCAAAGCCCAGGTGTATTGGTCAATACTGAGCCCAAGACATTCCCTGAATATATTACTAGCGGGGATATATTACCCATTCATTCGATTACCACCATTGATGGTGTTGAAATGAATTTACATCGCCGAGATAAGAAAAAGTTAATTGTGCTCTTTGCCACCTGGTGTACGGATTCTAACCGCTTACTGGCTGCGTTAAATAACTCGCCTTTACTCGAAGATAACAGCATAGAAATTGTTGCTATTGCTAGAGAAGAAGATGCAGCAACGGTTAAAGCTTGGCGAGATAAACATGGTATTAACGTTGCACTAGCGATTGATGAAGACCGTAGTATTTATAAAAGGTTTGCTGGTGGCGGCATACCGCGATTAATCAGTGTTGATGAAGATAATAAAGTGATACAAATGACTTTAGCTGAAGGGCAAGCGCAATTAAGTAAAATAATTTGGCACTAGGTTGCTGATAAGTTGGCACTGACTGGCGGATGACATCAGCTTACCATGCGGACGTTTTTGTGCTGGTGTCACTGTTTGACCTTGCTTGCCTCTTCATCATGGCGCTGTTAATTTGTTGGTAACTAAACACCAGAATAAAAAGCACTGCCATCAGCAATATTATCGTTGGCGCGGGTGCACTATCAATAAAGAAACTCAGATAAACACCAGTGACTGAACAGCACACTGAAATAAGCACAGCTAACCAGAGCATATGGCTAAATTTATTGCTTAATAAAAAAGCAATAGCACCTGGCGCTATCAATAAAGAGATCACCAAGATCATGCCAACCACTTTTAATGATGCGACGATTGTTAAAGATAAGGTGACCAGTAAGCTGTAATGTAAAAACTTTACCGATAAACCAATGGCTTTTGCATGCTGGTGATCAAAGACATAAACCACTAAGTCTTTACCTTTAATCACGATAAAGCCAATCACAGCTATTGAGATGACGGCTGATTCAATAATGTTTTCCCAACTCAGTCCTAAAAGATCACCAAATAAAATATGGTCCAGATGCACACCCGTTTCAATTTTACTCATCATTACTAGACCTAAGGCAAACAGGCTAGAAAAAACCACCCCCATTACGGTATCTTCTTTTAAACGCGAATTATCCTTAATATAACCAGTGGCTAGCGCACAAAAAATGCCTGCGATAAAGGCTCCTATGGCATAGGGGATTGCCATGATATAAGCGATAACTACCCCAGGTAAGATTGAATGTGAAATGGCGTCGCCCATTAACGACCAGCCTTTGAGTACTAAAAAGCAAGACAATAGGGCGGTTGGTATCGCTATCAGTATCACTAGGATGAAGGCTTGCACCATAAAGGTAAATTGCAGAGGCTCCAATAATAAAGCTAAGTAACTATTGGTTAATAGAGGTTCAAACAATGACATTTTCCACCTCTTGCTCTGGCTTATTATTGTTTAACGCACTTTGGCTCAAGTTCTGACGCTTTTTTTTCTTACTGGCGAGCAAACCATATTTAGGGGCAAAAACGAAAGCTAGCAGAAATATACTTGCCTGTAATAACACGATAACGCCGCCGGTGGCACCATCAATAAAGTAACTTAAATAAGTGCCAAAAAAAGCACTGCTAGTACCGATAGCAACACTCAGTTTAAGTACATTGACAAACCGGTCGCTGAGTAAGTAGGCGGTTGCCCCAGGAGTGACCACCATGGCGATCACTAAAAAAGCACCGACCGTTTGCAACGCCGCCACAGTCGAGGCACTGAGTAAAGTAAAGAACAGTATTTTAAGTGCCCCAGGGTTTAAACCTATGCTACGGGCGTGGTATTCGTCAAAAAAAACCACCATTAGGTCCTTCCACTTTACTAATAAAATTGCTAAAGAAATACCACCGATTAGTACTAATTGCACCGTATCTTGTGGGGTGATTGCTAGGATATTGCCTAGCACTATGGTCTGAATATTGACTGAGCTTGGTGAGAGGGACACCATAAATAGCCCTAAGCCAAAAAAGGAGGTGAAAATCAAACCGATAATGGCATCTACTTTTAGTTTTGATTTTTGTTGCAAAAATAACATGGTGGTTGCCGCTAAACCACCAGAAAAAAAGGCACCAAGGGCAAAAGGTAGCCCTAACATATAGGCACCAGCCACACCGGGTACGATAGAATGAGAGAGAGCATCTCCTATCAGCGACCAACCTTTTAACATTAAATACACCGATAAAAAGGCGCAAACACCGCCAATTAGGGCACTGACCAGCATAGCGGTAACCATGTAATCATAGCTAAAGGGGCTAAGTAGCTCGGCAATCATTGTTCAATAACCTCACTGGCGCTATCAGCATGGCGGCGCAATTTACTGTTATCTTGCTCTCCGTACAGCACTACCGGACGTTCATCATCGGATAAAATAGTCACTTGCCTAGCATCATCATCTTTATGAAGCGTATCACCCGCCAAAACAAAGTGACGTAGGACGCCGCCAAAGGTTTTTTGTAGGTTTTCTTGGGTAAAAACCTGCTTGGTTTCACCTTGCGCCAAAATGGTTTTGTTTATGAATACCGTTCTATCGCAAAACTCAGGCACACTGCCTAAATTATGAGTGGATACCAACATGATTTTTCCTTCGTCACGAAGGCCCCTGAGTAAGGCCATTATTTGCTCTTCTGTTTGTACATCTATGCCGGTGAAGGGTTCATCGAGTAAAATAACCTGGCTTTCTTGCGCGAGTGCTCTGGCAAGGAAAATGCGTTTTTTCTGGCCACCAGAAAGCTCGTTGATTTGACGGTAGCGATATTGACTCATATTAACGCGAGCTAAGGCTTGCTCCACTTGTACATGATCATTTTCTTTCGCTTGCCTAAACATGTTCATATGACCGTAGCGACCCATCATAACCACGTCTTCAACCAAGATAGGAAAATGCCAATCAATTTCTTCACTTTGTGGCACATAAGCGACTAGATTGCTTTTTAACGCTTTTTTAACCGTTAGCCCCAATATTTCGACATGACCCTGGCTAAGAGAGACAAAACCCATAATCGCTTTGAACATGGTTGATTTACCGCTACCATTAATACCGACTAAGGCGGTAATTGAGCCCATTGGTAAGGTGAAACTGGCATTAACTAATGCGCAATGACCATTGTTGTAGCTGACACTAATATTGTTAACTTCTAAACCTTTCATTGCTGGAGTAACCCTTGATGTATAGTCGTTAAAGTCACTTTGAGCAGTTCGATATAACTGGGCACAGGACCTTGTTTATTACTTAAAGAGTCGACATAAAGTACGCCGCCGTAGTGTATGTTAGTAGCCCGAGCAACTTGCTGAGCAGGTTTCGCCGACACGGTACTTTCACTAAATATTGTGTTGATGTTATTCGCGTTGATTTTATCTATGACGTGTCTTATTTGCTGTGGTGTACCTTGAGCATCGGCATTAATCGGCCATAAATACAGCTCTTTTAATTGATAATCTCGGGCCAAGTAACTAAAGGCGCCTTCACTGGTCACTAACCAGCGCTGCTCTGCTGGAATACGGCTAAGTTGCTGCTTTAATGGCGCTAACTCTGCTTGTAACTTAGCGGTGTAGATCTTGGCATTGTTATTATAAGTGGCAGTATTTTTAGGGTCATGTTTCACCAAGGCTGCCCGGACATTGTCAATATAAATAATGGCATTGTCAGCAGACATCCAAGCATGGGGATTCGGTTTGCCTTTATAAGGCCCTAAACCAATGCCTAAGGGAATAATGTTTTTGCTGATCACTTCTCTAGGAACACCCGCTAGGTTATTAAGAAACTTGTCAAACCAACGTTCTAAATTTAAGCCATTGTATAACAGCAAATCAGCATCAACGGCTCGGCGGATATCACTCGGCGTTACCTGATAATTATGAATTTCGGCATTGACTTTAGTCAACGACTCAACTTGAGCTACGTCACCGGCGATGTTTTTTGCTATATCGGCAATAATGGTAAAGCTAGTGAGTACTTTAAACTTTTTAGTCGGCTCGGCCATTGCCATCGTGGTACTCGTTAGTAATATCATCAATGAAAGCAGGTAAAAAATTCGCGCCATATATCTTTCCTTTTTAAGGGGCGTAAAGAGATAAATGAATGCTAGCAGTTAACCATGAAGTTAGCAATGATAATGATTATCATTTGCAATTGTTGTTTGGCTTAGCTATCAAGTCAATGGGGGCGTGCTGATCAGGGCAGGGACGTTTTTAGTGATAAAACGTGCATTTTTTAGTGTTGTTAGCGCTAAATTATTTTTGACTTTAGCAAGCATGACAACTAAACCTAGTGAGTGACTAGCTAAGCTAGCGACTTATTAGTTATACAGTTTAAGGGTTAAATTTTAACTGGCATTCACCCCTATAATCCATATCAAGGAAGAACTATATGAAGAAATCAAATGTACTTACTAGAGCGTTATTTACTGCATCATTAGCTTTACTCTTGTCAATAAGCACGGTCGTCAGCCATGCTAAAGATGTTCCCTCCGTATCAGCGAGTAAAACCGAGGTCAGGCAACAGCAAAGCATGGTTAATATTAATAAGTCAACTTTCGAGCAGTTGCTCAGTCTAAAAGGTATAGGGCATACCAAAGCTCAAGCCATTATTGTTTATCGCCAGCAGTTTGGTAGGTTTAAATCGATAAATGAACTAACTAAGGTCAGTGGTATTGGTGAAAAGATAGTGAAAGCCAATAAATCGCGCTTAAGTATTTAATAGCAGTGGCGATATTATCTTTAAAAGTCAGCCTAGGCTGACTTTTTTTGTACTTTTAAAGGGCAAAAAATTAGCGGCTATAAATGATGAACAGCGGCTTGCAGGACACCTGGTAATAAAAACCTAAGCTAATTATTTCCTTTAGTTATTACTTTTAGTTATTACTTTTAGTTATATTTAATGCGTTTGTTATATAGAAGTTAACTCTATTTATGTCATTATAGCTTTATTGATTTCTCATAGAGTTTGTATTAGCAGATGAATTTAACCCATTTAAAAAAACTTGAAGCCGAGTCTATCCATATTTTTCGTGAGGTAGCGGCTGAATTTGATAACCCAGTAATGCTCTATTCTGTTGGTAAAGACTCCGCGGTATTATTGCACCTTGCCCGTAAGGCCTTTGCGCCAGGTAAAATTCCTTTCCCATTATTACACGTTGATACCAACTGGAAATTTAAAGAGATGATAGTCTTTCGCGATAAAATAGCGAAAGAGTATGGCTTTGAATTGCTTGTTCATCAAAACCCCGAAGGCATGGCTATGGGCATGGGGCCATTTACCCACGGTAGTGCTACCCATACTGACGTCATGAAAACGCAGGGCTTGAAACAAGCGCTTAATAAATACGGTTTTGATGCCGCTTTTGGTGGCGCCCGTCGTGATGAAGAAAAATCACGTGCGAAAGAACGTGTTTATTCTTTTCGTGATGAAAACCATCGCTGGGATCCAAAAAATCAACGGCCTGAATTGTGGAATATCTACAATGGTAAAGTCCATAAAGGCGAAAGCATCCGTGTTTTCCCGTTATCTAACTGGACTGAACTTGATATTTGGCAGTACATCTATTTAGAAAGTATTCCTATTGTGTCGCTTTATTTAGCCAAGGTACGTCCAGTGGTTGAGCGTGACGGTACCTTGATCATGGTGGATGATGATCGTATGCCCATTGGTGAAGATGAAGAAATTCAAATGAAGAGTGTGCGTTTTAGAACGCTAGGTTGTTACCCACTAACGGGCGCGGTTGAGTCAACTGCGGATACGTTACCTGCCATTATTCAAGAAATGTTATTAACCAAGACCTCTGAACGTCAAGGGCGCGTGATAGATAACGATAGCTCTAGTTCGATGGAGAAGAAAAAAATGGAAGGGTATTTTTAAATATTAACAGCTAAGCCTGCATTTACTTTTTAGCACCATTTTTTGACGAGAATTGATAAAAAATTTCCCAAGGACAACTTATGAGTCACCAATCAGACTTAATCGAAGAAGATATTCAAGCTTATTTAAAGCAACATGAAAACAAAGAGTTAGTACGTTTTTTGACCTGTGGTAGTGTCGATGATGGCAAAAGTACCTTAATTGGTCGTTTATTGCATGATTCAAAGTTGATCTTTGAAGATCAGCTTGCTGCCATTGCAAAAGATTCAAAAAAATCAGGTACTACCGGTGATAATATAGATTTAGCGTTATTAGTGGATGGTTTACAGTCTGAGCGTGAGCAGGGCATTACCATAGACGTTGCTTATCGTTATTTCTCTACCGATAAACGTAAGTTTATTATCGCTGATACCCCAGGTCATGAGCAATATACCCGCAATATGGCGACTGGTGCATCAACCTGTGATATCGCCATTATCTTGATTGATGCTCGCTATGGTGTGCAAATTCAAACTCGTCGTCATTCCTTTATTTGTTCATTATTAGGTATTAAACACATTATTGTTGCCGTTAATAAAATGGATTTGGTTGATTATTCACAAGAGCGCTACCAAGCGATTAAAAAAGAGTACCGTGAATTTACTGAGTCGCTTGAATTTTCTGATATCCGTTTTATTCCTATGTCAGCGTTAAATGGCGACAATGTGGTTGACGAAAGTAAAAATATGCCTTGGTATCCGGGCGCAACCTTAATGAAATTGCTTAATACCATAGATATTAAGACCAAAGAAGAGTTCACTCAATTTCGTTTCCAAGTACAATTAGTTAGCCGTCCTAATCTCGACTTTCGCGGTTTTGCCGGTACTGTGGCTTCAGGTCATGTCCTCGTTGGCGATACCATAGTGGCATTACCATCAGGTAAAGAAAGTGTGATAAAAGAAATTGTCACCTTTGATGGTAATTTAGAACGTGCGGATAAAGGCATGGCGGTAACGTTAACCCTTGAAGATGAAATTGATATCAGTCGCGGTGAAAGCATTGTTAAAAAAGGCAGCTTGCCTATTTCAGCGAAAGAGTTTAGTGCCACGGTCGTCTGGATGCATGAAAATGAACTTGAGCCCGGTCGTGAATACTATATCAAGCACGGCAGTAAAATGACGACCGGTCATGCTAAAAGTATTGCTAGCAAGTATGACATTAATACCATGGAAAAATTGCCTAGCTCACAATTAGCGATTAATGACATAGGTATCGTTAACTTTGTTACCAGTGAAACCTTACATTTTGATGCTTATGAAGACAATCGAGCTACGGGCGCTTTTATCATCATCGATAGATTAAGTAACGTCACTGTTGGTGCCGGTATGATTAATCATGCTATTGATGAACAAACTCATGAGTACTCAAGCTTTGAATTAGAGTTGAATGCACTAGTTCGCAAGCAGTTCCCACACTGGGGTGCACGCGACATCACTAAATAACTCAAAGCGCGATTAAAATCCCGCCTACAAGCCTAAAGCGCGATTAAAATCCCGCCGACAAGTTAAATGATTTGTCAGCGGGAACTTGTTCGCGCTACTTTGTTATTTTATGAGGTTTAACAATGACAATAGAGCAGTGGTTGATGATAGCTGTCTTTTTCGGCACCTTTATCAGCTTAGTTAAATACAGCCAAGTACCAGAGCGAGTTTTCTCCGTGACTATACTCGTGTGTTTGGCTTTGTCTTTTGTCAGTGTTGATGACATCCTGAGTAATGCGGTTAACCCGGGTCTAGTGACGCTGGTTTTATTGGTGATATGTTCTTTCGCTTTTGAACGCACCAGTATTTTACGGCGCTTATCTGCCGGGGTTTTTAACGGCTCTGAAACGAAATCCACCTTACGTTTATTACTCGGTACCGCCTTGGCATCGGCTATCATGAGTAACACGGCTGTGGTCGCCACACTCATTAATACTGTGAAAAAAAATAAGCTCATTAACGCCGGTAAGTTATTATTACCACTTTCTTATGCTGCAATTCTTGGCGGAACACTGACCTTAGTTGGCACATCCACCAACCTTATAGTCAATAGTTTATTAATTAAGCAAGGCCATCAAGGTTTTAATTTTTTTGATTTTACCTTAATTGGTTTAGCGGCTTTTGTATTATGTTTGGCGGTTATTTTACTGCGCAGTAGCTCTTTACCCAACATGGTTGATGATGAATTAGTCACCAATGATTATTTACTCGAAGCCGAGGTCGCGCAGACCTCAAGCTTAATAGGTAAAAGCATTGAAGAGAATGGCCTGAGAAATTTAGACGCTTTGTTTTTAGTTGAAATAGTCCGTCAGGGACGATTAATCTCACCAGTGAAGCCAGAAGAAAACCTGCAAGCACAGGATAAACTAATTTTCAGTGGTGATATCTCTAAAGTACTGACCTTACAGCAGTTTGATGGCTTAAATTTATATGCCGAGCAAGGTAATTTACTGCGGGATAACTTATTGCGTGATAATCTAACGGAAGTACTGGTTAAAGCCGATTCCACTATTGCTGGAAAAACCTTAAAAAGTGCCGGTTTCCGTGCTCGCTTTGATGCTGCCGTAGTGGCCGTGCGCCGAGAAGGTTGTGCTTTATCGGGCAAGTTGGGTGATATAGTGCTGCAACCAGGTGATTTTCTGGTATTAGCCGTTGGTCAAGATTTTTCTACTCGAGCGAATCTATCGAAAAACTTTTACATATTATCGGGTCATCAAGCCGATAATATGCTCAATGGCTGGCGTGATCACACCACAGTTTGGGGCTTTATCGCCAGTATCCTAATATCCGTATGTACCCCGTTACCGCTACTTAGCTGCTTATTTGTTTATTTAGCTTTTTTGATTTTTAGTGGCTCGCTTTCGGTCAATGAAATAAAGCGTCGTTTCCCCTTAGAGATATGGATGATAGTTTTAGGGGCGTTAACCTTGGCATCGGCGGTGGAAAATACCGGTATAGCCGCCATGTTTGCGCAAAACATTGAGGCCTTGTTATTCGGCCACAGTACCTACCTGGCTTTTGTGGTTATATTTATCTTGACCCTTATCATGACCGAGCTGATCACTAACAGTGCCGCAGCAGCGTTAGCCTTTCCTATTGCTTACAATATTGCCTTAGGGCTTGGTGTTGATCCTACCCCCTTTGTTATGGCGGTGGCCTTCGCTGCTAGTGGCAGCTTTATTAGCCCTTACGGATATCAAACCAATGTCATGGTATATAATGCCGGTAACTATCAATTAAAAGACTTTGTCAGTTTTGGCTTACCGATTTCCATTATTTATTCTATTACCGTGATCTTGATGATCCCGTTAGTTTTCCCTTTTTAAGCCATTGCAGTACCGCTTGAACGTGTACTTAATGCCGTCAATTACCTAACAAGAGTTTCATAATGAAAACAGAAAACACCGTTTGGCATAACCAACACATCAGTAAAGGGCAACGCGCCGCGTTGAAAAAACAAAAGCCAGCGTTACTCTGGTATACCGGTTTAAGTGGCTCAGGTAAGTCTACCGTGGCTAATGCCGTTGATGCTTTATTGTATAAATATTCCTGTCATAGTTATTTACTCGATGGCGACAATGTCCGCCATGGTCTTAATGGCGATTTAGGTTTTAGTGATGAAGCGCGCATTGAAAATATTCGCAGAATTTCTGAAGTCGCCAAGTTATTTCTTGATGCCGGCCTTATTGTCTCAACCGCGTTTATTTCACCATTTGCCAGTGATAGAGCACTAGCAAAAGCGAAACTTGCCGCCGGAGAATTTATTGAAATTTATATTGATACGCCAATAAGTGTTTGTGAGCAGCGTGATCCTAAAGGTTTATATAAAAAGGCACGAGCTGGGGAGATCAAGGACTTTACTGGCATTGATTCAAACTATGATGTACCTGCTGCACCGCAAATTCATATCAAAACAGCAGAAAACTCAATTGAGCAGTGCGCCGAGCAAATTGTCGCTTACTTAATCGAGCATAATTTTATTAGCGTTGATAACTTGAATTAAGCTGCACTAAAACGGAAAATCACCTCCATGCATTATAATGTTTTTAATGGTGATGCCGATGGCATCATTGCTTTATTACAGCTTCATTTAGCTCAAGGTCATGAGCAAGCACCTTATCAGCTGATCACGGGTGTTAAGCGTGATATTAACTTATTGCAACAAGTCGATAGCAGCAAAGCCACTTCGGTAACCGTATTAGACATCTCTTTAGAAAAAAACAGTCAGGCGTTACAACATTTACTTTCGGCACAAGTGCCGGTATTTTATGTTGATCATCATCGTACCGGTGATATTCCACAATCACCTTTATTCACCAGCATACTTGATACGGATGCCAATACTTGTACTAGTTTATTAATCAATGACTACCTTAACGGTAAATATGTCTACTGGGCAATAGCGGCAGCGTATGGTGATAATATGCATGCTAGTGCCAGAGCTTTAGCAAAAAAAGTTGCTTTATCTGAGTTACAGCAAGGACAACTTAATGAGCTCGGCACGTATATCAATTACAACGGCTATGGACAGGCGCTCAGTGATTTACATTTTCATCCAGCAGAGTTATTTAAGCTATTAACCCACTACCCAGACCCCTTTGAATTAATTGCGCAACAAGACTCTATTTTTAGCCAATTGAAAACAGCCTATTTAGCTGATATGGAAAAGGCTGAAGCGGCTAAAGTACTGAGTGATAATGACTTGGTGCAGACTATTGTCCTTGAAGATGCCCCTTGGGCTCGACGAGTCAGTGGCGTTTTTGGTAACGCCTTGGCTAATCAAGCACCCGATAAAGCTCATATCGTTATCACCCTCAATCCGCCGAAAACACCCCAGAGTGAAGAACGCGAGCAAAGTTATACGGTAAGTTTACGTGCACCGTTAAATAATAAACAAGGCGCCGGTGAACTTTGTGCTCAGTTTCCAACTGGCGGCGGTAGAGCCGCAGCCGCGGGGGTTAATGCTTTACCCAAAAGTCGCTTAGATGAATTTATTAACCAAGTTAGCAGTTATTATCAACAGTGAAACAAATAGCAAGTACCAAGGTCAGAAACTACTATCAAAGTGAAAAACTAAGCGTTAAAATAGTGCTATTAGGTTGCACGGCTTTATTAGCTTTTAACAAGTAAATGATAAGAGTAAGGAATACCATGAGTTTATTAATCACAGGCGGCACCGGTTATATTGGTAGTCATACCATAGTAGAATTACTACAAAGCAGTAATGAGCAAGATATAATTATTGTCGATAATTTATCAAATTCGTCCACTAAAGTGCTTGAGCGTATGGAAACTATCACCAATAAAACCGTGACTTTCATAAAAGCAGATATCTGTGATGTCGATGCCTTAGAGCAAATATTTACCCAGCATGATATAGTTGCAGTTATTCACTTTGCTGGTTTTAAAGCGGTAGGTGAGTCCAATCAAATCCCCTTGGCTTATTATCAAAATAATGTCGCCGGTACCTTAACTTTATTGCAAGTGATGGCCGAGCATAATGTTAAAAACTTAGTGTTTAGCTCTTCAGCGACAGTCTATGGCAATAACGTTTCTCCTTTAACTGAAACCATGGCAACTTCAGCGACTAACCCTTATGGTCAAACTAAGTTAATGGTGGAAAATATCCTCTTTGATTTAGCCAAAAGTGATCCCGCGTGGTCCATTGCTTGTTTACGCTATTTTAATCCGATTGGCGCCCATCAATCGGGCTTAATTGGTGAAAATCCAAACGGTATCCCTAATAATTTATTACCTTATGTTGCCCAAGTTGCCGTGGGGCGTTTAGCGCAATTGCAAGTTTTTGGCGATGATTATGATACCCCAGATGGTACTGGCGTGCGTGACTATATTCATGTGGTTGATTTAGCGCAAGGTCATGTCAAAGCGTTAGAAAGTCTTGGTCATGCGAAAGGCACGGTAACAGGTTGTCAGGCAATTAACCTAGGCACGGGTAACGGTACCTCAGTATTAGAAATTGTTAATACCTTTAAAGACATCAGTAAAAAGCCTATTCCTTATCAAGTCGTGCCGCGTAGAGCTGGCGATTTAGCGACCGTGTATGCTGATGTTTCATTAGCCCATGAACTATTAGGTTGGCAAGCCAAGCTAGACTTAACCGCTATGATCCAAGATACCTGGCGCTGGCAGTCAGAAAATCCTAATGGTTTTTAAAGCTAATAGGCTATCAGCCAGTTAACAATATATATACCCGTTGCCATCATAACGAAAGACTAACAGCTAACTGCTCTTGGTCTTTTTTTTACTCTTTAAATGATAAAGAAAATACATACCGCTAAATATTAAACCCCCGACTGCGCCCCATAAATGCGCATCAATTGCCACACTAGCATCAATCAAGGCCGACACGTCTTCACTGGCCCCGTAAAACTGCTCATGGGCTATTTTCAACCAGACGCCGATGAATAACAGGTAGCCAGTTTTATCTTTATGATGGATATCCATCATGGCACCAAAAATAAAAATTCCGTGTAATACCCCTGAGAGGCCGACATATTGACGGATATCAGGGGAAAAAAAGTACAAGCCGGCACTGCACGTTAAAGCCGAACTGATAAATAACAGGCTGTAATTTTTTAAGCTGTAAAATTGGCCATGCAATGCCCATAACAGTATTAATGCCGCCAAATTCAATAGCAGATGAAAGCCATTAGTGTGCAAGAAATGGCCAGTAAAAATACGCCATAGTTCACCTTGGCTGATTAATTGCTGTTGGTAAACTAAAGGTGTACTCAGGGCGGTATCGAACAAAAAAGCCAGAATAGCCAAAAAGGCAACGGTTAACACGAGCAGGCTGTGTTGCTTGGCAAAAGGTAAGTTTTTAACGGTAAATTTCATGTATTTAATGGCTATTAGTTAATTTTATCAATTGCTTATAAATCACATATCAATTTATAGTCAGCGGTTGGTCGAGTGTTTATTTGGTATTTATAAGATATGGATTTATAAAAAATTAATGAAAGTATACAATGACTGCTTTATTAATAGTGCTTTAATTTATTTACCTATGTCTCGAACGCTTTGCCCTAGCTGTCATCGGCCTAAAATTGCTTGTATTTGTGCTTTTACTACTGATATAGCAAATGATACCCACCTTGTGGTTTTACAACACCCGAGTGAAGAATGCCACACTAAAGGTACGGTTACTTTATTAGCGAAATCGCTACGCAAGTGCCAGGTACTGGTTGGTGAAATTGTTGATACTATGCCTAGTTTTTTATCCGTGATGGCGCAGTATCAGCCAGTCTTGCTCTATCCCGGTGAGCAAGCACATGTTCTGGATATTAACTTACTGGCGCAATTGACTAATCATCGGTCTAGTGCAGAAAAAAATCAGTATATTATTGCAGATAATACTAAGCCTATTTGTCTCGTTATTCTCGATGCAACTTGGAAAAAAGCCTATCGTATGTTTATGTTGTCAACCACCTTGCAACATTTACCGCAAGTGTGCCTGCCTGAGCATTTGGCCAATGCAGGGCAATACCATATTCGAAAAGTCGCGAAAAAAAATGCCTTATCTAGTTTAGAAGCAAGCTGTTATGCTTTAGCCCTTCTTGAACAGGGTAATGAAGATTTGCCAGTGAGCCCGAAACATGCCGGTAAATATCAGCCTTTACTGGAAAAATTTCAACAATTTAACCAATTTCAGTTATCTTTTAGACCTGAGCATAAAACCCCTGAGGAAACTTGATGATACATCATGCATTTTTAAAACGTTTTTATACGCTAACATTGATTGTTGCTCAGCTTCTTCTTAGCCAAGCAGCGCAAGCACAAGGTGAAATTCGTGAACCCGAAGCTGCAACCGGCTTTAATCAAAAAAAAGCGGTTTCTGCCAAGCAATATATGGTCGTTGCTGCTAACCCTTATGCAAGTCAAGCCGGTGTGGACATGCTTGCACAAGGTGGTAGTGCTGTGGATGCCGCTATTGCCGCGCAACTGGTGCTGAGTTTAGTTGAGCCACAATCATCAGGCCTTGGTGGTGGTACTTTTATCTTGCATTGGCATAATAAAAAACAACAATTAACCACGTTTGATGGCCGAGAAACGGCGCCGCAACAAGCAAGCAGTGCCTTGTTTTTAAATAAACAGGGTAAACCCTTAAATTGGGTAGATGCTGTTGTTGGTGGTAAATCGGTTGGTGTACCGGGTTTACTTGCCGCGCTTAATCAAGCTCATCAACAATTTGGTGTGCTGCCTTGGTCGGTGCTATTTCAGCCAGCGATTGACTTAGCCGATAACGGTTTTATTGTCTCGAAGCGTTTAGAAAAATTACTAGGGATGAATTTCAATCCAGGCATACATACCTTGCCAGAAATTAAGCAGTATTTTTCACCCAATGGTATTGGCATAAAAACCGGTGATACTTTGAAGAACCCTCAGCTTGCCAAAGCCTTGCGCAGTATTGCTAAAGAGGGTGTTGAGGTTTTCTATCAGGGCTGGCTAGCGAAAAAAATTGTCGAAAAAGTGCAACATGCAATCATTTCTCCTGGACTGTTAAGTCTTGATGATATGAAAAAATATCAAGCGATAGAGCGAGCTGCTGTTTGTGCACCTTATCATCAATATAAGGTGTGTGGCATGGCGCCGCCAAGCTCTGGTGGTATTACCGTTATTCAAATATTAGCGCAATTGCAATCCTTTGAACTTGCGCAATATCCGCCTAACTCATTACAGGCGGTGCACTTATTAACGCAAAGTGCGCGGTTAGCTTTTGCCGATAGGAATAAATATATTGCCGATAGTGATTTTGTTAGTGTGCCCATTGCCGGTTTACTCGCCGCTGATTACTTAGCGAAACGTGGCGCTTTAATTGATGAAAACAGAGATATGGGCCAGGCCGTTGCGGGTAGTCCACAAAATAGTTTAGAGTTTGCCGATGATAACGCTATTGAAAGACCCTCTACTACGCATTTGGTCGTTGTTGATAAGCAAGGTAACGCCATTTCCATGACCAGCAGTATTGAAAATGGTTTTGGCTCGGCTTTAATGGTACAGGGTTTTATTTTAAATAATCAACTAACCGACTTTTCCTTCGCGCCAAAGCGTGATGGTCAGTGGGTTGCTAATCGTGTTGAACCGTTAAAAAGACCACGCAGCTCGATGGCACCTACTATGGTCTTTAATGAAGATAATTCATTACGTTTGGTGATCGGTGCCCCCGGTGGTAGCCGTATTATTAATTATGTCGCGCAAACCATTGTCGGTGTTTTAGATTGGCAGCTCAATGTACAACAAGCGATTAACTTACCTAAAGTGACTAACCGCAACTATGTCACCACGTTAGAGCAAAATACCGCTATAGCCAAGTTAAAGCCAGCCTTGGAAGCAAGAGGACATAGGGTGAACGTTAGGCCACTAAATAGTGGTTTACACGGCATTGAAGTGACCAAAGACGGACTTGTCGGTGGTGCAGATCCGCGCCGTGAAGGACTGGCGTTAGGGCGTTAAACCTAGCGTTGAAATAATATCAATATGCCGACGCACTAGGCTACTTTGTTAACCGCAGGGGAATATACGCGCCCAGCGTATGGTCATAGCCCCGAAACCATGATTAATTCTAACAGCGCACCTTATTTTGGTGCGATTTTTGCTTAACTCTATTTATATGTTGTACCTCTAATACCGACAAATTGTTGGCAGGAGTAAAATAGTAATGGCGAAAAACCTTCAGTATATCGCACAACTGTTGTGCCTTTTTATGGTCATCTTTCATGGCAATAGTCATGCACTTGAAAGTTCAGTGCAATTGCATAAAGTCGATCAAGAGACCAGTTTTGGTTATAGCCTTTCAATTGGCGATGAATTTTTTCAGCAAAAGGCGTTTAATTGGCAGGTAAGTTACCACCGTTTTGAACATGTAACGATTGCCGATTTAGATGATATCAGTGATGTTTGGGATAAAGCCGGTTTTGAATTTAGCTTGCAAACAATCGACTTAGCTTTAGGTTATCGTTATTACCCAAGATCTTACGACAAACTCATTAATAGTCTGATGTTTGAGTTGCAACTAGGTGCTTCGGTTAACCTCAGCGAACATAAACTTGTCTTTAGACCCGACTTTGACCGGGATGATATTTTCTTTGCTAAGCAAGGTGATATCAATCCGGTGCTCTCTATCTCTTTACAAAAAAGCTTCAGCAAAAACTCTGCTATGCACATCGGCTTTAAGCATTACCCAAGTTTTTCTGACTTCGGCAGTATCAGTACCTTATTCATTGGTTTTAATTATCGCTTTGGTCGCCAGATAGGCTATTAGTTGGCAATTCACTGTCAGTAAAGGGCAGTACTTTACCAGTATAATTTAAATTTTAATAATTCAAGTCAGTTTTTTGCAGCTAAACTTAGCGCTATATCCTTACATACTCAGGATACTTAAAGATGCGATTTTCAGTCATTCCAGCTGAAAGTTGTATCTAAGGTTAATTGACATAAATACCTAGAGTTACTCTAGGTGCCACTTTTTTTGGAGAAGCGTGTGTTGAAGTATAAAATACGTTGCTTTAAATTTTTAAGCATAGTTTTACTTATCATCAGTAGTAGTGCCTTTGCTATTGATACCGATGGTGATGGCTATGATGATGCCATCGATCTATTTCCTAATGACCCACTTGAATGGTTTGATACCGATCTCGATGGTATTGGTAATAACAGCGATCCTGATATTGATGGTGATGGCCTTGATAATGGTTATAGTTTTCCTTTTGGCCCCGACAATAACGATGATGGCGATCTTGTTATTAATTTTTATGATCCTTTTCCGAAAAACCATCATGAATGGTTAGACACAGACAATGATGGTCTAGGTAATAATGAAGACACCGATGACGATAATGATGGTGTGCCTGATTTGCTCGACGTATTTCCCCTAAATCCCCTTGAAAGTATCGACACAGACAATGATTCTATCGGCAACAATGCTGATAGTGATGATGACAATGATGGTGTTATTGATGTTTATGATGTCTTTCCCCTAGACCCTTTAGAAACTATTGATACAGATTTTGATGGTATTGGTAATAACGCTGATTTAGATGATGATGGTGATGGCGTTTTAGATGTCGATGATGCCTTTCCCCTAGATGCGAGTGAATCACTTGATATTGATGGTGATGGCGTGGGTAATAATGCCGACGCCGATAGAGATGGCGATGGCGTTATCAATGGTAATGATGTTTGGCCCGATGACCCTAGTGAATGGTATGACACCGATGGTGATGGTATAGGTAATAATGCCGACCTTGATGATGATGGTGATGGCGTTTTAGATGTCGATGATGCCTTTCCCCTAGATGCTGCTGAAAGTGTAGATACCGATAATGATGGCATAGGGAATAATGCCGATGCTGATGATGACGGTGATGGTGTATCCG
The DNA here is from genome assembly GCF_002207865.1 of Colwellia marinimaniae. Taxonomy (GTDB): domain Bacteria; phylum Pseudomonadota; class Gammaproteobacteria; order Enterobacterales; family Alteromonadaceae; genus Colwellia; species Colwellia marinimaniae. Next base: position 31,834 of record NZ_BDQM01000004.1, read on the forward strand.
ATGCTTTAGATAAATGCCCACTTGATCCACTAGAGCGCCTTGATACCGATAATGATGGTATATGTGATGGTCCAGATCTTGACGCTGATGGTGATGGCACCCTTGATATCAATGACGCGTTCCCTTTGGATGCTTTAGAGCAATTTGATACCGACAATGACGGACTAGGTGACAATAGCGATAATGATATTGATGGCGATGGTGTCGATAATGCGACTGATTTTGCGCCGTTTGATGCCACAGAATTTATTGATACTGACGGTGATGGCATTGGTAATAATGCCGATTTAGATGATGACGGTGATGGTGTACCAGATGTAAGTGATGTATTTCCATTAGACAATAGCGAAGATACTGACACCGATGGCGATGGTATTGGTGATAATAGTGATGCTGATATTGACGGTGATGGCATTGCTAATGGCAGCGATGCTTTTCCTTTTGATATGTTAGCAACAACAGATACCGATGGTGATGGTATCCCTAATGTTACCGATACCGATGATGACGGTGATGGTGTACTCGATGTTAATGATCTATTTCCATTAAATCCAGCTGAATGGTTAGATACCGATGGTGATGGCATAGGCAACAACAGTGATGCTGATGATGACAATGATGGCATTGTTGATGGCAGCGATGCTTTTCCGCTAGATGTTAGTGAGTACCTAGATACTGATGGTGATGGTATCGGTAATAACAGTGATACCGATGATGATGGTGATGGTGTACTTGATAGCCAAGACGCTTTTAGGTTAGATGCAAGTGAGTGGTTAGATACCGACGGTGATGGTGTTGGCAATAATACTGACAGTGATGACGACAATGACGGTTATCCTGATAGTAACGATGCTTTTCCTACCAATATTCTAGAGTGGTTCGACACTGACGGTGACGGTATCGGTAATAACGCCGATACTGATGATGATAATGATGGCGTTTTAGACGCTGATGATGCCTTTAGATTAGATGCTCTAGAATGGCTAGATAGCGATGGTGATGGTATAGGTAATAACGCCGACAGTGATGATGATAATGATGGTTATATCGATAGTGAAGATGACTTACCGCTAGACCCACTAGAGTGGCTTGATACCGATGGTGACGGTATTGGTAATGTGAGAGACCAAGACGATGATAATGATGGTGTTATCGATGCGTTAGATTTATTTCCGCTCAATCCTAACGAATTTGAAGACAGTGATAACGATGGTTTAGGCAATAATGAAGACAGTGATGATGATAATGATGGTATCCCAGATCACCTAGATGAATTTCCTTTTGACCCCAGTGAGCAAAATGATACTGATGGCGATGGTATTGGTGATGTCCTAGATACCGATGATGATAATGATGGTTATTTAGATTTTGAGGACCAACTGCCACTAGATGCCAGTGAACATATTGATACCGATGGTGACGGTATTGGTAACAATGCCGATCTTGATGATGATGGCGATGGCATGAGTGATGAATTTGAAATATTGTATAATTTTAATCCACTGGATGCTAATGATGCACTGCTTGATACTGACTTTGATGGCGTTACCAACGCAGCAGAAGCGTTAGCACACACAAATCCATTATTGGATGATTATGCCCCTATTATTACCCCGCCACAGGCGCTGCATATCAATGCTGAACATACCTTTACCCTACTAAATTTACAGCAGCTAATCGATTTGACCCAAATATCCGTACGTGATGGCTTAGACGGTATCAACTGCTGTGGTTTAACGGCGCTGGGTTTTGAAACCGGCCCTAAGAATGTTAGTTCAGGTTTACAGACCATAATTTGGCGAGCAGTAGATAAGGCCGGTAATATTGCCACCACAGCGCAAGTATTAAATATTCACCCCTTAGTGAATTTTTCATCGGCGCAAGTGGTGGCTGAAGGTGGTATTGCCCGAGTTGAGGTCATTTTATCGGGTGAAGCACCTGCTTATCCAGTGACGGTACCATTCACCATTACCGGCACGGTCGATAATGCCGATTATAATGTGCCCGATAATAAAATAGTGATAACGCAGGGCACGGCTGGTTATATCGATATTCAGCTCAATAATGATTTTCAACGTGAAGCTGATGAACAGCTCATTATTAGCTTTGCACCAGGGGTTAATGCCGGCGTACAGGCAAAACATATTATCACGGTAACAGAAGGTAATGTTGCCCCTAATATCAAGATAGCGGTCTGGCAAAAAGGCATAAGAGTCCCTAGCATTGCTAAAAATGATGGTGAGGTGAGGGTGGTGTTAACCATTACCGACTCGAATAGCCAAGATACTCATCAGATAGAGTGGCAAATACCTGACTATTTAAATGCAGTACTTACCAGTGATGAGCTACAGCTAGTTTTCCCTGCTGATGGCGTTAATTTACCTGAGATAAATAAAGGCTTGATAAATATCACGGTCACGGTAACTGACAGCGGTACTAGTAGCAATAGTGGTAGTGCCGAGTTGTCGCAAACTAAACAGCTTTTCTTGCCTTTATTTGTCAGCCAGAAAATATTAACTAGCGAAGATAGTGATAGAGACGGTGTTAGTGACATTGTTGAGGGTTATAGCGACGATGATTTAGATGGCTTACCTGCTTATATGGATAACTCAACCATTCCGTATCTACAGCCACTCCATGTGAATGCTGCGGTAGTTAAATTGGCAGAAACTGAGCCCGGCTTACACTTAAGACTGGGTAAATTTGCTCTGCTACAAAACTCCGATGGTCTGCAACTATCACAGCAAGAAATACTCGCCACTGGCTTAGTTGAGCAAGACAGCTTAGTCAATACCATGGGATATTTTGATTTTGAAATACACAATATTTACCCTTTTGGTCGTTCAGTTGCTATTGTTTTACCGCTTAGCGAAGCCATCGTTGAGTACTCTGTTTATCGTAAAGTCAATGGCGAGCTACAATGGGGTGATTTTGTTGAAGACAGCAATAATGTACTTGCCACTAGTGCCGCTGTTAATGGTGTTTGTCCGCCGCCACACAGTGAACTTTATCAAGTAGGTCTCAATGTTGGTGACACTTGTTTAAAATTAATTATTGAAGATGGCGGTGCCAATGATAGCGATGGTATTGCTAATGGTGTCATTGATGATCCCGGAGGTATCGCTGTGGTTGACAACAATACTATTTCATTGGATGTTACCCCGGAAAAAGTGAGTAGTGGTAGCGTCTCTTTCTGGGCACTGCTAACGCTAATGCTGTTACTTTATTTACGTACTTTGAGTTTGAAAAAAACAGCTGAAATTTAACCTTTAACTGAATATGGCAAGGCTCTCATTTTGAGGGCCTTTATATTTACCAGTAAATCACAATAAGTTAATCAAAGAAGAAAATTTGCTTTAATTGACCGTAGATTATCGATAAAATCATATTTGGGGTTGAATCCTTGGCATATTCTTGCTCAAATGGCGCCCCATAGTCATAAATAATTAACATAGGTTAATTAACTTGCATGTTTAGCGCAATTTATCGAATAAATTGTACAAGGGTGTAAGAATTAACCAAGAAAATAAGCAACCGCCATCTAAATGAAATATTCCCGCGTTTTTATTAATAGCTTAGCGTATGAGCTGGCCCCTGAAGTGGTAACCAGTGCAGAGCTTGAATCTCGTTTGACCCCCTTATATCAAAAGCTTCGTATTCCTATGGGCCAGCTCGCTGCCTTAACAGGAATTGTCGAACGCCGTTGGTGGCCAAAAGATCACATGCTTTCCGATGGTGCTATTGTCGCCGCGCAAAAAGCAATGCATGAAACTGGCATTTCTGCTGCTGATTTAGGTGCTGTAGTGTATACCGGTGTTTGTCGTGATCAACACGAGCCGGCCACGGCTTGTCGTATCGCAGCAAAACTTGGCGTGTTAAAAGACACGGCAATTTACGATATCAGTAATGCCTGTTTAGGGGTACTCTCGGGTATTTTAGATATTGCGAATCGTATTGAACTAGGACAAATTAAAGCCGGTTTGGTGGTTTCATGCGAATCGGCACGTCATATTGTTGATGTGACCATAGATGACATGCTGGCCGAGCCAACCATGCAGAATTATGCTAGCTCTTTAGCAACCTTAACCGGTGGCTCAGGTGCAGTAGCTGTGTTACTGACTGATGGAAGTTTAAATTTAACCACCGACCGTAATCATCAATTATTAGGGGCAAGTCACTTATCGGCACCCGAGCATAATAATTTATGTCAATGGGGCTTAAAAGAAGTGGGACCGCAATTATTTCGTGAATTTATGCGCACCGATGCCGTCAATTTACTGAAAGAAGGTGTATCTTTAGCAAAAGATACCTGGCTACACTTTTTAGAGCAACGTCAGTGGGTTGAAGAGCAAGTTGATAAGGTTATTTGTCATCAAGTTGGCGTGGCCAACCAAAAGAAAGTATTAACCGCCTTAAATATTCCGGTAGAAAAAGAATTTCCTACCTTTAAGTATCTCGGTAATATGGGCACAGTTTCTTTACCCGTTACCGCGGCAATGGCGCATGATCAAGGCTTCTTACAAAAAGGCGATAATGTCAGCTTTTTAGGCATAGGTAGTGGTTTAAATTGCATGATGTTAGGGCTTAAGTGGTAGTTATGCTAGAAAGTCAGTCAGAAAACAAGCTAGATAAATTGTTAACAAAATCTTTTCCTTTTACCCGCAACTATATCAATCGTAATGGTCATCAATATCATTATGTCAATGAAGGCCAAGGCTCGCCCGTTGTTATGGTTCATGGTAATCCTAGCTGGTCTTTCTATTACCGTAATCTGATCAGCGCATTAAGTGAAAATCATCAATGCATAGTGCCAGATCACATTGGTTGTGGTTTGTCTGATAAGCCAGGGGACAAAGACTATGATTACACCCTAGCTAATCGTATCGATGATCTAGCCGCATTACTTGCGCACTTAAACGTAAAAGAAAATATTACTCTGGTCGTACATGACTGGGGCGGCATGATAGGCATGGGCTATGCTGCGCGCTATCCGGAAAGGATCAAACGTCTGGTTATTTTAAACACCGGCGCCTTTCACTTACCTAAAGCAAAAAAATTACCTTCAGCGTTATGGCTGGGTCGAAATACCTTTATCGGTACTGTCCTAGTTCGAGGCTTTAATGCCTTCTCTAGCATTGCCTCGATTATCGGCGTTAAGCGCAAGCCGATGGCTAAAGAGATTCGTCAAGCTTATGTGGCGCCTTTTAACTCATGGCAGAACCGTATTTCAACCTTGCGCTTTATTCAAGATATCCCGTTAAAACCAGCTGACAGAAACTATCAACTGGTTACTGACATTAGCGAAAATCTAGCGCAGTTCAAAAAATTACCTATGTTGATTTGTTGGGGCTTAAAAGACTTCGTTTTTGATAAACACTTTCTAGATGAATGGCAACAACGTTTTCCTCATGCAAAAGTACATGCTTTTGATGATTGTGGTCACTATATTTTAGAAGATGCCAGTGATGAAGTCGTGCCGCTAATTAATAACTTCTTAAAGACCAGTGAAGCGTCCTTATCTTCATAAGTAATAGCTCAATAAGACCCTAACTTAAGTAGGAAACGACACATGACAGAGACAATGGCTGCTTCCAAAGAAGCAAACTTGTGTCGCCACCTCGCACATGCCGCCATAACAACACCTAAGGCGTTAGCGGTTGCCGTACAAAAATACCAACGTGGCCAACTTAACTATCACGAAATTGATTTTGTTACTTTGCACCAGCAAAGTGATGCCATTGCTTATGCGTTAAATGCTTACGGGCTAAAAGCTGGCATGAAAGCAGTGCTGATGGTAACGCCAAGTATTGAATTTTTTGCCCTAACCTTTGCCCTATTTAAAGCGGGTATTATCCCTATTTTAGTTGACCCTGGTATGGGCATTAAAAACCTTAAGCAGTGCTTTGCTGAGTCGGCACCGGATATTTTTATTGGTATCCCCAAGGCCCATATAGCGAGAATGTTATTTGGTTGGGGTAAAGCCAGCGTTAAAAAATTATTAACGGTCACTGAAAATGGCATTGGCGCAGATGTGTTGGCTACACTTATTGGTGGCATGAGTTTAACCACCTTATTAAAGCGTTATCCGGTAAAACCAGGGCAAGCGTTTACTATGGTAAAACTTAGCGATGATGAGATGTCAGCCATTTTATTTACCAGTGGTAGTACCGGTATACCTAAAGGTGTGGTCTACAGCCATAAAATGTTTGAGGCGCAAATTACCGCGCTAAAAGAAGACTATGGGATTAAACCTGGCGAGCGTGATTTAGCAACCTTTCCGTTATTTTCATTATTTGGTCCGGCATTAGGCATGGCCTCTATTGTCCCTGATATGGATGCCAGTAAACCGATCACCGCCAATGCTGACTTTATCTTTGCCGCCATTGAAAAATATCAATGTACTAACTTGTTTGCTAACCCAGCACTGATTGAAGTGTTAGGGCAGGCGGGAGTACCCGATAGCTCAGCTAATAAACCTTTGCTCAAGGCTTCAGTTAAGGAAATAGTTAAGCTAAACAGTTTAAAGCGGGTGATCTCTGCGGGCGCGCCAGCAACCTTATCGTCAATAGCGCGATTTACTCAATTACTGAGCGACAATGTGCCCGTGTTAACTTCATATGGCGCAACCGAATCACTACCACTGACTAAAATTAGCAGTGCAGATCTACTGGCAACCAGCCATATCACCGACAATGGTGGCGGTATTTGTGTCGGTAGTCCGGTTAAGGGTGTTGAACTGAGCATTATTGCCATCAGTGAAGATATTATTGACACTTGGTCTGATGAGCTAGTATTACCCGTCAACACTATTGGTGAAATAGTGGTTAAAGGCGACATGGTGAGTCATCAATATTATCGTCGAGAGTTGGCGACAGCACAGGCTAAGATTCGTGATGGCCAAGGGGTTCGTCATCGTATGGGCGATTTAGGTTATCTTGATGCATCTGGTCGACTGTGGATGTGTGGACGAAAAGCCCATCGTGTTACCACCGAAACGGATGTGCTCTTTTCTATTCCTTGTGAACGAATATTTAACATCCATAGCGCAGTGAAACGCACCGCTTTAGTGTCGGTAACGATTTACCAGAAAAGTGTGCCTTTGCTTTGTGTTGAGTTAACCGATGAAGCCAAAAAAGATGATAAATTTGATGAGACTATGCTGTTTTCAGCGTTAAAAGTGCTAGCACTTGCTCATAAACAAACCTCCGCGATTTCCCACTTTTTAATACATGATGACTTTCCGGTTGATATACGTCATAACGCCAAAATATTCCGTGAAAAGCTTGCCGTTTGGGCACAAGCAGAGCTTGACTAATTTTGCCGATAACTAGAGCTAAAACATGATAGAACAAACCCACAACAATACAGCTAGTGAAATTAGTTCATCAATGACAGCCGATTTTAACCAAGCTGTGCAAGCGCCACTGAGTGAGCTAGCCAGGCAAACACAACATGTGTTTGTCACCGGTGCTGGCGGATTTTTAGGTACAGCCATTTGTCGATTACTGCGTTTGGCAAATATCAGCGTCACCGGCTATGCTCGGGGTCATTATCCAGAGTTAAGTCAAATGGGCGTAACTATGGTGCAAGGCGATATTGGCGATTATTCTCGCCTTAAAGAGGCGATGCACTGCTGTGATCTGGTCTTTCATGTCGCCGCTAAAGCGGGCGTTTGGGGCAGTAAAGACGATTACTTTCAAGCGAATGTGCAAGGTACAGAAAATATTATCCGCGCTTGTCAGGAGCTCGGCATTACCCGCTTGGTTTATACCAGCACCCCTAGTGTTACTTTTGCTGGCGTGGATGAAGCCGGTATTGATGAATCGCAGCCCTATGCAGATAACTTTTTAAATTACTATGCTGAGTCAAAAGCACTAGCAGAGCAGCTGGTCTTGGCGGCATCAACAGACTCTAATCAAGATGTTCAGCAAAATCAGTCGCTGAAAACCGTTGCCTTACGTCCGCACTTAATTTGGGGGCCAAATGATCCTCATCTTGTGCCCCGCGTCCTAGAACGTGCTCGTGCCGGTAAGCTCAAACTTGTCGGTAAAGAAGATAAACTTGTTGATACCATCTATGTTGATAATGCCGCCTATGCGCATATTTTAGCTGCTATTGCTTTGGCAAAACCTCAAGCGAATTGTCTTGGCAAGGCTTATTTTATTAGTAATGATCAGCCCATCACTATGGCGGCTATGCTCAATAACATTCTTAACTGTGCGGATTTACCGCCAGTTACAAAACGCGTCCCCAGTGGTGTTGCTTATGCCGTTGGCGCAACGTTAGAGTGGCTTTATACACTGTTGAATAAAAAACAAGAGCCTATAATGACGCGTTTTGTTGCCAAACAACTTTCTACCTGTCATTACTTTGATATCAGTGCCGCGAAAAAAGATTTAGGTTATATGCCGCTTATTAGCATTGATGCCGGCATGAAACAACTTAAATTATCTTTAGAACGTCGTTAGAAAGTCGCAAGTAAAGGCTTAGTTATCGTTAGCTATTCGCTAGCCAATTACCGAGCAGTTCGGCGTTTAATAAAATAGCATTAAATAAAAAATCATTAAGTAAAGTGAGTATCATGAGTAAAATTTACCATCATCCCGTACAAATATATTATGAAGATACCGACCACTCGGGTGTCGTTTATCACCCTAATTTTCTCAAGTATTTTGAGCGCGCGCGTGAGCATGTTATCGACAGTGATAAGCTGGCCACCTTGTGGCAAGAAAAAGGCTTAGGCTTTGCGGTTTATAAAGCAAATTTGATTTTTCAAGACGGCGTTGAATTTGCGGAAATTTGCGACGTGCGCACTAGCTATCAATTTGAGGGTAAATATAAGACCTTATGGCGACAAGAGTTATGGCGTCCTAATGCCAGCAAAGCCGCGGTTATTGCTGACATTGAAATGGTTTGTTTAGATAAACAAAAACGTTTACAACCTATTCCTGAAGAAATTCTTACGCCACTCTCTACCCGATAAAGCTACAAGTAAACTAGTGAGTAAGTTACAGGGGGCTATTTCAGCGCCCTAATAGGGTTCATGGGCGATTACGAACAATCTATTTAGCTTCCCTTAGCATTTATTGGTTTAATGTTTTTTAATGTAGAGCTAAATTTTCATAGATGAAAATATCAGGTGTGTACATGGGGGTTTGCTTTAATAGATTTGTATTGAGATAACTCCGCCCGAATTTACCACATTGTTGACTTTAACATTTGAGAACTTTCACTAAAATTTGTGTATGTTTTGATCTACAGCGGACATGGCTAAACAATCAAATTACACTGGTAGTTTCCCGATAGCGGACGTTCCCCATAGATAAAACATGAGGCTTTTGATTATAACTTTTGCAAATGAGTCGTTCAGCCTGCAAATCACCAGACACCCACTTAAAATAATTAATACCTAAGTTCAATAAATTGCAAATCACCAGACACCCACTCAAAATAATTAATACCTAAGTTCAATAAATCATCGTTTCTTATTTACATTGGGCCGAATTTTACTTTGATTTTTATGGTGTCGAAGAGGGTCTGCAAACAAATGCACAAAAACAGGTGTTTTACCCAATTTTGAAATCACCAGACACCCACTCAAAATAATTAATACATAAGTTCAATAAATCAACGTTTCTGATTTACATTGGGCCGAATTTTACTTTGATTATTATGGTGACGAATAGAATATTTATAACAATGCAAAAAAACAGAGAATTCATCAAATTAAAGGCACAACTAGCCTTAAGTAACTAATGTATCTAGATGAGTTATATGGATTATTAAGCAAGCAACTTTTGGCAAATTGACACCGTTGCGCGTTTTTTTAAGTGCTGATGCTCACAAAAATCCGTGAGTGCTTGCGCTCTACCCACTGCGCCATGGAAACACTGCCTAAATTGTGTAGTTAACACCAACCAGTTTTCGTGACTTATACCTAAGCGGGTTAATATTTCAGGTTGGGCTTTGTCAATATAACCGCGTTTATCGGCTCGAATACAGCGGCCGGTTAAATCAACCAATTGGATATAGTCACTTAATTCAAACGGTAAACCTGTAGGCATGTTCTTTCTTGGGTTACCGATAAAGGGCAGTAGTTGTTGGGCTTGTTGCCCTTTAATTTCGGCTTTTATCCGTCGTTGAATACTGGTGTAGTTTGATGTTTCTGGGGTTTTAGCACTCTTAGCTCTAATTGGATTTAAATCAACATAAGCCATACAAGCTATTAACGCGGCTTCATCAAGCAAGGCTTGAGATTTAAAACGTCCTTCCCAAAACCTGCCGGTACACCCATCTTCAAGATTGGCTTGTTTAGCGATAGTTTCATTTAAAATACGCATAAACCAACTGATATCCATCAAGCGCTGACGATAAACCTTGGCAGTTTCGTTTACAACCTGTTGTAAGGTGTCAATAAGTGGCTCACCCCGTAAATATTGTTGCGTTAGCAAGGTCCCTTTAAATAACTGATGCCAACGGCTAATCACTTCATGCATTGTCCATGACTTCGCTTGCTGCTCATCAATAAATAATACCAAATGGGTATGATTACTCATGACCGCATACGCACAGACATCAATTGCAAATCACCAGACACCCACTCAAAATAATTAATACATAAGTTCAATAAATCATCGCTTCTTATTTACATTGGGCCGAATTTTACTTTGATTTTTATGGTGTCGAAGAGGGTATGCAAACAAATGGACAAAAATAGAGATTTCATCCAATTTAAGGTACAACTAGCCTTAAGTGAGTAATGTATCTAGATGAGTTATACGGATTATTAAGCAAGTAACTTTTGGCAAATTGACATCGTTGCGCGTTTTTTTAAGTGCTGATGCTCACAAAAATCCGTGAGTGCTTGTGTCCTTCCCACTGCGCCATGGAAACACTGCCTAAATTGTGTAGTTAACACCAACCAGTTTTCGTGACTTATGCCTAAGCGGGTTAATATTTCAGGTTGATCTTTGTCAATATAACCGCGTTTATCGGCTCGAATACAACGACCAGTTACATCAACCAATTGTATATAGTCACTTAATTCAAACGGTAAACCTGTAGGCATGTTCTTTCTTGGATTGCCAATAAAGGGCAGTAGTTGTTGGGCTTGTTGCCCTTTAATCACTGCTTTTATCCGTCGCTGAATACTGGTGTAGTTCGATGTTTCTGGAGTTTTAGCTACCTTAGCTCTAATTGGATTTAAATCGACATAAGCCATACAAGCGATTAACGCCGCTTCATCAAGCAAGGCTTGAGATTTAAAACGCCCTTCCCAAAACCTGCCAGTACACCCATCTTCAAGATTGGCTTGTTTAGCGATAGTTTCATTTAAAATACGCATAAACCAACTGATATCCATCAAGCGCTGACGATAAACCTTGGCGGTTTCGTTTACAACCTGTTGTAAGGTATCAATAAGTGGCTCACCGCGTAAATATTGTTGCGTTAGCAAGGTCCCTTTAAATAACTGATGCCAACGGCTAATCACTTCATGCATTGTCCATGACTTAGCTTGCTGCTCATCAATAAATAATACCAAATGGGTATGATTACTCATGACCGCATAAGCACAGACATCAATCGCAAACACCTCACTTAATACCTGTAGTTTATCGGCGACCCAACCACGTCTATGCTCATAACTTTGCCCGGTGTGCTTATCTTCACCACACAGATATGCCCGCCGAACACAACGAGATACACAATGATAATAAGGCGTGTCAACTAAGCTTATTTGTTGTTTTCTTGCCGTGGCCATAATAACTCTCAATGGAAATTTATTGATTATTATTTAAGCATAGTCGAGTCACTCATTATTTCCATTTGAGTGGGTGTCTTTTAAATTATTTTAAATTATTAAATTATTTGAGTGGGTGTCTTTTAAATTAAGTTATATTATCGAACATTATTTAGTTGCTAACACCATAACCTTTGGTATCTAAGACACTTGAATTACTTAATAAAACCAGATATCTTTAGAATACACCAACCATTGTAATCATGAAAATTTAACAAGGAAAACTAACAAATGAAATTTTTAATTTTACCGCTGCTATTACTAAGTAGTACAGCATTTGCAGCAGAGCCTTTAACAAAAGTCGAAAAAGGTGAAGTTGAATTATTACTTGCAGAAGCAGCCAGTAAATTATTATACCTAGAGCGCGACTGTGGTAAGCCGATGGATGTTGAAAAATTTAAAGAATTAGCTAAAATCAAAGCTTTTTCAGAAGGTTATATGACTATTGAAGGTATCAGTTGGGAACGTGTTAAGAAAAAAGCACACCAAGGTTACGGTATGTTAAAAATTGAAGCGCCACTAGGCGAACTTTGTGATGATTATCGTGCACAAATTAAAGGTAATTATAGATTTTTAAAAGAGATTTAATGCGCTAAGAGTAAATATTAGCAAAAGAGCGGTAGTTTTAGCTCTTTTTTTTTGCCTAATTTTAAGCTTTGTCTTAGGGGGGGTGATATCAGTTGGCTATATTTTACTTTAGCTTTATTTAGTTAAGTTTTTACTAGCAGATTAAAAATAAGTCTTATCAAAGATATAGTTCAACCTTAAATAAATTTCACGTTGATTAGTATAAATTTGGTCATAGGTAGCATTGTGGGTTTTAGTTATTTTAGCTCCTAGCAATAAATTAAGCTGTTTGGTTAGTTTACGGGTATGGGTGAACTCTATTTCCACATCTCTTTCAAAAGCAGGTTCATTACCGAGAAAACGTTGGGTATCTCGTTTAGTACTGTCATATTTTATCAAAAGCCGATTACTTGTGCCCTTTGAACTACGGTGCTTTATGATGAAAGTAGAAAAATTTTCTAAGTAGAGCATTTTTTTATCTAACTGGTAATCTCTATATACATGTGACAACTCGACCTGAATGTCTTGGTAAATAAATTTAACTCTTGGCTTGAATTCATACATGGTTCCTAGTACTAAATTATCAGCATCGGCGATGTCGCCAACTCTACCATCTAAACCAACCGTTAACGGTGAGAAAGGTGATGTTTCAAAGTACCACTGTAAATATCGTTCATCGAACAGGGGAGCGTTGTCACCTAAAGCTAATGAAGCTTGATTAATTCTATTTACTGCCCGTTCCTTTATACGTATCCCAGGTCTAAAAACGGTTTGATAACTCCCTCTAAACTCGGCCCAAATATCGGCACTACGTTCTATTTTCTCACCTTTTTGTGAGTTTAATGCACTAAGTACTAAATAGGCCCTTCCTCTAGATTTTCCTTCATCTTGCTTAAATGTTTGAAAGTACCAGTTTCGACCATAGGCGATATTATAAAGTTTATAATCCACTCTTTTTACAAAACCTAGATCGGCTCTAAAATCAGCACCGACATCAAAGTAGTTGGCCCAAAATAACGTCTTTTGCCCGGTGTGTTTATACTTAATTTGTAAGGCATGATCTTCCAAGGTACGATCAGCATCAGCCCTGAGCACACTTGTATTAGTAGCACAGTCACCTAATAAACATTCTTGCTCAGGTGGAATTTCGGTACAACCGTTATCATTACATAGGTCTTCTGCAAAGAGAGTGGTGTAATTGCTTTTAGAATATGCTAGTTGGTATCTAAGTTTATCATCTATGCCTAAGTTGATTAGCCCGTCGGTAGAGATAAGAGTATTCTGGTATGAATTTCCTGACCTACTTGTTGCCAATACTCCGTAAGCACTGCCTTTGTTCGCGGTAATATAACGAAATGCAGCGGTTTCATTGCTAAAATCTGTTAACTCTACTTTTTCAGAACCTAGATTATCTGGCATAACCAAAGTAGTCTGTAGATCTTTCACCCATAAAATATTACCGCTCGCTTGTATACCTTCATGAGAAAAACTAGCGCCAAAGCTTGGTTCTATTAAATTTCGAGTGTATACCAGAGGTAAAAGCGTTGAATATTGCTCCATGCTCTCTTGAAAAAAGCTTCTTTTTTCTGGTTGAAAAACATTAAACGGGTTGTTGATACTGTCCCTAATGATATCAGCTTCAACTTCAGTGAAATTTGGATTAACAGTAATCGACAGTTTAGTCGCACTGGCTATTGTTAAACTGGTATCAAAACCCACATTAAAACTATCTTGATCAGCGACTTGTTTGAATTGTTCACCAAATTTTCTTTTCTGATTTGGATGGGCAATCGCATAACCTTTTAAGTTAAACGTTTTTTTTTGTTGAAAGAATTCTTCGAATGGCTCATCACTTTTTTCTGCTAATTGTTTTGCCTGTAATTCTGCGATGTTGGGCGGATGAATAATATAAACACCTCCCATAGTTCGGCTTATATTTCTTGGATAGCTACGTTTAAGAATAAGCATCCAGGTGTTTTTTTCATTGATATTAGCTTTGGGTTGTTTTAATGAATCAATAGGAATAGCAATTTCAACCAAATAACCCGTAGGAGTAATTTTAGCTGCAGCCTGCCATTCGGTATCCCAGTCATAAATATATCGATCACTGATGGTATTTTGCAAAATGTCTGATATAGAGCCGCTAGGGTTAACTCTAAATTCATATTTTCTTCTTAAATTTCCGGTAGGGTCAATAACAACTGAAATATAATCATCATTCTTAATACCGTCTCTTTCTCTTATGGCCGTTCTTAATTTTGAAACATCGGGGTCATAGGCATTAAAGGCAAAATAAACATGAGTGCTGGTAGTGCCTATTAATACATCGGTATCAACTACAGCCTTACCAAAACGCTCTGGATAAAGCTCCATCGTTAATTTTAGTACCTCAGATTTTGCCCAAAATGCATCCTTTAATTCACCATCAATCACTGGAGGGTTTTCTATCACGGATAAAGAGATAGTTTTAATGTTTTTAGGATCGAAGGAACGAGCTGCCGAATCGATAGCGTCCAGATCGTGTCCTGGCTCATCTTCAACAGCATAGGCCGGAAAAAAAGCTATAGAGGTGAGTAATATGCATTTGAAATAAAAAATAATGAATAATTTTCTTTCAATAAACAATTTTACCTCCTTGTTTCTTAATTTGTAGTTAACAAATGTTACTAAATAATAACAAAGTGTCAACAGTATATTACTTGAAATAAGGCTAAAGGGGATAAATAAAGCATTTTGGCTGGTAGCACAATACCCGCAGACGTAGAGTTCCACCTTTGAGTGGGTGTCTGCTATATTTCGTTTGAGTGGGTGTCTGCTATATTTTTTTGGCTGGTAGCACAATACCCGCAGACGTAGAGTTCCACCTTTGAGTGGGTGTCTGCTATATTTCGTTTGAGTGGGTGTCTGCTATATTTCGATATTTCGTTCCATTTACTAAATAATGACTCTTCACTAGAGGTAATCGACATACCGTTCCTTTACTCATAACGAGGTTGTAGAATAACTCGTTTATTATGAATCACCCCCTAAAATCGGGGTGGTAAATGCATTACCTATATAGAGTTAATCCTCTACAGTTCGATACAGGAGCACGAAATTTTAGTAGTTTTGGCGGAATTAGTTATTCTACAGCCTCAACGCCATTTTAAGCGGCAATTAATAGTGGGCTAAAATGTGTGAGAGACGAACAACAGCCCACTGTTAATTGTCCGTCTTGAAAATACTTATAGGCTTTTATTACACAAAAACGGCAGATAGGAATTCTAATATAGAATCGTGATTTCGATATAAGCTTAAGCCTCCCATAAAAACAGGGATCCCCCAATCAATTAGGTATATTCGCCCTAATTGAGCAAAATTAACAATTTTGATTTGTGACTTTAGCTGGTTGAGGGAATTTACATAGTTTGTTATTTCATCATTAGCTTTATTTACAATTCCATCTATTACACCAGCTTGGCTTTTTATTGCTTCAACAACAGAATCATCATCAGAGGTCATTTTACCTCTAATATACCCTAGTTGGTCTTGCACTTGTCTTGTGTATTTACTGACATCATTTAAAACGCTTGCAGCTGAACTATGCAAAATGGAATTAGCCTTTAAAACCCAAGACCTATGATCAATAGCTGCGTATACAATAAAAGAAATAAGCTCATATAATGCAATTACCGCAATTGCACCTATAGCTAATTTTGAAGTTGTAGCATCTTTAAAATCTATACCAAAGAATGTCCCAAATTTAATACCATCTACCGACAGCGCTATTCCAATAGAAGCAGCTATCAACAAATTCCTGCGAACTGTCCGTGTGCTCCCAGTGAATTGGTCACTTAATTTCTCGATTTTAAACTGAGTGTATTTATCTTCCATTGAACTCTCGAAAAGCTTAACAGCTTATTATGGAGCCGGCTCAGTAATGTCCGTTCCATAATTAAAATTTAATTTACATTAATGTCCCACAAATTCAAAGAATTAGAAACTACTGCAACCAATTATTTAATAAAATATAGGATGTTACTAAGCCCGCCCAGTAATACCCATCATAGAAAACGCTATAAATCACACTAAGATCAATCAAATAGACGTTTATTGGTGTTTTTTAGGAGTGTTACTGAGCCGGCTCAGTAACATGACATAAAATATTCATTAGAAAATATAGGACAAAAAACTTATTGCTAATGACGGCTTAGCGCACAAAGTGCCCCTTAAATAGAACTCTGTTAATGCAAGTTTTAGGCTCACAGTTGCCATTACAGCTATTAAACCCAGCGATAAGTTGACCCTAATAAAAATTCTATTTTAAGACTTCTATTCCACTTTCGCGGGCACATAGCGCCGTAGAAATAATATTAAAATATAAAAATTACTCGTCACTAAAATTAAGTTTGTAGTCATCATAAGGTTTGACTTTTTGGTTAATCGTTTGGCTGATATGGTTCAATATCTCGTGCTTAACAAATTCCTTCTATAGTACACATCAATATAACAAGTTGATAATTATCAACTAATTCATATCTAAATTCTTGTTGTTGACTTTTTTTTTAAAGTGTGGCTATACTTTGAATTCGAAATGTGAACGTTTGTTCGTGTTTATATTTGTTTATCTTTAGTGTTTATTTGGCCTAGAACAAAAAGAGAATTTAATATTTATAGGGTTGTTTATGGATTTTATTGATTTAGTCGTTATTGGTGTATATTTTTGTGTGTTAATAGGCATCGGTCTATATGCAGGCAGTAAAATAAAAAATGCTGAAGATTATATGGTCGCTGGGCGGTCATTAGGTTTTCCTGTATTACTAGGAACTTTGGTTGGTTCGGCTATTGGTGCTGCGGCAACATTTGGTAAAGCAGGTAAGGCCTATGAAGTAGGTTATGCGATATTGATTGCTACTGTTGCTTATGTCTTAGGTTACATTGTCCTTTGCTTTTTAGCGCCAAAACTTCAACAAGCTAAAATTGATACCATTCCTGGAGCATTGGAACGTCGTTTCGGCAAACCTATGCGTATTATTGCGGCTGTTGTTTTAGTACTTGCTGTTATTGCATTGTTTGGCGCGCAGTTAATTGCCATTGGCCTAACCGCAGAGGCGGTATTCTCTGATTTTGGTATAACGTTTGAGTACGCTGTTGTTATCGCAACTGTCGTCATTATTGTTTATACCCTTGTCGGTGGCTTATTAGCGGTAGCCTATAATGACTTATTTCAAACTATTATTATGTTAATTGGTGGTGGTTTACTCTTACCTATTTTTTTAACGATAGATCTTGGTGATCAGTTTAGCAGCGCGCTAGTTTCTCCTGCTATTGATTTTTTAGGAGGCATGCATTGGGGCTATGTACTGTCATTCTTTCCTATTTATTTCGCTTTTGTATTAATCGACCCAACTATTTGGCAAAGAATTTCAGCCTCTAAAAATAGTGCTGATTTAAAACCTGCATTTATAGCAACAGCTTGTATCTTTATGTTCTGGAGCTTAATTGTTGTCACACTAGGCGTAATTGCCTTTAATATTTTGCCTGACTTAGCTCATCGCGATAGCGTTATTCCAACACTCGTTTTGAATCATATGCCTCCTTTGGTTAAAGGCATTTGTTTAGCCGCAATTATGGGGATTATAATTTCGACTGCAGATTCCGCTCTTTTAGTTACTGGTACAACGGTTAGTACCGATTTAGTTAAAGTGCTGAAGCCTGAAATATCAGATAAACAACAGCTTCTTATTACTCGAATTACTATTTTTGTTGTCGGTATATTTGGCCTTATTTTTGCTCTACAAAAAAGCAATATCTTTGAAATAATGATGCTTTCTTTAGCCATTTTTGTTTCCGGTTTATTTGTACCTGTTATGTCTGCCTTATTTTATAAAAAAGCCACTGCAACCGCAGCATTAACTTCTGCCATTGTTGGCGCAGTCGTGCAGTTATCTGCTTTTTTTGCAAAAATGCAAGGTTACTTGCCCGAAGGTGTTGAGCCCATTTTATTAGCCTTGGTGAGTAGTAGTTTCGCCATGTGGTTAATGAGTCAACTTACCTATAAACCATCATTAGCTACCCAACCTTTGCTCATTAATCTTAAAGCTAAGTAGTGAGCTGGTTACTTTTATTTTCTCTCTGTTTGAATCAAATTATATCTGAGGACATCTGTTATGCCTGTTAAATATCACCTTGAAGGGAATGTTGCCGTTTTTACTATAGATAATGGCAAGTTAAATCTTTTTACCATGGAAATGCACGAACAATTTTATCGTAGTTATTTGCAATTTATGGATGACGATAATGCCAAAGTTGCTGTGCTTACTGGCGCAGGCGAAAACTTTAGTGCTGGTGACGATTTAAAAGAATCAGATACTGAGATAAAGTCACGAAAAAACTTACGCTGGGATGAGTTACTTCTTAATCAACGCAGAACTAAGCCGATGATCAGCGCCATCAATGGTTGGTGTTTAGGACAAGGTATTGTTTATAGCTTATTACTTACCGATATTCGTATTGCTGGGACCAGTGCTCGCTTAGGCTTCCCTGAAATAGCTTATGGCATGGGCGGTATTAGTGGTGCAACCCGTTTAGGAATACAAATACCCGCAGTACATGCGGCTTACTTAGCATTAACAGGGGAAAAAATTAACGCGCAGCAAGCTAAAGAATATTTTTTAGTGAATGAAGTAACCAGTGATGGAGAGTGTTTCTCCCGGGCGATGGAGATTGCTAATCAAATTGCCCGTCATCCACTTATCGCCATTAAAACTGAACTTGATGGCTTACATCGTGGTACTGAGCTTTCACGCTCAGGTGCTTTGCAACATGCTACCGAGCAATATATTAATCAACGTAAGTGGCACTTGGCAGCTGGTCATAGTGCAGTTGAAGATTTAAAGAATCGTTCAAGCAGTGAAAAAGGTAAAAAATAATGTCATTAGAAGCTGAATTACAAGCCTATTTCACTAAGAAGCAGCATATTGAAACGGGCATTAACTTCCCCGAGAATTTTCGTGAATTATTAGCTTTTGCTAATGAAAATTATGGCGATAAAACTGCCGTCAATTTTTTTGAACAAAAATCAGTAAAAGGTGTAGGCGTACAGTTAACCTTTGCTGAGTTGCATGATAGCGTTTATCGATTAGCTCATGGTTTAACACTGAAAGGTGTGAAAAAAGGTAGTCATGTTGCCGTTATGATGACTAATAGGATTGAATTTCCTATTACTTGGTTAGCACTTGCTGTTTTAGGCGCAGTAATGGTGCCAATTAATACCAGTTATACCGGTGAAGAACTGGACTATATAATTAATGACAGCGATGCTGAGTACATTGTTACTGAAGATAAATTTTTAACTGTGTTTGACGATATGACAGCAATGCCAGCAAGCATTACCGCTGCTCAAATTATTGTTGCTAGCTCTTTAGAGAACCCTCAAGACGCAGTTTTTCAGTCTTGGCATGATGTTTGTGCATCAGGACAGGCTGATTTTATTCCTGATTGGCCTTTGCACAGTACTGATTTACTCAATATTCAATATACCTCAGGCACCACTGGTTTTCCTAAAGGTTGCATGCAAACACAAAAATATTGGATATTACTTGGTTGTGTTGTTGAGTCGATGATGGACTATACCATTAATAACATTCTTACTGACCATTCGTTTTTTTACATGGATCCCCAGTGGCAACTGGTGATGGCACTGCATTGCGGTGCTCGCTTAAATGTAGCTGGGCGTTTATCCGCATCAAAATTCATTGAACGTATCAAAACCTATGATATTGAAATGGCGTGGGTCCCTAGACCATTACTTAGCCAAGCAGCATCACCTGAAGATGTTAACTTACCATTGAAAAAACTCTTTATCGGCGGTGCCAGTGCCGAGAACATTGTTAATTTACAACAACGTTTTGGCATTAAGGTAAGTAACGCCTATGGTATGACTGAAATAGGTCCTGGCTTAATTGTCCCTGAAGAAATTTCAGATGCTGATGTACTTGGCACTTGTGGCCTAATGGCACCTTTTAGGCAATGTAAGGTGGTGTTAGAAAACGGTGAAGAAGCTAAGCGTAATGAAGCGGGTGAGTTATGGATCAAGGGCGACGGCATTTTTAATGGTTACTATAACAAGCCAGAAGCCAATGCAGAGTCTTTTGTTGATGGTTGGTTTCGCACTGGCGACAAGTTTATTCAAACTGAAAAAGGTTACTTTAAAATAATTGGCCGCTTTAAAGATATGATTCGTCGCTCTAGTGAAAATATTTCAGCCATGGAAGTTGAACATGTTTTGTCACTACATCCCTTAATCGAACAAGCCGCTGTTGTACCTATAGCGGATGACTATCGTGGTGAAGAAGTTAAAGCCTATATCTTGTTTAGAAATGAAGATAAAAGATTATCGCCTGAGCAAGTTATTGCACACTGCCAAACGCGGTTAGCTGCGTTTAAAATACCTCGTTACATTGAGTTTGTAACCGACTTCCCTTATACACCCAGTAAAAAAATTGCCAAACATAAGCTTGTTGCTAATAACAAAAATGTGACTGGAAACTGCTGGGACAGTAAGCAATTAAATTAACCACTCTATCAATAACAATAACAATAAATAAAAATAAAAAATCAACAATAAATAAAATTATTATATAACAAAAAGGTGAAACACTATGAGGATTACAACAAACAATTTAACAAAAACTACGTTAGCGATAGCTATATCAATAGCATTAAGCACAACAATTAATGCCCAAGAGCAACAAAAATCCGATGATTATTCTGGCATAGAACGTATTAACGTTACCTCACAAAAGCGTATTCAAAGTATTCAAGAAGTCGGTATTGCGTTAACGGCATTTAATGGCGATTCATTGCGTGAGCAAGGTATTAATAACCCAACCGATATTGACAAGGTGATGCCTAATTTTTCCGTTCGTAATGTTGGTGGCGGTGGTGTTCCAGTGGTTATTATGCGCGGTATCGGTTTGCAAAACTTTAGAATTAACGACTCGCCAACTAGCTCGTTTTTTATTGATGAGGTTTACCAAACGTCAATAGCTTCTGCTGAATTTTCAATGTATGACTTAGAGCGTCTTGAAGTTTTAATGGGGCCGCAAGGCGGCTTATACGGTCGTAATACTATTGGTGGAGCTATTCAAATAATTTCAAGCAAGCCTGAAATCGACGGAGACTTTTCTGGTTATATTGATTTAGTTAGTGGTAGCTTTGAGTCAAAAGAGCTTGAGTTTGGTGTTAATGTGCCGATTTCTGATAAGTCAGCGTTAAGAATATCAGGTCGTGTTGATAGTAGTGGTGATAAAGATTATTACAGTATCCCAGATGATGTTCACCATGGTGCCTCAGAACGCTGGGGTTTAAGAATGCAATATATGTATCAAGCAACTGATGATGTGGAATTATTGTTTAAAATTCATGGCGGTGATGATGATACCGAGTTACCTCTGCAACGTGCGTTGGGTTTATATGCGAATATTGGTGATGGCACCGACTTAGGTGCTCCTAATGTTTCTTTAGGTTTGCTTAATGGCTTGTTTGGTGCTGGCTCTGCGGGTTTGTGTCAATCAATTCTTGATGGTAAGGGTAGCGATCCGACAACGTGTGCAACACTTACCGGTGTTACGCCTAATGATTATGGTTTAAATGACGATAATATTTATGATTCAGCCACCGGTGGGCGTTTATCGTATTTAAATAATAAGTGGTTTGGCGCTAGCTTAATTGCCAATATTGATTTTGATTTTGGTACCTTAACCAGTATTAGTGCTTATGACAGTATTGATTATTTCCGTTATATTGACTCTGATGCCACGATAATTGAATTCCAAGATGTAGAATATGGCTCTGACATTAGTTTTTACTCACAAGAGTTTCGTTTAACTTCTCCCGAAAATGATAGTTTTAACTGGGTTGTTGGTGCTAGTTACAGTCACGATAAAATTATTGAAGACTCAACGTTATTAGGTGGCGAAGGTATTTTACCGCTACTTTTTGGTGGCGGCACCTATTCAAAGCAAGATTACACTCAAGAAACCAGTGCTTATGCAGTATACGGGCATAGTGAATATGCCCTTGCTTCACGCGTTAATTTAGTGACTGAGCTTCGTTATACCAGTGAAACAAAATCGTTTATTGGTGGTTCAACTGTTGGTTTTTCAAATGGTGTTGAAGCGCCACTAGTTTATATCGATGATGAAATAGATTTTTCCGCATTTTCTGGAAAAGTTGGCTTAACGTGGCAGTTAGATGAGCAAATGATGCTATTTTCTAATATTTCTAGAGGCTTTAAAACGGGTGGTTACTTTGGTGGTTTTGCCACCGATGCTGATCAGCTTGCTCCTTTTGAAGAAGAAACTATATTAGCTTACGAATTAGGTTTTAAATCAGACTTATTCGACAATACGCTGCGCGTTAATGGTTCTGTTTTTATATATGATAGACAAGACGTGCAGTTAAATGCGGCTAACCCAGATGACGTTATTAAAATTGCTCGTTTAACCAATATTGGTGATGTTGATACTCACGGTGGTGAGTTATCAGTAATTTGGGCCGCCACCGAAGATTTAACTTTTCAGCTTGGTTTAGGTTATACCGACGCTAAAATTTCTAAAAGTGATTTTACCGTTAACTCTGTGCTTCCTTTATTAGGTAGTGCGCGTTTAGAGGGTTTAAACTTGCCTAATTATTCCAAATTTAGCAGTAACTTTTCAGCACGACACGAGCATGAACTAACGGATAACTTACAGGGTATGTTACAGCTTGAATATAGCTACCGCTCTCAGCAAGATTTATCACTAATTACTAACCCAGAGATAGAAACGGCTATTTTTCAAGAGCCAGCAGTGTCACTGGTTAATGTGCGGTATCGTATCGGTGATGCTAATGAACAGTGGAGCATAATGGCATACATCGATAATGCACTAGATGAAGAGTATCGTTTAGAAGCTCGTGGTGATGGTTTATTTGGTGTACGTGAGCGTTATGCACTTGGCAGAACGGCAGGGCTTAAACTTACCTATAACTGGTAACACGTTAACGTCGAAAGTAAGCTAAAAGAGCCATACTTGAATCTCTCGTATGGCTCGATTGATTTTATTTATAACCCCCTCATTTTTATCAAGTACTTGTTGGTAAGGAAATTTATGTCATCATCTTATACTCCGCTCAAATCATTGTTAAATTATCTATTGTTTGCTTTGTTTATTTTTACTAGTGATTTATCGTTTGCAAAAACACTTGAGGAAAAGTTAGCTAAAGAGCAAGCTGCAGCGACTAGTTTTTCTGTCTATGTCACCATGCGTGATGGCGTACGTATTGCGGTGGATATACATTTACCAACATTTTATCGTAAAGGTGATAAATTACCGGTATTACTTTATCAAACTATTTATCAACGCTCTTCTAGAATTCCACTAGTTGACAAACCCAATATCTCCCAAAAAAATGATTGGCAAAATATGCCAAAATTGGATCATAAAGCCAGCAGCCCAATAGAGTTTCAAGCATTAAAGCAAGGTTATGTCGTCATTAAAACAGATGTCCGTGGTACGGGTGCTTCCTTTGGCCACAGAAACTCTCCTTTACCACCAGCCGAGATTCAAGATACCTATGACTTACTTGATTGGATAATTGCTCAACCATGGTCAAATGGTAAAGTGGGTGCTTATGGTATTTCTTATACGGGTATGACCGCTGGTATGGCCGCCACGGTTCAACATCCTGCGCTAAAAGCGATTGTCATAGGGTGGTCAGGTATTTACGATGAATATAAAAATGCTATGCAACCTTTTGGTTTTGTACAGCCGGGAGTTTTGTGTAAATGGAGTGATTATTTAGCCGCTTTATGGAGTAATAATTATAAGGTAACCGGTAAAGCCATTATGCCCGTTGATGGCGATGAAAATGCGGTGTTATTACAACAAGCTATTAAAGATCATCAACAAAATGAAACGGTTTGTGATTTATTATCATCAGTAACCTTTAGTGATGACAAAATTGGTCAACAGCAGTTAAACATCCAAAGTTTTTCTCAACGTGGCTTTAAAAAAGAAATTGAAGCTTCAGGCGTAGCAATATTGTCATTAGCAAGTTGGTATGACACTGGGGCTGTGGATGCTCATTTTGTTCGTATGCTCGATTTTTCTAACGAACAAAAAATATTCATAACGGGTGCTCAGCATGGTGCCCGATCTCATGCTAGCCCTTATACGGTAAGTGATAAAGTATTACCTCCTATACCATCAGGCGAAGTGACTTGGGGTAAAGCGATTACCTTTTTTGACTATTACTTAAAAGGCATTAAAAATGATTACCCTTCGTGGCCGAAAGTAACTTACTGGAACTTAGGTGAAGAAGCCTTTCATAGTTCAGATGTATGGCCGTTAAAAAACAGTAAAAATGTACGTTTTTACTTTGATGAACAGCATTCATTAACTCGTATACGTCCAAAATATTCATCGCAAAGTGATCGGTATCAAGTTGATTTTTCGGCCACCACGGGGAAAAACTCTCGCTGGTGGTCTGGTATGGGCTACCCTATGTTAAACCTTAACGCGCGCCAAGAAGAAGATAAAAAGTTACTGATTTATACCAGTGCACCACTCACTGAAGATATGCAAATTACCGGTTGGCCTATTGTGTCATTGACCATTTCTTCAACCCATAGTGATGGTGCCTTTATTGCCTATTTAGAAGATGTTGATGAACAAGGTAATAGTATTTATGTTAATGAAGGTGGCTTAAGGGCTATTCATCGAAAAATAAAACCTAATCCAGTTAAAGGTTTAGCACATATTCCTTATCATAGTTTTGAACGGGCAGATGCTGAGCTACTTACGCCTAATATGATCACCGAAATAAAATTTGAAATGATCCCAACGTCAGTAAAAATAGCCAAAGGTCATCGCATTCGTATTGCTATTGCGGGTGCCGATAAAGACAACTTTGTTCGAATTCCTGCTAAAGGTCAGCCAATTATTAAGCTATATCGCGGTGGTGATAAACCATCGTATGTTGATTTTCCAGTAATTTATTAAATAGTAGGATTACATGCTCGAATTACTAATGAATGAAATGGCAAGGTTATCTTTAGGAACGATAATGTTGCTTTGCGCCATTGCTATTATTGCAGGTTTTTTACGTGGTCTTGCCGGGTTTGGCTCGGGTATGTTAATGGCAGGACCAATGGCATTGCTTCTTGAACCGACCATTGCTGTTGCCACTATTATCATATTAGAGACATGTATTTCTCTACCGTTAATGAAAGCAGCTAAACAAGATGTCAATTGGTCCTTGGTTAAACGTTTACTTTTAGGTGCTATTTTTATCGCGCCTTTTGGTGTGCTCTCGTTGCAAGTGCTTTCAGCTAAATCAGCAGGGCAAGTTATTTCTTTATTGGTAATTATTGCTGCGTTAGCATTGTTATTCGGCTATAAACGTAAAGAATCATCAACAAAAGTAAAAGAAATTACCGTAGGAGGAGTCTCTGGATTTTTTTGTGGCATCGCTGGTATTAGTGGTCCGCCAGTGGTCTTGTATTTATTATCATGGCGGCATAACCATATGGAAATTCGTGCTACATTAATCTACTATTTTGGTTTTATTGATTTTTATGTACTAATAGTGTTGTTAATCATTGATGATTTTTCTATGCTTCCTTTTATCATCGCACTCGCTTGTTTTCCGTTTATGTGGTTTGGTGCTACTTTAGGGTGTAAAAAGTTGGCCTCAACCAATCCAACGCAATACAAATCATGGGCTTTATCGACAATAATTGTTGGCAATGTTATTTCGCTTATTGCAGTACTGTTACGTTAATGCCAGTATTCATAATAATCGCGATTTATAACGTATAAATGATAATAACATGATAGAAAACCCAACATCAAAGCGTAAAGCGCCAAGCCAACAACGAGCGAAAAGCACAGTAAGAAAAGTATTAGACGGAACGTGGCAACTATTAAAAGAGCAAGGCGCCGATGCAATAACTACCCGTAATATTGCTAAAATTACTGGCGTTAGCCCAGGTTCTATTTATCAATACTTTGGCAATAAAGAGCAAATTTTATTTACCCTTTATGGCGAACGATTAAAAGATTCGGTAGGCGCTTTTAAATTGGCCTCAACCGAGGAAAATTTTTCGTTATCTCTCGCTGAGTTTTATCAATTACTAGAGCAAAAATTAGCGAATGTTGGCTGGGGAAGAGTAGAGGATGTTGAGTTAACTAAGGCTATTGCTGAAAATCCGCAATTGAAGCATGCAGTACAGCCTATTTTAAATGAACTTTATGACTGTCTTATTTATGTTTTGCGCCGCTATGGCTCAACGTGGTCAGAAGAAGATCTAAAACATTTAGCTGAGTATATTTTTGGTGTCAATCACTTTGGTTATAGCTTACGGATTCGACAATCAGAGCAATCAGCAACTAAAACCATAGCATTAACAAGAGAGCTAGAATATTATTTAATTTGCAAAGCGGTGAATAAAGTATCGCCGTAAATTATTTATTGAGGCTAGCGCTTACAACAAAAAATTATCAATTAAAATTCAGCCATCAAGGTCTTCTTTTAGCAAGCAGAAGACCTAACGATTGACCTAGAGTTAACGTCAACTAAGCGCACCAAGAAGTCATTAACGCTGAGCTGTTTTTCATTGAACATTGACTATGATCTTAGGCTCAGTGTTATCACTAAGAAGGCATAAAAACAGCAGATTACTGTCTCTGCTAAAGTTCACTCGGCTCTACGCATAATACCTCTAATTAAGTGACTAAGTGTTTCGGCATTTTACCTAATCGGCTAACAGCTAAATAATGCCAATATCTAACCCCATTGAAAGCTAGATCACCTTGATGAACCATAATATGTGGATGAAAGGACATTCAGAGGGGGGGAATACCATCGGCATGTATATCGGTGTAGATCAAACCAGGGCGAACACAGTTAATACGGATGCTTTTACCGGCAAAAATTTTTGCTGTTGCCGCACCAATGCCTCGACCCGCACCGGTGATTATTTGCACTTTTTAGCTACTTATCATCTATCCGTTTAAACCCCGACTAGGACTATTGTCCGCTAGGCAGAGGTTTATTTAGTGTTATCGCTAGCATTAACTTTAACACTGATAAAGCGCCATTTATTTAAAGGTCATTAAACTGTTCTAGCCACTCGCTGAAAGAGTCAGATACTTTTGTCACTGTGCATAAACCATAGTTATAGAACCATACGGCGCTATCTGTTTGTGCACTTGCACAATCGCTCAGTTTGAAACAAAACATGTTGCCCTTACAATCAGAGGCAAACAAAATATGCCCCTTTGGCATACCACCCATTTCATAGAGTTTTGATAGCGAAAATACATCGTCTAGGCTTAAGAAGTCTTGCACTTCAGAAATATTGACGCCTAAATCACATATTTTAGTTAACACATTTGGCGAGTGCACCAAGCCATAGCTTGAAATTAAATATTTATATGAGTCAGGTAAAAAAGCATTTAATTTTTCTTCAAGATCGGCAATATCATCACTGGCTATTGGTACCATGACGTTTTTACTGCCCCAGTTTTTTACAAATAGATCAATGCTATTCATTTTGACATACTCCAATATAACAAACGCCCGCATATAGGCAAAATTAAGCTGGCTATCATAACGAAGAATAGGCAAAAAGCCAGTCTCAGTGCCAACTCGTTAGCTAGTTTGCCTTGTTTTAGAGGTTATTTTCTTCGGTCCAATCTTTAAGCTTCTCTAATATATCGAGTGCACTACGACCAAAATCGGTGATCTCATAAGTAACCGCAATAGGGCGAGTACAAATTACTTCTCGGTTAACGAGCCCTTGGCTTTCTAGTTCTTTCAGGCGTTGGTCGACCATTTTCTTACTCGCACCACCAAGCATGCGAGAGAGGTCATTAAAGCGTACTGGCCCATCTTTGACATGCCATAGGATTGAAGCCTTCCACTTGCCTCCTAATATTCGCATACCCCGCTCAATTGAACAGGGTTCTGCACAGCTATCACTATTTATTTTTATATTTTTATTCTTTGTTTTTAAAGTACTTTTCATCTTAATTTCAATCAAGTTAGCCTGGTTACTAAAAGTATACTGGTTGCTTTAATTCTCCACGCTATCATAATGTAGCACAAGAACCAATGATAACTTGTTATAACGAAAGCAAATGCAGCTTTAAGGAAAAAATCGATGTCCATGCTCGTCTCTTACGATCCCATCACTCAACTCGCACTGGGTGAAGTGCCAATAACGACCGCTGAAAAAATGCCCGGTGTTGTTAAACGAGCCAAGCACGCACAAAAATCTTGGGCTGCGTTGTCATTAAGTGAACGGCACCAGCAAGTAATACTTGCCTATGAGCAGCTCGTTAAAGTGCAAGAGCCGCTGACACTGTTGATCAGTAAAGAGATGGGCAAAGACTATCAACGGGCGAGTTATGAAGTGACTGGTACTGTGCAAAATGCCGATTACTTTTGCCAAGAAATTGCCAGTGCTCTTGCACCCGAGTCGCAGGGACATGGCGTTGAACTGCAATATCGGCCCCTAGGTGTAGTCGCTGTTATTTCCCCTTGGAATTATCCACTGGCTATGGCAAATAATTTACTGTTGCCAGCATTAATGGCGGGTAACACTGTGGTGTTAAAACCGTCAGAAGAAACACCGTTAGTGGCCGATCTTTTTGTCAATACCCTCAATGAAGTATTGCCTGAGGGGGTGTTACAAATAGCCCATGGCGACGCCGAAACGGGAAAAGCATTGGTCAATGCTGATATCAATATGGTGGCGTTTACCGGTTCCCTCGCGGCGGGTAAACACATCATGGCCAGTGCCGCATCATCGCTTAAACGCTTAGTGATGGAGCTAGGAGGTAATGATGCCATGATTGTTATGGCCAGCGCTGATATTGATAAAGCGGTGCAATTTGCTGTCGCCAGTTCCTTTGAAAATGCCGGACAGATGTGTACGTCAACTGAGCGTGTCTATGTTGATGCTCGTATTGCCGATGAATTTGAACAAAAGGTCGTGGCACTTGCTAGCCGTTACCAAGTAGGCCCTTGGGACCAAAAAAACGTCAATATCGGGCCTATTGTTAATCAGAAACAACATAAAAGTGTCCTTTCCCAGCTTAAAGATGCCGAGGAAAAAGGCGCAAGATTCCTGTTAGGTACAGCAGACTATGAGCTGCCTTTTATTCAACCTACCGTAGTGGCAGATATCACGGCTGATATGTGTTTAGAGCATGATGAAACCTTTGGTCCTATCGTAGCTATTAGCCGTTTTAATCATATTTCTGAGGCGATTACCCGTGCTAATGCTAGCCCTTATGGCTTAGGTGCTACGGTATTTGGTGGCGCGGGTGCTGCTGACGTTGCCGAACAAATGGAAGCCGGCATGGTGGGAGTGAATCAAGGTCCGGGTGGGGCAGGGCCATGGGTAGGTGCTAAGCAAAGTGGCTTTGGTTTTCATGGCACAGCCGCCGGTCATCGACAGTTTACTCAGCTGCGCATTATCAGTAAATAAGGCGGATAAGCAATGACAGGGAGCTGTCTTGGTTAAGATACTTGAGC
This sequence comes from Colwellia marinimaniae, assembly GCF_002207865.1. Taxonomy (GTDB): domain Bacteria; phylum Pseudomonadota; class Gammaproteobacteria; order Enterobacterales; family Alteromonadaceae; genus Colwellia; species Colwellia marinimaniae. Next base: position 61,769 of record NZ_BDQM01000004.1, read on the forward strand.
AAAAAGAAATAACGATAAGAGGTAACTATGAAGTTAGATAGAGACACCAAGGCTAAATTTTTTGTGGTAGCGTTAGAGCCGGGCGCTGAAAATCCATCATTACCAGCCTGGGGTAATACCGAGGAAAACCCGGCAAAATTACGTCATGATCACGATAATGGTCAAGTTGAGCGCCACGAGTTAGCGCAAGTACCCGGTGCATTTCAGCTATTGAACGTCTTGTCTAAAGCCGAATGTGAAAATTTAATAGAGATTAGTGAGCAACTAGGTTACTTGCCCGATGCACCGGTGTCTTTACCTCGAAGTGTCCGTCATAACGACAGTTTAACCTGGATTGTTGATGAAAAAACGGATGGTACTATTTGGCAGCGTATGGCTCACTTAATGGATGATAGACAAGGGATTTTTAACGGTGATAAAGCGGTAGGCATTAACGCCCGTTTTCGATTTTATCGATATAACCAAGATGATTTTTTTAAGCCTCATTCTGATGGCTCTTGGCCAGGTAGCCGCATCATAGATAATGAGCTGGTAGCGAATGCTTTTCCCGACCGATATAGTCAAATGACCTTGTTAATTTTCCTCAGTGACGACTTTCAAGGCGGTGCAACACGTTTCTTAGTGAATGCAAACGAGCCTACTAAGCCGGCACAAGCGGGTGATGATGTGGTCAATATTGATGTTCGCACACCAGCCGGTAGCGTATTATGCTTTCCTCATGGTATGCATCCATTGCACTGTATACATAGCTCAGTTGCCATCACGAAAGGGGTTAAATACATTATCCGCAGTGATGTATTATTTACCTTGTAAGTCGACCTAACCGGCAGTCATTTATCACCTTCTATAGTAGCGATAAGTTAACGATAGAAGGTGCTAGATGCTAATTTGAATTGTTATGTTGTTATTCTTTAAGTGCCATAGCTGCCATTTTCATTGTGCTGGCAAATGACTCTGCACCCGCAATAAATAAACCATTATGGCAAAACATAGCATCATCAAGTCCGGTCACATCTCGAAGTGCTTGCTCGGATAAGCCAGCCCATGCTTTAGGCAGCGACTTTCTGTCTTCGAATGAACCCGGTTCAACCGGTACTGTTTGAATGCGCCATTGACCAGAGCCAGAGGGGTAAACCATATATAAAGCCTCAGTAGATAAGGCATGCACCGTTCTTTTCCACGGGGTATATTTTTCTAAGACTATCACTCTTGCATCTTCAGCATTTTCAATGGCTTTAGCGACAATGTCCTTCGCACTGATGCCGCCGTTAGCCGCGGCAATGAATCGTGTTAATACCCGCGCGGCAAAATCAACGGCTTCATCAAAACAGCTATCAAAGTGACTATCTTCTTGCCAAGTGGGGTTAAACATGGCAATAGTTTGGCTAAGGCTAATACCTGTAGCAACACCTTCAACATGACCACAATCGATGGCATCAATGGTTGATACAAGCTCAGTATCCACAGCATCGGCTAGCTCTTGGTTATCCTGGCATATTGCTAGGCCATATTTCTGCCAAATTAAACCAAACGAGGAATAGGGAATACCATTGTCACGGGCACCCGCACCACCTCGTTGATGATGATCAAAGCGGCCGGTATCTGGATCATATTCACCACCAACATCAATGACAATATCGGCCTTGGCGATAATGTCTAAATCACGGGTGCGTACTAGGTTAAAAGCAGGAAAAATGTGCTTAAGTGCAGCGATACTGAAAACATCATCTGCATGAAAATTACCGTTGTGGGTTGCTATTGTTATATCATTCATTTGTTTGGTGTCATGTTAGAAAGTGATAAGAAGGTGTTGCCAGTAAAGCTTACTGTTGTTTTGGACTTTATCGTTTTAGAACATTTTAATAAGTAAAGTTATAGGCGGATTCTATACCAAGACAGCTAACAAAAATAGCTGATTTTAAATCACGAAAATTTCAAACAGTCCCACCAAGTTATGCGGTTTATGCGCTAATTATTGTGCGATAAAATAGAGACCAAAACCTAAACCTAGATACATCATTAAAGAAAATATACTACCAACAATATTTAAAGCCGTTGAGATACCTATAAATTTGAACGTTAACACGGAAGAAAGTGCTTTAGGTCGTGATTGTAATGAATGAAAATATTTAAATTCGGTTAACTTGTTAGCTAATGCTTGATTGCTTTTAATTTCATTATCAATGGTTTTGTCATAAGCATAAGCAACTAAATAAAATAAAATTAAAAAAGCTAAAATGGATGGCATAACTAAATATCCTGAGTGGTTAGAGCCTCAATAGGGCTTGGAAATTGTTGAGCAAGGAAACACCGCCAACGGTATGTTGCGTTTAAGCAAGGTGTAGGGGAGGAAAGTTCACTGTGCTAAAGGCGTAGCACACTACATTTTTTCTGTGCGTTCACTGATACATTCATATGAGCCCATTTCAAATTCTCGGCAAATCCACGGTCGATTTTCATAGATAGAACAGAGTAAAGTATTTCGATCTAAAGCTGAGCACCAGCCATCATCTAATCGCAACATGGATTCATTGCCATACTGATCAACATAAATATGCTGATCAGGAACCCCAGTCTCGGAAATGATCCTGACTTCGGAACTACAACAACATGCTTGGCAGTTTGAACAGGTGACTTCGGCAACCGGTATATTTTTTACGCTAATGATCATAAATAACAACAAAAAATTCAATGAGCAATAGCATACTCTATATTGGAATATTCCTCTCATTTATAGGCGGTTTACGCTTAAATAAGCAGAAAATAATGGTTAGCTAATAGTCCAAAGCAATGAGTCACCACCCGCGGTGACTGTTGGTTTGAGCGCCTTATTTTATTCTTTTCAATAATTTACGTAATTCGGCTATAACCCCCTGTGTCAGGCTAGTTGTCGCTATTTATGGGCATGAATTTAAAGTGCCGTGGTGAGTTGTCTAACGTTATCTAGCAACTCAACTCAACTAAATCGAAGCAGGTAGACGTGCAGTCTATACTCGCAGTTGAATAATTCCAAGAGAAGGTAATTATTTTAAGGGGTGTTTGATCGATAATCAGTTGAAGACAAAAGCTGTGATGGTATAAGCCCGAAATGACTGGTAGCAAGGCGCCAAAACTTACCAATAAAACAATCCATGAACATAGTTCATATATCAATGAAATAAAATCAATTTTATTCATGTAACTAACCACGTATAAAACACACTCTGCTTTTAACTTTAGGCATAAAGCCAAAAGACTACTGACTGAGAAAATCAGTAAAGAAGATTGGCAAGTCCAGAGAGAGCAACCAATACATTTAGGTTTTATCTCAGGTTTTTACCTCAGCTTTTACCTAAGAAAATAGGATACAGATCACCATGAAGAAAGACTTTACCTTTACTATTAAGAGCATTCGTTTTGATGAAAATTATCACCCATCAGACAATACACGTATCACTACCAACTTTGCTAATTTGGCCAGAGGAAGCTACCGCCAAGCGAACTTACGCAACGCTTTAAAGATGATTGACAATAGTTTTAATGCCTTAGCGCATTGGGATAACCCCAAAGGAGAACGATATTCGGTCGAACTTGACATCATTTCGGTTGATATAGATATTGAAGGCAGTGGTCAAACCTTCCCATCGATTGAAATATTAAAAACCAATATTGTTGATCATAAAACTAACCAACGCATTGCCGGCATTGTCGGCAATAATTTTTCCTCTTATGTGCGAGATTATGATTTTAGCGTATTACTGCAGGCTCATAATAAGAATCAGCCCAAATTTAGCATTCCAGATAACTTTGGCGAACTGCATGGCAAGCTCTTTCAGTCTTTTGTCAATTCAAATATTTATAAGCAGAATTTTAATAAGCCACCGGTGATATGTCTCAGTGTTTCAGATAACAAGACCTATCATCAAACTGAAAATAATCACCCGGTATTAGGGGTTGAATACCAGCCAAATGAATCTTCTTTGACTGAGCAATATTTCAAAAAAATGGGCTTACAGGTTCGTTATTTTATGCCGCCAAATAGTGTTGCGCCTTTGGCTTTTTATTTCTTTGGTGATTTACTTAATGATTACACTAATCTTGAGCTGATAAGTACCATCAGCACGATGGAAACTTTTCAAAAAATATACCGACCTGAGATTTATAATGCCAATGCGGTTGCAGGAAAATCCTATCAGCCAAATTTACAGAACCTAGATCATTCATTAACTCAAATTGTTTATGATCGAGAAGAACGTGGTCAGTTGGCTCATGAGCAGGCAAAATTTACTGAGGAGCATTTCATCAAACCCTATCAAGCTGTTCTTGAGCAATGGTCTGCTAGCTACGCTCAATAACTAGGTTCAATAGTTACGTTCAATAGTTACGTTCAATTATCACGTTAAAAGTTACGTTTAAAAGTTAACCCAAATTTACGGCATCATCACTTATGAAAACTAATATTCTTAAAGCATTATTACCTACTTCAACTGCAGGCAGTTTACCTAAACCGGCTTGGCTTGCACAACCTGAGACACTTTGGTCACCTTGGAAATTGCAGGGTGATGAATTAATTGCCGGCAAACACGATGCGTTACGTTTGTCATTACAAGATCAACAACAAGCAGGACTTGATATTGTCAGTGATGGCGAGCAAACCCGGCAACATTTTGTCACTACCTTTCTTGAGCATCTCAACGGTGTTGATTTTGAGCAACGTAAGACCGTTAAAATTCGTGATCGTTATGAGGCAAGTGTACCAACGGTCGTTGGCCCTGTTAGTCGTCAAAAGCCAGTTTTTGTTGACGATGCCAAGTTTTTACGTCAGCAAACCAAGCAAACTATTAAATGGGCGCTGCCTGGTCCCATGACGATGGTAGATACGCTTTATGATGATCATTATAAAAGTCGCGAAAAACTCGCCTGGGAATTTGCCAAAATCCTTAATGAAGAAGCTAAAGAATTAGAGGCGGCGGGTGTTGATATTATCCAATTTGATGAGCCGGCATTTAATGTGTTTTTTGATGAGGTTAATGATTGGGGTATTGCTTGTTTAGAAAGAGCAATTGAAGGGCTTAAGTGTGAAACGGCGGTACATATTTGCTATGGCTATGGCATAAAAGCCAATACCGATTGGAAAAATACCTTGGGGTCTGAGTGGCGACAATATGAACAAGCTTTTCCCAAACTGCAAAAATCTAATATCGATATTATCTCGCTAGAATGTCATAACTCTCGGGTGCCAATGGAGCTACTTGAACTTATTCGCGGTAAAAAAGTGATGGTAGGTGCCATTGATGTCGCAAGCAATACCATTGAGACACCAGAGGAAGTCGCCAAGACCCTAAGAGAAGCACTAAAGTATGTCGATGCCGACAAGCTTTACCCTTCTACCAACTGTGGCATGGCACCTTTATCTCAGCAAGTGGCAAGAGGCAAGCTCAATGCTTTAACTGCAGGCGCAGCAATAGTGCGAAGAGAACTCGCCACCAGTAACTAAGCCATATAATAACATGCCTATGCACTTGGCTCAGGATCGTCATCCCCGTGGTGTTTTAATCGGACGTGCCAAGGATGGCACTTATTAGACAAAGCTGACGGTACAGGAAGTACCTTATTAGATAATGCAGGAGCATATTATCCTGAGCTTATTGTCCTGGAGCCATTTCTAAAAGAGCAATGGATCTTCGATCAGAGACTTCGAAGATGACGTTTACAAAGAGTTCCTGAGTAAACGTCATAGGTATGTATAATAATGCTTATAGGGGGCATACCATTTACTGTTCAATAACAATTAACAGCAATAGCCTTAATTGATAGTAATACCATTGCTATAAGATTTTTGCCGTGATTAAAAATAGAAGTAGTCGTTAATGAATATCATTGAATTTATAACAAATAATATCTCTACCATTTTGGCATTGGTTGCCACCGGTGTATTCGCCGGCATTTTAGCTGGCTTGTTAGGTGTAGGTGGCGGTATCGTAATCGTACCTGTGCTATTTTTCTTGTTCCAGAGTTTTGGCGTATCACCAGAGTCGGCGATGCTAGTTGCGACAGCAACCTCACTGGCCACCATAGTACCCACGTCTATTAGTTCCATTCGTGCTCACCATCAAAAAGGTAATGTGGATTTTGACTTGCTCAAACGTTGGGCGGTATTTATTCTTATGGGGGTATTGCTTGGTAGCTGGTTAGTGACTCGTATTGAAGGCACTATGCTGACTATATTGTTTGGGGTGATCGCGGTTTTATCGGCACTAAACATGCTGTTTCGAACAGGAAAATCCGCTCTGTACCAAAAACTGCCAAATAAAACCGGACAATCGGTTATGGGGGCATCCATTGGCTTTTTCAGTTCTATGGTGGGGATCGGCGGCGGCACACTCTCGGTGCCACTACTCACCCTATATAACTATCCCGCCCACAAGGCCATTGGCACGGCGGCGGCAATAGGGTTAATCATTTCGTTGCCGGCTGCGCTAATAATGTTGACCTTGGGCAGTACACCAACCGATGCTCCCGCGGGTACCTTTGGCTTGGTCAATCTGTTTGCCTTCACGTGTATTGTGCCGCTAACGGTATTATTCGCACCTGTAGGGGCATCACTGGCAGCAAAATTAGATGCGGTAAAACTGAAAAAGATCTTTGCCTTGGTCTTACTATTTACTGGCTTACGTATGCTGGTGCAATTTTTCTTATAGCTTATATAGCTTTTATTGCTGTTAATAGGGGCTGTTGATCTGTCGAGATTACTTTTGCAGTGAATTATTAAACAGCAAAAATTCAAGGTCAGCTGCAGCCGCCGTTGTTAGCTCTTTAAATAAAACAACAGCTCAAGCATGTCTCAGCAGCTCGATTCTGGCACAAGCCAAGACAAGGTATGGTGGTAATTATTTATTCTATTCCCATGGTAAATAAACTTGTTTGATTGATACAATGATATAATTTTATCAATCAATGACTGTCGTTCATCATTAAAACTAAAGATAGGAGTTAACCGGTGCTGGAGAGGATTCATTTAGAAATACTAACTGCAATAAAAGAGCATGGCACCCTGACTAAAGCGGCTGATTCGTTGCACTTATCCCAATCTGCGTTAAGTCATAGTATTAAAAAATTAGAAGGCCAAATTGCGACGCCGATATGGAAAAAAGACGGTCGAAACTTGCGTCTTACCGCTGCTGGAGAACGCATCCAAACGCTTGCTAATAGAGTATTGCCTCAGTTTTTACACGCGGAATTATTACTGAATCAGATTGCAAAAGGTGAGATGGGCTCGCTACGCATAGGCATGGAGTGCCATCCTTGTTATCAATGGCTACTAAGAGTCATTCAACCTTATCTAGAGCGGTGGCCAGATATTGATATGGACGTGAAGCAGGAGTTCCAGTTTGGCGCTTTAGGTGCATTACTTAGCTACGAAATAGATGTACTTATTACCCCAGATCCGCTCTTTAAACCTAAAATAGCCTACATACCCGTTTTTTCTTATGAACATAGACTGGTCGTTTCTGCGTCTCACAAATTAGCAAAGCAAAATTTTGTCTTACCCGAGCAATTAAGCGAAGAAGTACTGTTTACTTATCCGGTAGAGCCGCTGAGACTCGATATTTTTAGCCAATTTCTTAATCCAGCAAAGTGTTCAGTAAAGAAACACAAACACATTGAAACAACTGAGATCATGTTACAGATGGTCGCCGCGGGTCGAGGTGTTTGTGCCTTGCCGGGCTGGCTAGTAGATGAGTACTCAAAATCAATGCCTATCAAGAGTCTTCGTTTTGGCGAGCAAGGAATTAGTAAACAGATCTTTGTCGGTATTCGCAAGACCGACCAGCATATTGACTACTTCAACGATTTCATTGCTCAAGCTAAAAAAACAAAATGATCAATTAGCCCACCAACAACAGCAAGTAACAAGTAAGATATAAAAGTTAAAATAGAAAGCATACCGCCTGCAGTAACGTAGGCTAATAATAAAAACAGTATGGGAAATGTTAAAGCAGTAGTAGTTAACTTGATAATATTTTCACGACTCACTGAGTACACCTTATCGTTATAATGTCACAATAAAGGGCTTGTAATTATTGGCTTAAATACGCGAGGCACGAGCGTGGCCAAGCGTTTGGTGTTATGTTTAAATATTGATAACCAAGTTGCAACATTAACCCCGTAAGTCTGCCGTAATCTCCTTTGCCTGAAACTATAGTCACGCCTAGATTAACGCCCGATTTACCTATGCCATTAAAAAAATAATGATAGCCTAAGCCTGCTCCGTAAACAGCTTGGGCACCATCATAACCGTGCTCACTGCCAATAACGCCAAGATATAAACTGGCACCATGATTTGGTGTTTGAAGCCAAATATATCGGTTTTTACCCAGCCAATGCCCATGGCACAGGTCGATCCCTGAGAGGAGTAACTAACACAACCAGCAGAAATGTATTTTAAATCAACATTAGATTGCATGCCGGTATTAACACCAATACCACTGTAAAGGCTGCCAAGACCTATGCCAAAAAGTGAAATCGTCGCTTGCAAATGTTGGAGATGATACCACTAGCGTTAAAGGTAATAGCATTGATTTTATGATGGTTTTCAAAAAGTGATGCTTACTTTATTTAGATTTTAAAGGTAATAATTAAGAGGATATTTATATTTTCTAGCAGATGAACTTAATCGTCCATAGTATTATAAGGCCTAGAGATTACTGTATTGTTCTCTTAAAATCAAAGAGTTATAAATTAAGGTTAAGTGGTTACTGTAGAAAAGTCGAGCATAAAAAACCGCGGGGTCAGCGCGGATTTTATCGAAAATATTAAGTGTTTAAGTGTTGCCCTAGCTAAGGACAGTTAACCTTAGCTAGGGTTAACAAACATTAAACTAGGATTTTTTAGTTTTTATGTAGTCATTAATTAAGTCGGCTAAAACGTTAAGCGGTACCGGACCATTTTTTAATACTACGTCATGAAATTCACGAATATCAAACTTGTCACCCAGCTGAACTTTGGCATGTTCGCGTAATTCAATTATTTTGTTCATACCAATTTTATAAGCAGTGGCTTGCGAAGGCATAACTACATGGCGTTCTACCATCTTAACTGCATCAGACATAGCGTTAGGGGTATTAGTTGCGTAATATTCTATACCTTCTTTTAGTGTCCATTTTTTTGTGTGAATACCGGTATCAACCACTAAACGACACGCGCGCCATAGTTCCATGGCTAAGCGACCAAAGTCAGAGTAAGGGTCTTGGTATAAGCCAATTTCTTTTGGGATCATCTCTGAATATAAGCCCCAACCTTCAGTATGGGCAGTATAACCACCAAATTTACGGAACATTGGAATGCCGGTTAATTCTTGCTTGATAGCTAATTGCATGTGATGTCCTGGAATACCTTCGTGGTACGCTAAAGCGGCCATTTGATAAATAGGCATAGCTTTCATGTCATAAAGATTGGCGTAATAAATACCCGGACGTGAGCCATCTGGAGCAGGGCGTTCATAAAACGCTTTACCGGCAGATTTCTCTCTAAAGCTTTCTACCGCTTTAACTTTTAATGCCGCTTTGGGCTTGGTTAAAAACAAGCTATCTAGTCGACCTTCCATATCATCGATAAGTGCTACTGCTTCGTCGATATAGCGTTGTCTACCTTCAACGGTCGCCGGGTAATAAAATTGCTTGTCGTTACGCATAAAGTCGAAAAACTCGTTTAGACTGCCGTCAAAAGCGACTTTCTTCATGATGACGCGCATTTCATCATGAATACGTGCAACTTCACTTAAGCCAATGTTATGAATTTGTTCTGAGGTTAAATCGGTGGTAGTAGTACGTTTTAAAGCATTGTTGTAAAAAGCTTCTCCGTCAGGGAATTTCCATGCACCATCACGAGTATCAGCTTTTTTCTCAAGGGCGGTTAAGTAGGTGACTAATTGCTCATAACCTGGTTTTAAACTGTCGATTAATGCGGCTTTCACCTCGGTAATTAGAGTCGCCTTTTCGTCATCACTAATACTGAGTTTAGCTATTTTACCGGTGAAATCGGCAAATATCGTGCTGTTTTCTCCATCATCAAATGGCGCGCCGACTAGAATGTTTCTTGAATCTCTAATGACATGTGGAAAAACAAATTTAGGGGCAATAATGCCTTTTGCTTCGCGTAATTTTAGTTGCTCAACAAGTTGTACTAATAATTTATGCGCCCCGTGCACACGAGCAATATAATCTTGCGCTTCTTTTACATTACTGATGGAATGTTGGTTAATTAAAAAGGCAGGTATTTGTGAATGAGTACCGTACATTTGATTAACCGGGTAACTATGAAAACGCCATTTATAATCGGCGATGTGATTTTCAAAGTTTTGAATGTATAAACTGCGACTTATTTTAGTTTGTGCATCAAGAGCGCTGACATCAATGGCTTGGATTAAGGCGAGGTTTTCTTTGGCTATGGCTAGCTCTTTGGCTGCGTTTTCTTCGGAAAGATCATGCCATTTGTCATAATCTTTTTTAATACCTAAATAAGTCTGTCTAACGGGGTCACGGTCAACGCCTTGCTGGAAAATAGTATCGAATAATTCATTCGCTTGCTCTGAGGCTGTTTGTGTTGTTAGCGCGGTTACATTAGCTGCGGCAGTTGCTTGCTTGTTATTATCTTGTTGGGCAATTTTTTCTGCTGAGCAAGCACTCAATAAAGCCGTCGTAACAGCAACGACTAAGAGGGTTTTTTTAAAGGTCATACTATTTCTCATTCCACTTATATAATTTGCATTGTTTCTAGTGTGCCCTAAGGTGTAGCACTAATTCAATGAAAGCTCGATAGATTGTTATATAATTACGACCAATAGGTGTTGTGCTCTGCACAAAAGAAGTAAACTTAGTGATAATCTTACTTCTAAGCGTAAATGGACACTCAAACATGAAATTTACCCTTGGCTTTCGAAAAGTTAAACATGAAGATATAGATTTTTTGTTGTCATTACGTAGAAAAACCATGACCCAGCATTTGCTCGCGGCAGGTATTCGTATGACCGACGAACAACACTTAGTTCGCATCAAAGAACATTTTTATGAAAGTCACATTATTTTGGCGGACCGTAAACCTATTGGTTTGCTCAAAATGGGTGTGGTGGCGCTTAATAATACCCATAAAAGCTTACACATTCGACAGATACAAATTATGCCTAAATACCAAGGTAAGGGCATAGGTAGTAAGGTGCTGACGGTAGTGAAAAAGCGGGCTTTGCAATTATGCTTACCGATCACCCTAAATGTTTTATTGAAAAATCCAGCGAGAGGTTTGTATCTTAGGCATGGTTTTCAAGTAGAGAAAAAAACTCGCTTGGAATATCTATTACGTTGCCCATTAGAGGTGATTGCCGCTTAGTTTAAGCTAAGCAGCAACCCTTACTCTCGAACTAAGGAAACGAATTGCATAAAACGCCTAAGTAAAATAGCGTGGTAAACTTACCGGGTTAAAGAGCCTAGTAACTGTCCTTAATAAATAAGTCCGTTACGTTTTACTTTATTTGGGTCAATACGTGAAGGGGTAATAGAGCCATCTACCAGTGGCGTAGTTGCGGTCGCTAGCATTCTAATGACTTGCAGCATTGACGGTAAGTTCAAGCTATTAATATCATCGCTGACTTGGTGATAATGTTGATCCTTATCTAGTTGTGTACTGCTAAAACTATGTGCTGGTACCCCTAATCTAGCTAAGGTAGCATTATCTGAGCGATAAAATAAATTTTGTTTAGGATAAGGGTCGGCATAAATTTTTAAGTTTTGTGATGCTAGTGCCTGATTTAATTGCTCTCCTAAATTTGAGCGATCCATACCGGTCATCCACACAGTACCTTCGCCAAATATCGCGGGCTTGCCAATCATCTCAATGTTGATCATGGCGGTAATTTGTTTTGGCTCTACCTGGGGAGAAAAATGACGTGAGCCAAAACCGCCAATCTCTTCGGCACTAAAAGCCGCGAACATTAAGGTTCTTTCATTGTTGCCCATTATGGCAAAGTGATTGGCTAAATTGATAATGGCTGAAACACCTGATGCATCATCATCGGCGCCATTAAAAATTTCATTACCTGTTAGGGGAGTACTGTTAGGTGTCGTATCAACGCTGGGTTTAACACCTAGGTGATCATAATGCGCTGAATAGAGCACAATTTCATGCGCTTTGCTTTTACCGGGTAAAATGCCAACGACATTACTTAAGCTGGTATCAGTAACTTTGGCTTTACCCTTAACGGTAAAACGCTTTATTTGGCTGATATCTGTTAAGGCGATAACGATTACGCCACCGCTATCTGCAGTGGACTTTTCATCGACCAGTTTAGTTAGCCCACGAGCAAAATAACTTTGATAGCGTTTAAAACTTTTTTCATGTTTTGGGTGCAATAAAACTAAATGTTGACCGCCTTGGTGGTTTAGCTCACGTAGCGCTTTACGTAAATTGTCGTTTTCACCAATCATGACAGTATTGACGGGAGAACGTTTTATTGATTGATTACCTTTTAGGGTATTACTGTCCCATAAAAAATCAATTTTTGTTGTTGCCATTGCTAACGATTCAGCAGCAATTTCTTGGCCATTAATTTCCACGCTAAGCGTATCGGGTATGATTTTCTGGAGCGAATAGTACTGTTTGAAATTGGGTGCGCTCGGTGCTGGGCTAAGACCTACCTCGTTAAAGCGTTTTGCGATAAAATCGGCGGCTTGGCGAATTTCTAAGGTAAAGTTATTACGGCCTTTGAGCGCATCACTGGCTAAATAGCTAACATCTTTGGTGATTTGCGCTAAGGTGATGGTGTTATCTACGCTAGCGGCGACACTTTTTTGAGTCTGATCAGCACTGGGTGTAAAAATCGGCTCAGCATCGTGTGCTAGATTCACGTTGTTACAGCCGGTCAAAGATAAGCTGGCCAGTGAAATTAGGGTTATAGAGGTTGCTAGGGCAACAGGCTTAAAACGTTTATTCATCGTTGTTCGGGTCATCATTGTCATGAAAGGCGAGTCTCTTACTTGAGTTTTATGGTTTCAACCAAAAGGGTTTCTTCATCTGAAGTTAACCATAATTGACCATCTTGAATACTGCATTGAAAATCCATATTACGGCTAAGTAGCTTAACTAAAGCTTCACAGGTACTTGGCTCAAATTGCTCTATGGTTAAGCGCTCAAATTTATTCAGTTTTTGTTCAACTTGTGACCACCAGGTCTTTACACTGGTGCCATAACAATACAGCTTAACCGCTTTTGCTTGATTACAGGCTTTCTTCAAGCGCTTTTCATCGAGCTGTCCTAGCTCAATCCACAGGTTAATTTCATCGCTGTAATTAACTTGCCAAAGTGCCGCTTCACTTTCATCACTCAAGCCTTTACCAAACCGTAAGTCTTGGTGAGCATTAAGGATAAAAGCCATTAAACGCACCATTAATCGTTGCGGTGTTTCAGAGGGATGTTGAGCAAGGGTAAGTTGCAAGCTATCGTAATAATTACGATCCATATCGGCAAGTTCGATATTAGCTTTATATATAGTCGCTTTAAGGGCCATATGTACTTAGAGGTAAGGAATAATGGCGGCTATCATAACAGCATGATGCTTATCTTGCCAAAAGTCAGTATAAGGCTTGGTAAGACTTATACTGAGCAGCAGGTAGTATACCTACTATTTGATTGATATTTATCAAGTGAATAATTAGGATAAGGATGATTTATTCTACTTATGGCTGGTTTTAAAGCATGATAAAGCCAGTGATAAATTTTACATTATTTTATAATGAAACCTTTGAGAGGCGTACATGACAATCCAATCTTTTTTTCCACCGCAACGTACTTTAATGGGTCCAGGACCATCAGATGTGAGTCCCCGTGTTTTATCTGCGCTGGCAAGGCCGACCATAGGACACCTTGACCCTTGTTTTATCGGTATGATGGATGAAATAAAAGAATTACTGCAATATGCTTTTCAAACTAAAAACAACTTTACCATGGCGGTATCTGCTCCCGGCTCTGCCGGTATGGAAACGTGTTTTGTTAACTTGCTGACGGTAAATGATACTGTGGTTGTTTGTGTTAATGGCGTATTTGGCCTGCGCATGATTGAAAATGTTAATCGTATTGGTGCCAAATTGGTGGTTGTTGAGGGAGAATGGGGCAGAGCGGTGCAACCATCTGCTTTAGAGGCAGCTTTACAAGCCAACCCACAAGCCAATTTTGTCGCCTTTGTTCATGCAGAAACTTCAACGGGGGCGTTATCAGATGCCAAAGCGTTATGCGCTATTGCCAAGCAATATGATTGTTTAACCATAGTTGATGCGGTGACATCACTTGGTGGTGTTGAACTTCGCGTTGATGAATGGCAAATAGATGCCGTGTATTCAGGTAGTCAAAAATGTTTATCTTGTGTTCCTGGTTTATCACCGGTGAGTTTTAGTGATAAAGCCGTCGCGGTCATTCAAAATCGCAGCACGGCTGTGCAAAGTTGGTTTTTAGATCAAACACTGGTAATGGGCTATTGGTCAGGAGCAGGTAAACGCAGTTATCACCATACCGCCCCGGTTAATTCTTTATATGCCTTGCATGAATCATTAGTGATATTACAAAATGAAGGCTTGGAAAATAGCTGGGCTAGACATAAAGCCATGCATGATAAATTAAGTGTTGGTTTAAGGGATTTAGGGCTAGATTTTATTGTGCCAGAATCCGAGCGCTTACCGCAGCTTAATGCGGTAACTATTCCTCAAGGTGTTGATGATGTCAAAGTACGACAGTTTTTATTAAATGAATATAATTTAGAAATTGGCGCAGGTTTAGGTGCTTTTGCTGGTAAAGCATGGCGTATTGGTTTAATGGGCTATGCGGCACGTAATGAAAATGTTGTCTTGTGTTTAGCGGCGCTAAAAGAAGCTTTAAAGCCGGAGAGACAGTAGCCACATAAGCAGTAAGCCAGCCATATAATGCTGCTAAAACTGTTGAGCTAACTAAAAAGCCCGCTACTGAACTTTGTCGGTAGCGGGATTTGTTCTTTATTCATCGCTATCAGTACTCGCTAGGGTATTGATTTATGGGTAACCGTTTACCAACTGCCGCTGTTTTTCATGCTTAACCACGGCTCTTGCGGCGCTAAAGCGCCATTTTTTTGCAATAACTCGATAGCGATACCATCGGGTGAGTTAATAAAGGCCATACGTCCACAACGTGGCGGTCTATTAATAGTTATGCCTGCGTCTTGTAATTTTTGACACGTTTTATATATATCATCGACTTCAAAAGCTAGGTGGCCGAAGCTGCGTCCTGCAGAGTATTCTTCAGTAGAGCCCCAGTTGTAAGTCAATTCAACCTCTGGGCCGCCGATTTCGGTGGCTAAATAAACTAAGGTAAATTTACCCGCGGCTACTTCACTGCGTCTTGTTTCAATTAAGCCAAGTTTATTGATATAAAAATCGAGTGATTGATCTAAATCACGGACACGTACCATGGTATGTAAAAATTTCATAAGGCTCTCTACTTTTAAGGTTAAGTTCGGTCTAAAGGCGTTTCCAATTCCAATTGAAGCCTGCACTTTGAAGTCTGTACTTTGAAGTCTATACTTTGAAGTAACAATGGTATATCGGTATATCACCTCGCTAAACCGAGTTAATTGGCATTCAACGTGTTGTTTATCAATAGCCGCTATCAGCTGGTCTTTTCTTTAAACTCACATAAATCTTCAATGATACAAGCGCCACATTTAGGTTTTTTCGCGGTACAGATGTAACGACCATGCAAGATGAACCAATGATGTAAGTTAAACATAAACTCTGTTTTTCGTGGTGTTAGTTTTATTATATTGGCTTCAACCTGGTCAACATTTTTACCTGGAGCATATCTAGTTCGGTTAGCAAGCCGATATATATGAGTATCGACAGCTAAAAAATATTTGCCTTCATTATCTTTTAGCCAGCCAAAGGCGGTATTTAATACCACATTCGCCGTTTTTCGACCTACCCCTGGTAATGCTTCTAATGCCGCTCTATTTTCGGGTACTTCACCACCGTGTAAGTCCACTAACATTTGACAAGTTTTTATGGTATTAGCGGCTTTGGTATTAAACAAACCAATGGTTTTGATATAGCTTTTTAAACCATCAAGGCCTAGGTCTAAAATAGCTTGTGGTGTATTGGCAACAGGGTAGAGCTTATCGGTGGCTTTATTGACACCAACATCCGTTGCTTGTGCTGAAAGTAATACGGCAATAAGCAGTTCAAACGGGCTAGAAAAGTTTAATTCTGTCGTTGGCTCTGGATTCTCATCACGCAGCCGCGTTAACATTTCTAAGCGTTTCTCTTTATTCATGGCTTTGCTCTTCTCTATTTCTCTTTACTGTCTTGGCTGCTTGGTGATTTGTTATTGATTGTTCTTTATTAATGGCTCTTTAATAATATTGGCGCTACGAGTCAAAATTTACCCGTACTCGTTCAATAACTAGGTCAGTATCGGCCACTTCTTTAGCTTTTATATGGCTATCAATGGTGTTTTTAAGTGCAATTAAAAACCCCATGGCGATAAAGGCTCCGGGTGGTAAAATCGCAAGTAAGAACTGACTATCAAGTTGCATCACTTCAATTCGAAGTACACTTGCCCAGTCACCTAGTAATAAGTCTGCGCCATCAAAGAGGGTACCTTGCCCTAGTACCTCTCTTATTACGCCTAATATAATTAATATAATGGCGAAGCCTAGCCCCATCATAAGTCCATCAAAAGCGGATTGTTTAACCGGATTTTTTGACGCATAAGCTTCTGCTCGACCAATAATGGCGCAGTTAGTGACAATCAACGGCAGGAAGATGCCTAAAGATTGGTAAATACCATAGGCATAGGCATTCATCAGCAATTGCACACAGGTGACAAAAGCGGCAATGATCAAGACAAAAATGGGTATACGAATTTCTTTAGGTACCCAATGGCGGATTGCCGATACAGTAACATTTGAACAAACAAGTACCAGCAGTGTCGCCAAGCCAAGACCTAGCGCATTAGTCACAGTTGACGTTACTGCCAGCAAAGGACACAAACCAAGTAGTTGTACTAAGCCAGGGTTATTTTTCCATAACCCTTGTAGGGCTAATTCTTTATATTCTGCTTTAAGATCCACTGCGGCTTGTGATTTTTCAGCCGCTTTTTCCTGCTCATCCAGGTCGTCAGCAATATCCGCTGCCTTACTGTTTTGTGGGGCTATATCATTGCTCATTTTCAGCCTCATGCTTTATGGGGGTCGATGTTGATTTTAGTTTATCTTCGCCACAAGCATTAGGGCGAGTTAATAAACTTGCTTTATTTTTAGTAAAGTAAATTAGGGTATTTTTAACCCCGTCTACTATTGCACGTGGGGTAATGGTCGCTCCGGTAAATTGATCGAACATACCATTATCTTTACTTACCGCCCAGCGGCTATCGTCTTCTGACAGCATGCGTTTACCGGTAAAACTGGTAATCCAGTTACTTTTTCTAATTTCAATTTTGTCACCTAAACCAGGGGTTTCTTGGTGTTTGAGCACTCGAACACCACTGACACTGCCGTCATTGTTGATCGCCATAATAAAATCAATGTTGCCATTGTAGCCTTTTGGTGCGGTACTGGTCATGGCCACCGCAATGACTTGTCCAGCTTTTCTAGCGATATAAGCCGTGTGGACTTTATTTATGCCTAGCTCAGGAGCACTTATCATAATACAGTCATTGGCGATGTCATTGTCATAACGACTCGGCTCTATAATGCTATGTAAGGTCTTTAATAAATATATTTGCTCTTGTTGTTTTATGCGTTCTTTAGTCAGTTCGCTGACTAAACCCACAGCAAAAGTACAAGCGATGGCAAAGAGCGCAAGAATTTTTGTGTTTTTAGAGATGGCAATAGTTAGAGCAGATTTTTCCACGACATTTTTAGTCGGCTTAGTGCTGCTTTTTTTGGGGATATCATTATCTGAATTAGACATCACTTATCTCCCTTTAGGTGACCATAAGTCCGCGGGCGAGTATATTGATCAATCAAGGGCGCCGACATGTTACAGAGTAAAATAGCAAAAGCAATACCATCAGGATAGCCACCAGCGGTGCGAATTAAATAGACTAACAGTCCAGCAAGTAAACCAACGATGATACGACCTTTAGTACTGGTAGCGCCAGTAACCGGGTCGGTTAAAATAAAGAATGCCCCGAGCATGGTTGCGCCAGAAAACCAGTGAAACATAGTGGAAGCACTGCTATCAGGGCTCATACTATAGCCGATAAAAGAACAGATAAATAAACTGATTAAAAAGCTAACCGGTGTTTGCCATGCAATGGCTTTTTTAAAGATAAGAAAAAGCCCACCCAATAAAAAGCCAGCATTTATCCATTCCCAGCCTAAAGCGAAATTATCACCGAACACTGGATTGTTAAGACTTTCCAATACGGTCAAACCTTGGTTAATGTTTGTTTTAAGGGTATCAAGGGGGGTTGCCATGGTGATACCGTCAAGGGTGTTACGCACTTGTTCTACTGAATAACCTTCAACGGTAAAGCCCGTTAAAATGGTAGTTAAGGTGTTGGTAAAATTTAAATCAACAGCCACTAAACTCAAGGGTGGTTGCCAGAGTGTCATCTGCAAAGGAAAAGACACCAACAACATGACATAACCAGCCATGGCAGGGTTGAATGGGTTATGACCAAGGCCACCATATAGCTGTTTAACAATGACAATGGCAAAAATCGTACCAATAACCGAAATCCACCAAGGGGCTAATGCCGGTAAACATATACCGAGCAATAAAGCGGTTAATAAGGCACTACCATCGAGTAATTCATGGGCAATAGGTTTTTTACGCAGTGACAGCACGGTAAATTCACAAACCAGTGCCGTTATCATGGCTATGCCAATATGAATTAAATTTCCCCAACCAAAGAAATACCATTGCGCTAAAATGCCAGGCAGGGTGGCGTAAATAACCAAACGCATTAAATTAGGTGTTTTTGTTTGGTTATGGTTATGTGGTGAACTTGCTATCCAAAATGCCATTATTTATGTCGACTCGTCGGGTTGTTTAGCTGATAATTTTTATTCAAGTTTGTTTTTTTGTTACTCATGTTTAGCCACTATCTTGGTCGTTATTTTTGACGGTACCGGCAAGATTGCGGGCTTCTTTTAGTTTTTTCTTTGCTTTAGCTTTCGCTATGGCGGCGGAAATTCTTATTTTTTTATCGGCCGCAGCATTGGCTTTACTGTCGCTTTCATCTTTACTTTCAACACGCACTGCTTTGATTTTCTCAAGGTGAATATCTTCTGCCGTTGTTATTGGCGTTTCTTGGTTGGCTTTTTTTGCCAGCGCTTTACTTTTTGCTTTAGCAATTGCGGCAGCTATTTTTGCCTTTTTATCCGTTAAATTGACTGCTTTTTCAGCCGCTGTGCTTTCTGCCAGGTTTACTGACTTAACAGCGTCAGCAGCTTTACTGAGTTTTTTTGCTTTTGCTTTAGCAATAGCAGCGGCAATTATTGCTTTTTTATCATCATTGCTTGGTGGTTGAGACACCTCAAGTTGTGCCGTTACTGTTTGCTTAACCCCTTCATTAGAGCTTATGGGCTTATTGGCCGCTTCTTGTTTAAGTATCCTCTTCGCTTTGGCCCTAGCAATTGCGGCTGCTACTTCCGTCTTTTGCTCATCAACCGGGTTAGTTGCCTCAGTTGCTAGCTCATTACTCTGTGCTAGGTTTTTTTGTGCCTCTGCTGTACTGGCTTGGCTTTGACTTTGACTTTGAGCGGCTTTTTTAGCTTTTACCCGTGCTAGTGCTGCTGCGACGGCTGATTTTGCGCCGGTCGCTTCTGGTGTCGCTATATTCATTGCTGCTTTTCGTGCCGCGGCCGCTTTTTTATGTTTTTCTTGGCGGGCTGTTTTTTCTTTTTCTAACCGTAAATTACGGGCTTCAAAGCGAGTTTTTGCCTTTTCTGCTTTTAAATCTAATTGTTGTTGTTGACGTATTTCAGCTTTAGCAATACGGTAGTAATGCACCAGAGGAATTTGACTTGGGCAAACATAAGCACAGGCACCACAATCAATACAATCACTTAAATTGAGTTTTTCTAACTGTGGGTAATCTTTAGCTTTGGCGCTCCACTGCAACTCTTGCGGGAGTAACTGACTTGGGCATACATCACTGCATTGACCACAGCGAATGCATTCAACTTCTTTACTTTCTTTTTCAAAAGCACTTGGCATTTCTGTTTTACTGGGCACTAAAATACAGTTACTGGTTTTAACTATCGGGACTAGCTCACTCGATACACTAAAGCCCATCATAGGGCCGCCCATTATCACTGGTTGCTGCTCATTTTCGATGGCTTGTACATCACATTGTTTCAGCAAAAAGTTAATTGGCGTGCCAAGTAACGCCCATACATTTTGTGGTTTATTTAACGCTTGTCCAGTGACAGTAACCACACGACGAATCAAGGGGATGTCATGTCTAACGGCGTCATTAATAGCAAAACAGGTGGCAATATTTTGCATGACAATGCCGGTATGAATCGGCAAACGACCTGAAGGAACTTCTTGGCCGGTTAATATTTGAATAAGTTGCTTTTCACCACCTGCAGGGTATTTAGTTGGCACAACACAGACTTTTATTTTTTCAATAGCAGCAGTTGCTTGTTGTAGCGCTTTAATTGCTTTGGGCTTGTTATCTTCTATGGCAATTAAAATAAAATTAGGGGTTAACAACTTATCGAGAATTTTAATGCCATCGACGATGGCGTTACTTTGCTCCATCATTAACAAGTCATCAGCGGTGATATAAGGCTCACATTCCGCGCCATTGATAATGAGGAAGTTAATATCAGTTTTACTGTTTACTTTGATATGTGTTGGAAAACCTGCGCCGCCCATCCCCGCAATACCTGCATCAGCAATTTTTTCAATTATTTCACTGTTCGATAACTGCTCGATATCGGCACACACAGTTTTTTTACGCCAGGTATCTTCACCATCTACATCAAGAAATACACACAATTGACTTAAGCCAGAAGGGTGGGCTATGACTGACATTTTTATGGCACTGATAGTACCACTGGTCGGTGCATGAATTGGCACCACCATAGGGTTGGTACTTAAGGTTAGGGCTTGCCCTTTTAATACTTTATCGCCGATTTTAACCAGTAAATCACCTTCACGGCCAATATGCTGTTGTAGCGGGATGATTAACTGTTTTGGTAAAGCCAGTTGTTTGATAGGTTTACTTGCGGTTAGCATTTTTTGTTCAGGAGGATGAATGCCGCCATGAAAATCCCAAAAATGGCCACGGGTGATGCGCTCTATAACTGATTCCACCATACTCTCCTAATCCAGTTGTTTTACTGGAATACTGGTTAAATCCCATTGCCAATTATGAATGGTATCTGGCAATTCACGCATTTCAATGCAATCTACCGGGCAGGGGGCGACACATAAATCACAGCCGGTACACTCATCTATGATAATGGTATGCATTTGTTTTGCTGCGCCAATAATGGCATCAACAGGGCACGCTTGAATGCACTTTGTACAGCCAATGCAATCTTCTTCAATAATAAAAGCAACTTTAGGGCGGTTACTTGCTGTTGTGTCACCTTGGACATGGCTTTCATCAAGGGGCTGTACTTCAACCCCCATTAAGTCAGCGATTTTCTTTATGGTATCTTCACCACCAGGTGCACATTTGTTGATGGCCTCGCCATCAGCAACCGCTTGCGCGTAGGGTTTACAACCAGGGTAACCACATTGACCACACTGTGTTTGTGGAAGAAGATCATCAAGTTGCTCAACAATGGGATCAGCATCCACTTTAAAGCGAACAGAGGCATAACCTAATAGCGCACCAAATATGGCAGCAATACTACCAAGCACAAGAATGGCAAGAAGAATATTCATGTTAAATCTTCACCAAACCGGTAAAGCCAAGGAAAGCCAATGACATTAAACCAGCGGTAATCATCGCAATGGCAGTGCCTTTAAAAGGTGCAGGGACATCGGCATTCGCTAGCTTCTCCCGCATGGCAGAGAACATTATGAGTACTAATGAAAAACCCAATGAGGCACCAAAGCCATAAATAATGGATTCAAAGAAACTATGTTGTTGTCTTAAGTTTAATAAGGCCACACCTAATACCGCACAGTTTGTGGTGATAAGCGGTAAAAAAATACCGAGTAATCGATAAAGGCTAGCACTGGTTTTATGGACCACCATTTCAGTAAACTGCACCACGACAGCAATCACCAAAATAAAACTCATGGTTGTTAGGTATTCAAGGTCGAGGGGCACAAGCAGATAGGTGGTTACTAAATAACTTAATAGTGATGCTAACGTCATCACAAAAATAGTGGCGAATGACATGCCAATAGCGGTTTCAGTACGTGAAGAAACCCCCATAAAAGGGCACAGGCCAAGAAACTGTACTAAAACAAAGTTATTTACAAGTACAGTACCAACGAGAAGTAACAGGTAATCAGTCATTTACTTTAAAGGTCATTAGGTTATTTATTATCATAGTACCGCTATTATCCGTGTTTTTATCCTATATAACAACACATCAGCAGTAGGGGTATTACGCTTTATATAGCCGTTAGCAATCAAGGTGCATGTTTCAGAGCGCTAGCGCTATTTCAATTATATTCATTAGGAAGTGATAGCAACGCCGCAGTGATATAACTCTAGCGCTTATTTGACGGATTTTAACTCACTTTATACCGCGTTATATAATCAAAGCATAGCATGACACTCGTTAAATTTACTTACCTAGAGTCAGGTAAATGTCCATTGAAAGTTGGCATTTTTCCTGTTAACGGGGATAATACCTGCTGGTGCTTTTTTATTATTATAGTGGTGTAGGCTTGCCCACGTAATAACCTTGGCAACCATCTATAAATAGTTTTTCTAAAGTATGTTTTTCTTCTTGGCTTTCGACACTTTCTGCCAGGACATTAATACCGAGCCTATGGGCTAGATCAACCATTAAACGTAGGAAGTATTGGTTGTTTTTATCGTCATCGATATCACGTGTATAAGAGCTATCCATTTTAATAAAGTCAGGGGTTAAATCTCTAAAAAACTTAAAGGAGGTTAAACCAACACCAAATCGCTCTACTGTTACTCTAGAGCCAACACGATGTAACATGTCTACTAAACGTTTAGCTGTCTTTATATTTTGCTGTAGTCCTAACTCAGATATTTCAAACACTAATCGAGGGGCAATACCCGGTTCACGTAGTAATTTACGTTCAAGCCAAATCATAAAGTGTTCATCATTTATGCTTCTAGCACTAAGATTAATGCCATAGCTACTATCGAGCATGTTTTTACTGGTTATCACTTTAATAGCCGTTTCAATAATCAATCTATCTATTTGGATTATTTTATCGAGTTTTTCGGCCATGGCGATAAAAGTAGCAGTAGGTAACATGTCATTGTTAGCATTTAGAAAACGCGCTAAAATTTCTCCATAGACACGGGTATTACGGCCACTAGGTTGGATTGGTTGTACTAATAAATTAATGCGCCCAAATTCTAATACACCATCTATCTCTTGTCGCCAATTTTGACTGCCAAAATTAGCGCTGTTATCGGTTAAAATATTGATATTGGTTTGTGAGTACCATGAGTTCGGTTTTTGTGTTTGAGCAACACTGACGCCTGTGTCTGCTAAGGCTAATAATTCACCCAAAGGTTTAGACTTATCAAAATAAACTAAACCAGTAAAAGCGACGGAGTCTAACTCATTAATTTGCTGGTAATCATTAAATTTAAGGGTTAATTCGCTGGCATATTGTTCCGCCGACTTTAACTGCTCGTTGGGTAATATGGTGGCGAAGTCGGAACTATTTAAACGGAAAAGTTTACCAGCAGGCCGAGTTACTAATGCGCTTTTGATTATGTCGGCAACTTTTATAATATAGTTGTCACCTGAGTTATAGCCATGTACCTGATTAATGGTCTGCAGTTCAGAGCAGCGAGTGATCAGCAGCACACCAAATTTAACCGGACTTTCTTGTACTATTTGTTTTTCATAAAACTGCACAAACCGGTTGCGATTCTCAATCCCAGTTAAACTATCAACATGTGCTTCTATTTCTAGATTAGTGGTGTTTTTGAATTGCTCGGTCATCATAGCTCGAATTTCGGTGATGCCTTTTTTTAATGCCGGGATCTCGAATAACTGCTCATTATCATTTTCTTGGGTGATAAAATCCGCGTCATTAATCTTGGCTAATTCGTTACTGATTTGTTTGCTAATTATACCAAAAATAATCGACTGTAATTTATAATTCAGTTGTGCCGAGATAAATACAAAAATAATAGCTAATACCATAACGCCGATAAATAATTGTATTAGAAAATCAATTATGCCAGTAAAACCTAGCTTATATTGAACTTGCAAATTTAGTTTACCGGTAGAGACTGTTTTTCGTTTCGTTAAAACAATATTGAGTGGTGGTATTTGTTTACTCTGAAAACTAAATAATACTGTGGCATTATTTTTGATAATTAATGTTTGGTAATCTGTGCTGGCTGTTAAAATAGTAGCGAGCTTTGCTGCTATTTCTTCTATAGACTGCTCATTGCTAACAAACTGCTGACTAATGGTTTGTATGGTTTTTTTATGTGCTTGAGTTTGTTTATCTATATAGAGTGTTAATAAAGAAAATGCGATAACCACGAAGGCTATAATAAAGGTTAATGCGAATAATGCATTTTTGATAAATAACTTAGAATACTTATACATGATGAAATTAAATGCTCCGTTTAAATCCTATCAAGAGGGGGGGTAGTACTTCTTATTAGCAGTGCAATTTCTTTATAAGAAACGATAGCTATATTATAGGGTCAATACTAACATATTGTAAAATATAAATTAATTTTAGATCATGTTTTAACATTATTAATAGAGACTGACTATAGTAAAAGAATATACTTTTCTAATCGATAATGCTTAATGTCTCTTGCGCTTACTAGCGCACCATTATATAATTTGTCATAATAGAACTTAGTAAGATGTCACTGGATAAACCCGCAAATTTTGTGTTGTTTATATTCTTATTAATATTATTGATAGTCCTGCTATTAATAACCTGATTAAACAGCGTCACTTGTTTAATCTAGGGGGAAAACAGTGGAATAAGCCCCTGATTTGGGGTTTTTTGTTTTTTATAGTGGGCAATGTCGCTAATAAAAATGAATACGGCAAAATTTCGCTGGGCTATATGCCCTTTTTTTATATCTAAAATTTTAATTGTACTGCTCATGAATTTATCATGGGGAGAGTAACAGGAGAAAACGCTTGGCTAAATTTGAGCAAAAACTAACTGATTTATTAAGGCCTGCAGTTGAGGAAACTGGTAAAACCTTGCTGGGCATTGAATTTATCAGTGCAGGTAATAACTCTGTTTTACGTTTGTTTATTGACCATGAAAATGGCATCAATGTTGATGATTGCGCAGAAGTAAGTCGTCAAGCAGGTGCATTATTAGATGTAGAAGATCCCATTAGCAGTGAATATAGCTTAGAAGTTTCATCACCAGGTGTTGATCGTCCTTTATTTGAATTAGCACATTTTCAAGAAATTATTGGTGAAACTATTAACGTAAAGTTATCGTTACCTTTAAATGGTCGTCGAAAATTTAAAGGGCCATTAATTGCCGTAGATAAAGACACCTTAATAGTGGAAGTTGATAGCATTGATTACGAACTTGTGTTCAAGAACGTAGATAAAGCGAACCTTGTCGCAAAGTTGTAAACGTTAAATATATTTGATGAAAATTAACATAAATTAAAGGCTAACTAGCATGAGTAAGGAAATATTACTGGTTGTTGATGCGGTTTCTAATGAAAAAGCATTACCGCGAGAAAGCATATTTGAAGCGATGGAAACAGCTTTAGAAACAGCTACTAAGAAAAAATACGAAGGTGACATTGAAGTACGTGTTGCTATCGACCGTGTTACGGGAGAGTTTGAAACTTATCGCCGTTGGTTAATTATTGATGATAAGGGTGAGTTGTTAGAAAACCCTTATGCTGAAATTACATTGGCAGCCGCTCAATATGATGAGCCAGAATTAAATGCCGGTGATTATGTTGAAGATCTAATTAAGTCAGTAACGTTTGACCGTGTCACCACACAGACAGCTAAGCAAGTTATTGTTCAGAAAATCAGAGAAGCTGAACGTGCTTTAATTGTTGATGCTTATCAAGACCAGTTAGGCGAAATTGTTACCGGTGTTGTTAAAAAAGCCAGCCGTGACAGTGTCATTATTGATCTAGGTAATAATGCGGAAGCAGTAATCTATCGCGATGATATGTTACCACGTGAAACATTCCGTCCAGGTGATAGAGTACGTGGTTTATTATATGAAATTAAACCAGAAGCACGTGGCGCTCAATTATTTGTCAGCCGTACTAAACCGGAAATGTTAATTGAACTTTTCCGCGTTGAAGTACCTGAAATTGGCGAAGAAATGTTAGAAATCAAAGGCGCCGCTCGCGATCCTGGTTCTCGTGCTAAAATTGCCGTTAAAAGTAATGATAAGCGTATTGACCCTGTTGGTGCGTGTGTTGGTATGCGTGGCTCACGTGTACAAGCCGTCTCTAGCGAGCTAGGCGGTGAGCGTGTTGATATCGTTTTATATGATGACAACCCTGCCCAATACGTAATTAATGCTATGTCACCTGCGGAAGTTGACTCAATTATTGTTGATGAAGACAAGGGCACTATGGATATTGCCGTTGAAGAAGGTAATTTAGCCATGGCCATCGGCCGTAATGGCCAAAACATTCGTTTAGCGAGTCAGTTAACTGGCTGGGAATTGAATGTAATGACTGTTGCTGACATGAAAGAGAAACATCAGGCAGAAAACGATAAAGTATTAAATTTATTTATTGATAAGCTCGACCTTGATGAAGATTTCGCGGCATTACTTGCCGATGAAGGTTTTACTTCATTAGAAGAGATTGCTTATGTACCAGTAGCTGAAATGCTAGATATAGATGGTCTCACTGAAGAAATTGTTGAACAGTTACGTGAGCGTGCTAAAGAAGCCTTAACTACCCAAGCGCTCGCGAGTGAAGAAACTTTAGAAGGTGCAGAGCCTGCACAAGATTTACTTGACCTTGAAGGGTTAGATCGTCATTTAGCCTTTGTTTTAGCAAGTCGCGGTGTTCGCACCTTAGAAGAGTTAGCGGAACAAGGTATCGATGAAATTAGCGATATTGAAGAATTAACTGAAACCAAAGCGGGTGAGCTAATCATGGCTGCACGTAACATTTGTTGGTTTAACGAAGAATAATAACACCGGAGAATATTATAGATGGCAGATATAACTGTAGCAGAACTTGCCAAAGAAATCGGAACACCGGTGGATCGCTTAGTCAGTCAGTTAGCTGACTCAGGCGTGAAGAAATCGGCTGCCGATGCTATTTCGCAAGATGAAAAAGAAGCCTTATTAGGTCACCTGAAAAAACAACATGGTGACGATTCGGCCGCAAATCCGAGCAAACTTACGCTAAACCGTAAAACAAAATCTACGTTGACCATGGGTCATGGCTCTAAAGCTAAGTCGATAAATGTTGAAGTACGTAAAAAACGTACTTATGTAAAACGTAGTGAATTAGAAGATGAAAAATTAGCTAAAGAAGCTGCACAAGCAGAAGCACAAGCCGCTATTTTAGCTGATACTAAAGCTAAAGTTGATGCGGATGCTCAAGCAAAAGAAGCTGAAAATGCTAAAGCAGTGGCCGTAGTAAAAGCTGAAGTTGAAGCTGAACGTAAATCAGCAGCTAAAGTTGAAGCTGCTGCAAAAGCAAAACAAGCCGCGGTTGATAAAGTAAAAAATGCTGAGAATGCTCCTGCTAAAGTGGTAGAAACAGAAGAAGCAAAAAACCTTCGTTTAGCCCAAGAAAAAGAAGTTGCCGCTAAAATTGAAGTTGAAGCGAAAGAAGCCAGTGAAGCGGCTAAAAAATTAGCAGAAGAAAATGAAGGTCGCTGGAAAGAGCAAGAAGCTGAACGTAAAGCGAAAGAAAAAGAAGTGGTACATGTAACGTCTTCAAAATATGCACAAGAAGCTGAAGATAAAGGTGATGCTGCCGATGAAACTGCCGGTCGTCGCCGTAAGAAGAAAAAACCAGCCGATCGTAATGCCCGTGGTCGTAATGCCCGTGGTCGTAAGCAAGGCTTGTTAAGCCCACAAAGTTTACAACATGGTTTTACTAAGCCAGTTGAAACAAAAGTACAAGACATTCGTATTGGCGAAACAATTTCGGTTGCTGAACTTGCCAATAAAATGTCGAAGAAAGGTGCTGAAGTCGTTAAAGCTATGTTTAAAATGGGCGCCATGGCAACCATTAACCAAATTATTGACCAAGAAACGGCGGCATTAGTTTCCGAGGAATTGGGTTTTAACGTAGTACTTGTTAAAGAAAACGCTTTAGAAGAAGCAGTATTGGCCGATCGTGATAATGCCGGTGAAGCGGTAACTCGAGCTCCCGTTGTTACTATCATGGGTCACGTAGATCATGGTAAAACATCATTACTTGATTATATTCGTAAAGCAAAAGTAGTAGATACTGAAGCCGGTGGTATTACTCAGCACATTGGTGCTTATCATGTAGAAACGGGTCATGGCATGATCACTTTCTTAGATACACCAGGTCATGCTGCTTTTACGGCAATGCGTGCTCGTGGCGCTCAAGCCACGGATATTGTTATTATTGTGGTCGCTGCCGATGATGGTGTTATGCCACAAACCATTGAAGCAATTCAACATGCTAAGGCATCTGATGCGCCAATTATCATTGCCGTTAACAAAATGGATAAAGAGTCAGCTGATCCAGATCGCGTTAAGAGTGAGTTATCACAACACGATGTGCTGTCAGAAGAGTGGGGCGGTGAGGTACAATTCTGTCATGTATCAGCAAAAACTGGCTTAGGTATTGAGGAGTTGCTTGATGCAATTCTCCTGCAATCAGAAGTATTAGAGCTAACGGCTGTTGTTGACACCATGGCAAGTGGTGTGGTCATTGAGGCTAGATTAGATAAAGGTCGCGGCCCTGTTGCCACAGTACTTATTCAAGAAGGTACCTTAAAACAAGGCGATATCGTACTGTGTGGTTTAGAATACGGTCGTGTTCGTGCCATGCGTGATGAAAACGGTGACGCGATTAAGTCAGCAGGACCCGCTATACCGGTAGAAATCATTGGTCTGAGTGGTGTACCCATTGCAGGTGATGAAGTTACCGTTGTTAAAGATGAGAAAAAAGCCCGTGAAGTTGCCTTGTTCCGTCAAGGTAAATTCCGTGATGTGAAACTTGCTCGTCAACAAAAAGCTAAACTTGAAAACATGTTTGCTAGCATGGCATCTGGTGAAATTTCAGCAGTGAACGTGGTATTAAAGGCTGATGTACAAGGGTCATTAGAAGCTATTACCGATTCATTATTGAAACTTTCTACCGATGAAGTAAAAGTTAAAATTATTGGCTCTGGTGTCGGCGCTATTACTGAAACGGATGCCACACTTGCTGCAGCATCAAACGCTATAGTGATTGGCTTTAACGTTCGTGCAGATGTACCTGCCCGTAAAGTGATTGACTCGGAAAATATTGATTTACGTTATTACAGTGTTATCTACTCATTAATAGATGAAGTTAAACAAGCCATGAGTGGTATGTTAGCGCCAGAATTCAAGCAAGTAATTCTTGGTCTTGCCCAAGTTCGTGACGTATTCAAATCACCTAAAATTGGCTCTATTGCTGGTTGTATGGTTACTGAAGGTCTTATCAAACGTTCTGCGCCAATTCGTGTCTTACGTGAAAACGTAGTTATTTACGAAGGTGAACTTGAATCATTACGTCGCTTTAAAGACGACGTACAAGAAGTTCGTAACGGTACTGAGTGTGGTATCGGTGTTAAGAACTACAATGATGTCCGTGTCGGCGACCAAATCGAAGTATTTGAAACGATTGAAGTTAAACGAACGCTGTAACTTTATATTTTTGCAAATTACACCGATAGCATCATCGGAAGTACTCATTGACCTGTGTCAACTCCGTGCTTCCTCTATGCTCGCAACGTAATATGCTTTAATCTAAAGCAACAGAGAGTTAAATACTTTTAAAAGGGGCTTATGCCCCTTTTGTGTTGATAATTTATAACTAATTAATAAACCAAGAAAGCTGCGAATTGTGAGTAACAGCTTCATAGGAGTATACGATGGCTAGAGAATATGCCCGTACTGACCGAGTTGGTCAGCAAATCCAAAAAGAAATCGCCGTTATTTTAATGCGCGAAATTAAAGATCCACGTTTAAGCATGACCACAGTTTCTGCGGTTGAAGTAACACGCGACCTAGCTTACGCTAAGATTTTTGTGACGTTTATCAACGATAATGCTGACGAAATTAAGGCCTCGCTTAGCGTTTTAGCTGAAGCTGAAGGTTATATTCGTTCATTATTAGGTAAACGTTTACGTGCCCGTATAATGCCGCATTTACGTTTTGTTTATGATAGCTCCATGAAAGAAGGTGTGCGTATAGGTGCCTTGGTTGACAAAGCGGTTGCTAGTGATAAAAATAAAGATAAACAGGCGGATAACTCAGCCGTGGACAGTGAAAAAAATAATGATAGTGAGCAAGGCGACTAATACATGGCTAAACGTAGAAAGGGCCGCCCGATTAATGGCGTATTGTTATTAGATAAGCCTTATGAAATGTCATCAAACCATGCTTTGCAAGCGGTTAAACGCATCTTTTTTGCTCAAAAAGCAGGGCACACCGGTGCATTAGATCCATTGGCAACAGGCATGTTGCCAATTTGTTTGGGTGAGGGCACTAAGTTCTCACAATTCTTGCTTGATACCGATAAAACCTATCAAGTCACAGCCAAGCTAGGTATTCGTACCACCACCAGTGATGCCGATGGTGAAATTGTCAGTGAAAAAGCGGTTAACGTTTCTGATGAACAGTTAGCCGCAGCTTTAGATAGCTTTCGCGGCACCACTAAACAAATACCTTCTATGTATTCAGCACTTAAATACCAAGGCCAGCCTTTGTATAAATATGCCAGAGAAGGTATTGAGGTGCCACGAGTAGCGCGGGACATTACTGTTTATAACCTTGAGTTATTACGTTTTGAGCATGATGAAGTTGAATTAAATATCCATGTATCAAAGGGTACTTATATTCGCACCATAGTTGATGATTTAGGTGAACTGCTAGGTTGTGGCGCACACGTAGCTGACCTTAGACGCTCTGCCGTGGGGAATTATCCCATGGATAAAATGGTAACCCTGCCTCAGCTTGAAGCCTTACTCGAACAAGCGAATGAAGAAGAAATAAGCCCATCAGAGTTACTTGACCCCTTATTGCTGCCGATGAATAGTGCTGTAGATGGCATGCATTGTGTTTATGTTGACGATATGTCGGCAAATTTCTTACGCCATGGTAACCCTGTGCAAGCTCATAATTCGCCAAGTGAGGGTTGCGTGCAAGTGTATATCGGTGAAGATGAGAACGATGTTAACGCTGAATTTATTGGAGTAGGTTTTATCGATGATGATGGCTTACTCGCACCTAAACGTATCGTTGTTGTATAAAAGCGCTTCCTTGTATAGCGTCTTTGTTCTATAGGTGATAAGACAGGTTTTGGTACGTATTACAGTTGTTAAACTATCGAGGCAGTAATGTCTTGCTTTTTAATTATTCGCTGCTAAAATACGCGCTCTTTCGTCATCAAGGCTAAATTAGTGTTTGGCTTGATGCGTTTTTTAATTACCTTTAACTCAATAATATTGAGGGAAGGGTTAACACACTAAGGATTTTTTATGTCTTTAAATGCTTCACAAAAAGCTGCAATCGTTGCAGAATATGCTCAATCAGAAGGTGACACTGGTTCTCCAGAAGTTCAAGTTGCTTTGTTAACTACACAAATCAACCACTTACAAGGTCATTTTAAAGAGCACATCCATGATCACCATTCACGTCGTGGTTTATTACGTATGGTTGCCCAACGTCGTAAATTACTTGATTACTTGAAAGGTAGAAATGTTGAGCGTTACGGTACATTAATCGGTAAATTAGGTCTACGTCGTTAATAGCAACTTGCTAACGAACGTAACTTATAAGATTTAAAAAAAGGAGCCTTTGGCTCCTTTTTTGTGCTCTGCCGTTAACACGATTAAAAATAGATAATAAAATGTCAGTTAATCTGTGCTTTAAGGTAATAATTGCGCTTTGACGCTAGCATTCACCTGCTTACTTAGTATAATGTCGGTGAAAATATACCTATGCTGTTCTTCGAATAAATCTAAAACTGCATTGATGTTTTTTCTAACACCAACCAATCCAAACTGTATAATTTTTTGTTCAACTTAGTAGCATATTTGCTGTCATGTATTTGGCCAAGATACTTAGTGAATAAATAATTGTACAGATTGGTAAATGATATTAATAATGAAAATTAAGGAAATTAATTAGATGCTAAATCCAATTACTAAAAAATTTCAATACGGTAAACATACTGTAACACTTGAAACGGGCGCTATTGCTCGTCAAGCTTCTGGTGCTGTAATGGCAAGCATGGATGATACCTGTGTATTAGTCACTGTTGTTGCTAAAAAAGAAGCGAAAGCAGGGCAAGACTTTTTCCCGTTAACAATAAACTACCAAGAGCGTGCCTACGCTGCGGGTAAAATTCCAGGAAGTTTCTTTAAACGTGAAGGTCGCCCTTCAGAAGAAGAAACACTGATTGCACGTTTAATTGACCGTCCACTTCGTCCGTTATTCCCAGAAGGGTTTATTAACGAAGTACAAGTAATTATCACGGTTATTTCTGTTAACCCTGAAATTGCCCCAGACATCATTTCATTAATTGGTGCTTCTGCCGCTCTTGCTATTTCAGGTGCACCATTTAATGGTCCAATTGGCGCAGCACGTGTTGGTTATGTTGATGGTCAATACATACTTAACCCACTGCAATCTGAATTACCAGAAAGTAAATTAGACTTAGTGGTAGCCGGTACTGATAACGCGGTATTAATGGTTGAGTCTGAAGCTGATGTATTATCTGAAGAAGTAATGCTTGGTGCAGTAATGTACGGCCATGAGCAAATGCAAACAGTGGTTACGGCCATTAAAGAATTTAAAGCTGAAGTAAACACCCCAGTATGGGAATGGTCTGCACCCGTTAAAAATACTGAGTTATTAGCCAAAATTGCAGAGTTAAGTGAAGCACAATTAAACGAAGCTTACCAAATTACTGAAAAAGCGGTTCGTTATGAAAAAATTACCGAGATCCGTAACTCTGTTGTTGAAACTTTATTAGCACAAGATGCTGATCTAAACGTGCAAGAAGCAAAAGATTTATTCCACGATTTAGAAAAAACGGTTGTACGTGGCCGCATCATTGATGGTAGCCCTCGTATTGATGGTCGTGATCCTGAGTCAATTCGTGCCTTAGACGTAATGACGGGTGTTTTACCAAGAACTCACGGCTCTGCGGTATTTACTCGTGGTGAAACTCAAGCATTAGTTACTGCAACACTGGGTACGCAACGTGATGCCCAACGCCTTGATACCTTAATGGGTGATAAAACTGACCCATTTATGTTTCATTACAACTTCCCTCCATACTGTGTAGGTGAAACTGGATTTGTTGGTAGCCCTAAACGTCGTGAAATTGGCCATGGCCGTCTGGCGAAACGTGGTATGTTAGCGGTTATGCCTACACTAGAAGAATTCCCGTATGCTATCCGTATTGTTTCTGAAATCACTGAATCAAATGGCTCCTCTTCAATGGCGTCAGTATGTGGTGCTTCATTAGCCTTGATGGATGCGGGTGTACCCATTAAAGCTTCTGTTGCTGGTATTGCGATGGGCCTGGTTAAAGAAGGTGACAAGTTTGTTGTGCTTTCTGACATCTTAGGTGATGAAGATCACTTAGGTGATATGGACTTTAAAGTAGCCGGTACCACAGGTGGTATTACTGCCCTGCAAATGGATATTAAAATTGAAGGTATTACTCAAGAAATAATGCAAATTGCTTTAAACCAAGCAAAAGCTGCACGTACTCATATTTTATCTGTGATGGATGAAGCTATTTCTGGACACAGAGATGATATTTCTGAGTTTGCACCACGCATTCACACCATGAAAGTAAGCCAAGATAAGATTCGTGACATTATTGGTAAAGGTGGCGCGACTATTCGTCAATTGACGGAAGAAACCGGTACTACCATTGAAATTGAAGATGACGGTACTATTAAAATAGCGGCAACTTCAAATGAACAAGCACAAGATGCGATTAACCGTATTAAGGCATTAACCGCTGAAATTGAAGTAGGTACACTTTACACCGGTAAAGTAGTACGTATCGTTGATTTTGGTGCTTTTGTTAATGTATTACCAGGTAAAGACGGCTTAGTACACATTTCTCAAATTTCTGAAGAGCGCGTTAATAACGTTAGCGATGTCTTAACAGAAGGTCAAGAAGTGAAAGTTAAGGTACTAGAAGTTGATCGCCAAGGTCGTGTTCGTTTAAGTATCAAAGAAGCTATTGAAAAGCCAGCTGCGACAGAAACACCTGCCGCTGAGTAACTTTCTCAGTAAAAAATATTTACATTTGATTAAGTAAAAAAGGAGCCAATTGGCTCCTTTTTTGTTTATAATGAATTAATTTATATTGTTAGTCATTTATTTATAAGGCATTTCTGTGCATTCACTTGTTAAAACTACTCTTCTAATATTACTGTTAAGTAGTACGCTGCTGACGCAAGGCTGTGCCTCTAGTCAAGGAGCTGATAATAATGGACCTTTTTCGATAATGAATAATCTGGTCATTGCCGAGCCGTTAGCGATTAACTTTAAAAGTGAAATAGCCATCGCGCGTTTATCTGAAGTGATAAATAGGGCCAAGATACCGGATGAACAAAGAGCACAACTTTTTTATGATCGTGGTGTCTTGTATGACAGTGTTGGCTTACGTTCGCTGGCAAGATTTGACTTTTCCCATGCCCTACAATTAAAACCTGACTTAATTGACGCTTATAATTTCTTGGGTATTCATTACACCCAGTTACAAGAGTTTACCCAAGCTTATGAAAAATTCGACTCCGCCTTAGAGTTAGCGCCTGGACATGAATATGCCTATTTAAATCGAGGCATAGCCCTTTATTATGGTGCTCGACCTGAGTTAGCTAGCCTTGATTTTAAAGCCTTTCATCAAAAACAGCAGGATGATCCGTATCGTCTATTGTGGTTGTATTTGACTGAATATGAACTGGACCCTATTGCAGCAAAGCAGTCATTAAAACAGCGGGCAGAATTAGTTGCGGATAGTACCTGGGCGAAGCAGGTGATATTCCTTTATCTTGGCGAAATATCTCAAGGAGACTTTGTTAAAGGCTTAACAAAAAATGTTCGCTCAAATAAAGAGTTAACTGAGCGACTATGTGAAGCTTATTTTTATTTAGGTAAGTATAACCAAGCCTTAGGCTTTCGGGGCAGTGCGGCTAACTTCTTTAAACTGGCATTAAGTACCAACGTTTATGAATTTGTTGAGCATAGATACGCTAAGCTTGAATTAGATTTAATGCGTACTAAAAAAACTACGAATACTCAGCCTTAATTTATTAGCGACTCAATGCGTTTCGATAAAATCTATTGTTATATATTACTGTTGAGCTTGATGATATCTTTGTCATCAAGCTCATTTTTTTTAGCTGATTATTTAACTCAGCAATTGCATAAAAATAATTACCATGCAGGGCAGTTTTCCTACGCATTAAAGCATGACTACATTGCCGCGATAACCATTGCCGAAAAAACAGCGAATATTGCTAGTACTCATTGGTTAACACTGAACCAAACCCTAGCCAAAAGCCAAAAAAACGCGGCATTAAAGCTTGCTTATTGGTATCAAAAAAAAGCTCAACAAGAAGATAATATCGCTCTAGTGACCACGGCTATTATGTGGTTTGAACAAGCAATTCGCTTACAGTCGCAACAAGCCATGGTCGCGCTTGCACAGTTATATTTTCAACAAGGTAAGTTTGCCCTAGCACAAACGACATTAGGGCAATTGCCAGCAATGATTAACAATATTAACTTAGCTGAAACTCACTCAGTTTTAGCCATTAAAATAGCCGTCTCTTTAGGCGATGTGGCTCTGGTGAAGCAGCTAGTAAATTCTACGGTGTTTAAGCAAGAGGCTAATAGTAAAATTCAGCCTCTATTAGCGCAGCTAGATAAATATGCGGTCATCAAAGATAGCCCATTACTAATAAGTAAAGTTAATGGCCAAGTCCAACTGCCCTTTGAAGCGTTATCAAGTTGCATTACCAGTTTACAACTTTTTGCGACTAATCTGGAGCACTTAAAGCACCTTGAACAGCTGATTAATAGCTTTAATGAGCAGCAAGTGCTGGCACAGTATGTGTGTTTGCCAATACCGCGCTACATTAGCCGCAAACGTCTTGATTGTCAGGCACATGCACAGCAAGCTATTTATTGTAATGAAGCACATTGGCAAAGTGTCGCCAAGGACGTGACTAGCCGGCATATAGGTTTAATGCTTAACGAAGGTGGTGCCAATGTCCATTTAGGAATTCTCTATTTTGATGTCGAGGATAATGCGGATGTTTTTAGCCATGAAATAAGCCATTTGCTCGGTTTTGTTGATGAATACCCCTTAAGTAAAAACCATGATAAATGCCAAGGAGTACAGCATAAACCCTTTGCCCATAATATTGCGGTATTGGCCAATTACTATCAAGGTGAACGGAAACAGGTCAGAGCCAGGGTATTAGCCGAGGTAGCATGGGCCAGTAAAATAAAAGCCAGTACACCAATTTTACAAGCCGTTGATGAAAATTTCAACGAGAAAATAAAATGGCGTTTAGGTACGCCGATAGCATTTAAAGAGCAAGTTGGCCTCTATTTGGCCGAAAGTTGTCAACAGTCTAGTACGGGCAAAGCCTTATCAGCAAGTCATGTTGCGCCACGTTATTCAGCTTTTAAGCCGTTAAATCGGCGTACACAACTAAGATATTTCGCCAATGAATTTCCTCAAGAATACCTGAATATATTAAAAGCAAAACCGTTTGCCTATTTGATGCCGAGTTTTCATTACAATATTGCCTTAGCTTTATACCAGCAAGGTGATATTGTTGGCGCAAAGTTCTGGTTAGCGCAAGCGGCAGTATGGGAAAGTGAAGCGTTAAGGAAAGCTCGGATATTATCAGGCAGCTTTTAATCCAGGCTTTGCTAGTGCAAGCCTAGATTAGGGTTAAGGAAGTCTTTTGACTCTTTTATCAGACAATAACGTCTTATCAAAAACCCTCATGATTTTATCCTGTCCTTGAATTTTATCTGCAAAAAATGTTCGTCTGCTGCGGCTAACATCTAAATAGATTAACGAGTTTTTTTCTATCTTTACCTTCACTTTAGCAATTGGCCAGTGGCTAAAACGCCCTAAATATTGGATCTCTTGGGCGGCTTTTTTACACCTCAGCCTAAGGTCCTTTTTTTGAACGAGCCTTAATTCTTGAGCATATGTAGTTTTTTGTTCTTTAGTGATAATGGTTCTTTTCAATTGAAAAAAACGATATAGATTGCTTTTAAACTGATATAGGTAGGCAAAAAATCTCATTCTGATACCCTTTGAGAGGACACTTTATTAGTTATAGTCTAAATACCTCATTTTTACCTAGGTATACGCTTGTTTTTCTATCTTCATTAGTTTACAAAATGGGCGAGTTTTACTAAGTACTTAAATTGTAGCGGAAAAATAAGTTATAATGTTTAGTTGTAGATCTTGGTTTGTCTATAGCACAATTTTCTTTATCAGAGTATTTATGAAAACATTTGAGCCTTACCTCTTTAGAAAGCAATTTCCATTATTACAAAATATCTGCTCACCTAGGCATGATAAAGACGACCAACATCACGCTATAGTGTATTTTGATAATGCAGCGACCACACAAAAACCACTCACTGTTATTGATAGCCAGCAAGATTTTTATTGCCAATATAATGCCAATGTCCATAGAGCTTCACATCAACTAAGTAGCAAAGCTACCTTAGCTTTTGAAAATGCCCGTACCCTAGTTCAAGGCTTTATCGGTGCGCGTAGTATTAAAGAAGTTATTTGGACTAAGGGTGCCACGGAAAGTATCAATATTGTGGTGCAAAGCTTGGCTAGAAATACCTTAATGCCAGGGGATGAAATAGTCCTGTGTACTAGTGAGCACCACGCAAATATTGTTCCCTGGCAAATAGTTGCCGAGCAAACTGGCGCGGTGATCAAGATTTTACCTTTAACTAAGCAAGGTTATATCGATAGTACTAAGCTAGATAATGTCATTACGGATAAGACAAAATTTGTCGCCTGTGCCCATATTTCTAATGTGTTAGGGCGGATAAACCCCATTGAGAAAGTTATAGCTAAGGCAAAAGCTGTTGGTGCTATAACCTTAATAGATGGCGCTCAAGCAGTGGCACATTTATCTATTGATGTACAAGCGCTTGACTGTGATTTTTATGTTTTTTCGGCTCATAAAATGTATGGCCCAACAGGTATTGGTGTCCTTTATGGTAAAGAAGAGCTGCTTGATACTATGCCGCCATATCAGGGGGGAGGGGAAATGATTAAAACAGTCAGTTTTACTCAAGGTACTCGCTTTAACTCCTTACCTTTTAAGTTTGAAGCGGGTACACCCAATATTGCCGGGGTGATCGCTTTTGGTGAAAGTATCAACTTCTTAGCACCTTTGTTAGCCGATATTAGTAAAAGTTACCAGGAATATGAACAACAACTGCTTGATTATTGTTATCACGCCTTAGCTAAAATAGCGCAAGTTAAATTTATAGTCGAAGGCAAACCTGATATTGGCGTTATCGCTTTTACCTTAACCGGACATCATAATCACGATGTAGCGACTTCGTTGGATACTTATGGTATCGCTGTTCGCTCGGGTCATCATTGTGCTATGCCTTTAATGGCGCATTTAAACATCGATGGTTGCCTAAGGGTTTCTCTAGCTGCTTATAATACTAAGGTGGAAATTGATTACCTTATTGAGTGCTTAAATAAATTTTTACTTAATGCTTGTCTCGAACAAGAACAGCCCGATGAAAATGGCAGTGGAAAAAGGGCATCGAGTAATGAAATGGTTGATATTCTTACCCTCTTTGCCAAAACGAAAGGTTGGGATAGCCGACATAGAGAAATTATGCTGCTGGGTAAAAAATTACCTAGAATGGAAAAATCGCTGCGTGATGATGAAACCCTCATCTCTGGCTGCGAAAGCCTTGCTTGGCTGAAAGTTGCACAAGATAGCCAAGGCTACTATTCGTTTAAAGCCGACAGTGATGCCAAAATTATTCGTGGTTTATTAGTGATTGTGCTTAGCGCCCTTAATCATAAAACAGCACAACAAATACATAAGGTAAATATTAATGAATACTTCGAAAAAATGGGTTTAATACAGCACTTAAGCCCATCTCGTGGTAATGGTTTATTAGCTATTGTTGATAAAATAAAATTATTGGCACAATAACTACTCGCTTGTATTAAGCACAGTATAAACAAGGATAGTGAATAATTATTCTATTTTACTACATTTAAACTACATTTAAGGCTCTGTTCCATAATACTGTTGTCTACATTGTAACTCTATGATTTTATGGTGAGTATTGCTGAAGTGATAAAGCGAGCTTCACAAGCATGGATGCTTGTGTAGAGCCCCATGGATGGTTTTACGTGTCTCGCTTGTTTACTCAGCAACACTAACACTACAACAGAGCCACATTTAAACTGTATTTAAGTGCTAGCTACCCTCTTTAAATCTAGTATTTTAATTACTTTATCGCACCAGTTTGATAGTTTTGTTAATTGAAGGGTAAAATTCGTGGCAATATTCTGCTATTGCCAGTGAATTGAGCGCGGGCTGAGTAAAACAACGGCTAGTACAGGATTATTTAGTAGAGCTTAGCTGGTTTATTGATTACTTCAGCTGCTTTTTTAACAGTTTATCAATTGCTTTACCAACAGCAAAAAATGCAAACGTTGCCGTCACATGTGTGGTCGCACCAAAACCAGTGCGACAATCTAATCGCGTACTGCGCTGTTCACCATTACTTGCATCGGGTTTCGCTAAACAAACTTCTCCAGCTTTATTATCAGCAGGGTAGCGTAGTTGCTCGGTAGAAAATACCGCATCTATTGAAAATTTTCTTTTGCTCGCTTTAGCAATATCTGCACGTGGAAAATTAAATTCCCGGCGTAATTGGTTTTTCACTTTAGCGAGCAGGGGATCTTGATAGGTTTTACTTAAGTCTGTAATGGCTATTTGACTGGGATCAACTTGACCACCGGCACCACCAATAGTAATTATAGGTAATTTATTACGCTTACAATAAGCAATTATCCGGGTTTTAATATCGACAGAGTCGATAGCATCAATAACAAAGTCGAAAGATTGGCTTAGTAACGAGGGTAAATTTTCGGTAGTAACAAAGTCCTCAATGACTTGCACCTGACAGTCAGGGTTGATTTGTTTAATTCGATCACTCATAACCTCAACTTTACTGTGGCCAACAGTATCCGTTAATGCGTGGATTTGACGGTTAATATTGGTGGTACAAATATCATCTAAGTCGATCAAGGTAATTTGACCTATACCATTACGGGCGAGCGCTTCCGCTACCCAAGAGCCAACACCACCTATACCAATAACACAAAAATGGGCTTCTTTTATGATGCTTGCGCCCTGTTCGCCATATAAACGGCTAATACCACCAAATCTTAAAGAATAATCAGACATAATCAATTTATTGAGTTTTTATGTGAAAGGAAAGGTTAAAGATCACTATTATAACGATTAGTTGTTTGGAATTAAATAAAAATAACGGCAGTATAATTCATATTGATTACATTTTTTAATAGAGTAAAGGCGAAAAATTCGGCCGTTAATATTTTTTATATGAATAGTAAGTATCAAGTGTATTTATGTTTTTTTCGGTTAATTATTGGAAAATAAACATAAAAAAGGCAGCTAACGCTGCCTTTTCAAGTTAATTTTTTAACTAAATCATTATCTTTTGTTCAATGGCACAAATTCACGGTCAATTTTACCGGTATATTTTTGGCGAGGACGACCAATTTTTTGACCCGGTTGAGATAACATTTCATCCCAATGAGAAATCCAACCAACGGTTCTAGACATAGCAAAAATTACTGTGAACATACTTGTTGGGATACCAATAGCTTTAAGGATGATGCCTGAATAGAAGTCTACATTAGGGTAAAGTTTCTTTTCAATAAAGTATGGGTCTTCAAGAGCAACTTTCTCTAATGCCATAGCAACATCAAGCAATGGGTCGTTGATACCTAACTCTTTTAATACTTTGTGACATGTTTCGCGCATTACCGTTGCACGTGGATCGAAGTTTTTATAGACACGGTGACCAAAGCCCATTAAACGGAATGGGTCACTTTTATCTTTAGCTTTAGCAACAAATTCATCAACTCTGTCTAAAGTGCCTATCTCTTCAAGCATAGTTAAACAGGCTTCATTAGCACCACCATGTGCAGGTCCCCACAAAGAAGCTACACCTGCGGCAATACAAGCATAAGGGTTAGCGCCAGATGAGCCAGCTAAACGTACCGTAGAGGTAGAAGCATTTTGTTCATGGTCAGCATGTAAGGTAAAGATTCTATCCATAGCACTCGCTATGATAGGATTTACTTTATATTCTTCTGCGGGTACTGAGAACATCATGTGCAGGAAGTTTTCTGCGTAACTTAGGTCATTACGGGGGTAAACAAAAGGTTGACCAACACTGTATTTATAAGCCATAGCCGCAATAGTTGGCATTTTAGCAATTAATCGATGAGCACTACGTTTACGCTGTGCCGGGTCAGTGATATCTAAGTCACTGTGATAGAAAGAGGACATAGCGCCAACAACACCACAAACCATAGCCATAGGATGTGCGTCAGGTAAAAATCCTTGGAAGAAGTGGGCTAACTTCTCATGCACCATTGTATGGTTAGTGATGATGGCTTTAAATTCATCATATTCAGATTGCGTTGGAGCATCACCATTTAATAAGATATAACAAACTTCTAAGTAATCAGCTTTTTTTGCTAAGTCATCTATAGCGTAACCACGATGTTGCAATATGCCTTTATCGCCATCAATGAAAGTAATAGATGATTCACAAGATGCCGTAGATAAAAAGCCGGGGTCATAGGTAAAATAGCCATAGCTTCCTAAAGTTCTAATATCAATTACGTCAGTACCTGCAGTACCTTTTAAAATTGGAAACTGTCCAATTTCTATGCCATCAATACTCAGAGAGGCTTTTGATTCAGCCATAATATTTTTCCCCTATCAATTATAATTTATTTACATTTACCAACATTCTACTAAATTGCTTAATTCCCATACTAAGCTTAGTGAATAAATAGTCAGTTTTTGTTACTTTTCTTGGGTTTATCAAACTGCCGACATTCTACCCTGAAATGAATTTAAAATGTAAGAGTAATTATACTAAAGTTCAACACAGCTCAATATATTGCTTAAAAAAGCAGCCTTCGTTAATTTGCTTTGATCTTGACGTTCGCTAAAATTGTAATTCAATGTTAACGATTATATAATCACTTCGTCCTGTAGCTTATACTTACTGTTTATAGATTCAACTACGCTATAATTTTTGTATCATAATACAAAATCTAACTAGAATCGTGTTATGAAGTTGGTTAGACTTGTGTGCGAATGGGTACACTTACAAATATGAGCATGTAAAAGTTACCGTTCACTTTCGGGAATTACTTTTTTATATTGATTTTAAAGCTTTAAGTCAGTAGGTAAAGGTAGTTCATGAGTAACAATAATAAAAGTTGAAGGCTTTCGAGCTCTTTAGGCAACAATTGTGAAAAAACAACGTCCTGTAAACCTAGATCTATCTACAATAAAGATGCACCCGGCAGCACATGCCTCAATTCTTCACCGTATTTCTGGTGTAATTATGGTATTTGCTATTGGCATTTTATTGTGGACCCTTTCCATCTCTCTTTCCTCTGCACAAGGATTTAGTCAAATTCAAGGTTATCTTGATGGCTTATTCTTTAGCTTCATTATCTTTGGCTGTCTTTCAGCATTGACTTATCATTTATTAGCAGGTATTCGTCACTTGTGTATGGATATGGGTCATTTTGAAGAATTAGCTTCAGGTAATACCAGTGCCAAAGTAATCATGGCTATTTGGTTAGTCGTATCAGTGGTAATAGGAGTATGGTTATGGTAAACGTCGTCGCATCAGTAGGCCGTAATGGCGTACATGATTTTATTCTATTAAGAGCGAGTGCCATCATTCTTGCTCTCTATACCATACTTATTGCTGGTTTCTTT
This sequence comes from Colwellia marinimaniae, assembly GCF_002207865.1. Taxonomy (GTDB): domain Bacteria; phylum Pseudomonadota; class Gammaproteobacteria; order Enterobacterales; family Alteromonadaceae; genus Colwellia; species Colwellia marinimaniae. The sequence goes on from NZ_BDQM01000004.1 coordinate 105,192, forward strand.
GTGGTCACACCGACCGTTACCTTTGAACAATGGCACGGTTTTTTTGCCTGTACTAGCGTTAAAGTGGCAACCGTTTTAGCGTTGTTGGCTTTGCTGACTCACGCAAAAATTGGTGTATGGCAAATCTTGTCAGATTATATTAAACCAGCGTTTTTACGCGGTGCTTTGCAATTTGTCTTTTCAGTTATCTTATTAGCCTACCTAGTGTTTGGCTTCTTAACCGTGTGGGGTGTATAAGTGAACGTTCCAATTCGTGAATTTGACGCCATTGTTATTGGCGCAGGCGGCGCAGGTATGCGTGCTGCATTAGCAATTACCGAATCAGGCAAATCTTGTGCCTTGATTTCTAAAGTATTTCCAACTCGTTCTCATACTGTATCTGCGCAAGGTGGTATTACTGTTGCGTTAGGTAATGCCCATGAAGATCATTGGGAAGAGCATATGTATGATACGGTGAAAGGCTCTGATTATATCGGTGACCAAGACGCTATCGAATATATGTGTAAAGTAGGTCCTGAAGCTGTGATTGAATTAGAGAAAATGGGTTTACCTTTTTCTCGTACCGAAGACGGTAAAATTTACCAACGTCCTTTTGGTGGTCAGTCGAGAAATTTTGGTGGTGAACAAGCCGCACGTACTGCAGCCGCTGCTGATCGTACTGGTCATGCCTTATTACATTGTTTGTACCAACAAAACGTTAAAAACAAAACCAACGTTTTTAGCGAATGGTATGCCTTAGATTTAGTTAAAAATAGTGCAGGAGTTATTGTTGGTACCACCGCTATTTGCATTGAAACTGGTGAAGTGGTTTATTTTAAAGCGCGCGCAACGGTACTGGCTACTGGCGGAGCAGGGCGTATTTTTGCATCGACCACTAATGCCCATATCAATACCGGTGACGGTGTTGGTATGTCACTTCGAGCTGGCATTCAAATGCAAGACATGGAAATGTGGCAGTTCCATCCAACCGGTATTGCTGGTTCTGGGGTACTGGTCACTGAAGGTTGTCGTGGCGAAGGTGGTTATTTATTAAATAAAGATGGTGAACGTTTTATGGAACGTTATGCGCCTAATGCTAAAGATTTAGCGGGTCGTGACGTTGTTGCTCGTTCGATGATGACCGAGATCCGTGAAGGTCGTGGTTTTGACGGTCCTCTAGGTCCTCATCTTAAATTAAAGCTTGACCATTTAGGTCGTGAAACGCTCGAGAAACGTTTGCCAGGTGTTTGTGAATTATCAAAAACTTTTGCTCATATTGATCCTGCGGTTGAACCTATTCCTGTTATTCCAACTTGCCATTATCAAATGGGTGGCGTGCCTTGTAATGTTAACGGTCAAGCCCTTAATATCAGTCCAGAAGGTAAAGAAACTATCGTTGAAGGTTTATTCGCGGTAGGTGAAATTGCCTGTGTATCTGTGCATGGCGCTAACCGTTTAGGTGGTAACTCATTACTTGATTTAGTGGTGTTTGGCCGGGCAGCAGGTAAGTTCTTAGGTGAACACTTATCTGATTCAGAATCGGCCCTCGATGCGTCAGCGTCTGATATCGAGACTTCCTTAGTTCGCATGAACCGTTGGGAATCATCGACTAAAGGTGAAGACCCAGTACAAATTCGTAAAGACTTACAACAGTGTATGCAAATGAACTTTGGGGTTTTCCGCGAAGGCGAAGCCATGGCTAAAGGCATGAAAGAATTAACTGAAATTCGTGAACGTCTTAAAGTTGCCCGCTTAGATGACAAGTCTTCGGAATTTAACACTCAGCGTATTGAATGTTTAGAATTAGATAACTTGATGGAAACGGCTTACTGTAGTGCCAAGGCAGCAAACTTCCGCACTGAATCTCGTGGTGCTCATGCCCGTCAAGATTTTACCGAACGTGATGATGTCAACTGGTTATGCCACTCAATCTACACACCTGAGACCGAAGCAATGTCTAAACGTCCAGTGAATATGAAACCAATTCACCGCGAAGCTTTCCCACCGAAAGCACGTGTTTACTAAGGACTTAATTGTAGGAAATATACGATGAAACAAAATTTTTCGATTTACCGCTACAATCCTGATGTAGACGCTAAACCTTACATGAAAGACTATCAATTAGACGTGCCAGAAGGCTCTGATATGATGGTTCTTGATGCGCTTATTCTTTTGAAAGAAGAAGACGCTACGTTATCATTCCGTCGTTCATGTCGTGAGGGTGTATGTGGCTCTGACGGTTTAAACATGAATGGTAAAAATGGTTTGGCTTGTATCACACCATTATCCCAGTTGAAAGCGAAAACGATTGTCTTACGCCCATTACCTGGTTTACCGGTAGTGCGAGACTTGATTATTGATATGACCCAATTTTATCAACAATATGAAAAAATTAAGCCATACTTGATCAACGATGCACAACCCGCTGCTCGTGAAAATATACAATCAATTGAAGAGCGTGAAAAATTAGACGGTCTTTATGAGTGTATTTTATGTGCTTGTTGTTCTACTTCTTGTCCGTCTTTCTGGTGGAATCCTGATAAATTTATCGGGCCAGCAGGTTTGTTGCATGCTTATCGCTTCTTAATTGATAGTCGTGATACCGCAACAGAAGAGCGTTTAGATGATTTACAAGATGCTTACAGCGTATTTCGTTGTCATGGCATCATGAACTGTGTTGATGTTTGTCCAAAAGGATTAAACCCAACCAAAGCCATCGGCCATATTAAATCAATGTTATTAAACCGCGCGGTTTAAGGTTAAAAGTAAGCTTAGTTAAAGTTACCTTAGGTACTGATTTGGTCTAAGTTTACGTTATTGATTTATATGCAAGAATAAACAGGGTATTATACTTTTTAGTTAAACTTCCCGTTTAGCTTTTTAATGTAATACTCTGTTAAATTAAAAATGTTTATTAGCGTAATCGTTTGGGTATTTATACTTACAATGGTTATAAATTTTAATTGCTTTACCCCCAGCAAAGGAACAAGGCAATGCCAGAAGGTGTAATGAAGGCTTGGCTCGAGTCTTCCCATTTAAACGGTGGTAACATCGTTTATATCGAAGAATTGTACGAATCATACTTAGATAACTCCGCCTCTGTAACTACAGAATGGCAAGAAATCTTTGGTCAACTCCCTAAAGTCGAAGGCAGTGAGGTGGAATACCGCCACAGTGTCATCCGTGATGAATTTAAAACTTTAGCAAAACAAACCCAAAAACAAGTTGTTGTTTCGGGTGGTGATGCTAAACAGGTTAAAGTCTTACAGCTTATAAATGCTTTTAGGTTTCGTGGTCATCAAAATGCTAATTTAGACCCCTTGGGTTTATGGCAGCGTGATAAAGTGCGTGATTTACAATTGTCACATCATGACTTATCAGAAAATGACTTTGATAAAGAATTTAACTTAGGCTCATTTGCTGTTGGCAAAGAGACCATGAAGTTAGGTGAGTTATATAAAACTTTAAAAGCTACCTATTGTGGTTCAATTGGCGCTGAATATATGCACATGACCTCAACTGATGAGAAACGTTGGATACAACAACGTCTTGAGTCAGTTCAGTCAAAAGCTGATTTTAGCGTTGAAGAAAAGACCGAGATTTTTAAAGGCTTAATTGCTGCTGATGGTCTAGAGAAATATCTTGGCGCGAAATTCCCCGGTGCAAAACGCTTTTCATTAGAAGGTGGTGATGCTTTAGTTCCTATGCTCAAAGAATTAATCACTCGTGCCGGTGCTGCTGGTATTAAAGAAGTGGTTATGGGCATGGCTCACCGCGGTCGTTTAAATGTGCTGGTTAATGTGATGGGTAAAAACCCTTCAAAATTATTTGATGAATTTGCCGGTAAGCATGATGAAATTTCAAGCTCGGGTGATGTGAAATACCATCAAGGTTATTCTTCAGATTTTGTTACTCCTGGCGGCAATGTTCATCTAGCCCTGGCGTTTAACCCTTCGCATCTTGAAATCGTTAACCCTGTGGTGATTGGCTCGGTAAGAGCGAGACAAGATAGACGCGGTGGTGTTGAAGGTGATCAAGGTGATTTAGTCTTACCTATTACTATTCATGGTGATTCAGCAATTGCTGGTCAAGGTGTAGTACAAGAAACCTTTAACATGTCACAAGCCCGTGCGTTTAAAGTAGGTGGTACAGTACGCATAGTGGTGAATAATCAAGTTGGTTTTACTACCTCTATTCCAGAAGATATGCGCTCAGGTGAATATTGTACTGAAATTGCTAAAATGGTCCAGGCGCCAATCTTTCATGTCAATGGTGATGATCCTGAAGCGGTGATTTTAGTCACGCAAATCGCTATTGATTACCGTAACGAATTTAAACGTGATGTGGTTATCGACTTAGTTTGTTACCGTCGCCATGGCCATAATGAAGCTGATGAGCCAAGTGCTACGCAGCCGTTAATGTACAAAATTGTTAGAAATCATCCAACACCGCGTCAATTATACGCAGATAAATTAGTCGCAGAAGGCAGTTTAACTAAAGCAACAACCGACGAGTTAACCGCTTATTACCGTAAATTACTTGATGAAGGTCAGTGCACTGTTGAGCAATGGCGTCCAATGACAGAACATTCTGTTGACTGGACCCCTTATCTTGGTCATGACTGGGATGATGATTACGACAAAGAAATTTCGTTTGATAAACTTAAAGAGTTAGCGACTAAAATCGCTACTATTCCAGAAAACCACCCAGTACATTCTCGTGTTAAGAAGATCTATGATGATCGCATGAAAATGGCTAAGGGTGAAAAGCTACTTGATTGGGGTATGGCGGAAAACTTAGCTTATGCGACTATTGTTGACATAGGCAAACGTGTTCGTCTTACCGGGCAAGATTCCGCTCGTGGCACCTTCTTCCATCGTCATGCGGTTTTACATAACCAAGATGATGGTAGTACTTATACCCCTTTAAAAAACATACGTGAAGGACAAGGTCCTTTTGATGTTCATGATTCAGTATTATCTGAAGTGTCTGTTGTGGCATTTGAATACGGTTATACCACAGCTGAGCCCGCAGGTTTAACTCTGTGGGAAGCACAATTTGGTGATTTTGCTAACTGTGCGCAAGTAGTATTTGATCAGTTCATTAGTTCCGGCGAACAAAAATGGGGCCGTTTATGTGGCTTAACCATGTTATTGCCCCACGGTTATGAAGGGCAAGGGCCAGAGCATTCATCTGCTCGGTTAGAGCGATTTTTGCAACTTTGTGCCGATCACAATATGCAAGTGTGTGTACCATCAACACCAGCGCAAGTATTCAACATGTTACGTCGTCAAGTAATTCGACCAATGCGTCGGCCATTAATTGTTATGTCACCTAAATCATTATTACGTCACCCGTTAGCGGTTTCTTCATTAGAAGAAATGGCTACTGGTATCTTTCATAATGTCATTGGCGAAACGGATGACTTAGATCATAGCGCGGTTGAGCGGGTAGTATTTTGTAGTGGTAAAGTTTACTACGAATTAGTTGAGCAACGTCGTAAAAATGAACTTAATAACGTGGCCATTATTCGTATTGAGCAGTTATACCCTTTCCCAGAGAAAGAGTTTCAAGATGCTATTAAACAGTATCAACATGTGAAGCAATTTGTTTGGTGTCAGGAAGAGCCGCAAAATCAAGGTGCTTGGTATTGTTCTCAGCATCATTTTAGAGCGGCAATCCCTGAAGGTACGTATTTGACTTATGCTGGCCGTAAAGCCTCTGCAGCTCCTGCTGTGGGTTATATGTCAGTTCATGTGAAAGAACAACAAGCGCTTGTCACTCAAGCGTTAACATTGGACTAACATGAAAAGTACCACAAGCGCTTGTCACTCAAGCGCTAATGTTAGATAAGATTAGCTTAACTATTGAGTGCACTTCTTCTCGTCAATATGATGAGAAGAAAGTGCTAAAAGTTTGTAAGGAATTATAAAAATGACAACCGAAATCAAAGTTCCGGTATTACCAGAATCAGTTGCAGATGCAACAGTAGCAACTTGGCATGTACAAGTTGGTGAAAAATTTACTCGTGATCAAGTACTTGTCGATATTGAAACCGATAAAGTGGTATTAGAAGTACCAGCGACTTGTGATGGTGTGATGACTGATATTAGTCAAAGCGATGGCGCTACTGTATTAGGCGACCAAGTAATTGGTACCTATGCTGAAGGCTCAGTTGCTGTTGCAGCACCTACAGCGGCGCCAGTAGCCGCGGCAGTAACAAGTGCTGTTAACGTTATTGATATCGTGGTACCGGTATTACCTGAATCAGTAGCTGATGCGACTGTTGCTACATGGCATGTTGCGACAGGCGATACGGTATCAGTTGATCAAAACTTAGTTGATATCGAAACAGATAAAGTAGTACTTGAAGTTGTTGCTCAAGAGAATGGTGTGATTGGTAAAATAATCCATGTTGAAGGCGATACTGTGTTAGGCGCTCAAAAAATTGGTGAGCTTAACGCCGGTGCTACAGCGAATACTACGGCGACTGCAACGTCTGAAGAAGCGGTAAGCAGCGATGAACTTGCTAGCCCGTCAGTACGTCGTTTAATGACTGAAAAAGGTTTAACTGCTAGCGACGTTGTTGGCACAGGTAAAGGCGGTCGTATTTCGAAAGAAGACGTTGCCGCAGCGGCTAACTCTCCAAAAGGAAAGCCAGCAGCAGCTCCGGTAGCAAAAGCTGCAGTGCCTGCTGTTGAAGACTTAGGTGAGCGTACACAGAAACGTGTACCTATGACGCGTTTACGTAAAACCATTGCTACTCGTTTATTAGCAGCAAAAAATGAAACGGCCATGTTAACTACCTTTAATGAAGTTAACATGAAGCCAATTATGGATCTTCGCAAAAAATATAAAGACTTATTCGAGAAGACTCATGATACGCGCCTAGGTTTCATGTCTTTTTACGTGAAAGCGGTCACCGAAGCTTTAAAACGTTACCCAGCGATTAATGCTTCGATTGATGGCGATGATATTGTTTATCATAACTTCTTCGATATCTCTATTGCTGTTTCTACGCCGCGTGGTTTAGTTACACCAGTACTTCGTGATACCGATCAATTAAGCATGGCGGGTATTGAAAATGGTATTCGTGCATTAGCACTTAAAGGTCGTGATGGTAAACTTTCACTTGCTGAAATGACGGGTGGTACCTTCACTATCACTAACGGTGGTGTTTTTGGCTCATTGCTTTCAACGCCTATCTTAAACCTACCGCAAGCGGCAATTTTAGGTATGCATAAGATACAAGACCGTCCAATGGCTGTTGATGGTAACGTGGTAATACTTCCTATGATGTATTTAGCACTTTCTTACGATCATCGTTTAGTTGATGGCAAAGAGTCTGTTGGTTTCTTAGTAACCATTAAAGACTTGTTAGAAGATCCTACACGTCTTCTTTTAGATATATAGTTTTTAGATATATAGTTTTCAGATATATAGTTTCAAATAGATTGTAGGCGGCAACTTGTTCGCGCTAAGCGGGAATAAATTCCGGCCTACATTTAGCTCTTTTGACTACCGTTATTAGAGCCTTTATACTATAATTTGTCGACTTTTCATTGGCTACCGTTACATTTTTATTAAAAGAATAAAACGGTAGCTTTCATTTACAGATAAATGGATAAAACACCATGAATTTGCATGAGTATCAAGCGAAACAATTATTCGCTGAATATGGTTTACCAGTTTCTGAGGGTTTCGCTTGCGATACCCCTCAAGAAGCTGCCGAAGCTGCTGATAAAATTGGCGGCGATATGTGGGTTGTTAAAACCCAAGTACACGCAGGCGGACGTGGTAAAGCTGGCGGTGTTAAGCTAGTTAAAACTAAAGAAGAAATCAAATCGTTTGCACAAAAGTGGTTAGGTAAAAACCTTGTCACTTACCAAACAGATGCTAAGGGTCAGCCAGTAACTAAGATTTTAGTTGAAAGCTGCACCGATATCGCTAGAGAGCTATATCTTGGCGCTGTTGTCGATCGTGGTACCCGTAAAGTGGTATTCATGGCGTCAACTGAAGGCGGCGTAGATATTGAAACTGTTGCGGAAAATACACCAGAATTGATCCACAAAGTAACTATCGATCCACTAGTAGGCGCTCAAGCTTTCCAGGGTCGTGAACTTGGTTTCAAATTGGGTCTAAACCCAACACAAATGAAGCAATTTGTTAAGATTTTCTTAGGTCTAGCAAAAATGTTTACCGATTTTGATTTCGCCTTACTAGAAATCAACCCGCTTGTTATTACAGACGAAGGTAACCTTCACTGTCTAGACGGCAAAATCACTATCGATGGCAACGCGTTATACCGTCAGCCAAAAATCCGTGAAATGCACGATCCATCACAAGAAGACGAGCGCGAAGCTCATGCAGCACAGTGGGAGCTAAACTACGTAGCTCTTGACGGTACTGTTGGTTGTATGGTTAACGGAGCAGGCCTAGCAATGGGTACTATGGATATCGTTAACTTACACGGTGGCCGACCAGCAAACTTCTTGGATGTTGGCGGCGGTGCTAACAAAGAACGCGTTACTGAAGCATTCAAGATTATCTTGTCTGACGAGAACGTGAAAGCGGTACTAGTAAACATCTTCGGCGGCATCGTTCGTTGTGACATGATTGCTGAAGGTATCATCGGCGCGGTTAAAGAAGTAGGCGTTAAAGTGCCTGTAATTGTACGTCTTGAAGGTACTAATGCTGAACTAGGTCGTGAAGTATTGAAAAAATCTGGTCTAGACATTATTGCAGCAACATCATTAACAGATGCTGCTATTCAAGTTGTTAAAGCTGCGGAGGGCAATGCATAATGTCTATCTTAATTAACAAAGATACTAAAGTAATCTGTCAAGGTTTCACCGGTGGACAAGGTACATTCCACTCAGAGCAAGCGATTGATTACGGTACACAAATGGTTGGCGGCGTAAGCCCAGGTAAAGGCGGTCAAACGCACCTTGGTCTACCTGTATTTAACACAGTTCGTGAAGCTGTATCAGCTACTGGCGCAACGGCAACAGTTATCTACGTACCAGCACCATTTTGTAAAGATGCTATCTTAGAAGCTATTGATGCTGGCATCGAGCTAATCATCACCATCACTGAAGGTATCCCAACTTTAGACATGGTTGACGTTAAAGTTAAGCTTGAGCAAACTGGCGTGCGTATGATCGGTCCTAACTGTCCAGGTGTTATCACTCCTGGCGAAACTAAGATTGGTATCATGCCTGGTCACATCCACTTGCCTGGTAAAGTAGGAATCGTATCGCGTTCAGGTACTCTTACTTATGAAGCAGTGAAGCAAACAACTGATTTTGGTTTCGGCCAATCTACATGTGTTGGCATCGGTGGTGATCCAATCCCAGGTTCTAACTTCATCGATATTTTGGAAATGTTCCAAAACGATCCACAGACTGAAGCAATCGTAATGATTGGTGAAATCGGTGGTACTGCTGAAGAAGAAGCAGCTGAGTACATTAAAGCACACGTTACTAAACCTGTTGTTGCTTACATTGCTGGTGTTACTGCACCAGAAGGTAAGCGTATGGGTCATGCTGGCGCAATTATCGCCGGCGGTAAAGGTACTGCTGAAGAGAAATTTAAAGCATTAGAAGCGGCCGGTGTTAAAACTGTTCGTTCTTTAGCTGATATTGGTAAAGCACTTAAAGAGAAAACAGGATGGTAAGCTAACGCTTACAGCTTGTAATTCTTAATAAAAACCCGCATATTCTAATAGAGAATGCGGGTTTTTTGTTTCTATTATTTAGCTAATAGCTCTATCTTGGTCTATAACCCTGATATTGTTGCTGAGGTTGTTGTAAGCTCTGTTTTGCACTTTCTTCAGCGATTTTTATGCTGTCTAACCTTTTTTCATTTTCTAATAAATATTCTATTCCGCTATTCGTGATAGAGAAACCATATCCAGTATTACCGTTATAGTCTTCTGTTATTGCTCTGTTTATATAGCCTATTCGTGTCAATCTTATCAATGCTATTTGTAGTTGAGATTCTGAAAAAGGAAGTGCCTTCTGTTCAATATCCCAAAAGAACATACCATTTACGGATGTTGTATGAGTTGAAAGCAATTCAGATAGTAAACGTAGCGATTTGTCACTTATTGAATATTCATCTTTTGATATTTTAAGGGATGTAATTTTTTCTTTAGTTACACTCCCGCGAAACAGTCCCTGTTGATTCATTTGTGTTGTAATTTTTATACAAGCCGCATTTACAGCACAATCTAGGTTTGTATCACTTCTATCTGAATCAAAATCTAACGTATTAATACCTGCTAAATCTGAAGCGATGTATAGTTCTTTATTTCTTGGTTTAAGTATGAAACAACGTTCCTTACCAAGCGAGCCAATGAATAGGCCTAATTCAAAAAGAACATTATCTCTTACTGTTTGATGATCACTTCCTCGGATACAAGTTATGTCATCAGGAGAAAAAACAAATAAAGCAAAATCAACATTATTAGCTTTAGTCATTAAAGAACTTAATGTATCGCTGCCTGCTTTATCAAAAACATTTGGCCAGACAGAAACTTCAGCAGTATGATCTAACGCTACATTACATGCGTTTGCTATATCTAAGCTATCGCTTGAAGATCCTATAAAAATTCTAGGTTTATTAGTCATTTTTAATTTTACTCTTTGTTTAAACTTTCCTGTATATATTTTAACAACTTATTGTTATTAATTACATAATTAAAAGTCGCGGTGGCGACGACACCCCAAAGGGGGCTAAACGCCGAGCCCTCTTTGGAATCTCTCAGCGCTGCGGTCCAAACGTGACCTTACATTTATAAAAGTGTTTTCGACGTAACAGCGCTGATGGCACATCAGGACAATATGCGTCCTGCATTGTCTAATAAGGTACATCCTGTACCGTAATGTGCCGCATTACTTTTGCCATCATCCCTGATGGTAATACGTGATATTGCCTTTCTTTTCGGCACTTGATTCAAGCAGACTTGGTGTGTATTGATAGGGTAGGTGATGGTGTTGTTATTCCATCGGCACTTAAAGTCGTCATTCCCGAAGTTTATGATCGGGTATCAAGGGGTCAGAACAGTTGATTTGATATCAACAAGGTCAGAGTTAGTTGATATTATTGTCGCGGTGGCGACGACACCCAAAGGGGGGCTAAACGCCGAGCCCCCTTTGGAATCCCCCAGCGCTGCGATCCAAACGTGATCTTACATTTATAAAAGTGTTTTCGACGTAACAGCGCTGATGGCACATCAGGACAATATGCGTCCTGCATTGTCTAATAAGGTACATCCTGTACCGTAATGTGCCGCATTACTTTTGCCATCATCCCTGATGGTAATACGTGATATTGCCTTTCTTTTCGGCACTTGATTCAAGCAGACTTGGTGTGTATTGATAGGGTAGGTGATGGTGTTGTTATTCCATCGGCACTTAAAGTCGTCATTCCCGAAGTTTATGATCGGGAATCCAGTTCACTAAGGTCTGAATCCACGATTAAACCACCACGAAGATGACAGTTGTTATGTGAGCTATCCGTGCCAAACACTCCAACCCCATCTCAGTATCAAGGGGTCAGAACAGTTGATTTGATATCAACAAGGTCAGAGTTAGTTGATATCAAGGAGCCAGACCAGTTGATTTTATATCAACAAGGTCAGAGTTAGTTGATATTATTGTCGCGGTGGCGACGACACCCAAAAGGGGCTAAACGCCGAACCCCCTTTGGAATCTCCCGGCGCTGCTAATCAAGTGTAATCCTCCATTCAAGGCAATATCTTCGACGTAACAGTAATGATGGCACATCAGGACAATGTGCTCCTGCATTGTCTAATAAGGTACATCCTGTACCGTCATGTGCCGCATTACTTTTCCCATCATCCCTGATGGTAATACGTGAATATTGCCTTTCTTTTCGGCACTTGATTCAAGCAGACTTAGTGCGTGTTGATAGGCTAGGTAATGGTGTTGTTATTCCACTGGCACTTAAAGTCGTCATTCCCGAAGTTTCTGATCGGGAATCCAGAGCACTAAGTTCTGGATCTTCGACTAAGCCACCACGAAGATGACAGTTGCTATGTGAGCTACCCGTGCCAAACACTCCAACCCCATCTCAGCAATGAAATGACAGACTAGCAGTTAGCAGCCCTCGACCTGAGATAGGATGTCGATGGCTGCCGTTGTTCAGGGATGATAAATCGGCAGGAATCGTGGTTTGCGCTAGTGTGTTATTGAATGTTCTGCTGAGCTGGGCGCTCTGGGGATTGGAAAGGGGAGCAGAGCGGTCGTTCCCCTTTCTGTGTTGTCGCCACCGCGACACCAAGCTGGAGAATAAAGCTCAAGCTTTACGGTTCACCTGCATAACAGCGGTATTGTTCAGGAAGTGTGAGAGGAGGTAATCGATTCTCCTGAAACTAGCCGTTATAGCAAACTAACTGGCCTTGTCTATACTTTGATGAATAGTTAAAAGTCCAATAATTTCGATAGGTATCCACAATCATGGATCACAAGCATTTTTTTAGCTGGGGAGTAGATGCTAGTACTTCGCTGATAGGTAGTTATGATCCGCTATTGGTACTTTTATCGTATATTGTCGCCGCAATTGCTGGGTTTTGCGCGCTTAATATCATTAACTTTATCCGTACTAAGGTAGGCTCGAATCATTACTTATTAAAAGTATGTGGTGGTGCAATCTTAGGTTTAGGCGTTTGGAGTATGCACTTTATGGGCATGCTGGCTTTTTCCTTGCCTATTCCTGTATTTTATGATTTAACCATTACCTTGATTTCAATTTTACCGGCCATATTCGCAGCTATTGTTGTACTACATAACATCAGCAAACCTGACATCAGTTATACCAATATTATCTTTACCGCTTTACTGCTTGCCCTAGGTATCGCATCAATGCATTTTATCGGCATGAGTGCCATGTCGATGCAAGCCTATATGAGCCATGATGTGGTATTTGTTAGTTTATCCGTGTTAACTTCCTGGTTTTTAGCGGTAACCACCCTACTTATCAAGTCGAGGCGTATTGGTATTTTTAATTTAAGTGGCCGAGGTATTGATATTTTAGCGGGTTTGTTTTTTGGTTTTTCTGTAGCAACTATGCATTATTTAGCCATGGCTGCTACCTTGTTTTTTCCCGATAATACGATACATACTTCGGGCATAGATAACCGTGTAATTGGTTATGGCATTATCATTAGTGTGGTGCTGTTAATGGCATTATTAATGGCGGTGCTTTTTTATAAACAAAAAATAAAACAATTACTTGAACTGGCTTCTACTCATCACAAACGGGTTATTGAAACCATAGATAACATGCAAGACGGCTTTGTATTAAGTGATGAAAATGGCATCGTTATTTTAGTAAATACAAAGTTTATTAAAACTTTTGCTCATTCAGATCCTAAATTTGTCGGGGTGGGAGAAAATATTGCCAGCATGTATCAACGTATCGCGACTCTTTATTTGAAATTTTCCAATGATGCCGAGCGTATGCAGGTATTAGAGTTAATCAACCACAGCAGAGATCATTCAATATCGTTAAAAGTGCAGACTAAAGACGGCGGTTGGTGGTTGTTAAGGCAGAATAAAACTTTTGCTAAATCACTGATTCAAACATGGACTGATATCACTGAACAAACTAGTCAAGAGCAAGAATTGATAGCCGCTAAAAATACTGCTTTTGAATCGATAGAAAATTTAAAAAGTGCACAAGATGAATTAGTTGAAGCGAAGAAAATGGCATCTTTAGCCAGTGTAGTGACTGGGGTGGCTCATGAACTCAATACGCCTTTAGGTGTGGGCATCACCGCACTTTCATCTATCAAAGATATTATAGAAAATTTACAAAAAACAATTAATAGCGGTAAGCTAACAAAATCTAAGTTGGACAATAACTTAGATTCTATTTATAAGTTTGAAAGCTTAGCAATGTCTAATTTTGAGCGAGTAGCAAATTTAATACAGCAATTTCGTTATATTTCCGTCGATCAGCAAATGGAAGATAAGCTTAAATTTCAGCTAGATAAAAGCTTTCTTAAGATGATGCCCATTTGGCAACAAGTCGCTAAAAAGCAGAACATTAGTATCAATACCGATATTCCTACCAATATAACCTTATTTAGTTATGAAAATGCTATCTTCCAAGTACTGACAAGTTTCGTCACTAATTCACTAGAACATGCTTTTGCCGGCCAAAGTGACGGTGAAATACATATATCTGCACAAGTCGATAAACAAATGTTGCGCTTAACATACAGTGACAATGGTTGTGGTGTTAACACCAAGATAGTGAGTACTATTTTTGATCCCTTCGTCACTACGAATAGAAATGCAGGGGCGATGGGTTTAGGTTTGCATATTAGTTATAACTTAGTGCATCAGTTACTCAAAGGTAAAATCAGACTAGGCTCAGATAAAAATAGTCAGTCGAAAATAAAACAAACCCTGTTTATTGTTGAAATCCCATTAGATTTAAGTGCTGAAAAAAGTGACTCTATTGCTGCTAAAATCAGTAGTTAGCTCTGGTATGCGCTATTTTTTTGTGCTGTTTTACCGGTAAAAAACATTGCCAAGGCCTTTACTTTGAATTTTTAGTGATAGAAATATATCTGGCTGTGTTGCAACTACATTACCATTGATAATCTAAATGAGAATTGTTAACATGATTTTTTATAAATAACCTACAGAAGTAAAAGATGAAACGATTAATTATTACCTTGGTATTATTACTACCGACTTTACTTGTGGCAAAAGAGCACCAAGTTAAGTTATTAACCGCCAATGCTAGTGGTCAAACTATGATCATGGAGCCTGATTTTTTGAAAATTTCACCCGGTGATACCGTGCGCTTTATTCCGTCTGATGCTTCCCATAATGCACAATCTTTGCTCAGCCCAAAAGGTGGTATTACGTTTAATACGCCTATGGGGAAAGTTGCAGTAGTCGAATTCAAGCAAGAGGGGGTTTTTCTCTATAAATGTCTACCGCATTTCGCCCTTGGTATGGTTGGCGTTATCCAGGTAGGTAATGCGGTAAACCTAGCTGATGTTAAAACTCAGTGGCAAACATTACAGGCGGGTGTAGTGATGAATAAAGACCGGGTAACCGCTACTATTGCTAAAATAAAATAAAATAAAATAAAATAAAAAATCACAATCTCTATAGATTAAATTCAAGTGCACTGAGAAAGTTGCAACCAATTTATTATATGGATAAACTATAGTGCTGCTCATATCTCTCTTAAAGGGTTTAGTTAAATCCTCTAAGAGAGTTTTTCGTCGCTAGGCTAGTTGCCCTTGCTATTTATTATCTTAATAAATGAATATTTAAAAGCCGCACTTGTGGCTTTTTTTATCGGTGATTTATGCTGGCGAGGCAAATCTACTTAGAAATTTTTTGCAAACTTTGCCCTAGCCACTGCTTCATTTGTATTTCATTAAGGCCACCGGAAATACGGTCGATTTCTTCGCCCTTATGAAAAAAGACTAGAGTAGGTAAGCTGCGAATATTAGCCTTAGCTGCTATCTGCTGTATTTGCTCAGTGTTTACTTTGGCAAAAAGTAATGTCGGGGAGTCTTGTGACACTTTACTAAATACTGGCGCCATGTTTTGGCATGGGCCACACCAGCTTGCCCAAAAATCAACAACTACCGGTAAATCGTTACGTTCAATAAAGGCATAAAAATTATTACTTGTTAACTCAACAGGTTTAGCTGAATAAACGCCTTGCTGACATTTACCGCACTTTCCCTTGTTATGGTCTTTATCATCAGGAATGTGATTGGTAGTAAAACAGTTGGCACATACTATATTCATACGTTAGGTGTCACTTTCTTTAGAGGTCAATTTGTTGAATATTACCTGATTAGCAGGAAACTGTTAATAACTATCGACGCTGGCTCTTTGTTGATAAGCAAAGTGTGTCAATATGAATGCTTATGGTCATTCTTACACGTTTGTCGGTAAGTAACCGCCTTAACTAAATAGTCAGTGTACCGCTGGTATATTGTATGCAATAATATTTTATCATTCAAACAACAAAAATATCTAGATGCATAAATTTTCAATGACACTTGCCGCCGTTGCTATTACTTCGCTCCTTGCCGCTTGTGGCTCCAGCACTCATAACACAATAGCGCAGCAAGCAAACACCAGCATGACCACGGTAGCAATTGATCCTATGGTTGCCCAAATATTAGCGACAGATGTTGAGCAATTGTGGAGTCAAGACTTTAACCATTATCAAGCGGGTTTGCTCAAAGCGGTTGCCGATGCAATTTCACTTGAAGCATTAAAAGGTGAGTTAAATAATGATAACTTGGCCAAGCTAACTTTCTATTTACGTATCTACAGTAGTTTTGGTAGCGATAAAGACTGGCCTGCAGATACGGCTGAATCTGTTAACAATGCCTTGACCCATTTGTACAATATGCCGGGATTCTTTCAAGTAAATCAAACTACGGCGCGTTTGCATGAAAATTATGCTGTGGCCCTATACCGTTTGTATTTTTTAGCACCATTACAGCCTTTTACTGCTGAGCAAGTAAAACCGTTAACTCAGTTAATAGATCTTTATGCCAGCGCCGATTTAGCGGATGCGGAGCGCATAAATGATAAAGCCATTGATTATGCTTTATGGGAAATTCTTCGTGCGAGTGCCATTTTACCTTACGAAGCACGAAGAAAAAATAACAGTGTCTTTACCCAAGCGGTATTAGGTGCGGATGAGTTACCACAGGCGCTAACCGAATTTATTAGCGGTAAAAATAATACCTTAGCCGATAATGATTGGCCTAGGCAACACGCACTTTGGGCCTTGGCCCAATATTATAATTTATATAATAAAGAATATTGGAATGAATATTATCAGCGTACCAGTGACGAGCAAAAACGCTTAGATGATGACAAGCTAACACTGCAAGTCGAAGCTAAAATGGCTGCCCTTGATAACAGTGTTTGGGCTGCGTTAACTATAAATGACCAAGTATCAGCCCAGCAAAGTAAAACGCTTTTTAGTGTGCCGTATGTGGTCAACACTTTTCGAGGAAAATCAGCATGTGAAGAGGGGACATTAGCCGATCGCTGCATTACACCTACGATTGAACAAGCATTACCTAGCAATCATGAGTGTTCAGACCGAATTTATATTCTTAGCCAAGCTATGTCACTCGCCCAGTTAAATGACTCTTGCCAACAATTAATTTCTCAAGAAAGTAATTTTCATAACATCTTAGCCACTAATAATCAGCCAGTAGCCAATGATTTTAACGATAAATTACGTGTGGTCATTTTTGATAATCACGCAGAATATAATAAATACGGTCAACTGGTTTTTGATATTAATACCGATAATGGCGGCATGTACATAGAGGGCAGCCCACAAGATCCCGATAATATTGCTACTTTCTATTCATTCGAACACTTTTGGCTTAGACCTGAATTTGCCGTGTGGAACCTAAATCATGAGTTTGTCCATTACTTAGATGGTCGCTTCGTAAAATACGACACCTTTAATCACTTTCCTAGTCATATGGTGTGGTGGTCTGAAGGGTTGGCTGAATATGTAGCTAAGCAAGATAATAATCCTAAAGCCTTTAAATTGCTCAATGATACTCAAGCGCAAGATTGGCTGAGTTTAACGGATGTTTTTAATACCGAATATAAAGATGGTACCGACCGAGTGTATCGCTGGGGCTATTTAGCGGTGCGTTTTATGAATGAACGCCATCAAGTTGATTATAGAAAAATGGCACACTTGTTAAAGACTGATTTCTTTGCCGGCTATAAAAAATTATTAGCTGAGTCAGGAGAACAGTTTAAGGATGAATTTACTCACTGGCTTGTTGAGCATAATGCAAACTATGTCGCTGAAGCAGATGAAAATAATCCACACAAGCCACGTCAATTTTATCGCTATACTTATAAAGACTACTTACAGCCGGCACATTTAGTCGAAGATCACTTACATATGCACTGGCAATATTGGCATGAAAATGCCTTAAAGTCGACAGAAGCAAAACTTGCCAACGAGCATAACTAACCATCAATTAAGCTAATCTGTGGCTAGGCCCTTGAGCTTCCATTGCCGATAAACGCTAGCTAAAGGGCTTATCAATACCCTATGACTAGCGTTTTTTTATGGTAAGTTGAAAAGCAGTTTTGCAAACTGCGATTTATTAGTTGCAATAAGATAAAATTAACCGTCAGCTTGCTCATGAGTGAAAAAATATCTACAACATCAATAACTAATAAAATATTAAATTTGGCACTATTGATGCTTATCTTTTATTAATCATAGAGGTAATAAGTAAAACGTGTCGCGTAATTTTACTAAGTTGAGGGTAGTTGTATGTCAAGTAATAGTAATCATAGACGGATAATAATGTCAGCAGCTTTGCTGGATTTATATCAACAAAATGCCAAGGTAACACCTCAGGTTGATATGCATAGTGATAATTTTAATGAGCAAAACATTGAGAAAACTACGAAGAAATTGCTCGATAAGGATGACAATCCTTTTTATATTTTGGGTTATAACTAATACCAATCGGACTGATTTATTGCTCATTTAGCGAGAATTAAAAGCCTTAGTTTGTTCGTAAACTTTATTGTGCTTAATCACTATTTTTATCGATGAATAATGAACCGTGATAGTAGTTACTCTTTGATAATGCTAATAAGAATACTGCTATGGGGATATTAGCCTCAGCTAATGAGCAACAAGGTAACTTTATCTATAGCGGTAGAATGTTGTCACCAAACATTTATCCAAGATAAATAAGACTGCTAGTTAAACTACCTGGTGCCAGAAATTTTACTGTGCACCGAATACTGGCGCTATTCCTGACGTTAGTTTTGTTTACCTAGGCTGCTATAATAATAGACATAGAGAGCATCATGATATTTTGGTGTATCAACTATTTATGGAGGTTGAGATGGTTTCGTCAATCGAAGGTAATGGCTCTGTAGCCAAAGTGCTGCAACAACAGCAGCAACACATTGCAAGTCAACAAGAAGATCAGCGCATTAAAGATCAGCAAGAAGAGGTTAATCGCCAAGCGCAAGCAAGAAGCGCTGCTGAATCAAGTCGAAGCTCTGCTGATGATAGAAAAGGTCGCTCTGTGGATTTAAGCGTTTAATGTGACTATTTTAGTGCAACTTGCGGTCTGTTTGATAAGCCTACTCTAATTGGGCTTGTTCATTGTTATGAGAAAAAACACAATAACTTGTCTGACATTTTAACCCTATAAAATATTTCATCTCACTTGGCAAGTTATTGTTCAATAAAGTACCTGAGTCTACTAATAAAGGTAATAAAAATAAGTAAAAAGTGGTTTTATGGCAAAGGCTTAGCTAGAGTTAGTATTAAGTAAACGCTCGATTTAATAACAATGAAAAGTCTACATTACTATTTAGTTAGGGGTTAAAATGGAATCATTAAAAGTACAAGAATATATGAATCACTACCCAGTCACTTTTACCGAGAATATGTCTGTTGAAGAAGCGGTCTTACGTTTTTTAAAAACCAAGCAAATTGGCGGGCCAGTGATTGATGAAAACTATAAATTGTTAGGCTTTATTTCTGAAGGTGATGTTTTGGCTATTATGTTAGAAAGCCTTTATTTTAATGAACATGTTGCCATGATCAAAGATATTATGCGTAAAGATGTTTTATCAGTAAAACCCTATGCCAGTATCATTGAGCTGGGACAAAGCATGCGAGAAAATAAACCTAAGGTATACCCAGTGATTGATGATGATGACAATTTACTGGGTACTATCTCTCGTAATGAAGTATTACAAGCTTGTTATCAGCATGGCCGAGCAAGGCTATCCATTGAAAAAGAGCATGCTGCTGTTTGATGAAAAATATCGATACTCAAGGTGATATTCCTGATAGACCGGTGCTACTTGCCGCTGTAGGCGGCAAGTAGCACCGGTAAATAGGCGCGCAAAGCTCATTTACTGCCTTGTCCTTACTCTTTTTAATACTTTACTCGCTGTAATTACGAAGTATTACTGCTAAAATGCTCTTTTGATTTTCTATCCGAGTCTGTTTTGTCTGTTTCGATTGAGTCTGCTATCACTTCATTTTCCCATCTACAAAATCTTTTTGAATTATTGCCACAAGCAAAACATTGTGATGTGCCACGTTTTAAAAAAAGATTAAGCAACCTTAAAAAAACAATTGCTAAGGAGGCTGGGCAAAAGTCAGCGACCGAATTAGCAACATTGGCGTTATCAGCTAAGCAAATAAACTTAGTTGAGCAGTTGCAATGCCACATTGTTAAATCAATTAAAGATAAACAATATAAAATAAATAATTTACCAAAAATTAGCTATCCTGAAGGTTTACCCATAGCGGATAATGCCAAGCAAATTGCCCAAGCTATTCAAGCTAACCAAGTGGTTATTATTTCCGGTGAAACGGGCTCAGGAAAAACCACGCAAATCCCTAAAATTTGTCTAGAGCTAGGTCGTGGTGTTGATGGCCTTATTGGTCATACTCAACCTAGGCGTATTGCTGCGAGAACCGTTGCCAACCGAATTGCCGAAGAACTGGGTACCAAACTAGGCGACGAGGTCGGTTATAAAGTTCGTTTTAATGATCAAGTCAGTGACCGTAGCTATATTAAATTAATGACCGATGGTATTTTGCTGGCGGAAATGCAAAAAGACCGTTTACTGCGTCAATACGACACCATTATTATTGATGAAGCCCATGAGCGTAGTTTAAATATCGATTTTATTTTAGGTTATTTAAAACAAATACTGGTTAAACGACCTGATCTTAAGGTTATTATTACCTCAGCAACCATTGACCCGCAACGTTTTGCCAAACATTTTGCCAGTAAAACAGGTGTATTAGCGCCAATTATCGAAGTATCGGGCCGAACTTTTCCGGTTGAAATTCGCTATAGACCTTTAAATGATAGGCCCGTTGATGACGGTGAGGCGCAATCCAGCCAAGATGTCGATATTATCAGTGGCATTTTATCGGCGGTTGATGAACTCAGTGAGTGTAGCCAAGGCGATATTCTAGTGTTTCTTAACGGCGAGCGAGAAATACGTGATACTGCGGCCGCGCTCAATAATGCGAATTTACGCGATACCCATATATTACCCTTGTATGCCCGTTTAACCATTAGTGAGCAAAACCAGATATTTAAACCTCATAGTGGTCGTAACTTGATTTTGGCTACTAACGTCGCCGAAACGAGCTTAACCATACCGGGCATTAAATACGTTATTGATCCTGGTACCGCGCGTATTTCCCGTTATAGTTATCGCACTAAAGTTCAGCGTTTACCCATTGAAGCTATTTCACAGGCAAGTGCTAATCAACGTGCAGGCCGCTGTGGTCGTGTCTCTGATGGTATTTGTATTCGCTTATATGCCGAAGACGATTATAATAATCGGGTTGAATTTACCGAGCCAGAAATTTTACGCACTAACTTAGCCACGGTTATTCTACAAATGCATGCCCTAGACTTAGGCGACATTGCTAACTTCCCGTTTGTTGAGGCGCCAGATCATCGTAATATCTCCGACGGTGTGCGTTTATTGGAAGAAATCGCCGCCATTGAAAGTGTCGATAAGGACGGTAAATCAGCCCAAGGTAAACAGCTAAGTACGGCAACACAACTGACCAAGTCAGGGCGTTTATTAGCAAAGTTCCCCATAGACCCACGTTTGGCCAAAATGGTTATCACCGCCATTGAGTTTGGCTGTATAGAACAAATACTTATTATCGTTAGCGCGTTAAGCATTCAAGATCCGCGTGAAAGACCTTATGAAAAAAAACAGCTTAGTGATGAAAAACATAATCGTTTTAAAAATAAGCAATCTGATTTTGTCAGTTTATTGAATCTTTGGCAGTATTTTAACACCCAACAAAAAGACTTAACACAAAGCCAGTTTAGAAAGCTCTGCCAGCGTGAGTTTCTTTCTTATGTGCGTTTACGTGAATGGCAAGATATCTTTAGTCAATTAAAGATGACGCTAAAAGAGCAAAAAATAGCGTTAACATCCGTTGATTACCGTTTTACCTTACCCAGTATTGAGCAAGGTCAAGCAAACGATAAAAGCAAAGAGAGTGAGCAAGACTCAGCGTTAACACCTATTCACCAAGCATTATTATCTGGCTTGTTGAGTCATATCGGTCAACAAGATGAAAACCGCGAGTATAAGGGTGCGCGCGGCATGAAGTTTTTTATTTTCCCTGGCTCAGCATTAACTAAAAAGTCGCCTAAGTGGTTAATGTCGGCTGAATTAGTGGAAACCAGTCGATTATTTGCCCGTATGAATGCCAAGATAGATCCCTTGTGGCTTGAACCGCTGGCACAGCATCTCGTTAAGCGCAATTACAGTGAGCCGCACTGGGAGAAAAAGCAAGGTGCGGTGATGGCCTTTGAGCAAGTGACACTCTATGGGTTAACTATCGTCAATAAACGTAAGATTAACTTTAATACTATCGAGCCGGCTACTTGTCGTGAACTATTTATCCGCGAAGCGTTAGTTCATGGTGATTGTGTTATTAAAGAAAAATTCTTAAGTAAAAACCAACAATTAGTCGAAAGTATTGAAGCCTTGGAGCAAAAAGCTCGCCGGAAAGATTTCTTGATTGATGAACAGCACTTGGTAGATTTTTACCGTGATAAGTTACCCGAAACGGTTATTTGCCAACGTAGCTTTCTTGCTTGGTGGAAAAAAGCCAAGCAAGTTAATGGTCATTTATTAGACTTTAGTAAAGCCTTTTTATTAAATGAATCCTCGGCTGAACTGAGTGAAGCAGACTATCCAGATCTGTGGCATCAAGATAACATTACCTTGCCGCTAAGCTATCATTTTACGCCAGGTGATATTGATGATGGCATTAGCCTTATTATTCCTATTGCCTTATTGAACCAAGTACAGGATGTTGGTTTTGATTGGTTGATCCCAGCATTACACCATGAGCTCGTTATCGCTTTGATTAAAGCACTGCCTAAAACATTAAGGCGTAACTTTGTTCCAGCACCTAACTATGCTCAAGCTTGTTTAGCGGCAATGCCGAGCGAGCAAGGTGATTTGCAACCGGCACTGGCAAAACATCTATTACGCATGACTGGGGTACGTTTACCCGAAGATGCTTGGCATGATATTTCACTGCCAGTACATTTAACGATGAATTTTCAAATAGTAGATGATAAAGGTAAGTTATTAAAGCAGGGCCGAGACCTTAACGAGCTTAAAGCTGAGCTACAAGGTAAAGTTAAAGCCTCGATAAAAAAAGTAGCAGAAAAAGGCATAGAGCAAACCGATTTAACTCAGTGGAACTTTGGTAAATTACCTAAAGGTTATGAAAAGAAAATTGCCAATATAACGATTAAGGCCTTTCCTGCGTTAGTTGACCATAAAAGCAGTGTCGCCATCGAGCTTTTTGAGCAAGAGCAACATGCACAAGATGCCATGTTAAAAGGTATCAGCCGACTTATTTTGTTGAATATCCCGACACCAGTAAAATATTTACAGGAAAAACTGCCGAATAAAGCCAAGCTTGGTTTATATTTTAACCCTTTTGGCACAATCAATGAGCTACTACAAGACTGTATTCAAGGTGCTTGTTTGTCTTTGGTGCAAGAGTTTGCTCAACAGAAAAATGCTGGCCAACTTCCGCGTGATGAACTACAGTTTGCTCAATGTAGTGATTATGTTAGGGCTGAAATAGCTGAATGTGTATTAGCGGCCGCCATTAAAGTGGAGCGTGCCTTAAGTTTACGCTATGAAGTGGCCAAAAAGATGAAGGGTAGCGTGCCGTTAAATGTTATCCAATCTCATGGTGATATTAAACAGCAATGTGAAAAATTAGTGTTCAAAGGTTTTGTCAGTGACTCTGGCTTAAGTAGACTCGATGATATTACTCGCTATTTACAAGGCATGTTACGTCGTTTAGAGAAGCTACCCATTGACCCTAATCAAGATAGATTAAAACTTATTGATGTGAATAAAGTGAATGACGCCTATCAAGTCATCATAGGTAAACAGCGCAAAGATAAACCCGTTGAAAGTGAGTTACTTAACACTCGTTGGTTGATTGAAGAGCTGCGTATTTCATTGTTTGCACAAAACCTTGGCACTGCCGCGCCGGTATCAGTAAAACGTATTCTTAATTATTTAAAGGACTTTTCTTAGTTAACCGTTAATGTGCTTTTTTATGACGGTTAGTTGACACTTCGGCTTTTGCTCAGTATAAATAATAAGGTATTAAATAGTTTGTTTGGGAGAGCGAATGAAAGGTTTTGATGATAAACGTGATTTTTACCGCATGATGTTAAATAGTGAAGTTTATGTCACTGTTATAGATGACGAAGTAAACAGTCATTTTCTTGCTACCTGCCGGGATTTAAGTGCCACGGGTATGGCGTTTGAAATTGAACATCCATTAGCTATATCGACCCATGTTAGAGTGAAAATTGATTCAGCTAGCAGTCAAGTTCAAGCACTGGATGTCAGTGGTCGTGTGGTGCGCATTGAAGAAGAAAGTAAAAATTGTTACCTCATTGGCATTACTATCGAAGAAATTGATTAGCGGATTCATTTACTTTTTCCATTTCGATAAAAATAAAACCAGAGTAAATTCTGGTTTTATCTAGTCTTGCGGTTATTTTTTTATATTCACCGTTTGATTTATATTAATGGCCTTAACGACAACCGCTAGTATCAAAATCAATAACTAACGAAGCATTATTCGCCTCACCAGATACCTTAATATATCCCCAGTATTCCGACAGATTTGTTAAGTAAATACACTCACTATTACCTGAGTTATATGAAGCACCATGATGATTAGCACCATTTGGCCAGCCCATATTACTAAACTCTATGCTTAAGTCGCCAGTACCATTACCGGTAGTGATAGCAATACTGCTATGACCACTAACATCGGCAATGGATAACCAACTAGTACTTATATTACCAAGACAAATGGCTTGTCCTGCTTGTACTTGACCACTTGACTGTGGCCCTTGCACAGCACACATATCAGCAACATTACTACCTGGTGTTGTTGAGGCACTAATATTAGCCGTTGTTGTCGCTGTTTCCGTTAAACCTTGATTATCGGTAATGCTCAAGGTTACTGGATAATTGTTTGCTGAAGTATAAGTATGACTTGGGTTTGCTAATGAGCTGCTCGCGCCATCACCAAAGTTCCAACTATATGAGGCAATTGCACCATCAGAATCATAGCTGCCGGCGCTACTAAAGCTAACCTCGACACCTTCATCCGCAACATACGGGCCATTGATGTAAACAACGGGCGCTGTATTTGGTGTTCCTTGACCTGTATCGAAGCTGGCCGTAAGGGTGACATTGACAAAGGCACTATACGCATTAACATTCATATACCAAGTCCCAGCAGCAGGAGCGGCAACTGTACATGTTTCATTATTACCCGCCAGGTAAGGACGACAATCATAGCTACTAGCCGATGGCGCTGTGCCTTGCTTAAGGAATAAGTCAGCGTCGCCACTGCCGCCATTAATACTTACCACTAAGTTTGTTGCTCCCACGGGGACATGAATATAATAACTGTCAGTGGTTTGATTAGTACTTGCGCTTAAGCCTGATTTTGAGCCACCGTTAGCAATTTCAAGACTGGGTCCAGAGGAAATAGTCACCGGTGCAGTTGCTGTACCAATAGCGCCTTTATCATCTGTTACCGTTAAGGTTACCCTATAGTTATTAGCCGTAGCGTAACTGTGGCTAGTGGTGCTACCTGTGCTCGTTGTACCATCACCAAAATCCCAACTATAACTTACGATAGAGCCATCTGAGTCTACTGAGCCGTTACTATCAAAGTTGATCACTTCATTCACTTGACCTGCATAGGGTCCATTCGCGTTGGCTGATGGTGCCGCGTTATTTGGTGTTGTGCCACCATCACTTTTCACGGTTTGTGTCCAGGTGGTAAATTCGTTACTGTAATTGCTAACCCAAGTATTTAAACGTGTTTTATAAGCAGTCCAGTTACCGGCGCGTGTTTCTGCAATCATGGCTTTAACTTCACTGAAATGGTTTTCAAACATAAAGCGCACCGCTAAATAACCCCAGCGATAAATTCTATCCTGATCAAAACCATCATAAGTGGTTTCAAATATGGTACTTAGGGTATAAGTTGAGCCATCATGAATGGTATCAATTGCTGCTTGGTTATTATTTTGATTGGCAACGTATTCGGCCACACCTTCAGCCCACCAAACAACTTTTTCAGTTGGGGTGTTAAAGTTGCCAAACAAATCAAAACGCCCATCTAGGTAATGTACGTACTCGTGCTCTAAGTTCCAAACATAATGTGGCGCTTCAGCATAAGAGGCTTCATAGGCAACAAAGTTTGGGATATTACCGGCAACGGATGGGTCACCTTCTAAATACATACCACCATTATTGGTATTTATATCAAAGATAGCACCGGCATATTTACCATAGTCGGTGCTGCTATCGAAAATATTAATTTGCAATTGATTATTGGTATCACCAGGTATTGGCACATTGCCAGACTGTGTTTTGTTGTGGAAATAAGTTTCTTCAGCCCCTAACACGGAACAAGCAGATGATTGCTGCGCCGATGTTAGGTTTTGCGAGCGAATTTTAAGCGTTGAACTACAGGTATAAGTTTGTGCTAACGCTTTTGCTTCTAATTGCGTTTCATAACCACAAATACCGTAATCAGCACAGTTACCATAGTAAGTGGCGGTATCAGCAGCGCCTAACCAGACAGCATCGCCATTACCAAACATAACATAGTTAGCAAAAATGCTATTTAGGCCTGAGTCAACAGTAGACTGAATAGCCGTACCGTACATCTTCATTCGACCTAATTCACGGGCCGCATTAGAGATAAGATATTCAGACTCACTGTTAAGCATCCAACTTTGTTGAGTAAAGTTATTTAAGCGACTTATTAACGTGGTGTCATTATTTACTAAGTTTTTAAAATTAGTATTGTATTGGCCGCGAAATAAAATAGTGAAGATACCATTAACGGCACTACGTATATTCCATTTATTGGCGTAACTTTGATTCCAGCGGCTTAACCATTCTTTAACAACAGGTAAATATATATCTTGTTGCTCAGAGCTATCCATAGTGATGATAACTTCAGCTAAGGTTTTACCATGGGCGTCGTTATCTTGGTAAAAGTTGGCATTGTTAACAAAAGCATCAATAGCACCTTTAACCGCAGGTTTTACCCAAGAGACAAACGTTACGCCATTATTGTAAAACTCGACATAATAGCCAGCGCGTAGATAAAGAAACATGGCTTCAATATCTACGTCACCACCACCGGCATACGATTGAGATAAGCTTTTTAAATGATTAGCCACTGAGTACATGTTGTCTGAGCTATAGGCACTTGTTTGAATGCTAGCTGAGGCGTTAAACAATTCATTAACACAATTCGGACCTTGAGCTTTAATTTCATTGATCAAGGTTGATGCGTTTGATGTAGCAAATGCATTAACGTTACAAGGCGCTGCGGCAGCGACTTGTAATGACATGGGCTGCATAGCTTGGCTATTTATACTTGTTAATGGCTTTGCCGTTGTTTGCTTATCCCTTTGGGGCGTAGGTGCTTTAATATCTAGGGTGTTTTCATGTGCATGACCACTGTGTAATTCGAGGCTTGGCACGCTTGCTTGTTGGGGCGCTTGCGGTATGTGTGCTGCTTGTGCCGAGGCCATTGTTAGCAAAGTACAGCTAGCAATAAAGAGCTTGTTAAGCTTCATGTTTATCTTCCTTTTTCTTGTTAGTATTATTTTGTCTTCCCTAAGTCATGAATTATTCATGTAAAAGCCACATCCATGAGGCAAACAAAATCTACCATATACTTTATACCGTATACAATATAAAAGTTGATCAATTTTTAAGCGCAAACTGTACCCTAAGGATTGCTTACCTTGATAATACTGGTTTGAATTGAGGTTAATATTAATGAACTATCTTGTTAACACATTGTAAATTAACAGCAATGTAAAGGAGGATTAAATATTATCGTCGTAATAATTAGGGGCAAGAATTAGCGATTTTGGTGGGTTATTTAAAGAAAATAAATTTTAATTTCGAAGCTGTTTAAGCTGAAGTTTGTGCAATATAACGTTAGCTATTGAATTGTAATAGTTAAGTGATGCCAATATCTCTACTTGATATTTTTTACTGCAAGGCAAGTTGAGCCGACAATAACAACCTATTGCCAGTGAATTTACGCAGGCGCCGGTAAAATAGTTGCTAGAACAACATATATTAAGCAGAGTATCGCTTATTTAAGCGCTTTAACCTGAAATTTATCAACATTGGCTAATTTTTATTGAGATGGCCATCCATAGCCATCACTACAATGAGATGTTTTTGCTGATATGTTAACTACTCAACCTGGCAAACTAAACCTTTTAGATAATAGCCTTCAGGGTAATTAGATGAAATAGGGTGATCTGCAGCTTGTTGTAATCGTTCGACAAAATAAACCTTTCTTTTGGCATCTAATGCGGCATCGGCAACTACTTTTTGAAATAAACTTGCATCGAGTAAGCCTGAGCACGAAAATGTCAGCAATATGCCATTAGGGTTTAATAACTGCATAGCAATCATGTTGATGTCTTTATAACCACGACAAGCGCCCGTTAACTGTGCTTTTGATTCAACAAATTTAGGCGGGTCAAGGATAATCATATCAAAGCGACGTTTTTCTTCGCGGTATTTTCGTAATAACTTAAAAACATCATCTTTAACAAAAGAAACGTTGGCGTCAGTCAAACCATTTAAGGCCAGGTTACGTTTACCCATATCAAGAGCCGCTTGCGATACATCGACATTAATGACTTCTTTGGCATTGTTCGCCGCGCAATGTAGTGCAAAACTACTGGTATAGGAAAAACAATTTAAAATAGTCTTTCCTTTGGCAAACTTACCCGCAGTAAGTCGAGAGTCTCGTTGGTCGAGATAAAAACCTGTTTTGTGGCCAGTAGCGATATCAACGTAAATTTTGATACCGTACTCTTCAATAATACATTCGGTTGACTCTTGTGGCTCAGTTAACCAACCGGTTACCGGCTCTAAGCCTTCTTTCTTACGGACATCAACATCAGAGCGCTCATAGATATGACAATTAGGATAAAGCTCGGTTAAACAGCTAACTATGGTGTAGCGATGGAAATCTGCGCCAGCGCTAAGTAACTGACACACTATAAAATTATCATATTTATCAATAGTGACGCCAGGTAGGCCATCGGACTCACCAGCAATCAAGCGATAGCCAGTTAATTTTCCCTGAGCGATAAACCAATCACGCCTAAGTTGCGCCTTTTGTAATTTATTAAAGAAAAAATCACGATCAATTTCTTCATTCTCATCAAAGCTCCAGACTCTTATTCTAATTTGAGATTCAGGTGAATAAGCACCTTTAGCTAACCAATTACCTTTACTATCGAATACATCAACAGTATCCCCAAGCATAGGTTTACCTTTGATTTTATTGATAGCTTTCGAAAAAATCCACGGGTGTTTACGTAATAAAGATTTTTCACGACCAACATTTAAAGAAATTCTTGCTGACATAGGTCTATACTTATTTTTAATGAATAAAATACCTAGTGTGAAACGAGGTTTTATTCGGTGAAAGAGATATTTGTGCCGATTTTAGACAATGACGGTCCCAGGTGCAAACTTTACTGATAATAATAGTGATTTAATAAGAGAAACAGGTATGAATGTTAGTTATATTGCGCATATTTCCGGTAGGGTGCAAGGGGTTTATTTTCGAGCCTCATCTCAGCAACAAGCTATTGAATATAGCTTAAGTGGCTATGCGCGTAATTTAGCCGATGGTGATGTCGAAGTGCTACTTTGTGGTGAGCAGGTTAATATTGACAAAATGCTAGTATGGCTGGCCCATGGCCCAGATAAAGCAAAAGTGACCGAAATACAGCATAAAAAAGTGCCATGGCAAGAACATAACTTTTTTTCTATTGGATAAGTCCGCTGTTAAGAATCATTATATTGATAACGGTAAAAGTGTTATGGCTTAACAAAGCTAAAACGTTTTAGCATTTTACCGTCTCGCTCGATCGTTTCATCAAACATAGTTAAAGGGCGCAGCCATATATCTTCTTTATTATCAGCAGGGTGGTAAACCACCATATATTCTTCGGTTTCACTATGTCGACCAATATGAAGTACTTGGTAGTAGTTGCCTTTAAAGTGCTGGTAGGTACCTGTTTTTAACATTATTTTATCTTATTGGTAATTATTGTAGAGGAGGTGTTAAAACGGGTCTTTTAATATTTTATCAATAAACCACTTGCCGTCACGCTGGACAATCGCGAGGCGTTTAATGTCTTTAACTCGGTTTTCTTGGTAATAGCCATCAAAATATACGGTAATTCTAGCACTACCTTTAAATTGTTCTCTCACTTTTACCCCTGAGCTATCGGGCGTAATTGTAACTTTATCGTATGACATATTAAACAAGTGACGGGCTACCGCTTGAGGTGAGCGATAATGAAGAATAAGTCGGGCTAACTTAGGATTACAAACCGAAGCGGCTTTTTCAATATTTTTTTCATTATAAAGTGCATCAAAAAACGCAATGGCAACAATTTCTGGGTCATCAACCGTGGTGATTTTTTTTGAGTCATTGTTATCACAAGCAGTTAATAAAAAGATTGAGCTTAATAACAAAGCAGATATAAGGGTTTTTAGATAGCGCATTAAAGTAAGTCAAAGTAAAAGCATCATGCTTAATACTAACGTAATTACTTCGTTAAAGTGAAGTGAAATATCTAGGTGAACGGTTAAAAAGAAAAAGGCACCGAAGTGCCTTTAGTCAACATTAAGTTCATCTAGTCCTATTTATTGAACAAGTTCTTTATCGCTAAAGCTGTCACTAAAAAGCGCACTTGATAAATAGCGTTCCGCAGAGCTTGGTAAAATAACGACAATATTTTTACCTTTATTTTCAGGACGTTCAGCTATACGTTTCGCAGCAACAACTGCGGCGCCTGATGAAATACCAGCAAGAATACCTTCTTCTTTCATTAAACGGTGTGTCATAGCAAAAGCATCCTCATTTGAAACGAGTTCAACGGCATCTACCATTTCAAGATCTAAGTTACCAGGAATAAAGCCGGCACCGATACCTTGAATTTTATGAGGGCCTGGTGTTAACTCTTCACCCGCAAGAGCTTGAGTGATTACCGGGGAGTCTACTGGCTCAACTGCAACCGTAATAATGGCTTTACCTTTGGTTAGTTTAATATAGCGACTGGTACCGGTAAGGGTACCACCAGTACCAACACCAGAAACAAAGATATCTATATTACCCTCGGTATCATTCCATATTTCTGGTCCAGTGGTTTCTTCATGAATCTTGGGGTTCGCTGGATTATCAAACTGACCTAATAATACATATTTTTCTGGGTCAGAATCTTTTATCTCTTGGGCTTTAGCAATTGCGCCACCCATACCTTTAGCGCCGTCAGTAAGTTCAACTTTTGCACCTAACGCAATCAGTAATTTACGACGTTCTAAGCTCATGGTGCTAGGCATGGTTAGGGTAATGGCGTAGCCACGCGCTGCAGCAACAAACGCTAATGCGATACCGGTATTGCCACTTGTTGGCTCAACAATTTCTTTTCCTGGGCCTAATAAGCCTTTTTCTTCAGCATCCCACACCATACTCGCGCCGATACGACACTTAACGCTGAAGCTTGGATTTCTAGCTTCTATTTTAGCGTAAACATTTGCGCTATTTTCAGCATTAATTACTCGGTTTAGCTTCACCAGAGGAGTGTTACCTATGGTGGTGGTGTTGTCTTTGAAAATTTTAGACATATTGGATCCTGTGAATTAGTTATATTAACTGACTAAGAGTAGCTTTTTGTTATAAAAAAAGAAGTGATATTTTGTTATAACTTATATTCCTATATAGCAAAAAAGTATAGGTAGCTTGTTTTTTGATATTAATTAAGTGCTAGGCTCTGGCTTTGCTCTTTTTGCTTTTATTTGTAAGCCGCCTTGTTGGTCGTACATTAATAGCTCACCATTATGTAATTGAAAGCGTTTTACTTTAGCAAGTGCTTGTAATAATCGAGACTCTTGTGCCATTAACGCCGGTGCACACATTTTCCGAGTCGTGGCTATAGGCCCAATGTTTAGCGAGTTGTTCTGTATACTATAGCGTGATGATATATTATTACACGATGCCGAGCCGCTTAAGCCGTTTGTTTGATCAAAGTTTAAGCGAGCAATATTTTGCATCATAACCGCTTTATCTTGGATTGACTGAACGAGCCAGCTGCCAGGTAATGTTTCTTGGCTAGGCACGGCAGGGGAGCTATTACAAGCAGCCAGTGTAGTTGAAATAGCCACTAATAAGGCCAGTCGTTTGATGTTTTTCATAGAAATTCCTTGCTTGCGTTATATGTACTTCAAGGCCAAAACGCGGTGAATTATAATAACGTCAGTGTGATTGTAATATATATAAAATTCAAATGTTTAGTTCATACATTATAAAAAACTAAATGAGC
Organism: Colwellia marinimaniae; assembly: GCF_002207865.1. Lineage (GTDB taxonomy): Bacteria > Pseudomonadota > Gammaproteobacteria > Enterobacterales > Alteromonadaceae > Colwellia > Colwellia marinimaniae. The sequence goes on from NZ_BDQM01000004.1 coordinate 137,728, forward strand.
AACTTGCTTTTAAGGCGCAATTTTTATGCAGACTAACACTTTTATTCGGTATTTTTTAGCCGGCCAAATTACTTGTCGTAATCGAAAATACTTTTTTATCTATTAAATGAAGTTGTTGGTCAATAAAAGTTGTTGACGTATAATCATATTTTTATTATCCCAATTACCTATTAAGGAATTAATCTTGCCTTTTACCCTAATCGATATTTTAGCCTTATCTGTTTTTATTGCCGCTTGGTATGGTTATACCGTATTTGCACGAAGAAAGGCGAAAAATACCGATTGTATCGCAAGATCTTTACATCAACACCGAATTCATTGGATGTATGAACTTATTTCCCGTGAAATTAGAGTATCAGACGCGGCTTTACTCGCCAACTTGGAACGTAATATTGCTTTTTTTGCTTCTAGCACCTTGTTGATTCTTGCCGGTATTTTTACTTTATTTGCCAAAGTCGATACCTTGGGGGTAGTGATTTCATCATTACCCTTTGCCGCTGAGGTTAACCACTTAGCCATACAATTAAAACTCAGTTTATTAGCCTTTATATTTGTTATTTCTTTTTTTCAGTTTACTTGGTCTATGCGCCAATACGGTTTTTTGAATGTAATGATAGGGGCGACGCCCTATCAACAGTCGGGTAAAAATGAGAATTTACTGGCTTATGCAAAACAAATGGCGATAGTACAAGATCAAGCCGCCCATTCTTATAACTATGGCTTGCGGTCGTATTACTTTGCCTTAGCCGCAATATGTTGGTTTTTTCACCCGTTTTTATTTGTCTTGGTGAGTTTATGGGTCGTTTACACCTTATATACCCGTGAATTTAAATCTAAAGCCGTTAAAGCCATTACTACCGCTCAACATTTATTGCATCAAGAGCGTCAATTAAAAAATGAGCAAACACCTGGTGCCTAAACAATATCAACAGTATTCCATTGAAGATTTTGATAAGTTTGACTGCTTAAAGTTATCAAAACGTTTTTATCTGGTCTTGCTGTTTGTTTTACGTGGTTATCTCGTTTGGCTTATGTCGGTAACTAATATGCAAGATAGGGTGTCAACCATGCAGTGGGTTTATCCAGACACCAATGTATTCTTGCTAAGCTTGCTCTCCGGCGTCATTGGTTTATTTGTGGTCCTGATTATTAGTCTACGTCGCCCCAATGCGCCAAACTGGGTAAAAATGCTTTGGCCTCATTGCCGAGCATTGTTGATAGTGGCGCTAATTTTTGACTTCACCATTAACCTTATTAGTTTTTTTTACTGGCAATTGACTTCAATGCCATGGCTAATTTGCCAAGCATTGATTGTCTTTGCTTTAATTACTCTATGCTTTACCAGTAAACGTATGCACATTAATTTAATTGAATTTCCCCAAACACTACCAGATAAATAGTCATCGTATTAAACTTTAAATATAAGGCCCGCAAGTGAATAATGTCCCCGATCAGCAAATTTCAGACAAAGACCAGCGCTTAATCATTTTGGATACTGAAACTACTGGTATCAACCCTAGGGAAGGGCACAGAATTGTAGAAATTGGTTGTGTTGAAATGGTGAACCGCCAATTAACAGGTCGAACCTATCATGCCTATGTAAAACCCCTTGATCATCGTGGCCAGGTATTTGAGATGGATAAAGAGGTTATTAATATTCATGGTTTAACCAATGAATTCCTTAATGACAAACCTATATTTTCCCAAGTTATTCATGAGTTTATTGATTTTATCCGCGGTGCAGAGTTGGTTATACATAATGCAAAATTTGATGTTGGCTTTATGGACCATGAATTTGCATTGTTTAATGCCAGAGCGCGGGGCCAAGATAAAGTACCGATGACGGCAGAGTTCTGTACCATTACCGATACCTTGAAACTATCAAAAGATGAATTAGGCTCCCCAAAAACCTTAGATTATTTAGCACGTTTTTATCGAGTAGATAAATTAATAGACCGTACTTATCACGGGGCATTAATTGATGCGCAACTACTTGCTTTTGTCTATATTGAAATGACACGCAAGCAGTCTAGTTTAAACTTGTCGGTAGGTGACGGCAGTAATGCTGACGCGAATGCCATCAGGCGTTTATCAGCAACACGTAATAAATTAAAGGTTATAACGGCTTCGGCCGATGAATTAGAGGCACATGCAGATCGCATTGCTGTCATCGCGACAAAAGGAGGAGAGCCACTTTGGAAATAAATAAGCATTATTGTTTTAAGCCTAAAAAAAATAAAGTAGCAAGCTGGTCTGCTGTTTTTCTTTTTGTGGTTGCCTCCTTTAGTGCTGGGGCTTTCATGACGAGTGATATAGAAAAAAACAAAAAAGCAGGTAAGCTTAATAAAACGAAAGTTGAATATTATCAAAATGATAATATAACCAACCAGGTACCCTATTTTGATAATCGTTTTCGTCTCGATGCAAACTTAGATGAAATAACGTTAATTTTTTATCGTAAAAGTGGCAGTAAACCTATTATTCTTATTAGACCTGATGGCAGTAAAATAAGGGTTAATGACTTTGATCATAAAAAAGTACAATGGTTTGATGACCGGACTTTTGACATGATTAAGATAAAAAAACCTATGCCGGGGCCTTGGCAAGCCGTAGGCGATATCTTACCTCATAGTCAAATACTGGTTGTTTCAGATATTAAAATTGTCGTAGAGCCATTACCCGAAATTGCTTTTTCTGGGGAGACCCTTAAAGTAGAAGGGCGCTTATTTAATGGTGACGAGGCAATAGATAGCCCCCATTTTAAAAATGTTGTTAAATTAGATGTTAATTTTTACAGTACTAATAACTCTGCCTATGAAAATTTTGGTGCAGATGCCATTAAAGTGACGTCCTTTCGTGATGACGGTTATGGTTTAGATGAATATGCTAATGACAATATCTTTACTGGTGAGTTTATCCTAGATTTTGCTCCAGGAGAATGGCAACCAGTTTACTTGGTCAAATTACCCATGGTAACGCGAGAGCTAAGACAATCGACTATATTATTACAAAAAACACCGGTAGCAGTGAGTGTGGTTAAATCACAAGTCGCTGATAAACCCCACCAGATACTGCTTACGATAGACCCTAGTTATGTTGACCCTGATAGCCTTGTCTTTCAGGGGAAATTTACTTTTCCTGACCGTCAAGTTGAGCCTTTTTCCATTATGGAAAGTCATGGCGAGACGAGAAGTATAACTATGGCCAATACTGAACCTGGTCTTTATCGGATCAATGTCAGTGCTTTTGGTAACACAATTACTGGCCGAGAATTTCGTTTAGTGTTGCCAGAGTTCACCTTTAATATTGAGGCAACTAACCAGCTGATGGTTAGAGTTGGTGATGAAGTCAACTCGGAGGGCGCTGAGGCTATTACCGCAGATTTTCTGGCTAAAACAGCACAAGAAAAAGAGTTGGCTTTATTAAACCAGCAACAAGCGAAAGATGAGCAAGAAACTATATTACTTATTGTCGCTGGCAATGGGGTAATTATACTTATTGCGGTGGTACTATTTTTTTCTTTACGTAGAAAGAAAGTAAAAAACAAGCAAAACTAAGACGATTTTTAATTTATCACTGGGTATAGTGATGGAATATGCTTTGATTTTCAGCAGATTGCTCGTCAAATGCACATGCAGTCAATTTTATTAAAAAAGTGGTTGACTGCACCGCGCCATAACCGTATTATCTCGCCGCATTCAACGACATGTTGTTGAATGCGGCCATAGCTTGCAATGATTGATTAAGGTCAGTTGAGTAAGCTATAGCTAAAGATTGTAAAGTAGTAGCTCAGTCGGTTAACTTTTATTAGGTAATCGGCCTGTTACGACCAGTGATCTTTTATCGGGTTTGAGTACCGTTCACTTCCCCTAGTGAAAAACTCAAGATAAACAAGATATGCGGAGTGGTAGTTCAGTTGGTTAGAATACCGGCCTGTCACGCCGGGGGTCGCGGGTTCGAGTCCCGTCCACTCCGCCAATTTTGTTGAAATCATCATAGTTGCTGCGACATAAGAGTCGTTAAAATCTTAAAACGAAATACAGCGCAGTGGAAGTTCAGTCGGTTAGCTTTTTATAAGATAGCGGCCTGTCACAGCGGATGTCTTTCGCGGGTTCGAGTACCGTTCACTTACCCTAGTGATAAACTCGAGATAACAAGATATGCGGAGTGGTAGTTCAGTTGGTTAGAATACCGGCCTGTCACGCCGGGGGTCGCGGGTTCGAGTCCCGTCCACTCCGCCAATTTTGTTGAAATCATCATAGTTGCTGCGACATAAGAGTCGTTAAAATCTTAAAACGAAATACAGCGCAGTGGAAGTTCAGTCGGTTAGCTTTTTATAAGATAGCGGCCTGTCACAGCGGATGTCTTTCGCGGGTTCGAGTACCGTTCACTTACCCTAGTGATAAACTCGAGATAACAAGATATGCGGAGTGGTAGTTCAGTTGGTTAGAATACCGGCCTGTCACGCCGGGGGTCGCGGGTTCGAGTCCCGTCCACTCCGCCAATTTTGTTGAAATCATCATAGTTACTGCGATCTAACAGTCATTAAAATCTTAAAATAAAATACAGCGCAGTGGAAGTTCAGTCGGTTAGCTTTTTATAAGATAAGCGGCCTGTCACAGCGGATGTATTTACGGCTCTATTCCCGTCCACTCCGCCAATTTTGTTTAAAATCATCATAGTTACTGCGATCTAACAGTCATTAAAATCTTAAAACGAAATACAGCGAATCGGTAGTTCAGTTGGTTAGCTTTTTATAAGGTAGGCGGTCTGTCACACCGAATGGTTCTTCCCAGGTTCGAGTCCCGTCCACTCCATCAAATTTTTTTAAAATCATCATAGTTGCTGCGTCATAAGAGTCGTTAAAATCTTAAAATGAAATACAGCGAATCGGCAGTTCAGTTGGTTATCTTTTTATAAGGTAGGCGGTCTGTCACACCGAATGGTTCTTCGCAGGTTCGAGTCCCATCCGTTCCACCAATTTATTTGATTATCTAGCATATCCCCCTTGATATAAATACCCAGTTAAACACCCAATAAAACACAGAATGTCTGCTAATACGGAATTACATCCCATATTTTCCTTCTATAGCATTAACTAGTCGCAGCTTTATCTTAAACACTTACCAAAAATAATAGATTATCAATTACTTACCTTGTTATTTTTATTTGCACTAGCACTTACTTTCTTTATCTTTCTAATTGATTTTTATAGCGCTTTGCGTAGTTAAGCCTAGGTTTATGCTTTTATATAGCGGGTTATTTTGCTGGCAAATATTTGTTGTCTATTGTCATTATTAATAAAAAACTAAAAAAAGCTTGAATTAGTGGTACGACCAGTGCTTTAATCTAGCTATAAAATTATAAAATTATAAAATTATAAATAGTTCACTAAATTTGTCGGAGAAAGCTAATGCTAACTTATAAAGCACCCATAGCAGATATTAAATTTTTGCTTGAAGACGTATTCAATTATTATGATCATTATAAAAAATATGAAGAATTTAAAGAAGCAACGCCTGACTTAGTGGATGCAATTCTGCAAGAATGTGCAAAGTTTTGTGAAAATGAATTACTGCCTTTGTATCAAAGTGGTGATAAAGAAGGTTGTCACTATGATAATGGCAAGGTAACAACACCTAAAGGCTTTAAAGCAGCTTATCAACAGTACATTGATGGCGGCTGGTCTTCGTTATCGCATTCATTGGAATATGGTGGACAAGGTTTACCACCTTCATTAGGCATGGTGCAATCAGAATTGACAGGCACAGCCAACTGGTCTTGGGCAATGTATCCAGGCCTTAGCCATGGTGCCATGAATACTATTACTACCCATGGTAATGATAAGCAAAAAGAGTTGTATCTAACACGTTTAATTCAGGGTACTTGGACCGGTACCATGTGTTTAACCGAGGCGCAATGTGGTACTGATTTAGGGCAAGTGACAACAAAAGCCGAGCCAAATGGCGATGGCACTTACAATATCACCGGCACTAAAATATTTATTTCTGCAGGTGATCATGACTTGACGGATAATATTATCCATATCGTCCTAGCAAGATTACCAGACGCGCCAAAAGGCACTCGTGGCATTTCCTTATTTATTGTACCAAAAATAAAAACGGATCAAGACGGTACCCTAGGTGAGGCAAATAATGTTACTTGTGGCTCAATAGAAGAAAAAATGGGTATTAAAGCTTCTGCGACAGCGGTTATTAATTTTGACAATGCCGTTGGTACGCTAATAGGTCCAGAGAATAAAGGTTTAGAATGTATGTTCACCTTTATGAATACTGCGCGTATCGGTACAGCGTTACAAGGCGTTTGTGCCGCAGAGCTAGCTTTTCAAAACTCATTAATTTATGCCAAAGAACGTTTATCTATGCGTTCTTTAACAGGAAAAAAATATCCTGATCAAGTTGCTGACCCTATTATCGTTCATCCTGATGTGCGTAAGATGCTGATGACACAAAAAGTGATTTCTGAAGGCGGCAGGGCAATGATTTATTATACAGCTAAAATTGTTGATGATATTTCTATGGCAAAAACCGAAGCAGAGCGTCAAGCAGCAGATGATCGTTTAGGTTTTATCACGCCTATCTTAAAAGCTTTTTTAACTGAACTTGGCACTGAAAGTGCTAATCATGGTTTACAAATTTTTGGTGGCCACGGTTATATTAAAGAGTGGGGCATGGAACAAATAGTACGAGACGTAAGAATTTCTACGCTTTATGAAGGCACCACAGGTATTCAGGCACTCGATTTATTAGGTCGTAAAATATTAATGACTCGTGGTAAGTCTTTAAATGATTTCTCTAAAGAGGTCCTTGGCTTTTGTAAAAACAACAGTTTAATTTCAAGTAATCCACATAAACGTAAAATGAATCGCTTTATCTGGCCATTGGGTAAGGCTATCGCTAACTGGCAACAGTATTCAATACGCTTAGCACTCAAGGCTAAATCGAATCGTGATATTGTTGGCTCAGCATCAGTCGACTTCTTGATGTATTCTGGCTATATCGTCATGGCTTATTTTTGGGCTCAAATGGCGCAATCTGCCTATGAAAAATTAGCTGGAGATGTTGAAAATCGTGACTTCTACCGAGCAAAAATCAAATCAGCTGAGTTTTATTTTGAGAGAATGTTACCTAGAACTAAGTCTTTAGCTAAAACTATGATGACAGATCCAAAAAGCATAATGCAACTTGATCAAGAATTGATGTCGTTTCTTTAATTCATAACTAAAGTAAACTAAATTAAGTTTTAGTCTTTAGTACAAAAAAGGCCCGGTAACTATATATTATAGTTAACGGGCCTTTTTTATTAACCATTTATCAATTATTTTAGTGACATAATCCAAGCAATAATCCTGCGAGTTGTCTGTGCAATTAACTCGCTATCAATGTTTACTTGCATGGCAAGTTGAGCATATTGCAGTTGAGAGAAAACCGTGTACATTATTTTAGCATCAAGTTCAGGATTCACTTTGTTAAAAAATCGACATAGCTGCTCATAAGGTACTAACTGAGCTAATTGATGTTCTTGGGCAAGCAAGCGTAACTCTGGCGTTACTTGGATCTCGGTTAACATTAATTGTTCGACAGCAAGAGATATAGCTTGGTGTTTGATGTTGTCAATTAAATACTGAGATGTCATTTCACTCAATTGTAGACACAATGCTTCCTTAACTGCTGTCTTTCTTAGTTCTTTCTTCTCTATTTTAGTAATAAGGATACAAGCGGCGGCTAAGTTTGTATCAGCACGCGAGGTGATATGTTCTGCATTCAATTTAAATGCTTGATTAATAAGTTCTTGAATATCTTTAAAATAATAAGTCGTTAAAGAAAGCTGTAGTTGTGCATGGCTGGCAATGGCACGGTGGGTAGTCCCTTTTATACCATTGAGCGCTAAAACCTCAATCGCAGCAATCAGAATTTTCTCGCGTGTTCTTTGCCCTTTTGAGCGACGTTTTACCGGCATATTCGTCTGCTCTTGGGGCATTATCTCTTTTACGGGCATGTTCAGCTCAGTTAAAGTATTAGTTTTATCATTATATTTACCTTATGTTAACATCGTTTCTTGCAACTGATAATATTTAAAAGGCACTTTATATATCCATACTACAAATTCACACAGTTACTAAGGTGGATTTTAGTACATTATTTATCTAAATTTTGGGCTTAAATGCAGATAATTCTTTACTATCAAAGTCGTCTACGGCAATAACCCATTGTCGCCCAGTCTCTGCAGTCGTTAATAACTCTGCTTCATCTTTAGAAATAATGTTTTCAGACAGCCCAAGCTCGGCTACTTTATCTAGTTGATAAAATGGTAATGTTTTATTTAAAGCACGACAGATTTTTTCATGAATTGCTTCACAATTGATAATATCCTCAAGTACTTGTTCTAATTTACCAAAAATATTATTGCCATCGCGAGTTAAATATTGCCCTTGACCTAAGCGAGTACGACTTGCACCAGGTGTTTGTAGTATTCTTGCTACCTTTTGCGCTATTTCATCACTTGGTTTTTTCAGCCACATACCTAGAGGGAATATTATCAGCCGTAAAAGTTTTGCCACCACCTTGTTCGGAAAATTACTAATAAGCTCGTCAATGGCATGTTGCATACTATAGAGACAATCTTCAACGGCATGCTGAACAAAGGGCAGATCAGCCGTTTTTCGGCCCTCATCATTGTATCGTTTTAAGGTGGCACTCGCTAAATATAGCTGGCTAAGTACATCTCCTAACCGCGCAGAAATACGTTCTTTACGTTTAAGCTCCGCACCCAGTATAAGCATGGAAATATCCGAAAGCATCGCTAGGTTGGCACTAAAGCGAGTAAGTAATTGATAGTAACGGTGAGTTTCGTCATTAAATGGGCTATTCAAGAAGCGTGAACCGGTAATTGAGCACCATAAACTACGGCTAATATTACTGATAGTAAAACCTATATGTCCAAAAATCGCATGATCAAAGTCATTAAGCGCTTGTTCACTATCACTATTATTGGCAGCTTCTAACTCTGCCAGCACATAGGGATGACAACGAATGGCGCCTTGACCGTAAATAATTAGACTGCGGGTTAAAATATTAGCCCCTTCAACGGTGACGGCGATAGGTGCCCCTTGATAGCCGCGTGCTAAATAGTTGTTCGGTCCCAGGCAAATACCTTTACCACCGTGAATATCCATGGCATCGATAATGGACGAACGCATCTTTTCGGTTAGGTGATATTTGGCTATGGCTGAAATAACAGACGGCTTTTCACCCAGATCTATGGCTCCGGTTGACATCGTGGTGACGGCGTCCATGAGATAGGCATTTGCGCCTATGCGAGCAAGTGGCTCTTCAATACCCTCCATTTTACCAATGGGCATTTTAAATTGTCGTCTTATCCTGCTATAGGCTCCAGTAGCTAAAGCCACGGTTTTAATACCACCGGCACTATTTGACGGTAAGGTAATAGCACGACCTATAGAAAGGCATTCAACCACCATACGCCAGCCTTGTCCAGCCATAGCAGAGCCACCAATGATAAAGTCAAGTGGCACAAAAACATCAGTACCTTGTGTTGGACCATTTTGAAAGGGAATATTTAAAGGGAAATGTCTACGGCCAATAATAATATTAGGTAAATTGGTGGGAATAAGGGCACAGGTGATGCCCCACTCTTTTTTATCTGAGAGCAGTTGGTCCGGGTCTTGTAATTTAAATGCTAAGCCTAACACTGTCGCAATAGGGGCTAAAGTGATATAGCGTTTATCCCAAGTGAGCTTCATACCTAAGACATCTTTGCCTTCAAACTGGCCATGACAAATAATGCCGTAATCTGGAATAGCACCCGCATCAGATCCTGCCTCTGGACTGGTAAGGGCAAAACAAGGGATTTCTTTACCTGAGGCTAAACGTGGTAAGTAATAGTCTTGTTGCTCTTTAGTACCATATTCTTGTAATAATTCACCTGGACCTAATGAGTTAGGAACTCCTACAGTACTGGCAAGCACGGAACTCACCCCAGTAAGTTTTTGTAAGACACGAGATTGGGCAAAAGCGGAGAACTCTAGGCCGCCATATTTTTTTTTAATGATCATGGCAAAAAATTTGTTTTCTTTTAAAAATTTCCATATCTCTGGTGGTAGATCGGCAATTTCATGAGTAATATGCCAATCGTTAACCATGGCGCAAACCTGCTCAACAGGTCCATCGATGAATGCTTGCTCTTGGGGGCTCAGTCGCGGTCGAGGGTAATTATGTAATTTTTCCCAATCAGGGTCACCGCGAAATAAATCAGCATCAAACCATGTGGTACCGGCATCAATGGCTTGTTGTTCTGTTGAGGACATTCGTGGCATTATTTTCTTGAAAAGAGCCAACAAGGGCATACTAATAAACTGTTGGCGGATATTATCTATATTCAGTGGTAGTGCGATTACAGCAAAGAGTAACCAAGATACTATACCTATTATGTTGAAAAAAGACCCTAAGGCCATCAGTGCGGCAAAGGCTAAGGTAAAACTAGATAATGTTGTTCTGGCATAGCTCATAAACCAAGTAAGCGAAAATGCGACAAATAACCAAATAATAATATCCACAGGAATCCCTTTTAGTGTTTTTTGATGTGATGCTTAATATAAGAAAAAGTATTTGAATTTAAAATAATTTATTGTCAATGATATACTCTATTTATAGAATAAATTGTTGCTTTAGCCAAGCATATTTTACTTTTAAGTTAAGAGGTTAACTATGTATTAAGTGCTATCAATGGCACATTGTTAGGTAAGAAATATTTTTTTAGCACTATCAGAATTAGTACCATCAAATGGTAACCTGCTGTCTATATCAATGTTGCTGTAAAAATATGAGATGGCCATTTTTTACCCATGTCACTTTAGGTGTACGGGTGAAATTTTCAAGGATGCGGCGGGTACTAGTAAGGAAATATGCGCCATTATTGTAGCCGCATGCTAAATCAGGCGTATCAATCATTCATTATGATAGATATAGCTAGGTAAGTGAGAAAATCGCCGGCGGGAATATGTGGATAGTATTTTTAATGAAAAAGGTAATAAATAAAAATATAATAAATGCAACAACACAGTGGCATACAACACGATAAAGCTACGGTATACAATAGCGTGTAATGTAATGTAATGTTTTTATTCGTAACAAGGAGTTACAATTTTCATTGTTGTATTTGTTTTTAAAGTGTACCAGGTCAAATGTACTGGTTTTTACAGTTAATAATTGAAGGTTTTGTTAAAACCGGTAAGTTATTAACTGTTTTTTTTAATTAACTTTAAATTTTAAAGATTCAATGATGTTGGAATTATCCAGTGTAAACATGACTAAACTTCAACGTGCTGCTCAAAAACTCACGATAAAAAAGGGAGATGAAGCAGTAACTCCTAATGATGGCGCTGGTGGTATTTAATCCGCCTACCTTAAGTACTCACCCTCACCTAGGTGTTGGCCCATCACAACAAGCCCCAGCTTTTACTACACTAAAAGAAAGTGTGGTTAAGTTATCTAGTGACTTAACGCCAATTACAGCTTAATATTAATTAAAGCTAAACGGATTTTTGATCTGTTTAGCTTTTTATTTTCTATAGTGACCCCCTTACTGACACTGCACTGAATTTCCAAGGTTGCCAGTTCGATTAAGTTACTTGTTTTAAAAGGATTAATTGATTTATGTGTGAGCTCTTAGCGATGAGTGCCAATGTGCCAACAGATATCTGTTTTAGTTTTAGTGGTTTAATGCAGCGTGGTGGTAATACTGGGCCACACAGTGATGGTTGGGGCGTTACCTTTTATGAAGGCAAGGGGTGTCGAAGCTTTAAAGATCCCATGCCTAGTGCACATTCGCCTATCGCCGAGCTGGTTACTAAATACCCGATGAAGAGTGAAGCGGTAGTTTGCCATATCAGACAAGCTAATTCTGGCGCGGTATGTCTTGAAAATACCCACCCGTTTGTTCGTCAAATGTGGGGTAAAAATTGGACTTATGCACATAATGGTCAGTTAAAAGACTTTAATAGTGAGCTACCTATTCACTTTCATTTACCCATTGGTACCACGGATAGTGAACATGCTTTTTGTTGGATACTTGATCAATTACACTTAGAGTTTGGCGCTAAGCAGGTAGAGGCTAAAACATTATTTGGCTTTATCGCGGCACTTACGGCAAAAATTGATAAGCTTGGCGTTGCCAATATTATTATTACTGATGGTGAATACATGTTCGTGTATTGCTCTACTAACTTGCATTGGCTCACTCGTAAAGCCCCCTTTGGTCAAGCAAGTCTTATTGATGCAGAAATGGCGGTCGATTTTCAAAAAGAAACCACCAGTAATGATATTGTCACTGTTATTGCGACAAAACCGCTCACCGGTGATGAAACCTGGCATAAAATGGCGCCAGGGCAATGGCAGTTATTTCGCTTGGGAGAGTTGGTTACGGGTGGTCTTGCTAGTACAGATAACGAAAACGCTTAGGGGCTTTAATGTCCCTAAATGGCCGCATATCTTAAATTATCGCTCACTTGTGCGGGTTAAAATACTCCATGTCAGCGTTGCTCTCAATCCCAATAGCTCGCTATTGCTCAATCGAGCGTCTTGCCCTGATTTATTTTTCCTGTGCACAACAAGACCAAAAACTTAATAAAAGAGGTATAAGTGTCTTATTAGGTTAACTAATATCATAAAAACTCCAAGCAATAAAGCGACTTATCTTTTGCCCTTGAGCCATTTTAATCACTTTGATTTGTTTTACTTGCGCTTTTTTTAAATAGAATTTTAGTTTTGACAGGTGCTCTTTTTTCGAGACTAAACAGGTAAACCAAAGTACCTGTTGCTGATAATTCTTACTTTCCTTAATCATTTTATCAATAAAGGCTAATTCACCACCTGGACACCATAGTTCAGCTTTTTGTCCGCCAAAATTTAGTTTTTCTGTTTGCTTTTTCGAGGGGGTGCTAGCTTTATTCAAATTTTGCCATTTTCGCCTAGTGCCTTGACTTGCCTCTGCTAAAGAACGATGAAATGGCGGGTTACATAGGGTTAGATGATAAAATTCATCTTCAGCGATAATACCATTAAAGATATGATTGCTATTGGGTTGTAAACGACAGCTAATCGCTTGGTTGAGTGTTTTATCAGCTGATATTATCTGTTTTGCCACCTTGATTGAAATGGGGTCAATATCAGAGGCGACAAAATGCCAGCCGTATGCTCTTTGCCCTAAAATAGGGTAAATGCAACTGGCTCCTGTGCCTATATCGAGCACTTTAACGGGTTTCTTCGCAACTAACCGTGTTGTTGCCGTTGCCGTGAGTAAGTCATGGAGATGGTGAATATAGTCAACTCTTCCCGGGACAGCGGGACATAGGTAACCATCAGGTATATCCCAGAAGCTGATATGATAGTCACTTTTTAATAAAGCGGCATTAAGTACTTTAATTGCCAATGGATTAGCAAAATCGATGGTATCTTGGTTATTATATTTATTTTTTATAATAAAAGGTGATAATTCAGGATGTTTTTTAACTAAAACCGTAAAGTTATAACCTTGTTTATGGCGATTGTTTTTATGCAAAGTAGGACCGTTAGAATAAAAAGTTGATTTGAATAGCGGATTGCTTAAGAATTGTTTGGTTTTTGGCCAACTTTAAAATAGCCATTACTGGTAAATTGCACCACTTGTTGACGTTTTTTACCCAGCAAAATAGGGCCATCATCCATAAACAAAAAGTTTTTCCAACAACGTTTGAATATTAACCAATTTGTCTCTATGACATTATCTCGGGAATTACAGTAGTAGACCACGGTATTTTGATCCCAGTCTAGATGTTGGTCGATTAACTCAGGTAGTGCGGCTTCATTGCTGTCCCATAGCCCCTCCCACTTTCCTTGCTCTAACCAGTTGCTATTATCTGAGGGCCAATCGCCTTTTTTGAAAAAGTCTGGGTGATCTACTTGGCGAGAAATAAAGGTGTCCCATACTATATTGGCACGTTCGATACTCAGAGGTTTTATTTTTGCTAGATCCGATTCAGCAATAGGTAAACTCTTATGCTTGAAAATCCAAGCATTTTTTAAACTTTCTAGTGGCAGGTAATTCATTAACAATACTCAAAAAGGGAAACAAGGTAATTATACCCAGCAATAGCGAAATAAAAAAGCGCTAGATAAAGTAACATATTGTCAGGTGTCTCAATGGCCGAATAATAGTCATGGTCTAGGGTACATTAACGCTTGCGCGAGGGGATGCTGAGGCAAATGTGTAGCGTTTATCACTTTTCTAATATGCAGATAAGAATTTAGCCTAAATAACAACTTGCTAGCTGCAAAATAACCCGTTGATGTTGTAACTGGCCATTTTGTCGCTACTGATACCTTAAAAGTAAAAAGCAGCTGAAATTTACTTTACTGGTTTTATTCGCTGATATTATCTGCTTTGCTTTTTTTTGCAATTCGATAGGCGTCAAAAGCGGAAAGTCCCCAGATAGCTAGCATTACATAACCTACAGTTGTTAGCTGAGGATTTTCTAATACGCCTTGCTCAATCAATGCTTGTCGGATTGCAGCAACATCAAGAGAAACGTCCCCTCGCATAATACTGTCAATGACTTGTTGACTCTTAGTCAACATCTCATTGACAAAACCCAATAGTAGGTAGGCAAAGCTAGCGATAAACCCTAAGGCTATTGCATATTTTTTTAATAGTAAATGTCCAACGCCCGGGAATATAAGTAATGATAATAAGGTAACTTTAATTGTTTTTTTCATGTGTAAACTGTAAATAAGACAAGTGAGGTACTTGGCATCTTATCCTGATAAGTCAAGTTAGGCTAATACAAAATAATAGCCGCTACGTTAACAAAGAGAGAAAATTTGTCAGGTAAAAGGCTATTTTTGGCACAATAATCAAACGATTGTTTTAATTGCTATAAAAATGTATACTTAAAACCATTAAAATATTCGTCTAAACAATTTAAATAATTTTAATAAACTCAGATGCTTGCGATGTGAATTAAAGCCATTGCTACTGGGCATCTTAGTGTCATGTTGAAGTGGTTTTAGTGTAGCAATACAAATGTTAAATCAAAGTAACATAAAATTAACGCTTGTTTAATTTATGTTCAAATGGTATTAATTATGAAAATAAAAATAAGGAGCGGTTATGCCACAAGCAGCAGTTCGCCAATATGAGGAAGATGGAGCTTTGCCCGAAGCAGAAGTTGAGCAACAGGCTGTATCAGAAGCAGAATCTGAAGAAACATTAGCTAGTGCCGATACTCCAAGCGCAGAAGATAAACAAGATGAATCCTATTACCATTATACTTTAGATACTAAGGATCCCGATCCTTGGCTGACCAAGCATAGAAGTAAAATAATCGCTGTGGTTGTTTTTGCTGCAGTTGCGCTAGCGGTTAGTATTTTTTATAAAAACTACCAATTAAGCGAGCAAACAAAAGCTATTGTCGCTGCGCCTCAATTGAATGATATTTATTATATCGATTTCCGAGTCATTGAAGATAACCTTCGCCCCGCGGAGAAATTTCGTATGGCAAAAGTTAAAGATATTACCGGCGATGTAGTCACGCTTAACTTTAGTAGCTTTTTTTATCCACAAGAGCATGAGTTGAATGAAACAATACGTTATGCGCTACTGAGGTCCGAAAGTTTTTTCCAAGAAAAACGTCATAATTATAATGCTGAAGAATTACAAGGAATGATCACTTCAGGTGCTATCCTTTTGGCTCGTCGCCCAGAAAATAATATACTTGACGGTAATGTAGTTGTCCCAGATTCACATTTTGAATCGACTTCGGTATTCATTCCAGGTAAAAAAGAAAACTTTATTGGCTTAGAGTATTTAAAGTTTGCTGAAAGCGGTAGTGAATCAGCACTAGCAATAGCATTAGTGAAGGTTCAAGAGTCTGCAGATCTTGGCTTTGCTCAAGGTCAAGTCAATCTTGCTCAAATGTACCTTACCGGCACAGCGGTACGGAAAAGTTTACCTGCAGCGCTGGTTTGGTTTAAAAAAGCCTCTTTGCAGGCCTATAAGCCAGCAATATTTAAATATGCCATCGTTTGTCAACAAGTTAAAAGTTGTGCTATAGCCGATTTTTACCAAGAGCTAGTTAAAGCGGGAGTGAATATTGACTTTACTAAACAAGTCGATATTAGAGCGACAACAAAGGCTTATGCTAAAGCATTAGAATATGCTCGAGGTAAGAAAGCGTATTAAATACCCGTTAAAGGCTTAAAGTTTTTTTAAGCCTTTTTATGGTGTACAGAACAGTTTATTAAAGCAACAGTTAAAATTAGCTTAAATTATTTTTCATACACTCGGCTAAAAGGCGGCAAAGAGTCGAGTATTTGCTTACCATAGCGTTTGGTTACTACACGTTTATCCAATAAGGTTATAATACCTTTATCCCTTTCATTCCGTAATAAACGACCACAAGCTTGTACCAATTTTTTCGCTGTATCAGGTACAGATAAGGTCATAAACGGGTTACCACCTTTAGCGGTGACATATTCAGCTTGAGCTTGTTCAACTGGCGAAGTTGGCACCGAAAACGGCAGTTTGGTGATAATTAAGTTAGTAAGGTAGTTTCCAGGTAAATCTAGCCCCTCTGAAAAGCTTTGTGTACCAAAAATAATACTTTCTTTGTTATTATCGCAACGTTTTTTATGCTCTGTTATTATTTGTTGTCGCGATAATTCGCCTTGCACCATGATTTCAATATCACTTTCATCCCTGAGTGCTTGTGCGACCTTATTCATTTGCCAATAGGAAGAGAATAGCACCAAGCTGGCACTTCCTTGGGCAAGGTATTTTGGTAATTTAGCAATTAATTCATCAGTGAACTCTTGTGCGCTGGCTTCATTTTCCATATTAGCTATAACTAATTTCGCGTTATGCTGGTAATCAAAAGGGGAGTCAACGTATTGATATTGACTGCCATCATTATTTTTTAAACCCACCTGAAAGCGAAAGTGGTCGAAGGAATTTAAGGCCCGTAAGGTTGCTGAGCATAATACGGCACCTTCACATTTGCTCCACAGCATATCTTCTAAGGTAAAACCTACTTCGATAGGGGATGCGCTTAATAGGTAATCATGACGCTTAGAGGTCAGTTTCTGTAACCAACGAGCCATAGGGGCTGCTTTTTCACTATCAGTTTTAGCATACATAAACCATAGGGCTTGTAAATTGTCTAAACGTTGCAACATAAAGCCAGCTTCAGCCAGTAATGGCTCGGCTAAATACAGTTGGGTATCGCCATCTTTTACCGATTCAATAAGTCCGTTATAGAGTTTATTTAAATGGGCTAATGATTTTTTACTTAAGCCTTGTAAATCTTCAGCCCAGGTTTTTAATGTTGGTGGGATGATGCCATTTTCAAATCGATACACTTGTTCATCATGTTGAGATTTCTTAGTAAATTTATTGTTCTGGGATAATGAATCATTTTCTTGAAAATAAGTATTGGCATTAGCGTCAATGAAATTAACTACTTTTTGCATTTCCATGAGTAAATCTTGGCAGTCATCGCCTAATTTAGTTGCCGGAGAAATAGCACTTTTTGACTTAATCAATTTAGCCATTTTATCGCCAGTTTCTCCGAGTTTAGTTAACCACTCAATTGAGCCTTTTAGGCTAATACTGGCACTGGAAAAATCACGGGTTACCTTGGCTAGGTGGTGCGCTTCGTCAATGATATAATAGGTATCTTCTGGTGATGACAGTATTCTACCGCCACCGAGCTCAAGATCGGCTAATAATAAACTATGATTGATAACTAAAACATGAGCTTGGTCCATCGTTTCACGTGCTTTGTGAAAAGGACAGTGACTATGCTCAGCTAAATGTTTTAAACAGCTATGTTTATCACTTTGTACCTGCTGCCAAATATGTTGAGGTAGCTGGGTTTTCCAAGAGTCAATATCGCCTAACCAGGAGCCATCAACAAGGGCCTTGTGCATGGCATTGAGTGTGCGAACATCTTTTGCATCGGGCTTTTCTGCAAAAGTAAAACCAACTTGAGCGGCTTCATTATCTGAGCCAGTGGTCACCGCTTGGCTTAATTTTTGTCGACAGACATAGCGTTGTCTGCCCTTGACTAAAGTAAATTCAAAATTTAAGCCCGAGTGTTTTTTAAAAAAAGGCAGATCTTTGTCGACTAATTGTTCTTGTAAGGCGACAGTGGCCGTTGAAATACAAACCTTTTTATCTCGATCAAGCGCTAGGGGAATTGCGCCTAGGCAATAAGCGAGGGATTTTCCTGTACCTGTGCCAGCTTCAATAGTAATTATCTTTCTATCTTTACTGTATTCACCTGCTAGAGTTTTAGCTATTTCGGCAATCAGTAAAGTTTGTTGTTTACGAGGATTAAAGTGAGGTAAGTTCTCGCCGATGGCTTTATAGGCCTGACGAATAGCTTGTTTTAACTTATCAGATAACATTGTTACTAGTTTCCAAAAAACAGGATATCGGTTACACTGCTGTATATATTAACAGGTTTAAGCGCTTCACACGAAAAAAACACCATAAAATGGCAACTTTTAACAACATCAATATCAATAGCGGCTTTCTACTTACCCGCCAAGTGCAAGATAGCGCCAGTGGTTTGCAAGTTACCCTTTGGCTGAAAAGTAGCTCTGGCCCAGTTAAACTGCAAATAAAGCATGAACTCGCTGTTTTTTTTGTTGAACATCATCAATTAGAGATTGCTCAAGGTATATTGACTGCCCAAGATATTCCTTTAGCAAAATCTCAACAATTATCATTAAAAACCTTTGCTCAGCAAAAGGTTGCTGCCCTGTATTTTAACTCTATGCGCAGTTTTTACCGTGCTAGAGAGGCCTTAAAAGCTAAACAAATAAAATGTTATGAAGATGATATTCGCCCCGACGACAGATTCTTAATGGAGCGCCATATTACTGCAGATATTACTTATGTAAGTGATGTTATGACTAAAGGGCTAGGTGATTATATTGATGGTAAGCCAAGTAATGACAGCGATAAAGCTTCTCAGGGTTACCAATTAATAACACAAGCTAGGTGTAAGCGCGCTACAGCACAAAGTGACATTAGCCTTACTATGCTCTCTATAGATATCGAATGCTCTATGCAAGGGCAGCTATACTCCATTGGTTTGTACGCCTGTAATACTAATACCTCGGCTAGTAAAGATGAATTTAAACGGGTCTTAATGATTGGTGAGCCACAAGCAACGAGCGAAAATTATATTCAATGGCTAAAAGATGAAAAACAGCTATTGCAGCAATTTATTGTGGCAGTGAATGGATTTGATGCCGATATTCTTATTGGTTGGAACGTCATCAATTTTGATTTTATCTTATTACAAAAACGTTGTGACTTATATGGTATTGAGTTTGCTATTGGCCGTGATGGTAGTAGTCCTAATTGGCGTAAAAATGCCAATAACCCTGAGCAAAATTTTATTGAAATAGCAGGTCGTGTTGTCCTTGATGGTATCGATTTGTTGAAAAGTGCTACTTATAGTTTTGCTAGTTTTTCACTTGATAATGTCGCCCATAAGCTACTTGGCTTGGGCAAAAAGGTGGTTGATGTTGATAATAGAGTAGAAGAGATCACCGACAATTTTAACCATAACAAACCAGCACTGGCCGCTTATAACTTAGAAGATTGCCGCTTAGTTTGGCTTATTTTTGAAAAAACTCAGTTACTGGCTTTTGCCCAGCTAAGGGCGCAACTTACGGGTTTAGCCATTGATAGAATAGGTGGCTCTGTGGCGGCATTTACCAATCTATACTTACCTAAGTTGCATCGCAGTGGGTATATCGCCCCTAATATGGGGGATGGTGACTCTGGTCTAGTATCTCCTGGTGGCTATGTTATGGATTCAATACCGGGCCTGTATGAAAATGTTTTGGTACTGGATTTCAAGTCGTTATATCCCTCTATAATACGTACCTTTAAAATTGATCCCATGGGCTTAATTGAAGGTCTTGAAGAGGTTCGTGCGCTGAAGTCAGTGAAAGACAAGGACGGGCATTGGCATCAAGATAACCGTCTTCGTGTTATCAAGGGCTTTGATGGCGCTTATTTTTCCAGAGACGCGCACTTTTTACCTGATATCATCGAGACCCTTTGGTTAGAGCGAGATAAAGCTAAATTACAAAAAAATGCCGCTTTATCACAAGCCATTAAAATTATTATGAACAGTTTTTATGGTGTTTTAGGCTCTAGCGGGTGTCGGTTTTTTGATCCTCGACTTTCGGGCTCTATTACCAAACGAAGCCATGAAATCTTAAAGAAAACCAGTCGTTGGATCACCGCAAAAGGCCATAAAGTCATCTACGGTGATACCGACTCCCTTTTTGTTTATATCGGTGCCGATAAATCAAAGCAACAGGCAACGAAAATAGGCCTTGAGTTACAAAAATTTATTAATGATAAATGGCAATATACCCTGCAACAAGAATTTAAAATCACTAGCCAATTAGAAATCGAATTTGAAACCCATTTCACTCAATTTTTAATGCCTAAAATACGTGGCTTTAATACCGGTAAAAACGCCGGTAAAAATACCGGCAAAGGTCAAAATGATATTGGTACTAAAAAGCGTTATGCCGGTATTGCTAATGGTGTGATGATCTTTAAAGGCTTGGAAACAGTGAGAAGTGATTGGACCGAGTTAAGCAAAGACTTCCAACAAGAGCTTTATCGGTTAGTGTTTAACGATGAGCCCATTGATGAATATATTAAAATGATAGTGGCTAATTTGAAGCATGGCCATTATGACAATAAATTGATTTATCAGAAAAAAATTCGACGAAAGCTCAGTGATTACGTTAATACACCGCCTCATATTAAAGCGGCACTGATTGCCAATAAAAAGTTAACAGCGCAGGGTAAAGAGCAACAATATAAACATAGGAGTACCATTAGGTATGTAATTACTCTAGAGGGGGTCCAGCCCTTAGAGTTTAACGACAGTAAACTTGATTATGATTTTTATGTGGAGAAACAACTTAAGCCAATAGCAGATGATATTTTACCCTTTATTGGCCGAGACTTTGAGTCGATTGCTGGTGACCAGTTGGGTCTTTTTTGACGATTATTTAATGGCTGCTATGTTTTTTTATTTTAATTACATTTATTTTCAATTTATATTAACAATTTCTAGTCAGTAAGCTTTAATCAGGTTATAAATGCTTTATCATTATTTAGATGGCTAGATAGCTGGAATAAATTTTTATGCGCTTAGCTAAGCCCCTTTGATGGAAGTTGATATGAAACATGATACTAAAATAGTAAAAGCTGGACGAAACGCAAAATGGACTAAGGGTGTGGTCAATCCTGCAATTACCCGGGCATCAACGGTTGTTTTTGATACGGTTGCCGAAATGAATCATGCCGTTGCCAATCGACATAATCAAACCATGGTTTATGGCCGTCGTGGCACCACCACAGCTTTTGCTTTTAGTGAGGCCATGACCGAGTTAGAGGGCGGTGCTGGTTGTGCATTATACCCATCGGGTACTGCTGCTATTACCAATGCTATTCTAGCTTTTATCCAGCAAGGTGATCATATTTTAATGGTGGATACTGCTTATGAGCCTACCCGGGATTACTGTGATAAAATATTAGCTAAAATAGGGGTTAGTACCACCTATTATGATCCTATGATCGGTGCTGGTATTGAAGCTCTGATCCAAGATAATACCCGTATTGTTTTTTTAGAATCTCCCGGCTCAATTACCATGGAAGTACAGGATGTGCCGAGCATCAGTGCGGTTGCCCATAAACATGGCTGTATTGTTATGCTTGATAATACTTGGGGCGCTGGTATTAACTTTAAACCGTTTGATTATGGTGTAGATATTAGCGTGCAAGCGGCGACTAAATATATTGTTGGTCACTCTGATGTTATGCTGGGTACCGCAACGGCAGTAGAAAAACATTGGCCGCAACTTCGTGATTACAGTTATTTAATGGGTCAGTGTACTTCCCCAGATGACTTATACCTAGCGTTGCGTGGTATTCGTACCCTAGTCGTTAGATTAAAGCAACATCAACAAAGTGCAATTACCGTTGCTACTTGGTTAACGGCACGACCAGAAGTCGCTAAAATTTTACATCCCGCTTTTGCGTCTTGTCCAGGGCATGAGTTTTTTAAGCGGGATTTTTCTGGCTCGAATGGCTTGTTTTCATTTGTACTTAATTGCGGCAACAAAGTCGCATTAACCGCATTTTTGGATGGTTTAGAGCACTTTAAACTGGGCTATTCATGGGGCGGTTTTGAAAGTTTAATTTTGGGTTTTAGTAATGTAAATTCTATTCGTAGTGCCACTAGCTTTGATTGCGAGTTCCCATTAATTCGCCTCCATATTGGTTTAGAAGATGTTGAAGACTTAATCAGTGATCTTGAAAGTGGTTTTGAACGATTTAATAAAGTTCTAGCTGAAGGTTAAGTGTATTTAATAAAAATTTGCTTCTGTTCCACAATACTGTTGTCTATATTGTCACCTTATGATTTTATAATGAGTATTGCTGAAGTGATAACAGCGAGTTTCATAAGCATGACGGTATATGGATAACCTTGTTAGACAGTGCAGGAGCACACTGTGCTGATGCTTGTGTAGACCTACGCGTCTCGCTTGTTTACTCAGCAACACTAAACTACAACACAGTGAAAAAATTTACTGATAAACTGACAAATAAGCGCACTATATTTTGTGCTCATTTGTCAGCTATGTCTATTTAGTTAACCTGAACTCTGGATAATGAGTGCTTGATGTATAAGTAAAAACAACGAGTTACGGTTGTTAAGAACAAAATATACAAGATTAAGTAGCAATATACACTATCAATGTTTCAATTTATTCGATTATCAAGGCAAAACGTTTATGAATAACGGGTTATTTATCGACGTGTTAACGCTGAGAATCGGATAAAGGGGAATATTGAGCAAGTGCTGCTTATCCAGAGTTCAGGTTAGTTACCTTATTTTCCTAATAAGGTAAATATCTTTTTAGCAATATCGGTATTGTCTAATTGGCCGCTAAACTGTTCACTTTGCTTGCCAAAAGCAAATACTGGCACATCAATGGCGGTATGGCCCGTTGTGGTCCAGCCAGTATTGGTACGTTTATCAATGATAGTCAAAATTGCCTGGCGATAGAATTCTTTAAGTTCTGGCGCTTTTTGTGCTGTTTTTTCTGTAGCGCTTAACAACAAGTGCAGTGTTGTCGCTTGCTGGTAACTAGCGTTCACCTGAATTATTTGTTGGAATTCTTTGCTGTTTAAGTCAAAGTTTAGCCACTGATTGATTTCCTGAAGATTTAGCTGGTCGTTAGCGACAATATTTTTCGCTATTGTTGCTGGTGAATGCTGCATGGTACGTAATATTTCAGGATTCCAGCGATAGTCTTTATTGGCCGCCAAGGTCAAGCCACCAGTACTGTGATCCGCGGTTAATACCACTAAGGTATCAGGGTTCTCTGCAACGAATGATTCTAAATATTCCATCACTTTGGCCAAGTCATCCATTTCATGCATGGCCGTCGCGATATTATTATCATGTCCGCCCCAGTCAATTTGGCTAGCTTCAACTAATAGAAAAAAGCCAGCCTCGTTTTTCAATTGCTTAGTCGCAGCCTTGGTTAAAAGTGTTAGTCGGTGTTTATTACTGTCATCAAGCGCCCAAGGCAAGCCAAGGTCGGCAAATAAACCAATGACAGGTTTATCGTGAACTAATTCAGTTAACTGGCTGTAACTATCAATGTATTGAAAGCCCGCTTGTTTAAATTCATTAACGATATTTCTATCGTCGCGAATATAGTTTTTCCAGCCACCACCAAAGTAGACATCAGCTTTGATGCCATTATCGATATAGCTATTTGCCAGCTGGTCATAGTTTCGGCGGCTTTCATTATGTGATAAATATGAGGCAGGTGTGGCATGGTTAATACGCGAAGTTACCACTACGCCGGTCTTCTTACCCTGTTGTTTAGCCCATTCAAGTACCGTTAGTAACGGTTTTTTATTTATATCAACACTAATGGCGCCATTATAGGTCTTTATGCCAGTTGCTAGTGCTGTAGCCGCTGCAGCCGAGTCGGTCACATAACCTGAAACAGGTGCCGGGTAAGTACTGGCGAGACCTTTTAAATGTCTGTCAAAAACTGTTTGCTCTATTTCATCCGTTGCTGGATTATCATTAAAATACCGATAGGCAGAGGTGTACGCTGGTCCCATGCCATCGGCAACAACCATAATGATATTTTTAGGTAAATCTACTTGCTTTACTTGACCCTGCTGCTTCATATCTGTAGCAGTTGCATTATTCATAGTTAGAGCAACAGCACTTAATAAGGTCAGTGTAGAGAAAAACGAGGTATACTTTTTAGCACTAAACATAGGGCACCTGAGCATGTAAAAATGTGTAATTCTAAACAGTCACCTTAGCTTTGTCTATCTAATGACAGTAAGTAAGCTATTATTAGAATATCTAGGCAAAACAGAGCCTTATTATTTTCAGCTGGACTATATTTCGGCTGAAATTTGTTTAGTCAGATAAAAATAGGCATTTACCGCTATGAGCATTGAAAAATTGTACCTAATCGAAGCCATTAACATCAAACTAAGCAAAAATTTAAACGTGGAAAAAGTGAAGCCGAGCCGATGTAGCCGTGGTCGCTACTGAGTTTAGCGCAATCGTTGCGCTGAGCTTGATAAATAATGAAGGTCGGTCACCATTTTAGCGCAGACCTCTCTGATGGCCGATTCAATTAAG
Organism: Colwellia marinimaniae; assembly: GCF_002207865.1. Taxonomy (GTDB): domain Bacteria; phylum Pseudomonadota; class Gammaproteobacteria; order Enterobacterales; family Alteromonadaceae; genus Colwellia; species Colwellia marinimaniae. The sequence goes on from NZ_BDQM01000004.1 coordinate 162,533, forward strand.
CATGCTCGCTGACCATAAGGTTTGCACTTTGCCGGGCATGCTAAAGCACAGTTTTTATCACAAAGCAGGGATTAATATCCATGCCAGCCTTAATAAACAATATGCATGTTATCGCTAGCTTAACTAGCGTGTTGCTTAAGGTTAATAAACTACAGTAAAGAGTGATTTATATTTATATAAAGGTAAACTAGTCAATAAAATGTTTAGTAATTGACAAAGGAAATAATAACCATGACTGAAGAAACCATTTTTTCGAAGATTATACGTCAAGAAATCCCCACGCCTTTATTATATCAAGATGACTTAGTAACCGCTTTTAGAGATATATCGCCACGTGTAGATAGTCATATTTTAATTGTGCCCAATAAGCACATTGCCACTATTAATGATGTCACTAGTGAGGACGAATTAACTTTAGGGCGTATGATTACTGTTGCCAAAAAGCTTGCTAAAGAAGAGGGCATTGATGAGGATGGCTACCGTTTAATTATCAATTGTAACAGCGATGGCGGTCAAGAGGTTTACCACATTCATATGCATTTATTAGGTGGGCAACCATTGGGGCCATTGCTTTGTTGTTAGGTTTATCTTTTGGGGAAGTCAAATAGACTCTGTTAGATGGCCTGTTAATCACTGACAACCTACCTTTAGCGCTAATGGCTACTATATTGTCTTTGCTAAGATAATAGCTTGATTATCTTAGTTACTATGCGATAAGTCGCTAGTTTACTAAGGTCAAAGGCAATGAAATCATTTAATTATTAGCGCATACTTCCTTATAGCATCCTTTAAATGGTTACCTTTGTGAATTGGAAAGAATTACTAGAAAATAGAAATCGTTTATTTTGGCTGGTCCATACTGCTGGTTGGTTTGGCTTTGCTTTTGTGCATTATCTTGGCTCATTACAGCATGATTTGCGTGATATATTTGTGGTAATTATTTTTCTTAACGCTTACGCTGGATGGTTGTTTACCGTACCCCTTCGCTATATTTATCAAAAAGCGTGGAACTTTCCGCCCATTAAAATTGCCTTGGTGGTGATACTTTCATCTTATTTTACCGGTGTATTATGGCAAATAGTTAAAAATATTAACTATTGGGAAATCTACAAACACGGTTATGAGCCAGAATTTTGGTATATGTATACCCGTTCCACGTTAGGCTCTTTTTACATTATTTTAAGTTGGAGCGGCTTATACTTTGGTAGTAAATACTATCAAATGCTGCAAATAGAAAAGCAAAATGTCCTTAAAGCGAATGCTGTGGCACATCAAGCCCAGTTAAAAATGTTGCGCTATCAATTGAACCCTCATTTTTTGTTTAATACCCTCAATGCTATTTCAACGCTTATTTTGGTGGCAGAAAATAAAACCGCTAACTCTATGGTCACTAAACTCAGTGAATTTCTCCGTTACTCCTTAGATAAAGATCCGATGAAAAAGGTTAGTTTACAAACAGAAATACAAGCCTTACAACTATACTTGGCAATAGAGCAAGTACGTTTTGAAGACCGATTACAGCTATATTTCCACATAGATGATGATTGCCAAGCTGCGTTAGTTCCGAGTATGATTTTACAGCCATTAGCTGAAAATGCGATAAAACACGCTATTGCGGTGCAAGAGCAGGGTGGTAGTCTTACTATTACGGTACGGCGTTTTGCCGACGACTTATTAATTGAAATAGCTGATAATGGTCCAGGAGCTGATATTATCGATGGCAACTTACACCGAGAGCGTGGTGTCGGTTTAGTGAATACCCGCGAGCGCTTACAAGCTTTATATCATGAGAAATTTTCGTTAGTTGTTTCCCATAACCAACCGACAGGTGTTAAAGTGAATCTGCGTATGCCATTCGAACTAAATTAACAATAAAGTATAGTTTAACTTCGACAAGTTAAGTACCGCGTTGCTCTTTACCGTAACTCATAGCAAGTGGCTCAATAAAGTAGTGTAATTGGTATAATAAATTAGGAATCATTATGTCTCTATCAACCATCATTGTTGATGATGAACCACTGGCTCGAAAGGGGTTAACCATACGTTTACAAGCCCATGATAATATAAATATTATTGAGCAGTGTTGTAACGGTAGAGAGGCATTAGCAGCGATACGTGCTTATCAAGTGGATCTGATGTTTCTTGATATTCAAATGCCAGGTCTCAACGGTTTTCAGGTGCTCGAAAGTATTATCGAGCAGGGCTTAACTATGCCTATGGTGGTTTTTGTCACCGCCTTTGATCAATATGCAATTAAAGCTTTTGAAGTACACGCGTTGGATTATTTATTAAAACCAGCCGATGAAGTCAGACTGGCGCAGACCATTAAAAAAATACAACAATATTTTAAAAGCAGCGCCGATAGTGCACATAAATCGAAATTAGTGCGTTTAGTGAGTGATGTCACGGGCAATGATTATCAGAAAATTTTAACGGAATTAGAGAATAATCAAGAATTAACCTTATCTAGCTATTCAGATATCTTGGCAATTAAGGATGCCGGCGAAGTGAACCGTGTACCGGTAAAAGATATTCTTTGGATTGATGCTGCTGGTGATTATATGTGTGTACACACCTTAGAAACTAAGCAAAACATTTTACAAGAAAATACCTATATTCTTAGAAAAACCATGAAAGAACTAGAACTGTGTTTAGATCCTAAGCAATTTATTCGCAATCATAGGTCGACCATAGTGAACAAGAATGTTATTCAAAAATTTTGTAGCCAAGTCAATGGTGAATATTTTTTAGTATTGAAAAATGGTAAAGAATTGAAGGTGAGTCGCAGTTATAAAGATAAAGTTAAGCAGGCCGTTAATAGTTAGTTAAGCGTTTACTTTCATCGCAACAAAAAAGGCCAGATGTTGATAACATCTGGCCTTTTTTAGCCTTAATTCTGGGTGTTATTTACTAAGGTGTTTTTTAGTGACGGTTAACACTTTTAAGGTATTAGATGCACCAACAGTTTCCATGATATCACCGTGCGTTAAAATCAATTTATCACCAACAGCTAGGTCAATGTGACCACGGAGCGCTTTTAATATCTCATTCGATAAATTGTCATGATTGACCTTGCTTGAATCAAATTCAATAGGGTAAACTCCACGGTATATTGCCGTTTTATTCAATGTTTTTGTATGACGAGATAAGGCGAAAATAGGTAGACCTGAGGTAATGCGTGACATTATTTTAGGGGTTTGACCTGACTCAGTTAACGCTATAATTGCTTTAACGCCTTCTAAATGGTTAGCGGCATACATAGCGGATAAGGCAATCGTTTCTGAAACTTCACTGAAAGTAAGCTCAATTCTGTGGCTGGAAACATTTACCGAACGGTGTTGCTCAGCACCTAGACAAACATTTGCCATCGCTTTTACGGTTTCAACCGGGTATTTACCCGCCGCTGTTTCGGCCGATAACATTACCGCATCAGTACCATCTAACACAGCGTTTGCTACATCCATAACCTCGGCGCGAGTTGGCATAGGTTGCTCAATCATGGTTTCCATCATTTGTGTGGCGGTAATGACCACACGGTTTAGTTGACGAGAACGGGCGATAATATGTTTTTGTGTACCAACAAGCGCAGCATCGCCAATTTCAACACCTAAATCACCACGGGCAACCATAACAACATCTGAGGCTAAGATAATTCCGTCAAGAATTTTATCATCATTCACGGCTTCAGCACGTTCAATTTTAGAGACTAAACGGGCATCACAACCAGCTTCTTGAGCGAGTAAACGCGCTTCGCGCATATCGGCTGCATCACGAGGAAATGAAACTGCCAGAAAATCAACATCAATTTTAGCGGCAAGTTTAATATCTTCTTTATCTTTAGCCGTTAAAGCTGGGGCAGTTAGGCCACCACCTTGTCGGTTAATGCCTTTATTATTAGATAATGGACCACCAACAGTCACTATCGTAAACACTGACGTGTCAGAGGTCGATAATACTTTTAATTGTACGCGACCATCATCAAGTAATAAGATGTCATCGGTATTCACATCTTGTACTAATTTTTTATAATCAATACCTACTTTTTCTTGGCAGCCTTGACCTTTTTCTAGCGTGGCATCTAATTCAAATTTATCACCAATGACTAATTTAATGGGGCCATTTTTAAAGGTAGAAACACGAATTTTTGGACCTTGTAAATCACCTAATATACCAACATAAATGCCAAGTTCTTTCGCTATCTCTCTGACGTTTTTTGCTCTATCAATGTGATCTTGCGGAATACCATGAGAAAAATTCAGTCTAACTACATTTACACCCGCAGCTAATAAATCTTTTAAAACTTTTCTATCGTCAGTTGCAGGACCTAAGGTAGCAACAATCTTTGTTCTTCTTGGCATTTTAATCCTCTTACGTTTTTAATTACGTTTTAAATTGGTTTATGGCTTGATTAATGATGGTTGAAATACAGTGTCAAATCTTAGAACTAAATACTTAGTCTTTTTTTTCGAAGCGTGAACTTCTTAAACTATCTTTTACTTTTTTTAAGTTGTCTCTAAATTTACTACCACGACGTAGGGTAAAGCCTGTCGCTAAAACATCAATTAAAGCGAGTTGGGCAATGCGTGATGACATAGGCATATACAGGTCAGTATCTTCACAAACATCAACGGACAATACTATGCTACATTCCTTAGCAAGTGGCGTACCTTTTGCAGTAATGCCAATAACCGTGGCGTCGTTTTCTTTTGCTAAATTAGCAACTTCAACCAGTGATTTAGTACGACCTGTGTGAGAAATCATAATAACCACATCACCTTGGCGACTATTTATAGCACTCATACGTTGCATTAATATGTCATCAAAATAAACAACAGGCACATTAAAGCGGAAAAACTTATTCTGGGCGTCATGGGCAACGATGGCAGAAGCTCCTAAACCAAAAAATGAGATTTTGCTGGCTTGGGTTAATAGGTCGACCGCGCGATTGATATCATTTGAGTCTAAGTTTTTACGGGCTTGTTCAAGACTTGCCATCGTTGATTCAAATATCTTGTCGGTATATTCTTCAGCCGTATCATTTTCATCGACATGGCGGTTAACGTAAGGGGTACCATTAGCTAAGCTTTGCGCAAGATGAAGTTTAAAGTCGGGGTAACCTTTAGTATCTAACCGACGACAAAAACGGTTGACTGTTGGTTCACTGATCTTAGCTTGTTTGGCCAGTGCCGCAATACTTGAGTGAATAACAGTACTTGGTGACGCTAAAATGACTTCCGCTACTTTACGTTCTGATTTACTGAGCATGTCTAGTTCGTTAGTGATCTTTTCTAATATATTCATTATGGTCTGATCCTAGATCGTCTTTATCTAAATATTTAAAGTACATTTAAACGATATTTGAATGATAGCCAACATTAATTAATGGGCTATTTTGTCTATACTGTAATTTATTTTCTGCCTAAGGAACAGAAATAATGAAATTTTATTTCATAATTTTGGATTAAACTCAGTAAAGTTAGTTGAATTGGTACTGTTTACCCTTTAAACCATACTATGTTGGGCTTGTTTTGACGAATAGAGCAATTAATCCTTAGCTCATCTTGTTTGTAAGCTAATAGTTCACCGTGGTATTGATATATGTAGTAAAATTACAAAAAGTTCTTTACTGTCAGCTAAACAAGCGCTAAATTAGGCCCATATGTAGTTTAGTTACAACTATTTTTTACTGTAACTGCACTTGCGTCGAAACTTGCGTAAAAATATAAGTAAAGCAATACACTTTTAAATAAGAGAAATTCTATGAGTAATTTAGATTGTCAATCAGCGAGTGACATCGTCATTTTTGGAGCCTTAGGTGATTTATCACGACGTAAGCTATTACCCGCACTCTATCAATTGGAGGTGTCGGGTTTAATCCATAAAGATAGCCGTATAGTGGGCGCAGCAAGACAAGAACATAGTCTAGAAGAATTCAAAAGTATTGTGGTCGAGAATTTAACTAATTTTGTCAACGAAACAATAGATGAACAAGTACTGACATGTTTCATCAATCGTTTTGTTTATCAACAACTGGATTTTAAAGACAGTGCTTCATTTAATCTCTTAGCTGATGCACTCGCTAATGGCAATAAGACTCGTGTTTATTACTTTTCAACACCTCCGTCAATTTATGGTGATATTTGTCAGGGTTTAGCTCAGGCTAATTTAATTAATGATGCTGATCGTGTGGTTATGGAAAAGCCTATTGGTCACTCCTTAGAGTCTTCTATTGAAATCAATAACCAAGTTTCAAAATACTTCACAGAAAAGCAAACTTACCGAATTGATCACTATTTAGGTAAAGAAACGGTACTGAATCTTTTGGTGTTACGTTTTGCAAATTCATTGTTTACCAATAATTGGGATCGTAACAGTATCGACCATGTGCAAATCACCGTGGCTGAAAGTGTCGGTATTGAAGGTCGTTGGGGGTTTTATGACGAAGCAGGGCAACTGCGCGATATGGTACAAAATCACCTATTGCAAATTTTGTCGCTATTGGCCATGGAGCCTCCTGCAGATTTAAGTGCCGAGAGTGTGCGTGCAGAAAAACTTAAAGTGATAAGAGCATTAAAGCCCATTAACCGCGAAAACATTAAAGATAAAGTGGTTCGTGGCCAATACAGTGATGGCTTTTTAGAAGGTGTTGCTGTACCAGGCTATTTAAATGAAGAAGGTGCTAACGCCAACAGTAATACGGAAACCTTTGTCGCTATAAAAGCAGAGATAGATAACTGGCGTTGGAAAGGTGTGCCATTTTATCTTCGAACCGGCAAGCGTATGCAAAAGAAGCATAGTGAAATAGTCATACACTTTAAACAACAACCCCATAATATTTTTAAAGACAGTTACAGTGATTTACCTGCCAATAAATTAACCATTCGTTTGCAACCTGATGAAGGGGTTGAGTTACAAATGATGAACAAAATACCCGGTATAGCTTCACAGATGCTTATTCAAGAAAATAAATTGGATTTAAGTTTCTCTGATACCTATAAAGACCAGCGTGTTGTTGATGCTTATGAGCGCTTAATGTTAGAAGTGTTAAATGGTAATCAATCATTATTTGTTAGTCGTGACGAGGTTGAAGCCGCTTGGACTTGGGCTGATAGCATTATTGAAGCATGGAAAACCACCAATGAAGTACCTAAACCTTATGCTGCCGGTTCTTGGGGACCTGTAGCTTCTATTTCCTTAATCGCGCGTGATGATCGCCAATGGGTTGAATAATGCACCAGTTAACAGAGTTCTCTACACGTAAAAATTTAGATGTTGCCTTGGCCCAAACAGTGAGTCAAATCCTTGCGCAAGCAATAAGCCTAAAAGGCAAAGCAAGTATCGCCGTTTCAGGTGGTTCAACACCGAAAGGCTTTTTTAAGGTGTTATCACAACGTGATATTGACTGGTCAAAAGTAACCATCACCTTAGCGGATGAACGTTGGGTGGCAATCGATAGTCAAGACAGTAATACCCGCTTAGTGCATGAAAATTTACTACAAAATAATGCCGCGGCAGCGAATTTCTTTCACTTGAAACAAGGTGATGAATTAACGGATGAAACCCTTACTGATTTAAACGTGGCGGCAAGTAAAACGTTATTACCACTGGATGTATTAATTTTAGGTATGGGCGAAGACGGTCATACTGCTTCATTATTCCCGTGTAGCGACGAAATTAATGTTGGCCTTGATGAGAAAAACGATGCAGTACTCATGAAAGTTCAACCTAAAACAGCGCCGCATCAACGTATCAGTTTTACTTTTGCTAGCTTAATCACCAGCAAAAATATTTTCCTTCATTCATGCGGAGAAGGAAAGAAGACGGTATTAACACAAGCGTTAAATGGTGATGATCCGTTTGAAATGCCGATCAGAGCATTTTTACAACACCCTAGCTTAAACACGCAAATTTTTTGGGCTCCCTAACTCACTTGTCAAATAAGTTTAAGTAATAAATAAAATAAAAGTATATAAGTTGAGAGAGAAAATGAAACAGCAAATAGTAGATATTACCGACAGAATAATAAAACGTAGTGCTAAAACACGTGCTGAGTATTTAGCGAAAATTGACGCGGCAAAATCAGACACAGTACATCGTGCAGCTTTATCATGTGGTAACTTAGCCCACGGCTTTGCTGCCTGTGGCAAGGATGATAAGTCATCATTACGCGGCATTCAACACTCAGATATCGCTATTGTTACATCTTACAATGATATGCTTAGTGCGCATCAACCGTATCAAACTTATCCTGATATCATTAAAGCTGCAGTAAAAGATGCCGGTGGTGTTGCCCAAGTCGCTGCTGGCGTACCTGCCATGTGTGACGGTGTTACGCAAGGTCAACCAGGTATGGATCTTAGCCTGATGAGTCGTGATGTAATTGCGATGTCAGCGGCTATAGGTTTATCTCACAACATGTTTGATGGCGCATTAATGTTAGGCATCTGTGACAAAATCGTACCGGGTTTGTTGATAGCGAGTATGACCTTTGGGCATTTACCTATTGTATTTATTCCTGCGGGGCCCATGCCTTCAGGTCTGCCAAACAAAGAAAAAGCTCGTGTGCGTCAGCAGCATGCTAAGGGTGAAGTAGATGAAGTAGTGTTACTTGAGGCTGAATCTGCATCATATCATTCTGCCGGTACTTGTACTTTCTTCGGCACAGCAAATTCAAATCAACTGGTTGTTGAAGTGATGGGCTTACATTTACCAGGTGCCTCTTTTATTGCACCTAATACCCAGCTTCGTGAAGAATTAACAAAGGCTGCTGCTCGTCAGGCGACACGTTTAACTCAGCAATCGGGTAACTATATGCCGATTGGTAAAATGGTCGATGAACGTTCAGTTGTTAACGCAATTGTTGCCTTGTTAGCAACGGGTGGCTCTACGAACTTGGTCATGCACATCATTGCTTTTGCTAAAGCGGCTGGCATCATTATTAACTTCCAAGATTTTAATGATTTATCTTCAGCGGTTCCTTTGCTTACCCGTATTTACCCTAATGGTCATGCGGATATCAACCAGTTCCAAGAAGCAGGTGGTATGGCATTACTGTTCCGTGAACTTATTGAAGGCGGACTTGTATTTGAGGATGTTGAAACCATCTGTGGTCGCGGCTTAACTCGATACACTAAGAAGCCTGTGCTAGATAATGGACAGCTTAAGTGGGTTGATTGCGTTGAAAAGTCACTTGATGATGCAATTATTGCCACAGTTGCTAAGCCATTCAGTTCTCATGGTGGTTTACGAGTGATGAAAGGTAATTTAGGTGTTGCTGTTATTAAAACGTCATCACTTAGAGAAGGCAGCTTTGTTATTAACGCTCCAGCGGTTGTTTTTGAAGACCAGCATCAATTACAGGCGGCATTTGACGCCGGTGAACTCGAAAAAGATTTTGTTGCAGTGGTAAGATTCCAAGGGCCTAAAGCGCGTGGTATGCCTGAATTACATAAATTAACGCCATTGTTAGGCGTGCTGCAAGACAAAGGCTTTAAAGTAGCCCTTCTTACTGACGGACGTATGTCTGGTGCTTCGGGTAAGGTACCTGCAGCCATTCATTTATGCCCTGAGGCACTTGATGGTGGTTTGATTGCTAAGGTTCAGACAGGCGACATGATTAACCTCAATGGTGAAACAGGTGAGTTAACATTGCTCGTTGATGAGCAGGAATTAGCCAATCGTAAGACGGCACTATTTCAAGTTAATGGCCACCATGAAGGTATGGGGCGTGAGTTATTTGGCTTTATGCGCCGTAACTTGAGTTCAGCTGAAACAGGTGCCTGTTCGCTATTCGACTCTTAATCACTAGTAATAAGAGTAAAGAACAGATAACGATTAAGGAGTCATACCTTGGCTCCTTAATAATTAATAATTTAAAGCATTCAGCGCCTATTTAACCCTAGGTTTAATAGGCCAAGAAAATAGAGAGGATTTATGACAGTATCAAAAAATTGGCAAATCATGCCAAAGGACCTTTTCAACATGGGGCCTATTGTTCCTGTATTAGTAATCAATAAAGTTGAAGATGCGTTGTATATTGCGGAAGCATTATTAGCTGCGGATGTTAATGTCTTAGAAGTAACCTTACGTACGCCCGTCGCACTTGATGTGATTAGTATCATTGCCAAAGAGCTGCCAGAAGCGATCATTGGCTCAGGTACAGTGACCAATCGTCATCAGTTACAGCAGTCTTATGATGCTGGTGCTAAATTTGCAATTAGCCCAGGTTTAACCAAAGACTTATTACAAGCCGGCAATGACGGTAATATTGCCCTAATACCCGGTATATCTTCAATTTCTGAGCTTATGGATGGAGCAGATTATGGTTACGACCATTTGAAATTCTTCCCAGCAGAAGCATCCGGTGGTATTAAGGCCCTTAAATCAATTGGTGGACCTTTCCCAGACATTCGTTTTTGCCCAACAGGAGGCATAAATTTAAATAACGTGCGTGACTATTTGGCCTTACCTAATGTTGTTTGTTGTGGTGGCTCATGGTTAGTATCAAGTGAAATTGTTGACAATAAGAACTGGTCGGAAATTACTAAATTAGCCAAACAAGCCTTAGTCCATGTAAAGTAGCTCAGGGGTACAAATTACCAGCAAAAGCACTAAGGGTATAGCTACTCTGAGGGTGAGATAACCACCATTAAAAAAGCCAGTCATTATAAATAATGACTGGCTTTTTATGTATGTCGTTTAAAAGATTATTAATTGCGATAGCAGTAACGATTTTATTGGTTGTTTTGAGCTATTTTTAAACGTTCAGCCATTGATAGTGGTTCTTCTTTAGCTTTATTCGCATCTACATTGACAGTTTTTACTTCTTTCTCTATTTTACTGTCACCTTTAAATACCGATTTCATCATATTTTTCATACCATTGAAACTGTCTTTAGGCGATTGACTGGCTTCGTAGGAGTCATATAAAGGTGATTGGCTTGCCGTTTTTTCTACTTTTTTAGCCGGTTTTTTAGTGACTTTTTTAGCTTCTTGTTTAGCCTGAGTTTTTACGGACTCTTTTATTGCAACCGGTGTTTCCTCAAGCTTTGCTTCGTTGGGTTCAACACGCTGATGAGGGGTAGCTAATATTTCTTGCGCAAGCTTGGCTTTGCTTCCTTGGGCATTGTCTGCTAACAAGTTGTTTTCCTGCTCTTGTAGTATTGCTGTACTTGGAGTACAAGAGGGCATGAAGATATCATTCGAGCTCATTCTATGGGTAAAATCATCAACCACGGCTGACATTTCTGTTTCCGCAATATGTACCGCGTCTTTAACCTGAGATAGCTTACGGCTTAAATTTTTGTACTTCTTCTCGATGTTATCGATAGCACCTTTAACATCATCATTTAAATTTTTGGTCAAGTCTTTATAGCTGGCAATTTGTTGTTCAAACTTAGCTAAAGATGACTGGCTGTGATTAATACTATCGTCAATGGAGGTTAATTTTCCTTCTAAGCGCTGCTTTTTAGCTAAAAACTGATCAGAAATTTCTTTTGGTATTAATGGCGCTTGTACTGTTGGCGGAAGTACATCGACAAATTCACTAATACAATTGACTGGCTTCCATTGATTAAATGAAGGATGCCAGCCATAGACATTAGGGTTAGTGGCTAAATAATCTTTTGCTGCATCTAAATCTAAGGGGGCAGTAATTTCGCCATTATTTGAAAAAAACCATTTTTTCATAGTAAATACTCTTATCTGTTAACTTTAGTGTTTATGATGAATCGGATTCACTGGTTAACTGTTAGTTAAATATGCTGAAGTCATTAGTAATCAGCTTTAATTACGTTAGCTAGGTTCTTTTGTAAAGCGGCGTACTGCTCTTCAATTGTCTTAACGACCACTCTAACTTCTTCCGTTAAATTATGGGCAATAGTGCTATAATTATCTAATTCGGTATCTATTTCATATAAAGAGTCGGAAGTGATTTTAATTGTTTTATCTATACGTTCTAAGGTTGTTATTAATTCTTTTTCTTCGCCAATTAAATCATCAATAAGATCATTGGGGATGGCTACTGGCGGAGGAGGGGGCGTGACTGATGTTTCAAATTCATTAATACAACTAACCGGAACCCAATGAGTATAAGAAGGATGCCAAGCATATAAGTCAGGATTTTTAGAAATAAATTCGTTTGACTCTTTTAATGCTAAAGGGCCAGTTACTTCTCCATTGTCAGAAAAAAACCATTTTTTCATAATAATTATTACTCTCTTTTATATTCGTTACCTTACTCTTAACTAGGTAACAATAATGACCTATCTAATTTATTAACAGCTGGCCGACAACTATTCACCATTTAACGTTAGCCTAGAGCAACAGTCAAGCTATTTGTTAATGCTAAGTTATTGTTTGTATAATACCAATTTGATGAAATTTCTCGCTGAGTGGGAAAGAACTTAATCAACTTGGTATATCTTTCCAGAGTTAGCTTGTTGGGTGATTTAGCTTAGGTCGAGTAGATGACTACTCCTCATATTCATTGATAAAGTAGCTGGGATTTAGACAAAAAAAAGCCAGTTATATTATTTTATAACTGGCTTTAAACGTTAAGTTAGGTGTGCTTTACGGCTTAGTTGCCTGCGCAGCGCTACGGTTTACTACATCAGCCGTTATAGCCGTTCTGCCTGATGACTGATGAGCGAGTCGCTCACTATCGGCCATAAAGCTAGTCGGAATTTCTTTAATGGTGGTGATAGTTTCCGTTTTTGTCATAGGCGCCGTGGCATGGCCAGAAAGGCGATTTGCTTTTTTAACTTGCCTGGCTAGCTTTTTATCCTTAGGTGCCGATTTCTTTGTCACCGGGGCTGCTTTTTTAGTCGTAGTAGCCGGTTTTTCAACTTTTTCAACTGGCACCGTCTCAACCTTTTCTTCTTGAACTTTGCTGTCGGTATTAGCGGTTTCAGTGTCAATAGCTACCGGAGTGACAATATCTTCGCTTTGTTGCTCAACAACTTCAGCCGTTTGATTTGTCACTACTGAGGTTACTTTAGTTTCGTCAACGTCTGCGGTGGTTGCCGTTAACGTTTCTTTAGTTGCAGTAATATCTTCTTTTTGCTCTAAAGGTAACTCTTGTTGAACTTCTGTTACTGGCTCCGCAACCTCAGTTGTTGACGTGTCTTCTTTGGCTTGCGGCGCAGCAATTACTGCTGCGCTTGCTAACGGCTCTTCAACAGTAGATTCAATTGTCGGTGTTGTCACTGCTGCAACGACTTCATCTTTAACAACTTCATCAGATGTTGCTTTATCGACTTCAGTTGAGGACGTCTCTACTTCAGACTGTGCGGCCATTTCTGCCGTAACAGGATTAGCAGTAGCAGGGTAACGCGCTTCTACTGATTCATCGACAGTCAAAGTTTCACTGGTTAATGGCTGCTCTTGCGCTGCAGTTTCAGCACTGTTTTCACTATTACGACGACGACGTTGTCCATTTGCTCTTAGGTGTCTAGGTGAACGTCTATTTCGTGGTCGGTCATCATGTTTTGCTTCGCTTTCTGCCACAGGATTATTAAGCTGTTCAGTCTCAATAACTTTAACTGCGGTTGATTGTTCAGTCTCAATAACTTTAACTGAGGTTGATTGTTCAGCGCTATCAATAGCTTTACTAGGTATTTCAATACGTATTTTTTTGCGACTAGTTCTACGTTGACGACGCTCAGTGACTTTATCTTCTTTAACAACTTTATCTTTATCTAGATTGTCATTCTTACGCGCTTGTCTCTTCGGCTTATTCAGTTCGTCATCACGAGTGGAACGGGTATTTCTTGCTTCACTGCTATTACTGGTTGAGCGAGTCGAAGAATTGTCCTCGTTGCGATCATTTTGTTCGATGCGATTACGATTACCGCTACGACTATTACGACGCTTACCTTGTTGATTCTCACGTCTACTTTGCGAACGTCTAGGCTTATCACTGGTGTTACTTTCTTTTACATCTTTTACATCTTTAACTTCTTCAGCTACTTTTTCAGTAACAAAAAGTCCCTTTAACCAAGCAAATAATCCCTTAGGATTTTCTTGCTTTTCTGTCTTTGTTTGTTCAGCTTTTTTGCTTAAGTCACTTGGTCGTGGGGCAGGTGTTGGTGTTGTCATGCCTTGAATTAAGGGTTCATCACGTTTTGCCGTCACTTTATCAAATTTAGGCATTTTAGCTTCTTCAATTTCAGCTTGTTTTACCGGTAATTCATAACTTGCTTCTTCGACAGTTTCATCAGTTTTAACACGCAGTACTTCGTATTGCGGGGTATCCATATGTGGATTAGGAATGATTAAAACCCTGACATTATGATGCTTTTCAATATGCATCACTGAACGGCGCTTTTCATTTAATAAATAAGTAGCAACAGGTACTGGCACTTGTGCTTGTACCTGTAAGGTATTATCTTTAATGGCTTCTTCTTCCATTAAGCGTAATATCGATAACGCTAAAGACTCAACACCACGTACATGACCGGTACCACTACAACGAGGACATACCCCTTGGCTTGTTTCACCAATTGACGGACGTAAACGTTGACGAGACATTTCTAATAAGCCAAAACGAGAGATCTTACCTAATTGAATGCGGGCTCTGTCCTGGTGAACTGAATCACGCATTCTATTTTCTACTTCACGTTGGTGTCGAACGGGTGTCATATCGATAAAGTCAATAACGATTAAACCACCCAAATCACGTAAACGTAGCTGACGAGCAATCTCTTCAGCCGCTTCCAAATTGGTATTGAAAGCCGTCTCTTCAATGTCACTACCCTTAGTGGCTCTAGCTGAGTTGATATCAATGGAAGTCATGGCTTCGGTCGGGTCAATTACGATTGAACCACCAGAAGGTAGGCGTACTTCACGTTGAAAAGCCGTTTCAATTTGTGTTTCAATTTGGTAATGAGTAAATAAAGGTACATCACTGGTATAAAGTTTTATTTTACTTAAGAAATCAGGGCGAACCACCTCGATGTGCTTTTTAACACTTTCAAAGGTTTTAGGGCGATCAATCAATACTTCACCAATATCACGGCGTAAATAGTCTCGAATGGCGCGTAAAATAAGGTTTGTTTCTTGGTGAATTAAGAAAGGTGCCGGGCGAGTTTTTCCGGCGTCACTGATTGCTTGCCAGTGATGTAAAAGGACACTGAGATCCCATGCTAATTCGTCATAATCTTTGCCAACGCCAGCGGTTCTGACAATTAAGCCCATGCCTTTAGGTAATTCTAACTTATTTAAAGACGCTTTTAATTCGGTTCTTTCATCACCTTCAATGCGGCGTGAGATACCACCAGCACGAGGATTATTTGGCATTAATACTAAATAGCTACCGGCGAGGCTTATAAAGGTAGTAAGCGCGGCACCTTTTTGGCCACGTTCTTCTTTATCTATTTGAACAATAACCTCTTGGCCTTCGCGCAAGACTTCTTTAATGTTAGGGCGACCTTGAAAGGTATAGCCTTTAGGGAAGTATTCACGCGCAATTTCTTTCATTGGTAAGAAACCATGGCGGTCAGCGCCATAATCAACAAAAGCAGCTTCTAAAGAAGGCTCAATACGGGTGATTTTTGCTTTATATATATTAGATTTTTTTTGTTCATGTCCAGGACTTTCAATATCCAAATCGTAAAGTTTTTGGCCATCTACTAGTGCTACGCGCAATTCTTCTGATTGGGTAGCGTTAATTAACATACGTTTCATAGTTTGTCGGACTCATTTTTAGTCACAACACATCATTTGCTTAGGACATAAAGCAATCTGTTTTTCTGATAACAGCAAATTGTCAGCCTCACGGTTGTCACGGTTAACCTGTCATAAAACCAGGTCAAGCTGTTATAAATTCTGATTGTTATTCAATATCACTGCCGTAATTAAAGTAGGCAATGTTAATTTATTTCTTTATGTGCTCAGCTGGTGTGCTGTGCAAAATACCAGCTTAATTCGCATTGGTATTATTTTATAATAATTGCTTTATGGTGCTGGGCTAATAACATTTTAAAATCAAATTGTTAAAACTGTTTTTGCTTTTATGACAATCTACCGCGGTTAAGTTTACAAAACTGATAACTACCTGTGTCAATTTATACAATAGGCCGTACTATTAATATGTCTTATTTACGCTTGTTACCGTCATAATGGTACAGTTAACAAAATAGAATTCGCATAATAATGTGGCCGCAATTTGCCTCTTACGTCTCTCTTTAAAGCTTCTAGGGTTAAATGTTACGTTGATTAGCCTAATGTTAGTTTTTTCATAGGGCGGCTTAATACGGTGTTAGCGTTATATATCAACTAATAACCCTTTAAGTATCCCACTATCTTTTGATTTTAGCCAATAAAAAGCTATTTTAATTGCATTATAAGCGAAAAAAAATGTGTTAAACTGCCGTTATGAAAGAAATTAATAGCAAAAAAGCCAATCACGTGCATAAAAACAAAGCAAGCTCTCAACATCGCTCAGTTGATAAAAAGCATCAACATCAAAAAGTAACTGCTGAAAATAGCACTCAAGTTAAGAGTACTGTTGAAGCCGAAAGACCTAAAGTACGCTACATCACCATAGATAGTGAAGATGCGGGACAACGTATTGATAACTTCTTATTAAGAACACTCAAAGGCGTGCCCAAAAGTCACCTTTATCGTTTAATGCGTAAGGGCGAGATTAGGATAAATAAAAAACGCATCAAGCCTCTTTACAAATTAGTACTTAATGATGAAGTACGCATTGCCCCTATTAGAGTTTCTGAACAAAAAGATGCGGTCTCTACTGGATTAACTATTGTTGCCAATTTAGAGAAACAAATATTGTTTGAAGATGACAGATTAATTGTTATCAATAAACCTTCAGGTATGGCCGTACATGGCGGCAGTGGTTTGAGTTTTGGTTTAATCGAAGCATTACGTGCATTAAGACCTGATGCGCGCATGTTAGAGTTAGTACATAGGTTAGATAGAGATACGTCTGGCTGCTTAGTTGTTGCCAAAAAACGTTCGGCCTTACGGCATTTACATGAACAGTTACGTAATAAAGATGTACAAAAATTCTATCATGCTTTGGTGAAAGGGCATTGGCCAACCAAGTTAACCCGAGTGACTGCCGCATTAAAGAAAAATGACTTAAAGTCCGGTGAACGTGTTGTTGTCGTTGATAATCAAGCGGGTAAAGAGTGTGAAACACGTTTTAGGGTGTTAGAGCGTTATCGAGGTGCTACCTTAATTAGGGCTTTTCCTGTCACAGGCAGAACCCATCAAATACGTGTTCATTGTCAAGTGAGTGGCCATTCCATTGCCATGGATGCCAAATATGGTCATGAAGGGTTTGATGAAGAGATGAAAAGTAAGGGCTTAAAACGTTTATTCTTACATGCTGCCAGTATAGAGTTTACTCATCCTAAAACCGAGCAACGCATGAAAATTGAAGCGCCGCTTGAGCCAAGTTTAGAAAGATTGTTAGCTAAATTGGTTAAAGAATAACGTATATGCCTGAGTATAAATTAATTATATTTGATTGGGATGGTACCTTGATGGACTCGATTGCGCGCATTGTTGTTTCAATGCAAGCGGCAGCACATCATTGTCAATTAGACATACCAACAGCAATACAAGTAAAAGACATTATAGGTTTAAGTTTACCTAAAGCTCTTGCTATTTTATTCCCCTTGGGCTCTCAAGGGCAACTGAAGGCTATGCTTAAGCAATATAAATACCAATATGTCGAAGGTGATAATCCCCCTACACCTTTATTTGATAATGCACTGTCACTGTTAACGGCTCTTAAGGATAATAATAAGTTGCTTGCCGTAGCAACAGGAAAAGGACGTCAAGGTCTACAGCGTGTTTTATCTGAAAGTGATACTGAGCACTTCTTTCATGCTTTACGCTGTGCCGATGAAATGCGCTCAAAGCCAGATCCGCAAATGATATTGAGTCTATTGGCCGAGTTAAATGTATTACCTGAACACGCGGTTATGATTGGTGATACTCACTACGATATGCAAATGGCGCAAGCGGCAGGGGTTGACAGCATTGGTATAACGTTAGGTGTCCATGATAGAGCAACATTAAGTCGCTATCAGCCTAAAGCTATTGTTGACTCGCTAGCAGAGTTGCAACCGTTATTATTGCCAGTGTAAATAACCTCAACTCGTGCTAAGTAAAGTGACTCAACAAGCCATTACGCTATCTATGTGTGTTGCTATTACCAATGATAGCCAGTTATTGCCTGCACAATGATGCCTCCATAGTGCGAAAAATACCAAGGCAGTACATTGAAGAGTACTGCCTTGGTA
The DNA here is from genome assembly GCF_002207865.1 of Colwellia marinimaniae. GTDB lineage: Bacteria > Pseudomonadota > Gammaproteobacteria > Enterobacterales > Alteromonadaceae > Colwellia > Colwellia marinimaniae. The sequence goes on from NZ_BDQM01000004.1 coordinate 180,804, forward strand.
TTCCATTATATCAGCTGGTTTTATGCTGCTCCGCTAATACATCAATACCCTGTTGTTTCAATAAGGCAACTAGCTTAATCAAAGGTAAGCCTATTAAGGTGTTAGGATCATCACCTTCAAGCTTGCTAAATAAACATATCCCTAACCCCTCACTCTTAAAGCTGCCAGCGCAGTTATAAGGCTGCTCTGCATGCAGGTAGTTTTTAATGTCTGCTTGGCTTAATTGCTTAAAGTGCACGGTAAAAGGCTCGACTAAAGCAAGTGTGTTATCCTTTTCACTGTCATAAACGCATAAGCCAGTATAAAAAATAATAGTTTTGCCGCTAAATTTAGTTAATTGTCTAACCGCATTGTCGAAGTTATGGGGTTTACCTATAATCTCGCCTTCACAGACAGCTACCTGATCTGAACCAATAATTAACGCCTTTGGGTAGTCTGCGCTAACCGCTTTTGCTTTTTCAATGGCCAGGCGTTTAACTAAAACTTGCGGTGATTCATCTTGTTGTGCACTCTCATCAATAGCAGGCTTTGCGCAGTGAAATGGTATTTGCAGCTTTGCTAAAATGGTTTTACGAAATGGAGAGGTTGAGCCGAGTACTAAGGTTTTCATATTTAGCCTTTAAAATGGGAATAACGAGAGGAATAGCTATAGTTACGCAATTGTTTACTTAGAGCACAAATGTTGGCTAAATAAACAGTTTTTAGGCAATTATTGCTATTATTGGTTCTATCTTGAGCTTTTAAACAAAATAGTGCAATTTTCTTTTGACACTTGCCTATAGGGACTATATTATGCGCGCCTTATGCAGAATCTTAAACTTCCAATAACAATTAGCCCATCCCGTAGTGCACAGCGCAGACTTGTGTGTGAAGGTGAGTATAAATTGTCAGATATGACTCGACTACTTGCTGAATGCGAAAGCGGAAGCGAGGATGTCAAAGTTAGTGTTAAGTTTAATGTCGATGAACGTGGTTTGACAGTAATGTCAGGTACGGCTTCGACATTAGTTGCATTAACTTGTCAGCGGTGTAACGAAAATTTTGACCATGCACTTAAAGTAGATTTTACTTTTAGTCCGGCCAAAGATGAGGAAGCCGCTGAAAAAATTCCGTCATATTATGACGTAATAGAATTAGATGAAAATGGTGAAGTAAACTTACGCGAATTAATAGAAGAAGAGTTTATGCTCATTATTCCATTAATTCCACGGCATAACATTCAAGACTGTGCAGCTGATGCTGATTCAGTTTGGGGTGAATTGCCAGAAGAGCTTGAGAAGCCAAATCCATTTGATGTATTAAAACAATTCAAGTAGTTAATAAGCATAAAGCCCTTTAACTAATAACCGATTTAGGAGAAACTCATGGCAGTTCAAAAAAGCAAAAAGTCTCGTTCAAGACGTGGCATGCGCCGTTCACATGATGCAGTTACACCAGAAAACTTATCAGTAGATCCAGTATCAGGTGAAACGCATCGTCGTCACCATATCACTGATGATGGCTTTTACAAAGGCGTTAAAGTAATCGCTGTTTAAGCGATTACTTCGTTATAGTAAATAGTTTAGGCTTTTCGCTTGAGCTTAAATACTAATCTAACCATAGCGTTAGATGTTATGGGGGGCGATCAAGGCCCCTTTATAACACTTTCTTCAGCAATCATGGCGATAAAAAATCAGCCTAACTTGCACCTCATACTTTGTGGTGATGAAATCATCATTACAGAAACGCTTGCCCGTCTTAATATTTCTAAAGAAAAATTTGCCAATCATAAGCAATTAAGTCTTTTTGCCACGTCACAAGTCGTCACCATGACCGATAAACCCATTGTGGCGTTACGTAGCAAAAAAGACTCATCCATGCGTAAATCTCTCGACCTAGTTAATGAAGGGCGTGCACAAGCTTGTGTCAGTGCTGGAAATACCGGTGCACTCTTTTCTATGGCACACTTTGTCTTGAAGACCTTACCTGGGGTCGATCGTCCAGCACTTATTTCATCTTTACCGACTCACGATGACGATAAACATGTCTTTATGCTTGATTTAGGTGCCAATGTCTTTTGTGATTCACATGTATTATACCAGTTTGGTGTTATGGGCTCCGTCATGGCAGAACAAGTCGATGGCATTAGTAAGCCGCGCATTGCCTTGCTTAATATGGGTGAAGAAGCCATTAAGGGTAGCGACCATATAAAACTTGCCGCTCTTGAATTAAGTAAAGATGAAGATATTAACTACATCGGTTTTATTGAAGGCTGTGATATTTTTTCCAATAAAGCGGATGTCATTGTCTGTGATGGCTTTGTTGGTAATGTTGCACTAAAAACGTGTGAAGGTGTCGCTCGGTTAGTCTATGAGAAATCAAAAGCGGCTTTTAATGCTAGCTTAGTGGCTAAGGTGTTTGGTTCTTTGTTAAAGCCTAGCTTTAAAAAACTCTTTAAAACCATGAACCCCGACCAGTACAATGGCGCAAGTTTGATAGGATTACGCGGGATTGTGGTAAAGAGTCATGGTAATGCCAATATCGAGGCTTTTTATGCCGCAATTATGGAAGCCGTTAAAGAAGTTGAAAGGCAAGTACCTGAAAAAATCAAAAACTCTTTAGAGCAGGGTTTATCTGCTCGATAATGATTCAGCGTCACTTTTAGAAAAATTGACAACTTCAGCTTCAATAATAAATAATCTTCTTCATTAAATAGCACTTAAATAGAGTATCAATATGCACAATAAATTAGCCTTCATATTTCCAGGGCAGGGTTCTCAAACTGTCGCCATGCTCAGTGACTTTTCAGAAAACACTATAGTACAAGCAACCTTTGCCGAAGCCTCTACCGCATTGGGTTATGACTTATGGCAATTAGTTGCTCAAGGTCCAGTAGAAAAACTAAATCAGACCAATTTTACCCAGCCAGCATTGCTAACCGCCAGTGTCGCCCTATGGCGAGTTTGGCAAGCAGAGTCTGAGGTGATTCCTGAGGTCATGGCCGGCCACAGTTTAGGTGAATATTCAGCCTTGGTTTGTGCGGGTGTTTTTACCTTAAGTGCCGCGGTAGTACTGGTGGAAAAACGTGGTGAATTCATGCAAGCCTGTGTACCATCTGGTGTTGGCGCCATGGCTGCGGTCATTGGTTTAGGCGATGAAGAAACGATTAAGGCCTGTGCAGCGGCAAAGCAAACGCAAGTCGTTGCCGCGGTGAATTTTAATTCCCCTGGACAAGTGGTTATTGCTGGCCATAAAGAAGCCGTTGAGCGTGCCACCGAGCTATGTAAAGCGGCAGGTGCTAAACGGGTTTTACCGCTACCGGTAAGCGTGCCATCACACTGTGCGTTAATGAGTGATGCCGCGACTAAGTTGGCTATTGAACTAGATAAAATCAGCTTTAACGTGCCACTCATTAATGTGGTTAATAATGTTGATGTTGCTAAAGAAACAAGTAGTAAAGCAATCAAAGCCGCTTTAGTTAAGCAATTATACTCCCCCGTTCGTTGGCGCGAAACTATTTGTCTGCTAACAAATGAGGGCATTGATAAAATGGTTGAAGTGGGTCCTGGTAAAGTACTACAGGGCTTAAATAAGCGTATTAATAAATCAATAAAAAGTGTTAGTTTCAACACTATTGACACTTTACAACAAGCAAAAGAACTACTGAATAAGTGAATTTAAATAATAACTTAATGTTATAATTCAAACCATCACATCAAGTTAGTAAATGAATTAAAGTAAAGAACTCGTTATCTTATTCAGCAAGTTAACGTTATAAAATAAAAATAGTAGGTAAAATATGTTTTCATTAGAAGGTAAAGTTGCTTTAGTAACTGGCGCGAGCCGCGGTATTGGTAAAGCTATAGCAGTACAATTACAAGCACTTGGTGCAACGGTCATTGGTACTGCTACTTCAGAAACTGGCGCAAATAACATTACTGAGTACTTAACTGCCAATAATGGTACTGGTATGGGTCTAGTGCTCAACGTGACCAGTGATGAATCGATCAGTGCAATGTATGCTGCGATTAAAGCAGCACATGGGGCAATTGATATTTTAGTCAATAATGCTGGCATTACCCGTGATAACTTGTTTATACGTATGAAAAATGACGAGTGGCAAGATGTTATCGATACAAACCTAACGTCGGTCTTTAAAGTAAGTAAAGCCGCTATTCGTCCAATGATGAAGAAACGCACGGGCCGTATTATTAATATAGGCTCGGTTGTGGGTACTATGGGTAATGCCGGTCAAGTCAACTATGCTGCGGCTAAAGCTGGCTTATTAGGTTTTACTAAAGCATTGGCACGTGAAGTGGCTTCACGTGGCATAACCGTCAATACTGTTTCACCAGGTTTTATTGATACGGATATGACAAAAACACTTACGGATGAGCAAAAAGAGGGCATTTTCTCTCAAGTACCGGCAAAGCGTTTAGGTAAGCCAGAAGAAATTGCTAGCACGGTAGCCTTCTTAGCATCTGATGCAGCCGCATATGTGACCGGTGAAACTATTCACGTCAATGGTGGTATGTATATGATCTAAGCCTTATTTATTAAGGCTTAGATAGTTTTAAATAATATTTTTCAATACTTCAACAGGTTAGACCAGATAAAAAAGTGAATTAGATGCTTGCATGGCAAGCTGTTGACGAATACACTACACCCAATTTGAAAAAATGCACTTTCAGTAAAGGAAATAAAATGAGTAATATCGAAGAACGCGTAAAAAAAATCACCGTTGAACAACTAGGTGTTAGTGAAGCAGAAGTTAAAATTGATTCATCATTTGTTGATGACTTAGGTGCTGATTCATTAGACACTGTAGAATTAGTTATGGCGTTAGAAGAAGAATTTGATACTGAAATTCCTGACGAAGAAGCTGAAAAAATCACTACAGTTCAAGCAGCAATCGATTACGTTACTGCTAACCAGTAATTGTTAATAAGTTCGATATAATCGAGCTTAGTAAAATATTAAAAGCGGTATACTTAATTGTAAGTGACCGCTTTTTTTTATGTCTAAGATGACGGTATTAGCCAATTTAAGTGTTCATTTGGCTAATACAATTAATTTTTCGGAGGCCGCTCTGTTATGAGACGTATAGTAGTTACAGGCATTGGCATGCTTAGCCCATTAGCCAACACAGCAGAAGAAACATGGGAAAAATTACTACTTGGCAAAAGTGGTATAGGTAATATTGATTATTTTGATACCACAGATTATCCAACTAAGTTTGCTGGTTTAATAAAAGATTTTGATGCGCAAAATTATATGGAGCGCAAAGAAGCCAAAAAAATGGATTTATTCATTCAATATGGTGTTGCTGCGGGTGTGCAAGCTTTTAAAGATTCTGGCCTAGAAGTTACCGAGCAAAATGCTCCTCGTATTGGTGTTGCTGTTGGCTCTGGTATTGGTGGTTTAGGTTTAATTGAACAAAACCATAATAAGCTATTAAAAGCCCAAGGTAATCCCCGTAAGTTATCGCCCTTTTTTGTACCTTCAACCATCATTAATATGATTGCCGGTCACATATCTATTATGTTTGGCTTGCAAGGCCCTAATATTGCTATTACCACAGCCTGTACTAGTGGTGTGCATAATATCGGTCATGCGGCTCGTATGATTGCCTATGGTGATGCCGATGTTATGGTGGCCGGTGGTGCTGAAAAAGCGTCTACGTCTCTAGGTATGGGCGGTTTTGGTGCTGCACGGGCTTTATCTCGTCGCAATGACGACCCTGAGGCTGCATCGCGTCCTTGGGATAAAGACAGAGATGGTTTTGTGCTTGGTGATGGTGCTGGTATTATCGTTATTGAAGAATATGAACATGCCAAAGCGCGTGGCGCAAAAATTTATGCTGAGCTGGTCGGTTTTGGCATGAGTGGTGATGCTTATCATATGACTTCACCGCCTGAAAGTGGTGAGGGTGCCGCGCGTGCTATGCAAAATGCGATTAATGATGCAAAAATTGATATCAGTAAAATTGGCTATATCAATGCCCATGGTACTTCGACACCCACGGGTGATATTGCCGAAACCAATGCCGTTAAAAAAGTCTTTGGTAACAGTGCGCACAAGGTCATGATGGGCTCTACTAAATCAATGACTGGGCATTTATTAGGTGCTGCTGGCGCTGTTGAAGCTATTTTTAGTATTCAAGCACTGATGAATAATCAAGTGCCACCAACGATAAACTTAGATAACCCAGGCGAAGGTTGTGATTTAGATTATATTGCCGGTGCTGCACGTGATGTTAAACTGGAATATGTGCTTTGTAACTCTTTTGGCTTTGGCGGTACTAACGGCTCTTTGATCTTTAAGAAAATTTAGCTAAGCGAGTCAAACTAAGTTAAATTACTTGAAAAAAAATGAGTAAGCCTGAATACTAACCCCTACTTAGGGGGAAGTCTTCAGGCTTTTTTATGTCAATAATTAATATTATTAAGATAAAATATGAAATATTGCTCGGTAAATGGTCAACAACAAACAGAAATAGCGGTAACAGAACGCGGATTAGCCTACGGTGATGGCATATTCACCACGGCAAAAATTGTCAATGGCGAAATAGTATTACTGAACAAGCATATAGAGCGATTAACCCTAGGTTGCCAGCAATTAAAGCTGCAAGTTCCATTCATGGCCAAGTTAACGGCACAATTGCAATCGCTTGCTAGGGCTTATCCGCTGGCGGTATTAAAAGTGATAATTACTGCCGGCAGTGGTGGCAGAGGGTATTCAAGAATAGGGCTAAACGATAATGCCAGCAATGTTATTATCATGATCTCTGATTTTCCTAGCCATTATACCGCGTTAGCCCAGCAAGGAATTAACTTAGGCGATAGTAAGCAACAGATCTCTATTAGCCCAATGCTTGCCGGATTAAAGCACCTTAATAGACTCGAGCAAGTGTTATTTAGGGCTGAGCTTGATGAACGTATTGAAGATGATCTTATTGTGACTAATTACCTTGGTGAGGTGATTGAGGTAACCAGTTCAAATTTATTCTATTGGTTAGATGGGCACTTATGCACGCCAGATTTATCAACATCCGGTGTTGATGGTATTATTAGACAGGCCATTTTGGCTAAATATCCGCAGATCAAAGTCTGCCATACTAAGTTAGTCGAGCTTAAACAAGCACCAGCAATGTTTATCTGTAATTCTTTAATGGGCATAGTGCCGGTAAAAACGTACAATAATAACCTACTGACTATGGATGCGGTATTACAGCTGCAAAACGAAATGAAAGACTTTATCTGACGCTTTTTTAGTGGTTAGATAATTTATTACCTGTTAAGGAAAAATGTGTGCTTAGAAATCTTATTATTTTTATGCTATTAATATTGTTGGCTACCGCGGGAACCTTGCTTTACCAATTTGATAAAGCATTATCTACGCCACTAGCGCTTGAAAACGATAGCTTTTTAAAAGTAAAGCCCGGTAGCTCAATCAGCTCTTTTGCTAAGCAGTTAGAGCAGCAACAATGGTTAACTAACCGTTTTTGGCTGAGAACTTATGGCCGATTATTTCCGCACAAAGCCAATATTAAGGCCGGTACCTATCTGGTCACTAAAGGTACTACTTTAGCGCAATTATTAGTCCAGTTGGTTAAGGGTAAAGAACACCAATTCACGGTGACTTTTATTGAAGGCACTCGTTTTCAAGATGCGGTAGTTATTCTGGCAGAGCACCCTTATATTAAAAAAAGCATTCAAGGTGATACGCTCAGTGAAATAGCGGTAAAAGTTGGCATCGATTCAGCAAACCCCGAAGGTTGGTTATTTCCCGATACCTACGCCTTTACTGCCGATACCTTAGATATCATGTTATTGAAACGTGCTTATGCCAATATGCAGACACAGCTAAATCTTCTCTGGAAAAATAGAGCAGAAAATCTGCCTTATAGCACACCTTATCAAGCGTTGATTATGGCTTCCATCATTGAAAAGGAAACCAGCTATGTTGCCGAGCAAGCTGTTATATCCTCTGTTTTTGTTAATCGATTACGCAAAAAAATGCGTTTACAAACCGACCCTACGGTGATTTATGGCTTAGGGGAACGTTATAAAGGTGATATTACGCGAGCCCATTTACGAGAAAAAACCCTGTATAATACCTATCGGATTCATGGTTTACCACCAACACCTATTGCAATGACTGGTTTGTCAGCTTTAAAAGCGACACTAAACCCAGCGACTAGTGATTACCTATACTTTGTTAGTGATGCTAACGGCAAACATGTTTTTAGTAAAACCTTGGCTGAGCATAATCGCGCTTATAGGGATTACCGGAAAAAACAAAGAAAAAAACAGCAGAGCAAAAGTAATAATATTGTTAACTAGTCATTACCCCATAATTTAATATAAAAAATAACTGACCCAAGGTAAAGCTCAAGTATGTCTACAGGAAAATTTATTGTCATTGAAGGCATGGAAGGCGCAGGTAAATCCTCGGCGATTGCTGTTATTGAAAGTATCCTAAATAAACAGGGTATAGCGTATATTAATACCAGAGAGCCAGGTGGCACACCTTTAGCTGAAGCCCTGCGTGACATGGTGAAATCGGTAGAGCATCAAGAAAAGCTCACCGTTGAAACAGAGCTGTTACTTATGTATGCCAGTCGTAGTCAATTACTTGCCAACAAAATACTGCCTGCTTTAGCTGCAGGAAAGTGGGTAATAGGTGATAGGCATGACTTGAGTTCACGTGCATACCAAGGTGGTGGTCGAGGTTTTGAGCAAAGCATCATGGATACCATTAGTGATATAACGTTAAAAGGCTTTCGCCCTGATATCACCCTCTATTTAGATATAGACCCACATATTGGTTTATCTCGTGCTAAAGCTCGGGGGAATTTAGACCGTATTGAATTAGAGCAAATGGATTTCTTTATCCGAGTTCATAATAAATATCGAGAGCTAGCCGCACAAGATAAAGCAATTATTACCATTGATGCGGCGCAAACCATGGTGCAAGTGCATCAGGATATAGAAAAAGTGGTTATTGAGTTTATCGCTGCAACAGACTTGGATTAGAGCGCGAATATGTTACCAATTTGCCGGGAAAAGCAAAGACAATTAAGTCAACAATATCAACAACAAACCTTGGCTCATGCCATACTATTACAAGGTATAACCGGTTCGGGCACAGAGGCATTGGCACAGTGGCTCATTGAGCTGCTAATTTGCCAAGCGCCACTATCAAGCAATGATGCAGTGACTGGCGAGGTTATCAACCTAGCCTGTGGGCAATGTAAAGCTTGTTTACTGAGAAAAAGTAAAAGCTATCCTGATCACTTATTATTAACCAGTGAAAATAAAACCTTAGGGGTTGATGATATTCGCCGCGGTAATGCTTTCCTAGAAAAAACAGCTCACCTTGGTGTGGTGAAAACCATTTTAATTCCTCAAGCTCAAATAATGACGGTTGCTGCGAGCAATGCTTTATTAAAAACCTTAGAGGAGCCAAGTGCTAACAGTTATATTGTCTTAATCACCGATGATCTGGATAGTTTATTACCGACCATAATTAGTCGATGCGCAATATATACTATTAGGCCTATGGTAGGAGAAGCCTTGCTGGCACAACTCAAAACATCGCTGCATGAAAACACGCAAGTTCGTAATGACTCAGCCATGAACAGCGGCATAAATGCTAATGCTTTTGTTAATTTATCCCAACTAGCAGAATTAACTGACGAGGATGTTTTTCAAGCGTTTCAACACTTTAATCAATGCTTTCTAGCTTACTTAAATCATGGAAAAAGTGAAAGTGACTTACTTAATCAGCTGGTTGATAATATTCACGCTTTACGTTGGTTAGAAAAGATAACCTGCAATCTAGTAAGACAATATTATCTTGTTAAAGACCCTGAGCAGACTAATCTTGTGGTTAATAAAGAAATTTCAATACAGATGCTTAATCAAATATATCAAGCTATCATCAGTAGTAATAAACTGATAAAGTCTTTTACACAAGCTAATCGACAATACGTTGGTGCACAGCTACTTATGACGATAAATGATATCGTTAGACCATCGACATAGGAGACCAACTTGGTTCCACTAAACATAGAGTTTCATTCAGAGCGTGATCTATATCTTGCCTTTATGCCTTTTCTTAAAGAAGGTGGGGTTTTTGTTCGTACACCACGCCAATATGAGCTAGGTGATGAAGTTGAGTTACACATATTGCTGCCCGATGCGTTAGAAGAGTCGGTCGTTCATGGTGAAGTTTGCTGGTTGACCCCCATTGGCGCGCAAAACGGTACCCCCCCTGGTGTAGGTATTACTTTTGTTAAAGATCCAGAAAAAATACGCCATCAAATTGAGCAAATCATTGCTCGACACTTAAATTCTTCCGAGCCTACGCTAACTATGTAGCTTGGTTTTCTTGTCACAAAATGAAGTAGTGACAAAAATTATAACCGCTTAACACTTTTAAAGCACAGGAGTTCCTCGTTGTTTATAGATTCCCATTGTCATTTAGATCGCCTTAACTTATCCCTTTATGATGATAATCTGGATAATGTTATCCAGGCGGCCAAAGCGGCTAAAGTAGATAAAATACTTTGTGTCAGCGTAACGTTAGCTGATTTCCCTGAAATGGCAGCAAAAACGGCTCATTATGATAACGTCTTACTTACCTGTGGTGCTCACCCTTTAAATCAAGAAGATGAAATTAGTCCTGAGCAGCTATTAGCCTTAAGTAAAAATGAGCGAGTTATCGCCATTGGTGAAACTGGCTTGGATTATCACTACGCACCAGAGACTAAAGCGCTGCAGCTTGATTCCTTTAAAAAACATATTCACGTTGCCAAGCAATTAAATAAGCCACTTATTATTCATACCCGAGCCGCACAAGAAGATACTTTAGCGTTATTACGCAGTGAAGGAGCAGAGCAGGTCGGTGGTATTCTACATTGCTTTACGGAAAGCTGGGATATGGCTGAACAAGCAATAGCATTAGGTTTTTATATTTCGTTTTCAGGCATAGTGACCTTTAAAAATGCCAGCGCATTAAGAGAAGTTGCCGCCTTAGTACCCGATGATAAATTCTTAATTGAAACAGATGCGCCATATCTTGCCCCGGTACCTTATCGAGGTAAAGAAAACCAACCAGCCTTTGTGGTCGAAGTCGCTAAACATTTAGCCAGTATTCGAGGTCAGTCGGTTGAAAAAATAGCCCAGCTTTCTAGTGATAATTTTAATCGCCTCTTTAAGCTTTAATGGTATTTTAGCACCTTGAATCAATTGATAGCTTGCTAAAATTTAGATAAAAAAAGGCCCAAACATATAGTTTGGGCTCAAAGATTGGCTCAAGGGGTTTGAGCCGTGCGCTAATTAACCATAACCTGATAACCAAGATAAAAACAAAAACAAAAACAAAAATAAACTAGGTGGTGTAATCCTATTTACTAACCTCTTAGCAGGAAAATCTTACTTCATGCTAAGCTTGTGTAACTAAGTGTAGTGGATGTTTTTTAAATAGCGAATGTTTCTGTATGTATTTATTTTATCAAACTAAAACAATGTCTTACATTGATGTTATGCTTTTTTAATTGATTTTTAATAGCGGATATTAACCGTGGTAATAGCGTTTTATCACAGCTTTTACCGCGGATAAAACCCTTGCGTTCTTAGCCTCTTAGGACGGCTATTTTAGCAGAGATTTATCGTTACTAACTGATAATAATCGCAGCCAGCGGTTATCATCAGTTAGTTGTTATCACCTTGCTTTTAGGTAATAAAGCTAAACTTTCCTCAGCAAAACCGACCCCAGCATCGGTATAAAAGTTAAACACTTTATCAATACCAAATTCTTCCAGTTGTAAACGTTCATCATCATAGCGGGCAACAGCCGCAATTTTCCCTTGATAATTTGCTGCCTTTAACTGGGCAGTAATACTGATGGCATCTTGTACCGAGGGTAGCGCCAGCAAGACTAATTGAAGTCGTGAAAGATCAATACTTTCCCAAAAATGAATATCCTCAGCATCACCATAATAAGCTTCGACCCCTTTGTTTGTTAACCAGGTTATTTTTTCTTTATCAGCATCTAAGCCCCATGCAGAGCTAGTACTATGGCTATTAATGGCTTGATAAGCGCCGATGCCAACACGGCCCATGCCGATGATAACTATAGGGCGCTGACAGGGTTGACAAAAAATGTCCTCTTCGAGTTTAACTTGGCGCTCAAATTTTGATAAAAAACCTCTATATTTAGCAAAGAGTGTGTGGGCAAAGCGATAAATGATATTGGTTAAAATAAAGGAGATAGATACACTTAATGCTAGGATCACTAGCCAATCATTACTAAGCCAACCAGCGGTCACGCTTAATGCGCCAACAATTAAGCCAAACTCACTATAGTTACTTAAAGCTAGGGCACTAAGGAAGGCACTACGGCAACGCATTTTTAATAGGCTGAAAATGCCATAAAACAGCACAAACTTAATCGGGATCAACAGCACTAATAAACTCGCTAAACCTAGCATCTCTAGTGTCGGCACCGCAGTAAAGCCAATCGATAAAAAGAAGCCTATTAAAAAGATATCTTTAAAACTCATTAAGGCTTTATTAATTTCAGTCGCTTTAACATGGGAGGCTAAGAACATGCCGACCAGTAGTGCGCCTAAGTCACCTTTAATGTTAACTAGCTCAAATAATTCATAGCTACCTAGCGCGAGAAAAAAGCCCATTAAAGGCATTAATTCACCATGGCCAACATGGCTAATAATCCTATTAATAATAGGTTTTATTAGAAATAAACCCAGTAGAGCAAAAGCCCAAAGCGATGGCATTTTACCGGTAGCGACAACTAAAAAGACAACGGCGACAATATCTTGAATAACCAGTATACTGACCGCTAATTTACCGTGGCGAGTACGCATTTCACCATTTTCTTCTAATAATTTTATCACGCAAACTGTGCTGCTAAAACTTAAGGCAAAAGCAATTAACGCCGCAGTCATTAAGTCTAAGTCACTGAAGTAACTCACCGACATGAGCGCGAGTATCTTGACAAAGGTTATGGTAACAACCATCCAAACTAAGGTGTGTAAAGAGCAACCCAACCAAACTTCGGTTTTGAATAGGTTGGTCACGTTCAGCTTTAAACCTATGGTAAAGAGCATGATGGTGATACCTAAATCACTTAATATACTTAAGCTTTCATCGGCTTGATAACCAGCGATATTTAAGATGAAACCAGCAGCAAGGTAACCTATTGAGGGGGGAAGTGAGGTGGTTTTTGCTGCCAAGCCGCAGATAAATGCGAAAAGTATCCAGATAAAGTCCATAGCATTACTCTAATTTAAGTTGGTTTACTGAGCGGAAAAGGTTATAGATTGTTTTGCACATTATGCAGGTAATAGGTTGACATCTATACAGCAAGCAGCAGTGACTTTTATTAGAACATACCTTCGCAACAGCCACTGTCTTGAAGAGAAGTTTACCTTAAAAACAACCCCTTATACCAATCTAATTAAGGAATTAGCAATTTTTGATGAGTATTGATTATTGTTAACGGGCAGATGATGGGCTGGGTCTGGCATTGGCATGGAGAATAAAGAGGTTATTGGCTATTAAAACCATTTAAAAAGCACCTTAGTCACGTTGAGTGTTAGAAAACCTGCTTGTTTTATAACATCTTTGTTGATTATCGTTTAACTTAGTCTGCTAGCCACTTATTAATCTCACTATACATAAAATCACGGATAATTGGTTGAGCTTTGGCGTTAGGGTGTAAATTATCATTTAGCATTAACGAAGCATCAACAGCAACAGCTGTCATAAAATAGGGCATAAGGTAAGCACCTGTTTGTTTAGCTACTTTACGATAACTGTCAGTAAACATTTTACCGTATCTTGGGCCTAAGTTTGGCGGGATATGAATCTCCATTAAGGCAACTTTTGCACCATGTTGTTGACTTATCGTGACGAGTTGGCTTAAATGCTTCTGCAGTAATTTCACTGGAAAACCTCTAATGCCATCATTGCCACCAAGCTCAATCAATACATGACTAGGTTGATGAGCTTTAAGCCAAGCATCAATTTTCAATAAGGCGTTATCGGTAGTTTGCCCACTTATGGCGGTATTAATGACGGTGATGGGCTGGTTTTTTTCTAGGTATTTATTTTGTAACAAATGAACCCATGCTTGTGCTTGCTCAAGCCCATAGCCAGCGCTTAAGCTGTCACCAATAAGTAAAATTTTGTCGTTTGCTTGGCTAGTAAATGCCAGGTTTGTCAACATTAAGATAATAATAGATTTTAGGAAATAGCGTGTCATGTCAGTACTTTCTCAGTTAAATGTTATTCAAGTGTCAGGCCTTACTAAGCGTGTTAACACACTTGAAGGCAGCCTCACTATCCTTAGCGATATAAACTTTTCTGTCAAGTCAGGGGAGTCAGTTGCTATTGTTGGCGCTTCCGGCTCGGGTAAATCTACCTTGCTTAGTTTATTGGCTGGACTAGATGTTGCTAGTCAAGGTGAAATTCATCTCGATGGTGAAGCCTTAAGTACCCTCGATGAAGAGGCACGTGCTCGGTTAAGAGCAGATAAAATTGGTTTTGTCTTTCAATCCTTTATGTTGGTGCAAAGTTTAACCGCTCTGGAAAATGTCATGTTACCCGCGGAGCTTGCCGGTGATCATGATGCTAAAGCACAGGCGGTTGAACTGCTGGACAAGGTTGGACTTTCACATCGGTTTGCCCACTATCCTTCACAATTGTCTGGTGGAGAGCAGCAAAGAGTTGCCATTGCCCGAGCCTTTATTGGCTCCCCTAAAATACTGTTTGCCGATGAGCCGTCAGCGAATCTAGATCGTAAAAATGGTCAGCTGATCGAAAACCTACTCTTTGATTTAAATAAGCAGAACGGTACTACGTTAGTACTGGTCACTCACGATGAACAATTAGCAAAAAAGTGCCAGCGTATTATACATATTGAAGGTGGCCAACTGGAAAAAATCAGTGAAGGGGGAGCTGCCAATGTGGGTTAAACTGGCTTTTAAGTTATTCTCTCGGGAACTGCGCCGTGGTGAACTAACTATTATCTTTGCAGCAATTGCTCTGGCAGTACTTACTGTCTTTAGTTTATCGGCAATTACCGAGCGAATTTCTTTAAACTTAGCGCAGAAAAGTAGTGATTTTATTGCCAGCGATCGCCGCTTATCGAGCAATCATGCATTTGAGCCACAGCTACTAACGCAAGCGAATAAATTTGGACTGGCAACGGCAGAGATGCTGTATTTTGATTCTATGTTGTTTGCCAATGATGAATTGGTTTTAAGCTCAGTAAAAGCAATAACTGGCTCTTACCCTCTGCGAGGGAAAATCACCATTAAAGACCACCTTACTAGCCCAGCTTATGACGTTGATACTGGACCCAAGGCTGGATCAATTTGGCTTAGTGAAGGCTTGTTTTATACCCTTAACGTCAATGTTGGCGATAAGATTGAGTTGGGTGCCGGACTTTTTAACGTCACCAAGGTGTTAGTAAAAGAACCCGATGCCCCGTTTTTCTCTTTATCGGGTAATAAACGTGTGCTGTTAAACTATGCCGACATTCCGACTACCCAAGCCGTGCAACCAGGTAGTCGGGTCTTTCACCGTTTACTGTTTGCTGGTAATGAACAACAGTTAAGTGAGTATTATGCTTGGCTTAAACCGCAACTCAAAAGTAACCAAACCTGGCAAGGGATTAAAGATAGACAATCACCGTTAGGCAATAATATAGTTCGTGCCGAGCGCTTTTTATTATTGGCCGGTTTATTTGGCATCATGCTGGCAGCCGTAGCGATGGCAGTTTCCGCTAAACGTTATTGTGAACGTCAATACGATCCCGTCGCTATGATGAAAACGCTAGGTGGCAGCCGTAAAGTTATCCGCAATATTTTCCTTTTACATCTAAGTTTAGTAACCGTTTTTTCCATTGTTGCCGGTTTAATGGTAGGTTTTGTCTTGCAAACTATAGGGGCAGATTATTTAGCAAGCTTTATGGGCACTGAGTTACCACAAGCGGGCTTTCGCCCTTGGTTATTATCAGCTTTTATTGGCCTTGTTTGCGCATTGATGTTTTCACTAAAACCTTTGTTAGATTTATTTGATATTCCACCACTGAGAGTATTGCGCCGTAATTTAGGGGACACCTTAGCCATCAGTCGAATTCATATTGCTCTTTCAATGATGACTATTTTTGTGTTGATGTGGATATTTAGTGGTGAGATCATGACTACTTTAATTTTATTTGCTTCGACTTTATTAATCATTGCGATTTTATTTGCCATCTCACGGTTATTATTTGCTGCTGGTCGCCGGCTAGGACTTAGACCAGGGTCTAGTTGGTCTTTAGCGCTAGCGACGTTACAAAAAAGAGCCAATGCCAATGCCATTCAGCTGATCAGTTTCGCTTTAGCTATTAAGCTGATGCTATTTTTAGTTATCTTAAAAAATGACATCATTACCGACTGGCAAATGCAAGTTCCTGCCGATGCACCTAATATGTTCATCATCAATATAGCCGAAGAACAGGTTACGCCTATTAAGCAATTCTTTCGCGATAATAACATCGCCCATGAAGATTTCTATCCGGTATTTAGTGGTAGAGTTGATGCGGTAAATGGTGAAAAATTTGCCCGTCGAGTGTCAAAACAAGAAGGGGAAGAAAAAGATAAAA
Source organism: Colwellia marinimaniae (assembly GCF_002207865.1). Classification (GTDB taxonomy): domain Bacteria; phylum Pseudomonadota; class Gammaproteobacteria; order Enterobacterales; family Alteromonadaceae; genus Colwellia; species Colwellia marinimaniae. The sequence continues at coordinate 197,466 of NZ_BDQM01000004.1, forward strand.
ATGCCAAGAAAGGGGTCAGTAGAGAGCCCAATTTAACTTGGTTAGCGTCCTTACCTGAAGGCAATGTAATAACCGAAGGGCAATGGTTCACTTATGGAGTTACTGGCGGTAATGATATTGAAGTATCCGTCTTTGATGGTTGGCAAGACGTTCTAGGGCTAGAACTTGGTGATACGATTACACTGTTGGTTAATGAACAGGTGATAAACGCCAAAGTCACTAGTTTTAGGAAAGTTGATTGGGGTACACTCAAACCTAATTTTGTTATGATCTTAAGCCCCAATATGGCCGGTAAAGTCCCGGTAACTTACTTTAGTGCCGCTAAATTGCATGACAGTGATACCAAAGCGATTAGCCAGCTGTTACAGCGCTACCCAACGATAAGTATGATTGATATTAAGTCTCAAATTGAACAGGCACAAGCAATTATCGCCCAAGTGTCTTTAGCGATAGGCTTTGTTTTATCGATAGTGTTAGTCAGTGGTGCTTTAGTGCTTGTTTCTCAGGTGCAAGCAAGCTTGGCAGAGCGCATGGAAGAAATGGTGATATTACGTACCCTAGGTGCTAAAGGCCGTTTAATTAAATTGGCGACACTTTATGAATTTATGCTGTTAGGTGGCATTGCCGGCCTAGTTGCCGCCATAGTGAGTGATATTGCTTTATTGGTCATTCAACAGCAACTCTTTGATGTCGCAGGGCGCCTTCACCCTTATATATGGCTGTTAGGACCGTTAAGTGGCGCATTATTTGTTTCGAGCATAGGTTACTTTATGGTAGCCCATACTATGAGGCAAAACACCCAAGGATTGTTAAGGAAGCTTGGCTAATTACCGATAACGGTCCCTGTTTATGATGGGGCCGCAAAGTCTAAATAAAGGGTAAAGGCTAGCGGGGAGTATTGCACCGTTGAGGCATAACGAATTGATTACTTGAGCTTAAACACAAGTAATCTAGTGTAGTTAGGGGATTTAAGGTATATTGAAACGATAAAAACATAAGGATTGATTTTCATGGTTTCACATTCAAATTCAAATCATAGCTCTATCGTCAAAGCTTTTGTTACGGTAGCGGCTATTTTTATCATTTTTGCCGGTATTAAAATAGCGGCGAATATATTAGTGCCGTTTTTACTTTCCGTATTTATCGCCATCATCTGTAACCCACTCATCAGCAAAGCCAGTGAATTCAAAATACCGAAAGCAATTTCAATTATTTTTGTTATCGCAGCTTTTGTTACCATGGCGGTGTTTTTAACGGGTTTAGTGGGCAGTTCGTTAAATGAACTTTCACAATACATTCCTCAATACCGGGTGCAACTTAAACAACAATTTGTCTGGTTAACGGATTTTTTTGCCAAACACGACATTCAACTTTCTACTGCTATCGTGACAGAGTATTTTGATCCCGCTGCTGCCATGGGCTTAGCCGCGGAAATGCTATCAAGTTTTGGCTCAGTGATGGCAAACTTGTTTCTGATCATCTTAACGGTGGTGTTTATGTTGTTTGAATCCTCTTCATTTCCTCATAAGTTACATTTAGCGTTAGATGATCCACAAATGCGTTTGAAACAAATTGAGCGCTTTATATCTTCAGTAAACCATTACATTGCCATTAAGACCTTGGTTAGTCTTGCCACTGGCTGTATTGTTTCGCTGATGTTATGGGGTTTTGGTTTAGATTTCTTTTTATTATGGGGCGTATTGGCTTTTTTACTTAATTATATTCCTAATATTGGCTCTATAATTGCTGCAGTACCACCAATGACCCTTGCCATTTTACAACTAGGTATTGGCGATGCTGGCGCCATAGGTGCAGGTTTTATTTTAATCAATATGGTGATGGGCAACATTATTGAGCCTAGATATCTAGGTAAAGGTTTAGGGTTATCGACTTTAGTGATTTTTTTATCACTGATATTTTGGGGCTGGTTACTTGGCACGGTTGGTATGTTATTAAGCGTGCCATTAACCATGATATTAAAGATCGGCTTAGAAAATTCGCCAGAAGGTCGTTGGTTAGCTGTGATGCTAAGTGATGGCAATGAGTTGGATGATAAAACTGAGCAAGCATTACTTAGCTAATGTAGGCTTAGGTTAGTTTAGTTGAATTAAGATGAGTTAATTCAACTAAAGTCGCTCGGTAAAAGTAAAACCTATGTCGTAGGGTTGGTAGTTTTAATTTTACTTAGCGTGCTTATCCGGCTTTTACTTAATAGCACATAACAAGTTTTGTACGCAATATTGGCGCCTTTCTCTGGGGATATTGCTAGATATTGCCAGCGACAATCATTTTCTCTATAGGTAATAAAATTACTTTGTGAACGCTTAAACATTTTTAATGCAGAATAGCGGCCATTGACTAAGGCTTTTTCCTCTAAATTAAAGGTGTGCAAATTAACCCAGGTTTGTAACTCCCTATCCACAGAAGAAATAACGCCGTCTAAACACCGAGACATGGCCGCCGATGATAGTTGTTCTGCGGTTTGCTGTTGACACACGCTAATACTTTTTACCGCATAAGCAGGGTTCATCATCAATAATGGGTATAACAATGATAAGGCTAAAAGTGTTTTCTTATAGATCATTTTTCGTTTATACACTCTAATAGTTACAAGGACAAAGTACGCAAAGACACTACAAAACGGGTCGACTAGATAGCAATCTTTGCTGTTAAGTTTAGTTGAGTATTTTAGCTTTATTAGGCAGGTAATACCTTTTTGTAGGGTTTTACTGTGACTTTCTTATAAACACCTGCGCTGATATACGGGTCTTGATCTGCCCAAGATTGTGCAGCAGTTAAACTATCAAATTCAGCAACGATTAAAGAACCGGTAAAACCGGCTTCACCGGGATCTTCACTATCAATGGCTGGGCATGGGCCTGCTATTAATAACTTTCCTTGCGTCTGTAAGGCTTTTAAACGCTCAATATGCTTATCGCGTACCGATAGGCGTAAACTAAGTGAGTTTTCAACATCTTCACTGTAAATAAGATAAAACATGACGGATATATTCCTTTAAATAATAGGGTGACTTAGTTCGTTATGACGAGGGCAACTTAATTTGATTTACTACTTTTTTCATCTTTAACTTTATCGTTATCATCTTCTTCAAGAGGTAAATACTTGTATAAAAATAAAATTGACGTGATAGAGAAAATAAACATTAAGCCAGTTAAACCAAAAACCTTAAAATTGACCCAAGTATCAAGGTCGAAATTAAAAGCTACGTAATAATTTAAGCCGGCACAAAATAGGAAGAACATGGCCCAAGCAAGGTTTAACCGAGTCCAAATTTTTTCAGGTAGCGCTAAGGACTCGCCTAAAAACTGTTTAATGATATTTCTTTTGAATAACAAATCACTCACTAATAACGCACCAGCAAAAAAAGCATTAATAATGGTAACTTTCCATTTGAGAAAAGCATCATTTTGTAAATAAATAGTAAGACCACCAAAAACCACCACCAAGCCAAAGATAATCCATTGCTTAGTGGGGATTTTTTCTTTCTTAAATTTATAATGCAGCATTTGTATACAAGCAGCGATAATCAAGCTACCCGTGGCCCAGTAAATACCGGCTACTGAATTAACAATGAAAAAAACAATAAGCGGGAAGTATTCAAGAAATAACTGCATATAAAACCAATATTAAATGAGCAAGTAAAGCGAAATTAATAATCGCCATGGTACGAATAAGACAATTTTAACGAATGCGAGTTTAATAGCCAAGCTTATATTTACATATTGCTAAACTATAAAAATTTCATTTCACTCGCATCATTGCAGCTTATCACTGAACGAGTGCTTTGACTGGTACTGCTATACCGGTTCTACTGCAACAGGCATGTGCAGGAATGTTATTCCCTTACAAATAGCAGTAACAACGAAGTGGTGTTGCTCGACATTTAATTACCGCCAATGGGCCATCTTGGTCAGCCAATATGGCGGATTTGAACTCAGCGCTCTGTTTAACTTATCGATAGTTAGGGCAATTAAATACCTTTTAGCTATTTTCCCCCTATAGTTTAGCTAGCTAATAATTCATAGCGCTAGTATTTGAGTAGCATATAAATAATGACAAGATTTGAAAACTTTAACCGCATAGGGGGCCGGTCTAGCCTGGTGGCTATTAACAAAGTCTTTTATGATAAAGTCTACCAGCACCCCTGGTTAAAACAGTACTTTCTTCATATTTCACAGCAGCATATTGAAGATCAGCAAGTTGATTTTATGCAAAAAGTGCTTGGTGGGGAAAATAACTATATTGGCAAAGCCCCACCCATAGCCCATCGCCATATTTTTATTCCAGACGAGTTATTTGATATTAGAAAACAACTGCTGCTGGACTCCTTTAGTGAGACTAATACCCACCCAGAATTGATGAACAAATGGCTTACTCTTGATGAATCATTTCGTCGTATTTTGGTGAAAAAATCAGCAGCTGAATGTATGCCTCGTTTTAACAGCGATGCTATTTTAAATTTTGATAAACCTAAATAACCGGCACTTATTCAATCAGCCCCTTTATTCTATGCTCTGCGTTAAAACGTCGATAAATAGCCCGCGATTGATAAACGTTTTACCTGAATAGCCATCACACCTTATGCAGAGTTCAGCTGGAATAGTTTTCGGGTGACCGACATCGCAACGAGGTAATACTTTATTGCTACGGGCAAGCCTAGCTAGCTATTCATTAGTTAAGCCTAAGGGTGAGTTATTTAGCTGTTAACTAATGAACCAGAAACATATCAACGGCGTAATCACATATTTCTTCAACATGGGCAACGTCGGTATAAATGCCATCGATAAGTAATTTAGCAATACCATGAACCGTGCCCCACAGCACTTGTGATGCACGTAAAGCATTGTCTTCACCGCTGTGGTTAAGCAGTTTAAGTTTTTGCCATTCACGAGTCATGGTTACCTGATATTGAAAACAGGGGTAGGCGGCAGCGCGCAATTCTTGTGTGCTATTTTCTTGTTTCCAAATGGTACGACCAAACATCAATTCATAAAGATCTGGATTGCTCTTGGCAAAGTTTACATATTCATGGATAAAAAGTGAGAACTTTTCTTTAGTTGAACGACCTTCAGCATTAAAGCTACGGTTATTCATGGCATGTAATTGCTTAAAACCAGCTTCAGCAATACCACAAAGCAGGGCGTTTTTATCTTTAAAGTGGTGATAGGGAGCTGTTCTGGATACCCCGACGCGGGCGGCCAATTTACGCAATGAAACTTCTTCAATGCCGCTTTCTTTGAGCATTTCTCCAGCAACGTGAAGTAAAGTCGTTCTTAGATCACCGTGGTGATACTTTGATTTTTCGGGAGTATTTTTCATAATAGCTAATTTAGCAAGCTATGGTTTAATAATCAATCTTGACACTGTCTAATTTAACCTGTATTTTGTTTTTAATCAAACTAGACAGTGTCTAAATTAAGTATCTACCTTGAATGGGTTACTTGATAAATACAAAGAGAGCGAGTTATGTCCCAAGTTAATATTGCAGCCACAAAAAAGAACAATTTTTCCAAATTATTAGCACCACTTGACCTTGGTTTTACCACCTTAAAAAACCGAATTTTAATGGGTTCAATGCATACCGGTCTTGAAGAGCATCCTGACGGCACCAGGCGTATGGCGGCATTTTATGGTGAACGTGCTAAAGGCGGTTGTGGTTTGATAGTTACCGGTGGCTATGGCCCAAGTAAACGTGGAGCGACGCACCCTAATACTCAAATAATGACCAGCGCAGAGGATATTGCTAAACATAGGGTTATTACCGATGAAGTACATAAATATGACAGTAAAATTTGTCTGCAAATACTTCATACTGGCCGGTACGCTTTTAATCATAAGCTGATTGCGCCCTCGGCTATTCAGGCACCTATCAATCCATTCACACCCGAAGCGGTCACTGTTGAAATGATTGCCGAAGAGTTGCAAGCTTTTGTCGATTTAGCCGTTAAAGCACAGCAAGCAAATTATGACGGTGTTGAGGTAATGGGTTCAGAAGGCTATTTTATCAATCAATTTACTGCCTTAAGAACCAACCAACGTGATGATGAATGGGGCGGCTGTTATGATAACCGCATTAAATTTGGTGTTGAAGTGGTGCGCCGAATTCGCCAAGCGGTTGGTGAACATTTCATTATTATCTTCCGTCTGTCGATGATGGACCTAGTTGAGGGCGGCAGTAGTTTTACCGAGGTGGTTAAGTTCGGTCAAGCCATTGAAAAAGCTGGGGCAACCATTATTAATACCGGCATTGGTTGGCATGAAGCGCGTATTCCGACTATTCAAACCAAGGTGCCTCGAGCAGCATTTACTTGGGTAACCGCTAAATATAGAGAACATTTTACCATTCCGGTGATCACCTCAAACAGAATTAATACCCCCGAAGTTGCCGAGCAAGTATTACAACGTGGCGATGCCGATATGATTTCAATGGCAAGACCATTTCTAGCCGATGCCGAATTTGTTAACAAAGCGGCAGCAGGGCGCAGTGATGAAATTAATACCTGCATTGGTTGTAATCAGGCCTGCCTTGATCACGTTTTTAATGGTGAAATGGCCAGTTGTTTAGTTAATCCACGGGCTTGTTTTGAAACTGAACTTAATATTGTGCCAGCAAAAACAAGCAAAAAAATTGCGGTGGTAGGTGCAGGGCCGGCAGGTTTATCTGCGGCAACGGCGGCGGCAGAAGCAGGGCATCAAGTGACTCTGTTTGATGGTGAAAGTGTTATTGGTGGCCAATTCAATATTGCTAAACAAGTACCAGGTAAGGAAGAATTTAGTGAAACCATTCGCTATTTTTCTCGTCAATTAGAATTAAAGGGCGTTACGGTAAAGTTAAATACTCGGGTCTCGGCCAATGAGTTAAACAACAGTGATTTTGACGAAATCATCATAGCCACGGGCATCAATCCACGGTTGCCGCCCATTGAAGGCATTGACCATGATAAAGTTTTAAATTATATCGATGTCATTAAGCACAAAAAAGCGGTCGGCAAAAAGGTGGCAGTTATCGGCGCTGGAGGTATTGGTTTTGATGTCGCTGAATACTTGGTCCATTCTGGCACCCCAACCAGTCAAAATATTGCTGCCTACATGAAAGAATGGGGCGTTGATATGACGTTAACGGCTCGAGCGGGAATTGAAGGGGTCAAAGCTGTGGTTTCACCGCCGGCACGTGATGTTTATCTGTTACAACGTAAAGACACTAAAGTCGGAGCCGGTTTAGGTAAAACTACCGGTTGGATCCATCGAGCTGGGCTAAAAAACAAACAAGTAAAAATGCTGTCATCGTGTGTTTACCATAAAATTGACGATGCCGGTCTGCATCTGTCTATTGCTGGGGTAAGACAAGTATTAGCCGTTGATAATGTCATTATTTGTGCCGGGCAAGAGCCAGCAAGAGAGCTGATTGAAGGGCTAAACAAACCTTATCACTTGATTGGTGGCGCTGATGTTGCCGCGGAACTTGATGCTAAACGCGCGATTAAACAGGGTTTAGAAGTCGTTGCCATGCTTTAACATTGTTTATAATCTTAGCTAGCCAGAAGGAGAACGAGTATAAATAGAGCAGCATAAAGTGATTTCTTTACCACAATATTTTTGAAAATATGGTGCTGCTCAAGATCAAACTGGTCATCAATTGTTAGTCCGTTGTTGCTCTACTCAAGGTAACAGAATATAATGCGGACCTTTCCGGGTACATGCTTGTTGTACATTGGTTTTCTTGACATAAAGTGTCATGACTAATTCAGAATACACTTTTAAGTTATTGATTTTTAAGTTATTGATTTTTAAGTTATTGATTTTTCAGTTGTTGGTGTGTTATTTGAGCAGACTTAGGGGCTTATAGCCCTGTTAGCGTGCAAATATTTATCGCACCGCAACAGTGAATAAGCCGTTAGCTGAAAAGTTAATGGCTCTTTTCATCAATAAATAAAGAAAATAATTACTGATAATGAAGTGATTATGCGTTGTAAGTAATTAAGGATCTGCGTTTGACCATTTTGGACCTGAATAAATATTTAACTAAGAGCAACAATATTAACCCTATTGTTTTAGCCGTATTACTCGTAATCTCTGCAATATTACCCAGTCAATCTTTTGCTCAAGACTTTACTCAAGACTTTACTCAAGACAAGAAGCACCAAGAGGCAAAACTAGCTATTGCCAATGCACAGTCACAAACTGACAGTGACATTGAGTTTACTGCCGAGATCAGCGTTGAAAACCTGGATGAAATTTATCGAGAAATGGCGAGCAATACTCTGTGGGAAGATTCTACCCCAGCCGCTGACTTTTATGATTCTCCTTTTCAACTGTCTATTTTCTCCGATGCCAACGGTGAAGATAGTGACAGACTTTGGTCACAAACCAATTCAATTTTTACCTACGGTTTTGGTGTTATTGGTATAATTGCTTTATTACCAGAAGAAATTTCTAACTGGGATAAAGAAGAGGGTATTATTGGTAAATGGTCTGATAATGTCAAAGCTGGTCCGGTATGGGACAGAGACACTGGCATGTTAAACCTTATTGGTCACCCTTATTTTGGTGGTGTTTATTATCAAGTAGCGCGTAAATCAGGTTATCGTCAATGGGATGCCTTTTTGTATTCGGCGATTATGTCGACCTTCTACTGGGAATACGGCATTGAAGCCTTCGCGGAAACACCCTCGATTCAAGATTTAGTGATTACCCCAGTACTCGGTTGGGCATACGGTGAGTGGGCTTTTAATACTGAAATGGACATTAGAGAACAGGGCGGCACAGTCTTGGGCTCGAGTATGTTAGGTAGCACAGCATTATTTTTTTTAGACCCAGTAGATAGTATGAGTGTCGGTATTAATAATCTATTTGGCAAAGAAATTATTAGAGCGGGTACGGGCTTTGTTAGTTTTAACGAAATCCCCTACGGAGATACTGGCCAAACTGACAGGCAAATAAACTTTAATCTATCCTTACAATTTGGTGATGGTGGCAGTTACACACCAAGCACAATGAAAAGGTCATCCTATAAAAATGATCCTATTGATACCGGTATCATAGGCGTGAGTTATGGTGTCGGTAATGTAGTACTCGATGATTTATGGGACATTGCAGACGGAACCACCACTGAATACAGTTTAGGTTTATATTTTACCCGTCAATTCTCCAGCAGAGTCACTTATTCAAAAGCTAAGTTGACTAATAACTTGAGCGCAGCAGAAGATAACTATGAAAATTACAGTGTAGATAGCCAGTTTTACTTCAATACTGACAGTGATTTCAGACCATACCTAACCGCGGGTTTTGGTGAAACCTTGTGGCGAAGGGATATCGACAGCAAAAGATTCCAAGTCAATGCCGGTGCTGGTCTACATTACAAACTTAATAATAACTTTGCTCTGCAATTAGATTGGCGCTTTTATCACAGTACCAATGCCAATACCTCAGACCACAATACCAGCCTACGCTTAGTCTATTTTTTAGGTAACGGTGAACGTTAATTCCGTTAGCTAAAAGCGCTTCAGCTTGTGGTACTTGTAGTCAATTTTCCCCTTGCTCAATAACCTAGTTAAAAAATATCAAGGTAAAGTGAACGTTGTTATGCGTTATACGCCATTACACCAAGGCTCAGCGCAGTATTCTTTATCGACCGCATCTGTTGGTATATTTTATCAACCTCATCAAAAAACATTTCTGCTTCGTCGCTTGGGTTTAGCCGACCTTTGACCCGTTTAAATAAGTAAAAATCGACTTGTATCTCCACGTCAGATAATACTTTACTGACCTATGGCTGTCATCGTTACCCTTACCAAGCAAGCAGATACGTACTAAACGGAAAGAACGAGTCAATATCCTATACTAACAATATGAATTGATTAATTATTTATATTTATGGGTGAGTTGTTAGCCCAGCTAATGGCCTGATTTGATCACGAAACCATGCCTTTATGGAGTAGAAGTAATTGATATTCATGCCTATTAATAAAAAATAGCGAATGATTAACATAGCCATTGCAGTATTAGCCACATAATGTACGGATATGCTTTAAGGATACATCATGAAACCAGATGAAGAATACGTTCTTGCGACTTTAGCGTCTAAATTCGGGGGGAAATATATCGATGGTGAAGACCCGCCAGACGGTTATTTACTACTAAATAACCGCAGAATTGCCGTTGAAGTTACCAAACTGGTTGAGCACATCAATGAAAATGGCAAACGGCGCTCAAGGCTGGCAGATGATGTACCCATCTCGAATATCGTCGCACAGTTAAATGAAGAAATAGGCAAGCTAATTCCTAAGAACCGATGGATTCATCTTGTTATTCCTAGCCCAATTAAGCGTATCAATGACTTTAAAAAAGAGCTGACCGGCATAATTATCAATATGATCGCGATCAAGAAATACGATGCAGTGATAGACATTTTAGGTTATGTGGTATCAATCAATTTATATAAGTGTCAACACCCGCCAAAGATAAAAGTGGTGCCAGCAATAGCAACTAAATTTGCTTCGACAAACATTCAGGAAAACATTCTATTCCTGTTAGAAAACAGGATCAATATCAAGAATAAAAAATGCAATGCCAATGGCGATATAGATGAATATTGGCTGGCACTATTTAATACTTATTGCATGGCCGACATTGATTCATATCGGGCAGCCTATGACTCTCTAAAATTAGAGCATAATTTTAGTAAAATCTACTTAATTGATGGCTACCGACATGTTTATAAATTGTGCTGACGTTTGGTACGGGAGTGTCGGCTCAACATCTAGTTGCTAACCCTGGGGGGGTTCAGTTTAATTATTGATGATTGAATAAAGAGCGGCTTATGAATAAGCAATGCGATCACCTGTTGCGCTTTAATGGCTAGTGTTTCGCCAGGTGTAAAAAGTGCTAGGGTTAAAGCCAAATTTATTTGTCGATAATCCTCTAAAAAGTGTAAGAATAGTTAATTTCTCTTGTGTTTTCAATATTTTATGCTAGCCGAAATAATGCCGTTAAACCTTGAGGCATAGTTACAAAATGTTATATTAATACTATAATTATCAACTAGTTATATCATTTTTGTATTTTCGGATACTCTTTCTTGCATTCCGTTAAATCTGTCATATGCTTTAAGTCACAAAGCACAATAATAAAAATACGGATATTTTAATAAATGATCAAATTCCCCAATGACTTAACAATTGCTCAGGTTGACGAGTATCGAGCTCTAATCATTCCCTTAATTGATGACCAAGATGTAATAACCATTGATGACAGTGAATTAACACGAATCGATACTATCGGCGTGCAATTTATCCTTGCCGTTGTTACCTATATCACTGCCCAGGGTAAAGAAATTAAGTGGCAATCAAAATCCAGCGTTTTAAAGGAAAGTATTCAAAAACTTGGTATCAGTGATGCCATTTTATTGCAATACATCATGGATTGAGAACTTTTTCTTATTAAAAATATATCAATAGAATACAGCACTCCAATGCATTAAACGATGAGGAAACCAGTATGACTAAAGTGTTAGTTGTTGATGACTCAAACTCCATAAGGGACATGGTCAGTTTTACCTTAAAAAGTGCCGGATACGAAACGGTTGAGGCAAAAGATGGTCAAGAGGGTTTAAGTAAAGCGAAAAGCAGTAATTTCGACTTGGTGATATCCGATGTAAATATGCCCAATATGGATGGCATTAGTTTATGTACCGAGTTACGCAAACTAGTAAATTTTAAATTTACCCCTATTTTGATGTTAACCACAGAAAGCTCTGCCGAGATGAAAATGCGTGGTAAATCGGCTGGTGCAACTGGTTGGTTGGTTAAGCCGTTTAACCCGGAAAAGTTGCTAGCTACCATTAAACGTGTGGTTAAGTAACGTTGTTAAGTTAAAAAGTCTGTTTAATAAATTTAGTTCAGTAACTTAGTTATCTTAGGTGCTTTTAATACAAGTACCCTGTCGTGATAATACCCCTGATTTTGACAAGGAAAGAGTAGGTAATCACTTATGACTGTTGATTTATCGCAATTTATTCCAAGTTTTTTAGAAGAAAGCTTTGAAGGACTCGAGTTAATGGAGTCAGAATTATTAAATTTAAAAGAGGGGGATAATGAAACTATTCACTCAATTTTTAGAGCCGCTCACTCGATTAAAGGTGGGGCTGGCACTTTTGGCTTTGATAAAGTAACCGAGTTTACTCATCTAGTGGAAACCTTACTCGATGAAATGCGTGATGGACGACGAGAAATTACCAGTAAAGATACCGAGATATTACTTGAATCTGTCGATTGTATGCGCTTACTCATTGAAGCTGCTCGTGATGATGATAATTATGACCATGATAAGGTTGAGCAAACCACTAGCCGCTTAGCTGAAACATTAGGCGATGAGCCGTCAAGTGACAGCGATAATCAAAGTGAAAATATAGTTGCAGCAAGTAATGTCTGCGGCTATACCATCAACTTCATTCCAGAGCATAGCTTAGCCAAAACGGGTAATGATCCACTCTTTATATTCAATGCCTTAGCAGAGTTAGGCCAGTTAACACTTAGTGCCGACTGCAATGATTTACCTGCTTTAGTGGATATTGATCCGCAAGAGCTCTATTTAAGCTGGCAACTAACGCTTTACACCGACGTGGGTGAAGCTGAGATTAGAGAAATTTTTGAATGGGTTGAAGATGAATGTTTATTAGAATTAGTGCCCATAGCAGACACCTCAAATACATCTCAAGATATTGAAGTACTCGCCCCAGAAGAAGAGCCGCAATCGCAAAGCACGACAACCAACCAAGAGCAACTGGCGAGTACACAAAACGCTAGTTCTGCAATAGCAGGTGCGAAAGAGTCTACTGCTGAAGATACAAATATCCCCGCTACAGCTAAAGATAAAGATAAAGCTAAAGCTAAAGCAGATGTTGGCTCCATTCGGGTTGGGGTAGATAAAATTGATAATTTAATTAACTTAGTTGGCGAATTAGTTATCACCCAATCAATGTTATCTGAGTTAGGCAATGATTTTGACATGGACAAGGTTGATCGCCTTACCAGTGGCCTTGAACAGCTATTACAAAACACCAAAGAATTACAAGAAAGCGTTATGCGTATACGTATGCTGCCTATCAGCTTTGCCTTTAATCGTTTTCCTCGTCTTGTCCATGATCTAGCGATAAAAACGGGTAAGAAAATGGAATTAGTGATTAAGGGTGAGCAAACTGAATTAGATAAAACTGTGATGGAGCAAATTGGCGATCCCTTAGTACATTTAGTAAGAAATGCTGCTGACCACGGCATAGAATCATGCGAAGTTAGACTTGCTAAGGGTAAACCGGAAAAAGGCACCATTTCATTAGACGCCTATCACCAAGGTGGCAATATTGTTATTGAAGTGAAGGATGATGGCGCCGGTATAGATCGACAAGTTGTGTTGGACAAAGCGGTCGAAAAAGGTCTCATTGAAGCTGATGCTATCTTAACGGAAAGCCAGGTATATGACTTATTATTTGAACCAGGTTTTTCAACCGCGGCAGAAGTCACTGATATATCCGGCCGTGGTGTTGGCATGGATGTGGTTAAGCGTAATATTCAATCACTTGGCGGCCGAATTCAAGTTGAGTCAACCCTGGGCAAAGGCAGCTGTTTTAGGGTGCATCTGCCGCTAACACTCGCCATTTTAGACGGGCAACTAGTCAAAGTGGGTAGCGAAACCTACATCATCCCTCTTATTGCGATTGTTGAATCCCTGCAAATTGATAACAAGCTAATTAATCGTGTTTCTGGCGATATGGTGCTTTATCGTTTACGTGATGACAACGTGCCCATTTTACCCATTTATCAACTGTTCAATTTAGCGACAAAATGTACGGAAATAGATAAAGCCCTACTTGTCGTTGTTGAAGCTGACGGTCAAAAAATAGGCTTGATGGTGGATGATTTACTTGCCCAGCAGCAAGTGGTTATAAAAAGTTTAAAAGATAATTATCAACAAGTTGCTGGTATCTCAGGGGCGACAATCCTTGGTGATGGCTCAGTCGCAATGATTCTTGATATACCGGGTATCATTCATATGGCGTTAGCACAAGCGCAGCATGCCCAACGGGAAAAAACCGACGGCAATGCTAGTGTAACAGCGGAGGTTTGTTTATGAATATTCAAGCGATGGCACAAGATATTCCCGTCGAAGGTGAGCACACGATGGAAGGTGTCGACTTTATCACCAGCGGTGATCAATATCTGACATTTTTATTAGCACAAGAGCAATATGCCGTGGATATTTTGTGTGTCGAAGAAATTAGAAGTTGGGAGCAACCAACAAAAATACCTAATGCGCCAAGTTATATTAAAGGTGTCATTAATATGAGAGGGATTATCGTGCCAATTGTCGATTTACGTCTCAAATTTAGTATTGGCGAAGCGAGTTACTTAGATACAACGGTAGTTATAGTACTGACTTACCAAAGCGATAATAACTCACGCACTATTGGTTTTGTTGTTGATGCCGTTTCTGATGTGCTCAATGTTGACAATGCTGATATTAAACCTGCACCGGCATTTGGCGGCTGTGTTGGTCCCCAATATATTGAGGGCTTAATTAATAGTGAAAATAAGGTAGTAACCATACTCAATGTTGCCCACTTGCAAAAAGTCGAGCCGCATAGATTGCATAGTTAATTTTTACCGGAGCCTCTGTAACAAACCGCAGTATAAATGTCTCGGTTATTTATATAACAGTGAGAATACCCTAACTATTTTGTTTAAGGAAAGAGCATGACTGATATAGAACAAGAATATCTTACTTTCATCCTTCAGGGCGAAGAGTATGGCGTTGACATTCTATGTGTGCAAGAGATCCGTGTCTGGAGCGCTGTGACCGAACTTCCTAACAAACCCTGTTATATCAAAGGGGTAATTAATTTACGGGGCGTAATTATTCCAATTATCGATTTACGTTTACGTTTTGGTCAGCCAAAACTTGCTTATAATGATCAAACCGTCACCATCATTTTACGCCAGCAATCTAAAGAGAGCACTATGGTAGTTGGTATTGTTGTCGATGCAGTTTCAGAAGTTTACAAGTTTAGCAAGCAATCTATACGCCAAGCACCTACTTTTGGCAGCAATATAGATAGCTGTTTTCTAAAAGGGCTAGCGTCAGTCGATGAGAAGTTAATTATTTTACTCGATAGTGACTCGCTATTAAATGAAGACGATCTATATCGCACTGTTCATGAAAATGAAAATGAAAAAAGTACTGAGCAGGAGACCGTTGACTTATCGGGTAGCGAAGCGCTAACCACCTCAGCACCTACTTTATCGAGTGCTTAACGATAATTATCTAGCTAATTAAAATCGAGAGTAAAAGAGAGTTCCCCCCCATCAGCCATTATTAAAAATAACCACACAGGAAAATAACTTATGACCCCCAAACAAATAAGTTTAGTGCAAGACAGTTGGCAAAAAGTATTACCCATCGCGCCACAAGCCGCAGAAATATTTTATGACACCTTGTTTGAAATGGACCCTTCATTAAAAACTCTATTTCCCAACGATATTACCGAGCAAGGCAAAAAATTAATGGCGATGCTTGATACCGCGGTTAAGTTACTTGATAAACCAGATAAATTAATTCCTGCATTAGAAAACTTAGGTGCCAAACATCATCATTACGGGGCAGAGCCTGAACATTACGATACGGTTGGCGCCGCGTTACTCAAAACTTTAGCACAAGGTTTAGGTGATGACTTTACCGCACCCATTAAAAAGGCTTGGACAGTGGTATACCAAACCTTAGCAACTACTATGATTGCCGGCGCAAATGCTGCCGCAAAAACTCAGTCAGCAAAAGGACCTAACATGGAACAGAATACTGTCGAAAATAATAAAAGCTCAGATTTAGTCACAAAATTTCAAGGGGCACTCGATCAATCTGCGACCGCATTTATGATGATTGATCGTGATTTTAACGTCACGTATGCTAATCAGGCGACCTTGTCTTTATTAAAGAAACATGAAGCAACCTTTGCCGAGAATTGGCCGGGTTTTAAGGCAGATAAAGAAACCATTCTGTCGGCCAATATTGATAGTTTCCATACCAACCCGAGCCATCAACGGGAGTTATTATCAGATCCAAATAACCTGCCATATAAAACTGATATTAGTATCAAACATCTTACCTTTGAGCTTAATGTTAGCGCCATCTTCAACGAAAAAGATGAATACATAGGTAATGCCCTTGAATGGCAAGATGTGACCGTGGCGCGAGCGCAAGAAAACAAAGCCGCGCAGTTACAAGGGGCTATTGACCAATCGGGTACTGCCAACATCATGATTGATAGGGATTTCAATATTACCTATGCTAATGCCGCGACCTTAGCTTTACTGAAAGAACATGAAGCTGTCTTTGCTGAGAATTGGCCGGGTTTTGTCGCCGATCCAGAGGTGATTATTGGCACTAACATTGACAGTTTTCATAAAGTTCCAGCACATCAACGTAAATTACTCGATGATCCAAATAACTTACCGTTTAAAACCGA
>NZ_BDQM01000005.1 GCF_002207865.1 Colwellia marinimaniae
ATAGCTCAGTTGGTTAGAGCACATCACTCATAATGATGGGGTCCCAGGTTCAAATCCCGGTGTAGCCACCATTTTACCGCGATAAAAATGAGAATTTCTTATTGCTGTAAGAAAGTAAATAAATATCCTACCCTTTAGAAAAATTCTCTATATTTAAATTCCTACTGCACTATCCTTTGACAAATAACCTCTAACTTTAAAATAAAAATTTCATCGTGTTGTAGCCTAATATCTGCCGTCTACTATGGTACTCTTTTGAGTCTCTATCACCGTTTACCCGTATGTTATTTTCGACCTCATTAATGTGAGGGTTCAACTCCCCCCCTCGAAAGAAATAGAGAAAGAGTTAAACCTTTAACTGTCAATCACAGCCGCTATAAACCACAAGCATAAGCCAAGGCTTTATTTTTTATCGTGCTGTTGAGGAAGGGCACTTTATTAACGGCGAGTAGTGCTAAATTACGTGCCGCCTTAATCACTGGCGAAGGATGGCTAAAGCCTGCATATAAGGCATCCATGGTTGTCATCATCAGTAAGTTCTCTTTGCGCCGTTTTTTCTCATATCGAGCTAACACAGCTTCATCATGCCAAGTTTCACCATTAGCAATAGCGTCAGCAATAACGTGTTGTAAAGCAATAACGTCTTTAAAGCCTAAATTGACTCCCTGCCCTGCCATGGGGTTAATAGTATGGGCAGCATCGCCTAATAACAGCACCCGCTTATGTTGATAAGTATTAGCATGCCTGCGTGTTAGCGGAAAAGCACCTTTAGCAAGTACTTTGATTTCACCTAAGCGTTTAGGGAAATGTTTAAGAATTTCTTGTTGTAACAGGCTATTGGATAACGATGCTAAGCGAGTGATCTCATCACGTTGGTGATACCAAACTAATGCAGCATAACCACCTAACGAACTTTCTCCGGCTAAGGGTAATAAAGCGACCGGGCCCGTTGGGAAAAATTGTTGCCAAGTAATATCTTGTTGACTCTGTGAGGTTTCAATATTAATCAACATGGCAGACTGTTGATAATCCCAGCCAGTCACACCAATAGCTGACATTTCCCTAACTTTTGATTGTGCGCCATCAGCGCCAATGACGAGTGTTGCCGTTAATGCGCTATTGGTGAGTGTTAAGCTTGCCTTGTCGTGCTCTTGGGTTAAAGAGACTAAACTATCAGGGCAAAAAGTACGGATATTACTCATAGCACTAATTTCCTGCCAGAGCGCCAGTTGAATTAATCGATTTTCAACGATATGACCTAGGTGCGTTTGTTTAATGTCTTGAGCATTAAACTCAGTATAAGCACTTTCATGCTCCCAAACACCGAGGCGTTTATATGGACAGACACGCCACTGCTTAATTTGTTGCCATGCTCCCAGCTGATTAAGTAAATTTTCAGAGGCCAGCGATATAGCCGATACACGTAAATCAAGCGCTTGTTGAACAGCATAATTCTTGGGCTGGTACTGTTCAACCAACGCTACTTTTAAACCAAGTTGAGCTAAGGACAGTGCACTTGCTGCACCAACCATACCACCACCAATAACTACACAATCAAAATGTTCCATGCTTAAAAATTCACAACAATATTGTAATATACCTTTATTTTACCCAAGCCTAGCGCTATTTTCGACTGCTTTATTACATTAAACACCCATGTTCATCACTTTAACCCTCTCCACTTAGGCGAAGTAGCGAGTTGCTGGCCTAAAATATTCAACAAAGGCGGTAAATAAAGTGTTAATAGTGCACGAATACTAGATTCACCCGCAAATTTGTTGAACATAAATAGGGGTGTCCTGATGTTACTAAAGGAAGCAGCGAGGGGTACTAACATAAGCTGAAAATGCAATGCTTTTGATCTCATGGTAGTTAGACAAAGCTTGTTTGTCAGTAAAATTCAGTTATAGTGAATTGTCGACTTTGGCGGTTCATGGGGAATATGTGCCGTCTAATTAAGGCAAGAATTACTTAAAAATTAAGTTGTTGCCGTTAAAGGTATATTATGAGTAATAATAAAAACTATATAACTGAATGATAAGGATGCACTATGTCAGCATTAGCAAAAACAAACATCTCAGGACAAAATACTGAAGAAAAACGACTCGCGAAAGATATCAATTTAATTTATGATTTTACTGAAAAACCTAACCGCACTCAGTTAAAAGCAAAGAGCGATCGCGCCGTTGTTGCCAAACTAAGAGCAGATTTAGTTTTACCGAACAACAAAATATTAACTGTTGATATAGATTTTGATAGTACAAGCGGATACCATAACAACACTATGTTGGTTATGGATGACTTTGGTGTTGACATGCTAGTCACCGCTTTCGCAGTAAAGTACGGACAGTCATTTGCTGATAAAATAACTAAAGCTTGGGCAGAAAAGAAACAACACGATGACCCTAGAAAACCCACTTACTTGTTGGTACAAAAACCCATTAGGGATGGCGATCTGCCAAAAGTATTTGCCGCCTGCGGTGATAAAATACATGACAATGACAACAAAACACCACAAAGTATCGTTTAGTATTTTCTCTGCTAAAGTATTTCAGGCTAAGTGCTATTCACTAATAGCGCTTAGCCTGTTGATTTTCAGTTTTGCCAGCCACGCCGATAATATCGCCTCGATAAATACCCTCAGTAATGTCACAAAAATGCTGCAAGATAAACATGGTTTTATCTGGTTATCGAGTCAACAAGGGCTAACTCGGCTTGATGGCAGCAATAACATCACTTTCTCGCTCAATAACCAAGAGTGGCCGCTGCCCTACTCTTGGATCAATGATATAAGTCTCATTGATGATAAGCTATTAATCGCCTCAGAAAGGGATGGTTTATGGCTCTTTGATACCAATAACGGTGTCGCTAAAAAGCTAGCCGTTGATATTCCAAGGCAAAGCCACTATCACTCAGTGTGGTTTAAAGACCAGTATTATATCAATGCACCCAATAAGCTTTATCGTTTCAATCCAAGTACAAAAACAACCCAGTTGCTTGATGACAATATCGCCATCAAGCACCTTGTTCATAATAAAGAGCAGCTTTATGTCGCAAACAGTGACGGCTTATATCAATTACAAGATGACCAACTTCAACAGATCCTTAGTGAGCCTATCACTGCCTTAACCGCCCTGTCTGATGCGGTAATAGCCATTACGGCCAATAAAATCTACCGTTTAAGTAATGAGGGTGATATATCAAGTATCAAACATAATGAAAAACTTTATGCCTTAACAAAAGCCTTTGCTAGTGATAACTTTTTTACCGTCAGCAATGCCGGTAAGATAAGTAAATATAATGGTACAAGCTTATTGCCACTGTCGCACAATTATGGCAGTAGTACTCCGGTACGCCTAACCTCACTGTTTCACGATGCATCAGGTGGATTATGGTTAATCAGCAGCCATGGCGTTGAACAGCTTAATGAGACTTACGTTACCAATCATAAAGTTATTTTTGATATTCCAATCAATGCCAATGAAATAACATTATTTGATAATGAAATTATTATTGGCAGCTATGGGGCGGGTTTACAAAATTTCTTAAAACCGGTATTTAAGCAAGATATTAATAGCGCTTTCACTAAAAATGGCTTGAAGATATTTGACCTGCTAGAGATAAATAAAGACCTATACATCGCCAGTTATGATGGTTTATGGCGCTATGATAACAGCACAAAACAAGTGGAAAAACTTGATGTTGTTGCTGATAAACTGATTTTAAAGCTAGAACATAAAAACAACTTACTTTATATCGCCACTAATTATTACGGCCTCTATATCTATGATTTGAGTGCTAACAAAATAATTAAACATCTTGATATTATTGATGGTTTACCCAGCACGGAAATTATTGATGTACTGCCTTTAGACTCAGGAAAACTATGGATAGCATCGAGTAATAACATTAGCATTTATCAGCCAACCCTTAATAAACTCATCACCTTAACCACGCCAAATAAGAGTAAAGTGATCTCTTTTGTTTATGCCGATAACAAAATTTTTGCTTCAACCTTAGGTGATGGGATTTTGGTTTTTAATCAACAAGGTGGCTTATTAGCCCAACTTTCTAAAGGTCATAGTTTCACCGAAATGTTATTGATTAATGACACCATATGGGCCTCAGGTAAACCTGGGTTATATCGAATATCACCAAAAAACTATCAAGTAACCATGATAGAGAATAGCCAGCAGTATTCTTTTGTCAGCAGCATGTTAGTCAAAGATGACACGCTATATGCCATCCATTACAGTGGCGTACTGGCACTCAATTTATCTGCAAAAAAACAATTTAACCCCAATGTTATTATTAGTAAAACCACCATCTCAGGTAAAGCCTATTTACTCAATAAAACCATCGAAATAGCAAGTGGTAACGATGTTATCACCCTTGATTTAGCCAGTTTAGACTATCGTCCTGGCCTAGCAAAAGAGTATCAATATCGTATTAACAACAACCAATGGCAGAAAATAAATAATAACCAGTTAACCTTAACAGGACTAGCTTCTGGTCGTTACAATATTGAAATCATGGCCACCAATAGTTTAGGGCAATGGAGTGATATCATAGCGTATACCGAGATTGATGTTGCCTATCCGTGGTACTGGACAATAGAGCTGAGAATCTTCTATGCAGTATTGGTTTTATTTATCGTGTTATTGACCTCATGGCTACTTTTTTTACGGACAAAGTCAATTAAACATATTCACACCTTGCTCAAAGATGATATGCGAAATTACGGTAGGCTGATGAATACTTTGCAACGCAATTTACAACTAACCGCGACATCATTAGCAAATAATGATGTAGAGCAAGGTAAGCAACTCATTGAGAAGAGTATATTAGTACTTAAAGATAACATTAATAGCCAAGAGCCTGACAACCTTGCCGGAAAAACCTTAGCCCTGGCAATTCCCTTTTTAGCGGACTATGTCCAGAGCAAGTACGAAGTTAAATTGCACTTCACCTTAGATGATAAGGTGGATAAGCTTAAATATGAACTAAGGGCCGATATCTACAAAGTGATATTTGAAGCCATTATGTCAGCTATATTCAAGAGTGAAGCACAAAATTTCAGTCTGAGCTTAAAAGAGGTTAAACAAAAATTATGGCTTACTGTTAATAGCGATAAAAACTCTTTTAGCCAACTTAATAGTAAAATTAACTTTGACCTCGCTAGCTATACTATTCGTCAGATCACCACTAAACATCAAGCGTCACTTAATATTTTTGCTAATGATGACGGCAGTAGTCAGTTGGTAATTAGCGTGCCATTAATGGCCTTAAATTAGTTTATAATTTACCCAGCTAGCAAAAAAAATACAGACATTTACAACTAGTTGTCTTATTCATTCGAAATTAGTCCTTAATTGGTATAAAATATGCCTCCTTTTATCTTTACTGGCTTTGCTTAGGTAAATTCCAGTGAAATTTGTGTGTGAAGAGTGAAGTAATGAGTAAGAAGCTATATATCAAAACTTGGGGCTGTCAGATGAACGAGTATGACTCGCAAAAGATGGCAGAATTGTTGGACTCAACCCATGGTTATACCTTGGTTGATGAAGCGGAACAAGCCGATGTTATTTTGCTTAATACTTGCTCTATACGCGAAAAAGCACAAGAGAAAGTCTTTCATCAATTAGGTCGTTGGAAACGTTTAAAAGAGACTAAGCCTGATTTACTTATTGGTGTTGGTGGCTGTGTTGCCTCACAAGAAGGTGATGCTATACGTAAACGTGCACCTTTTGTCGATATGATTTTTGGTCCACAAACCCTACACCGCTTACCTGAAATGATTAATCAAGTACAGAAGACAAAGAGTCCGGTTGTTGATGTCAGCTTTCCAGAGATTGAAAAGTTTGATCGCCTACCTGAGCCTAAAGCTGATGGTGCCAGTGCTTTTGTTTCTATTATGGAAGGTTGTAGTAAATATTGTACTTTCTGCGTAGTGCCCTACACCCGTGGTGAAGAAGTTAGCCGTCCCCTTGATGATGTGCTCTATGAAATTGCCCAACTTGCTAAGCAAGGCGTACGTGAAGTAAACCTACTGGGTCAAAATGTTAATGCTTATCGTGGTCCAACCCACGATGGCAGCATTTGTCGCTTTGCTGATCTGCTACGTTTGGTCGCTACTATAGATGGCATCGATCGTATTCGTTATACCACCTCACATCCAGTTGAATTTACTGATGATCTTATCGAAGTTTATGCGGATGTACCTGAACTAGTAAACCACCTGCATCTGCCGGTACAAAGTGGCTCCGATCGCATTCTAACGCAAATGAAACGTGGTCATACAGTGCTTGAATATAAGTCTAAAATTCGCCGTTTGAAGAAAGTTCGCCCTGACTTGAGCATGTCTTCAGACTTTATTATCGGTTTTCCCGGTGAAACCGATGAAGACTTTATGGCAACCATGGACTTAATTAAGGCCATTGATTTTGATTTAAGCTTCAGCTTTATCTACAGTGCTCGCCCTGGTACACCGGCAGCCGATTTACCCGATAATATTAGCGATGAAACCAAGAAAAAACGCTTAAAGCTGTTACAAGACCGTATTACCCAACAAGCATTACGTATTGCCAGACAAATGTTAAATACCGAGCAGCGCGTTCTCGTTGAAGGCCCTTCGAGGAAAAACCCAATGGAATTACGGGGTAAAACAGAAAATAACCGTACGGTTAACTTTGTTGCCCCACATACCGTTATTGGCCAATTTGTCGATATCAAAATTACTGATGTAGTTGCCAACTCTTTACGCGGCGAATTAGTAAGAGAAGAAAAAGACATGGGTATGCGCATTGCCCATTCACCAGCAGATATTTTAGCCAATAATCACCACACGGCCACGCCAAGTAACCTTGACGATATAGGTGTAAGTACTTTTACCCCATAGCAGCCCTTTGGGCAGTATTAAGCACTTTAATTTAACAAAGCGGAAATGAATTTGACCACATCAACGACTAAGTCACTTAAGTTAACCCGAAAAGTTTTCAGTTTAACGCCTGTAGACAACCATAGGCAGGCAAACTTATGTGGCCCTATGGACGATAACTTAAAGACTATCGAACGCCGTCTAGGCGTAGAAATAAGTTACCGAGGCCAAGAGTTTACTATCATGGGTAAGCCGTCAAATTGCCAAGCAGTGGTTAAAGTTTTACAAGAGCTATATCTTGAAAGCCAAGAAGTTAAGGGCAAAAGTAAGATAATCTCCCCTGAAATGGTGCATTTAGCTATTTTAGAGTCTGGCTGTCTTGAGCAAGAACAGCCACAAGCAAACAGTCAAATAGCCTCAGAGTTAGGTAATCAATTAGATAAAAAATACGATGATATCGTCACCATAAAAACCAAACGTGGGGTCGTAAAACCGCGTAATGGTAACCAACAATCCTATGTACAAAATATAAGGACAAACGATATCAGCTTTGGTGTCGGTGTGGCGGGTACAGGTAAAACCTATTTAGCTGTCGCCTGTGCGATAGAGGCATTAGAGCGCCAAGAAGTGCGTCGTATTATACTGACCAGACCAGCAGTAGAAGCGGGGGAAAAGCTAGGTTTTTTACCCGGGGATTTATCACAAAAAATAGACCCTTATTTAAGGCCACTTTATGACGCGCTTTTTGAAATGCTTGGCTTTGAAAGGGTCGAGAAACTTATCGAACGCAAAGTCATTGAAGTTGCGCCACTTGCTTATATGCGTGGCAGAACCTTGAATGATGCCTTCATCATATTAGATGAAAGTCAAAATACTACGGTTGAACAAATGAAGATGTTTTTAACCCGTATTGGCTTTAATTCTCGTGCTGTGATCACCGGTGATATAACCCAAGTTGACTTACCTCGTCATCAAATGTCAGGGCTACGCCATGGTATTGAAGTGCTGCAAGATATCCCGGGCATTAGTTTCAATTTCTTTCAGTCTAAGGATGTTGTTCGCCATCCCGTTGTCGCCAGAATTGTTGACGCTTATGATAATCATGAACAAAAAACAAACCGAGAAAAACAAGAAAAAAAGCAGGCACAACAAAAAAACAATGATAAGAGCACGCTAAGCTAATGGCTCATGTCATCGATCTACAAATTGCTTGTAAAGCAACCGAATTACCCACTAAAGCGCAATTTCAACTATGGGTTGATACGGCTTTGGCAGAAGTCACTAGTAAGCCAGAGCAGGAATTTGAACTCACCATTCGCTTAGTTAATAGTGACGAAAGCCAGCAACTAAATAGTCAATATAGAGGCCAAGATAAAGCAACGAATGTGTTATCTTTTCCTTTTGAGGTACCTGACGGCATAGAGCTTAACTTATTAGGCGACTTAATTATTTGCATAGAAGTCATGAAGCTAGAAGCACAAGCACAAAACAAAGCCCTCTTTGATCATTGGGCACATCTTGTTATACATGGTTGCTTGCATTTAGTTGGTTTTGATCATATAAGTGACAGTGATGCTGTTGAAATGGAAACTATCGAGATTGCCATTTTAGCGAAATTAGGCATTAGCAACCCTTATTGATAGCCGTACCCCTGTGATATGCAGGATTTCACTGGCAGTTAACATGGGTTAACAAATAACATTTTCAATAACATAATAAAGGAAGAATAATAGCTCTATGAGCGATGACACCCCCCACTCTAGAACCGGTTCAGCCAATAAGTCTTTTTTTCATAAAGTTATGCAAATACTAATACCTGAGCCGAAAAACAAAAATCAATTGGTAGATGCATTAGATAATGCGCAAGAAATAGACTTGATCAATCCTGAAACTAAACAAATGCTCAAAGGTGTTTTAGACGTTTCTAAATTGCGCGTTCGAGAAATAATGATCCCACGCTCGCAAATGGTTACTATCGATATTAACCATAGTCTTGACGAATTCCTGCCTATTATCCTAGAGTCTGGTCATTCACGTTTTCCCGTTGTTAATGAAAATATTGATCACATTGAGGGTATTTTATTAGCAAAAGATCTACTCGCCTTTGGTTTTAGCTCTCAAAAGGATGATTTTAGCCTAAGGGATATCATTCGCCCTGCCATTATTATCCCCGAAAGTAAAAAAGTTGAACCCTTATTAAAAGAGTTTCGTTCTAATCGCTATCATATGGCTATTGTTGTTGATGAGTATGGCGGTGTTTCAGGTGTTATCACCATTGAAGATATTTTAGAACAAATTGTCGGTGAAATAGAAGATGAAACCGATGATGAAAACGAAGACGAAATCAAGAGATTAGCCGGCAATGTCTACTTAGTAAAAGCGCTTACTGAGCTGAGTAACTTTAATCACTACTTTAATTGCAACTTTAATGAAAGCGATGCGGTTACCATTGGCGGCATTGTTTTACGTCAGTTTAACCACTTGCCACAAAAAGATGAACTTATAAACATAGGGAATTTTGAATTTAAAGTACTGGCTGCTGATAATAGACGCATACAAGTGCTACAAGTCAGTGTTGACAAAGGTCATGAAATTAACGGTAGAATGAGTGACTAATATCACCAAGGGCGTTATTTTTTCAGCGATATTAAGCAAACTCACAAACAAACAAAATTGGCTGTGCTTTTTTAGTGGCTTTTTCTTGGTGTTTGCTTATGCGCCATTTTCCTATTGGTGGCTAGCATTAATTTTACCTAGCATAATACTACACCAAGTCAGCCATGCTTCGCCTAAACTAGCCGCTAAAAAAATGGCTCTGTTTGCCTTTGGTTGGTTTAGTAGTGGTATTAGCTGGGTCCATGTCAGTATTGATCAATTTGGTGGTTTGCCACTGATAGTGTCTTTACTGTTAATGCTAGCTTTATGTTCCTACCTCGCACTATTTCCGGCACTTGCCGGCTATTTAACCGCTCTTTTATCTAAAAACAAACAAGTTAACTTGTGGTTATTACCCTCTATTTGGCTTTTTTGTGAATATTTACGTTCAGTAGTGCTGACCGGATTTCCTTGGCTATCACTTGGCTATAGTCAAATTGACAGCCCCTTAGCTAACTTTGCCCCGGTTATTGGTGAAGTCGGGCTAACGGCTATTATCCTGTTAGTAAACATTTGCTGGGTCAAAATATATAATATCTTGTCGGCCTTATTTAAAAATAAGAACCAAGACACTAATACACACATATCTAGCAAAGACTTAATATTCCCTATGGCTTTAGCAGCAAGTATTCTTGTTACTAGTTTGGCTTTAAGTCTGGTTAGTTGGACTGAGTTAACGGGAAAAAGCGCTAAAGTTGCCCTTATCCAAGGTAATATTGCCCAGTCGATCAAATGGCAACCCGAGCAAGAATGGCCAACGATGCTTAAATACCTCGACTTAACACGGGTAAACTATGATGCCGACTTAATTGTTTGGCCTGAATCAGCTATTCCGGCACTGGAGCCAGCAGTTCAGGACTTTTTAAGCACAGTGAACCGTTCAGCCATTTTAAATAACAGCGCTGTTATTACCGGGATAATTAATTATAACTTTGAAAGTAAAGAGTATTATAATGCCTTATTGGTTTTAGGTAAGAAAACCACAGAGGATGAACAAGGCTATTATTACAATCACAGCAATAGGTATTATAAAAGCCACTTACTACCCATTGGTGAATTTATTCCCTTTCAAGAATGGTTGCGTCCTCTAGCCCCCTTATTTAACTTACCTATGTCGTCCTTCACCGCAGGTAATTATGTCCAACCAAATTTAGTGGCCAATAATTTTCATATTTTACCGCTAAACTGCTTCGAGGTTGCTTTCCCACTCCAGGTAGCCGCCAATTTTACCGATAAAACAGAATTGCTACTGACCGTCAGTAATGATGCCTGGTTTGGCGACTCTCATGGTCCACATCAGCATTTTGAAATTGCCCGAATGCGCGCGTTAGAATTTGGCCGGCCCTTAATACGCTCAACAAATAATGGTGTTACCGGCATTGTTAATCATTTGGGTGAAATTACTGCCATAGCACCACAATTCGTAGAAGTGGTACTTAGAGGTAAGATTGAGTTGGTCAGTGGTTATACGCCATACAGCCAATGGCCGAATTTAATATTGTTTTTGATGGTATTCATGCCATTGGTTTTGTTGAAACTTTTTAAGTTTTAACAGTCAATAAAAAGTGGCCTGAACAGCCACTGTTCTATAAATCACTTTGTTTGCTTGGGGTGTAGAGACGTTTTATTACGACCCGTTTCTTTGGAACGATACAAGGCAGCATCGGCGCATTCAATCCATACTTCATGGGTTTCAATACTTTCATCAACTTCAGCTATGCCCATACTAATGGTGTACTTAACATTGATATCGTTATAAGTGACAATAGCCTCACTGACCTCTTTACGCAGTCGTTCAGCAAAAATGAAGGCATTTTCAAGATTAGTATCCGACAATAAAATAGCGAATTCCTCACCACCATAACGACCACAAACATCGGTTTCCCTGACATGATGGCGAATTAAGCCGGAAATGTGACGAATGACTTTATCACCTACAACATGACCATAACTATCGTTAATATTCTTAAAATGGTCAATATCAATCATCACTAAAGAACTTGGGTTCTGGCTACGACTCCAGCGCTTATGCTCGGCTAATAAACATTGCTCCCAGTGGCTACGATTAAATAATTGGGTTAAGCCATCGGTTTGACTTAATAGGGCTAATTCTGCGTTAGCTTTTTTCAAGCTTAGTTTATGCACTGCTGTATCGGTGACATCATAAACAATTAAACATAAATGGCTTACTTCACCCGTTGCAGAGAGCAGCGGAATAAAAGTAGTATTTTGATACATCAATTCTTCACTACCCGTTACCGGACGATAACTATCGAACTTGAACAAGTAAGGTCTTTGCTCCCATATAGTAAAGGCTTTATTTTTCAGTAAAAAGACTGATTCAGCTTTACGGGTAAACCACTCTCTAGGTATCTCTGGAAACAGATCAAATATCAGCTTACCTTTTACCTCACGGGGAAATAAACCGCTATGATTTTCCATAAAACCATTAAATATTTGTATAGTGAACTCTTTATCGAGCACAACGAGACCAACGTCGATGTTGTGCAACATTTCCATTATCCAATGCAGTTCATGTAATTGTGATTTTTCTAACGTCATAAACCATTCCTGTCATCACTTTCCAGCGCGAACTTGTGTCACTTGTTAATAACAACAAGCTAATGTATTAACTGCGATTAACTCAGTAATTAATCCATCAAATAAGCCAACTTATTGTTAAGTGTTTTCATTGATTTTTCAGTGAAAAGCAACAACAAATCACACTTAATTGGGTAGTTTTCTATGCCATAGCTTATTTCAATGGCTAAGGTTCTTTTCCATTTATTGGCATTATTAGCAATTAAATCAGATATTTTTCTATGTTGTCCCAATACCTCAGGATGTCCTTGGCTGAACTGGATATCAAGTTGCTCTGCCACCCCTTTTAAGCAAGCACCAATAAGTACATTAGCCAAATCCATTAATAACTCTAATTCAGTGCCCATATCAGCATCATATTGATAGTTCATCAGTGAGGCGACATCTTTAAAGCTTGAATCATTTAGAATTAATAAAGCCTCTCCTGAAATACCTGCGCTAATAAAACCTTGGCAAATACCTGAAGTACTTTCATGATTTTCAATATCTTTTAACGCCATGCGAAGTTCACTCACTTCAATGAAGTTAACATTCGGAATCGGTAACACCACAAAAACATTGAGTAAACGTGCCAGTAAATCACCCGCCCGCCCCATAGCAACATTGGCGAGTTCTTGATAACAATCACGCATTTCAGCCGATAAAGTCATCTCTGGTTCAGCAGTCAAAGGGGTACTGTCAACGGTAGAGACATCAAGCTGGCTAGAAAGGCGATCTTCCTGGCTATCAAATTCTGCCACAGGAAGTTTAATCGGCGCAACTTTTATCGCTGCTGCTGGCTCAGTGGTAGCGACTTCCTTTGAGAATACGCCATAAGACGATAATACCTTGGTAAGAATATCTTTATTAACGGGTTTTTGAATAAAATCTAGCGCACCTAAACGAGTAACACGTTGATGAGCTTCGGGTTGAATATCACCCGATATCACTATGGTAAGTGTGGGTAAATCTTCTGCTAAAATGGTTTCAAGCACTTGATAACCATCCATCTCTGGCATATTAAGATCAAGTAAAAGCACATCGCCTTTGCCTGCCTTTATCGCCTCAATACATTCTAAACCATTGGCCGCAAAACTTATTTCTACATCCCAACCATCGGGTAATGAACGCGCCACCTGTTTTCGCGCCATATTAGAATCATCACAAATTAATAATTTAGTGGTCATATTAATCTTGGGCCTTACATAAACGATAACAACGGCCGGGTAAAAACATCTCTAGCCTCTATTGATAACCATAGAGTATCCAATATAAAACACAATGATAAAGTTCTATTTATAGAACTTTTATCGCTAAACGGCTAATATCGGTTCACCTTAACCATTATTTTAATACTTCATGAAATTTCCTACTTCAAACATCACCTTATGTGCTTTCTTTATCGCCAGTTTTACCCTGGCTTTTAACTGTCAGGCTTACTCTTTTGATCTGGATAAGCTAAAACAAAGCAATAATCTGGTTAAAGCTGGCGACAAATATGTCACCCTTTTAGGGCAACAAGTTAAGGTTGGCGAACAAGCGCCGCCGTTTACAGTGGTTGATAAAAACTTCGCGCCAGTATCACTGAAAGACTTCCAAGGGCAAACCTTACTTATTTCTGTTGTACCTAGTTTAGATACGGGCGTTTGCTCTATTCAAACCAAACGTTTTAATGAAGAAGCGGCCAAGTTACCTAAAAACATCACTGTTTTAACTATCAGTAATGATCTGCCATTTGCCCAAAAGCGTTTTTGTGATGTTGAAAAAATCGATAGTATTAAAGTACTATCAGATTCAGTGTGGCGTGAGTTTGGTACTAACTATGGTCTATTAATTAAAGATATGGGCTTGCTTACCCGAGCGATATTCGTCATTGATAATCAAGGCAAGATTGTTTACAAAGAGCTTGTTGCCAACATATCACAGCAGCCTAATTATGATAAAGCGTTAGCAAAGGTAAGATATACGGCCCCCGTTATTGTTGTTAATGCGGTAGCAGCTAAAGAAGCAGCTAAAAAAACAGAAAAATAATCAACTTAAAACACCAATAAAAACAAAGAACTAACAATTAAACTTTAACTTATTGCAATTATATTCTTGAAAAACAAATAAACAATCCCATCTCTAATTGTGTAGTCGCCGCAAGGGGCTACACCAAGAAATTGCCTGTTCATTGTGAAAGGCAGCATTATTTAAAATGACCCGCGTATTCGCGCAGTAATTTACTAGGCAATATTGCTTTGCTAGTGAGTTGCTCAATAGCTGAACGCCAACATTGAAAATAATAATCATTTTATTGCTATATATTAGGATAACTTATTATGCGTAACTCTACCGATTTCAGTCCACTATACCGCTCTTTTATTGGCTTTGACCACTTAGCTGGTTTAATCGATAAAGCCTCACGAGCTGACAAACAATCATCATACCCGCCTTTTAACATCGAGTTATTAGCGGAAGATCAATACCGCATTACCATGGCTGTGGCTGGGTTTAGCGAAGACGATATTGATATCGAATCAAAAGAAAGTAGCTTAACGATTGTTGGCACCAAGCAAGTCAGAGATAAACCAAAAGTTGAGGCAGGTAAAACTCCCCGACAGTTTCTCCACCAAGGCATTGCCGAACGCAATTTTGAGCGAAAGTTCCAACTTGGCGAGCACGTAAAAGTTATTGGCGCCTTTATGGAAAACGGCTTATTGCACGTTGATTTAGAAAGAGAGGTTCCTGAAGCATTAAAACCTCGTAAGATAGCCATTAACGGCAAAAGTTTATTACCTAGTAACGCTTAATTCTTAACTGTTTCTCCCTTTGTTTTTGCCCTGTCTTTGACTGGGCTTTTTTGTTTTAATGAAGCAAGTTAAATGTCTGCCCACACCTATTAAAACTCCAGTGAAAACAATATTTCTGCTAAATCTGGTTGCCATTGAAAATCGTTTAGCTGTACTCGGCTACCAAGCACCACTATCTGTTCATCTTGTAAATGCTGCTTTTGCTTAACAAAATATTCACTGCCGAGCGGAAAAGATATTTTTCCTTGTGAATTAATAACTCGAAACCATGGCACACGTCGCCCTTGCCATCCCTCTTTTGGCACCTTACCTAACGCTTTACCCACCAGACGAGCACGACCAGGCAACCCGGCAAAATCAGCAATTTGTCCATAACAAGCAACTCGGCCATGAGGAATTAACTGCACTGTTTGCCATATTTGTTGGTAATGTGGGTATATCATTTTTCTACGTCCTGCGCTATCAAGCGTTGATTAGCCCATTTTTTATTGACCAGTGAATACGCTATCATAGCAGCACAAACATCAATTACACTATGCTAAGGAAAAACATGAAAATTTGGGTGGATGCTGATGCCTGTCCAGTGGTAATTAAAGATATTTTATTTAAAGCCGCTGATAGAGCCAAAATAGCCACGACCTTGATAGCAAACCATAATATTCGAATACCGCCATCACCTTTTATCAAATTTATACAGGTAAGCAGTGGCTTTGATATTGCTGACGATGAGATCGTTAAACGTGTTGAGCCCCATGACTTGGTTATTACCAGTGATATTCCACTGGCGGATGAAGTAATAACAAAGTCTGGTATTGCCCTTAGCCCCCGCGGCGAACTTTTTACCAAAGAGAATATTAAATCACGGCTCAATATTCGTGATTTTATGGACACTATGCGTGCTAGTGGTGTGCACACTGGTGGGCCACCGGCATTAAATCAAACCGATAGACAAAACTTCGCCAATCACCTTGACCGTATTATTACTCAGTTTAAAAAATCTCAATAAACAGTGCCAACATACGACTCAATAAACCCAAAGAGGCCGATACTCAAACGAGTATCGGCCTCTTTTCTCTCAACTGGCTTATTTTTAAATTACGTTCTTTCAGCTACTTATTTTCAAGTAAAAGCACTTTAATTTCTTGCAACTGTTTTTCTAAGTTATCTATTTGCGCACGACTTGCTGGTTCACCACCTTCTGCACTTTCAC
Source organism: Colwellia marinimaniae (assembly GCF_002207865.1). Taxonomy (GTDB): domain Bacteria; phylum Pseudomonadota; class Gammaproteobacteria; order Enterobacterales; family Alteromonadaceae; genus Colwellia; species Colwellia marinimaniae. Next base: position 16,115 of record NZ_BDQM01000005.1, read on the forward strand.
CGTGTTGCTCAGCACGAAATTTTTCATGCTCTTGGCTCATCACTTCTAATACCGTACCTACCATCATATTTAAAAAGATAAAAGCGGTTAAGAAAATAAAGGTCAAATAGTAAATCCAACTTAATGGATACACAATCATTGTTTCGTACATCACATCGGTCCAATCTTCAAAGGTGGCGATACGAAATAAGGTCAACATTGAAATAGATACATCGCCCCATAATACTTCATTAATTTCATGGAAAAACATACTACCTACGGCAGCGTAAATGTAGAAGATAACAAACATCAGTAGCGCGATATAGCCCATACGAGGTATGGCTTTAAGTAAGGCATTAATCAACAAACGCAGCTCTGGCACTATAGATATTAAGCGTAAAACACGAAACACCCTTAATAAACGAGCCAATAAAATCCCTGACCCGCCCGATGGCACTAGGCTACCAATGACAATGACAGTATCAAAAATATTCCAGCCACTTTTGAAAAAGTATTTTTTTTCAGGGCAAGCAAAAAAACGAATAGATAATTCTATGGCAAAAAACACCGTAACCGCTACATCCATAAGTAATAATACTGCAATAGCATTAGCGGACAAGTTATGAGTTTTAGCGCCAATCAATAACGCGGATAATAAAATAACGGCAATAACAATGCCTTGAAAAATTTTACTATCGTCTATGTTACTTAATTGGCGCTGAGCACTTAAGATCAAACGACTCATTTACTCACGCCCATCACAGCATCACTGACATGCTGATTGCTGCGACGCTCTTGTCCAAAAGTGCTCATTGGACCATGACCCGGAATAAATCGCACATCATCTCCGAGTGGAAAAAGAGTGTTACGAATAGAATGAATTAAGGTGGCGTGATCGCCACGGGGAAAATCAGTACGGCCAATGGAACCGCTAAATAAAACATCACCCACTTGGGCAAGTTTTGACTCTCGATGAAAAAACACTATATGACCTGGGGTATGACCGGGGCAAAAATAAACTTCTAAGGTAATATTGCCAAAACTTACGCTATCGTTTTGTTGTAAAAAACGCGTAGGTGTGAATTTTTCTGCATAGTTAAATGCCTCACCAAACATTTGCTTTTGCTGTTCGAGAGCATCTATCCAAAACTGATCTTCTTTATGTGGACCTTCAATAATAACATCATAATCTATCGCTAAGGCGTGGGTCGCACCGGCATGGTCAAGATGAGCATGAGTAATTAATATTTTTGCTAACGTTAAGCCATGTTTAGTGATAGCCGCTTTGATTTTGTCAATATCACCACCGGGATCAACTACCGCAGCCTGTTGGGTTTCACTGCACCAAAATAGCGTACAGTTTTGCTCAAAAGGCGTTACCGGGATAATTTCATGTTTTAACATAACTCGCTCTTCAATCATTACTATTTACAAAATGGCGGCATTATATCATAAGTTCCAAGGGTATATTGATGACAAAAAGGTAACAAAAGCCATGAATAACACTTCCCCTAAGCGTGTTAACTCGGTAAGCTTTGCGCAACTAATATTAACGATTAACTATCTCTCTATGACCACCGTTTCTTCCCGTGATTCCTTTCATTCTCGTCTTGGTTTTGTTTTAGCTGCAGCAGGTGCTGCCATAGGGTTAGGCAATATTTGGGGATTTCCCACACAAGTGGCAAATAACGGTGGTGGCGCCTTTTTAGTAGTCTACTTAATTGTAACTTTTTTACTCGCCCTGCCGGCTCTTTATGCAGAAGTTTACATCGGCAATCAAGCACAAACGAACCCTGTAGCCGCATTAGCATCGGCTTGTGGTAAACGCTTTAAAAAACTCGGTCATATCGCCGGCATTATTGGCATTATTGGCGCCATGATGATGTTAAGTTTTTATACCATAGTGGCAGGTTGGATGTTGGCTCATGCGCTGGCATCTTTGGCTGAATTAGTTGGTTTAATGTCATTATCGCAATGGTTATCCACGTCAAGCACCTGGCGCAACGTTATTTTCACCCCTATTTTCATCGTACTTGGCGCAGCCATAGTACACCAAGGTGTGCACAGCGGCATTGAACGTTGGTCGGCACGCTTAATGCCAATGTTACTCGTTATGCTAGGTGGTTTAGTTATTTATATCCTGCAACAAGATGGCGCTATGGAAGGATTAACGCTTTATTTAGTCCCTGATTTTTCACAAGTGACCGAGCCCAAACTTATTATTTCAGCCATGGGACAAGCATTTTTCTCACTGGCCATAGGTGTTGGTGCCATGATGGCTTATGGCTCGTATATGCCTAAAGGAGAGAGTGTTGGCAAGTTAGTACTTTCGATAACCTTACTTGATACCTTTATTGCTTTTATCGCCGGCTTACTTATTATCCCAGCACTTTTTGTTGCCCAACATGCAGGACAAGAAGTATTTATTGACGGTCATTTAATTGGTGAAGGTCAGCTTATTTTTAACATTCTGCCAACCCTATTTAGCTCCATGGGCACTGTCGGTTTAATTGTCTCTTTTGCTTTTTTTGCGCTGCTTTCAATTGCTGCCCTCACCTCAACCATTTCTTCAACAGAAGTCCCTGTGGCTTATTTAATTGAAGATAAAGCCATGACACGAAAAAATGCTACCTGGTTAGTATCTGGATTAGTTTTAGTTGCCAGCATGTTACTTATTGCCTTTTTTGAGCAACTCTTTGCTTTAGTCATCCAATTACTCACTACTGTGCTGCAACCACTGATGTCGCTGTTTTATTTTATTGTTATAGGATGGTTGTGGAAGCGTGGTAATCAACTAACCGACATAGCAACATTAGCGCAAGATAAATCATTAAGACTGCTTGGTTTTTACTTACGCTTTATTTGCCCAGCATTGTTATTGGTCGTCTTTGTTAATGTGGCCTTTTAAAACCCTTAGTTAAACAACTCGCTAATTAGCCAGAGCCTGCTTACCACCCGTAGGCTCTGACTAATGCTGTTGTGATATAAAAACAGCAGGCCATAATGACCTTATCAATGACCTGTCATCTTAATAGCTGAACTACTAAATGGGCATAGCCTTTAGCCGTAAAGAGGCTGTTGGCATTTGATGTTAAGCTACTCTCCGCCACCACCAACTTTATTTATCCAGTAACGCCACATCTTCCTCAGTCAAGTCCACTTGCTCTATTTTCTCAAAACGTATTGATATTTTATCTGCCGAGGTATGAATTTGTTTAACATCGGTTGCCGCTTGGTCTATATGTTTGGCAAGGTTAGCAAAACGGCCTTTAAAGCGATTAAAGTCTTGTGCTAAGTCAGACAAATGTGCCTGAATGATATGGATTTGCTGACGAGTCGCTTCATCTTTAAGGACCGAGCGCGCGGTTGTTAATATCGCCATCAAGGTGGTGGGTGATGCCAACCAAACACGTTTCCTATGAGCATATTCAACTAAGTCACTTTGATGCCCATGGATCTCAGCAAAAACAGCTTCCGCTGGAATAAACATAATAGCGCCGTCGGCAGTTTCGTTATCAATGAGGTACTTATCACTAATATCATTAATATGTTTTTTAATATCGATTTTGAACTGACGCATAGCTGATTTCCTCTCAGATTCAGGGGCTTCAAAGTCCATCATTTTACGGTAATTTTCTAAGGGAAATTTTGAATCTACTACAACATTACCGGTCGGTTTAGGTAAAAACAGTATACAATCGGCTATTTTTCCGTTTGATAAGGTATGCTGCAGTTTAAAGCTTTGCTCTGGTAGCACATTTCTGATCAGGCTATTTAATTGCACTTCGCCAAAGGCCCCTCGTGAGCGCTTATCATTAAGTATGGCTTGTAAGCTGACCACGTTGGTAGATAACTCGGTGATTTTCTTCTGAGCATCATCTATTAATGCCAAACGCTGTAAGATATCACTAAAGGTTTTAGTGGTTTTTTCAAAGCCTTCGCTCAGACGCCTTTCGACCTGACCACTGATCTCTTGTAAACGTTTATCGGTAGAGTCCGTTAAAGCATCAATACGCTTGGTCATTTGATCGCTGCTTTGCGCTAATGTTTTCGACAACTCCTCCCGATTGCTAAAGGCCGTGGCATTTAAATGTTTAATAAGTTGATCGAGTGACTGATTTTGATTTTGATTTAATTGCGCTTGCAGCTCATTAAATTGCCTTAATAATTTAATCCGTAAATCAGCCATTTGCTGCTCAAAGCTATTAGCTAACTGCAATTGCTGCTTTTCTTGTAATTGGCTAAGCTGCTGTAAAAATTGTTGCTCAGTTTGTTTTGCTAACTGACTAAACAAGTCAATATTGTGTACTTGTAAACGTTTTTCTTGCTTTGCTAACCGCACTAGCACCAGTATTAATAGCAAGGCCAACACCACAAAAGCCAGTACAGGCAACCAAGTCGATAGCAACTGCTGTTGCTCTAGGGTAAAAGTCATTTTCTCAATCTCAATAAGGTGCCAAACGCACTACACTGTAAATATTACCAGTATCTTTCTGAAAGGCAAGCACAAAGGCAAGAACTGTGGCTTTGTGTGGGTTCCAGTTTATTTCTAAATTTTGTCCAGAGTGATTAAACTCTGTAACAGGGCCGTTTATTAAATAATGATAAAGATAAAGATAACCCTAGGATATAGAGTTAATTTAATAAGCTGAGTAATCACCTATAAATAGGCTTAGATGTGAGAATTAGGTCTATTTATACCACATTGCTGACATTAGCATTTAACCTGTAGTGTAGATTTGGATTAGATTTTGTATCGATAACGCCTCGTTAAAAGGACAAAAGCCAACTGTTTTTGTCCTTTTAAACGATTTGTTAGCTTTCAGTGTCGATTGCTCTATTTTCTTGTTCTTCTTTAATTTCAGTATCTCTTTCGTAATCAGGAATGTAGTCATTTCCATATACCAGCTTATATGCTTCTTTAAATTCAATAGTTTCACGAAAGAACCTAAATACCGGCCATGTTCGAAGCCCTTCTTTTCCTACACTTGATTTGATTTCTTCACTCTGCATTAACTGGGCTGCTTCACTGTACTCTTCCCTTATTACATGAATTGAAAGGGCATATTTAGTGTGAAATACCTGCCAAGGGTCCTGCGATAAACCTTTTTCGAAATCCTTATCTTGAAATTTTTGGGATACAGCTCTATTAATTTTTGCAAAATATAAGTATTCGGAATCAGTGGACCGCAGTTTACTTGGTATAGCAATATCAAAATCAGTTATGATTTCAGCTAAGGAGTATTCTGCTAAATTCATAAATTTAACTGCAATATTATTTAATGCTTGATCAGCTGATTTCAACTCATTAGTAAATATTCTTCTATATGATGCTTGTCCTATGCGTAAGCCTATTTCAAAGTAAGTCAAAAAAGCTTTATTAAAATATTCACTATCGGAAGTTAACTGTTCATTTACTGCATAGGGTACTTTACATCCAAATCCATTACATTTATCTATGTACTGATTTGAAACAACGCCTCCTGTGTGAACGAAAAGGTTGCGTCTTTCAGCTACCTCTAAAAACTCATTTAATTTTGTGAAATTTGATTCAATTCCAATTTTTAATTTTTCATCAATATACTGAATCTGTTTTTCATGAGAATCTCGAAGGAGATCTTCAACTTCTTTGTAGATGATACCTTCAATTGCTTTGTCTAACGACTTGAGTGCAATAAGATCTTTATATGTAATAGTCTTATCTGATGAAATTACCCATTCAGGGTTTTGCTCTAGAACTAACTTTAGAACCTGACCTAAAAACTCATCAAACCTAGAAACCAATGTAACAATCAATTGTTTTTCAAAAAGTTTTTCGGCTTTTTCCATTTTTTTAAAATTTGCGACTAAATAGTCCATATCTATAGTTTTAAATTTTAGTGTTAGTTTCTTTTTATTTTCTTTATCTTCTAAAGATGATTCAGCATCTGATTCAGCATCTGATTCAGCATCTGATTTAGCATCTGATTCAGCATCTGATTTAGCATCTGATTCAGCATCTGATTTAGCCGCTGATTCAGCATCTGATTCAGCCTCTGATTCAGCATCTGATTTAGCCGCTGATTCAGCCTCTCCTATAGCTAGTTTGATAATTTTATCTAATTCATCTTTTCTTTGTTTATCTTGATCTTGTAAAAAAGGAACTACACTAGAGTGCATCTCTCTCAAGCATTCCAGATCGACTAAATACTCATCAATTATTGATAGTAGAAGTTTATGTTTTGGTTTGTCTTTTGCTTTTCCTGTGTTTTTTTTATTCGACATCTAGAGATACTTTTCCTATTGAAAGATAATGCTTATTATGGAGACTTCTCAATAATGCATGTCCCATAACTCTAATTTAATTCGTATTAATATCCCATACTTTCAGTATCTTATAAACTAAAAATATTACATTTCTGTTAGGACTGAGGTATTACTGAGACTTCTCAGTAATACATCACCAATGATTCATTATAAAATATATAGAAAACTTCGTATAGCTAACGTCAGCAAAGCGCACTAAGTGATCTTTAGCTCTAATTCATTTAAAGACCGCTTTAGGCTCCTAGTTTCCCCTAGTAACTCAAAAAAAATGTCTGTTTTGAGGTACCAGTTAACATACTGGCCTAATAAAAACCGCATGATTAAATTGTATGACTTTTGCTCGTTTTAGCTTCCGTGAAAATCCACCATGTTCTGATATTCTTCAATAATGAGCCCTAGAGCTGCCTATATAATTGAGATATTCAATTCCCATGAAATGCCAATTTCATGTTAACGCGATTTTATCCGCTCAATTTACCGTTAATATGAATTTAAAAAAAAAGACTATCAGGATTTCGACCTCTAAGCTTTTGATTTCATTATGCCGCCAATTTCACTTTAAACTGGATCTCACATAACTGCACTTATAACAATCCATGTCTATACTCAATTTACTTTCTAATTGTCAGAGCCATTAACATGAAGAAAAATACTAACCCTTTGCATAAAACAATGAATATTATTTCTTATTTAGCCTTACCTTTAATGGTCATAACATTAGTCAGTTGCTCTAAAGCACCGCCAGTAGCCGTAAGTGAATGTAGCACTGTGGTCAGTCATGTGAAAAAAGTATTAAAAGACCATGCCCCGAGTAAGACCAAAATGCTTAAACAGTGCAAAGCCGCTACAGATGAAGCTAGGGGTTGTATCATGGCCGCAGATAAACCGATGAAAATACTGCAATGTGACTTTTAGTTTTTTAGCCAAAAACTATTTCAGCGGAAAAATTGATAATGCTGGCATATATAACTGTCAGCAAGGGCTGTTTCATCGTTTGTACTACCGTAAGAAATACTACTACATAACGTTGTTAGCACATACTCTATGCCAGCAAGCACAGAAAACATTTAAGCGAAAAAAGGGGCCAACGAATCAATGGTTAGCTGGCCCCTTTTGATTTTATGCCTTTTTACTTTATCACTTATAATTAATACTGCCCTATTTCCTTATTCAACCACGCGGTGATTAAATAAGAAGAAATAGAGTCGCTACTACTCATTCTATATTGCAGAGTCTCAGGGTTAGCCGCCACATCAGTCACGGAACTATTCAAGGCAAACTTACTCAGTTGCTCACGTGAAAACCACTGAGCATCTTCTAAATCATCTTGGCTAATATCAATTTGCTCAGAAGTGGCAATAGCGGTAAAAGCTAACATTATCGAGGCGGGAAAGGGCCAGGGTTGAGACGCTATATATTGTGGTTTTTCCACGACAATAGCGGTTTCCTCCACCACCTCTCTGCTCACCGCTTGCTCAAGAGTCTCACCTGGGTCAACAAAGCCCGCTAGCGTTGAATACATACCTTTAGCCCAACTAGCCTGCCGACCTAACAAGCAACGTGGAGTACCATCAGCAAACATTTTTTCTACCAGCATAATGACCGCAGGATCGGTGCGTGGAAAACTCATATTTCGACAATCTGAGCAGCGTCGGGCATGCCCGGCTTCAACAGCACCATTAGCATTGCCACAATGGCCACAAAATTGATGACTTATATGCCAATGCACTAACCCCTTAGCTAACGCTAAGATTGACGCATCAATAGCTGATAAATTAGCGGTGACTTGTCTAATCCCTTGCCATTGCCCCAGCTCAGTTAACGCTTGCTGAGTAGAAAAACGCAATTTATTATAATCGATAGCAAAGATGGCAGCAGTTGCGGGCTGATTTTTTCCACCACCCTGATGTTCTGCTCTGCCTTTCCCTAAGTATATACAGCTATTAAGATTAACCGTTGGCAGTTGTGTTTTATTAAGATAAATGGGAATAAATTCGGCCGCCTTTTCAAAAAGACTCATGCCTTCATGAATGACACAAAACAAAGTATCTTGGTGGTTAAACTCAGCCACTAACCAGCGTTTATTCTTTCGCTGGTTAGTGCCTCTATCTAACGGCATACTGCCATAGGCTAATATCATATTTTGCTTTCGTCCTTAAGTGCTGGTGTCCACTGAGCAGACCAACATCCAAAGGAGAAATAATTTAAAATAAGTCTACGCCTTGGGAGGATAATTGATAACCACTTTTTTGGCTGTCAATAAGCTGCAGTGTTTTGAGTTCTTTTAATCGAGTATTTAACAAGGTAGGGAGAATTTTTCACAGCGTTGTTGCAACGCTCTAAATGTTGCTGGGCCAGTACGTAAATGCCAAATAATACCTAATGCCCATGTTCGCCCAAGTAAATCGAGTAAAGCCATACTAGGCTTACCGGTTGCAGAGCCGCGTACTTGTCTGCCAGGTAGTGGCAGTGTCATAATTACAAGATAAAATGCAATGATAAAAGCACCATGATAAAAGCACCATGCTACATTATTGGTAGCGCAGATACTATAGCAAGCCGCCCTGCAAGAGCAAGAGAGTAACGCTCACTGCCAATGAGTATTTAGCAGTTAAGTGTTAACTAATTAATTGCTTAACACTTAATTTCTTTGCCGCTAATTCATCATAATGAATAGGTAAAAAAATATCAAATTTACTGCCTTGACCTACCTTTGAGCTGACCTCAATACGGCCATGATGATCTTCAATAATAGACCTGACAATATGAAGCCCTAAACCTGTGCCCTTACCCACTGGCTTAGTGGTAAAAAAGGGGTCAAAAATATTTTTCAAGTTCTCTTGGCTAATACCAGCGCCATCATCTTCGAAACGGACATTAATTTCTTGTTCAACGACATGTGACGAAATACAAATACAGCCTTTAGTTTCAATGGCATGAGAGGCATTTACCAATATATTAATAAACACTTGTAATAACTTTTGCGGAAACCCGATAACATTAACATTGGCTGCAAGGTCTTTGCTTATTTCAACTTTGTATTTAAGCTCATTAGCGACTAAGGTAAGGCTTTTTTCAATTAATTCATCAATGGCTATCGCTTCAGGAAGTTTTTCGTCAATATGAGCATAATTACCTAAATCTGTGATGATTTTACTGACTCTGGCAGCTCCTTCCAACGTTGAAGCGATTAAAGGTTCAATATCCTCAAGAATAAAATCTAAATCCTCTCGTTGATATAACTCTTGTGCAGCTTTTTTATTAGCAGAATTTTTAGTTAGATCTACATTTGTTAATGCTATATAAGCAAGCAGTGGCTTAAAATAGTCATTAAGTACATCCAAATTACTGCGAATATAACCAACGGGGTTATTAATTTCATGAGCTATACCTGCAGATAGTTGGCCAATAGAGGCAAGCTTTTCTGCCTGTATTAACTGTTCATTTAATGAAGACAAGGCCTTTTGGCTATGTTTTCTTTCATTAATATCATTTAAGGTGATTAAATAATTAATGGCTCCCATAATAACTATTTTCCGGCCGGTAAATTCAATATGTGGATTTTCAAAACCGGGGGCAAGTAAAGATTCTTCCATATTTTTTAACGCTATATCCTTATCGAACTGACCATCTAAGGTTGCCAAAGCAGGGACAAAATTAGCTACTGGTTTATCGATGATATGCTCTTTATCTCTTAGTAATAATTTTTCAGTTTCTATATTGCACTCTTTTATCAGCCCTTGTTCGTCTACTAAGAGTACCGAACAAGGTATGGTATCCATAATGATATTGGCTTTGTCATTTGCTCGAATAACATTGCAGCGCTCTTGCTCTGCTCGCTGTTTTTCAATGGTAATATGTTGAGTAAACTGCTGAATAGCAATTGATAAGTCAATTATTTCAGTGGCAGCCCTCGTTTGTATAAACTCAACACTAGCCCCTGCGGATGTCCGCTGCAGAGCTAAGGCGGTAATATTTTCAATGGGCTTTACTATGTATTTACTAAAGAAACTGACCGTGCATAAAATAAAACCTAAATAGAGAGAAACCACCAAAAATGACAGTTTAGTAAAGTTGCTTTTAGATCTCTTAGCCTGCTCACTCCAGAAATGATTATCACGCATAACTTGAGCCGATAATTGCTCTAAGTTACTGACATACATTGTTGTTATCTGGTCAGAGTCAGCAATCCTAGCTTGCCAATAGGTGTTTTTTCGTCTTGAAATCTGGGAGAATAAATTGACAATAACATCATTTTGTTCAGTCGCGACAATGAGTTTTAACACCAGATCATTACCGTCCTTATTGACTAGTTTTCCTTTAACACTCATCAGGGTTTGCCTGAGTTGTGCTGATTGCTCATTAATCCCTTTTGCTAAATACGTTTGCCGACCAGAAAAGAGTAAATCTTGTGTGGTTAGCCAAAGCTGCGACATAGTAAATACATGCTCAATGGTTTGTACTAATAAACGTGACTGATAATGTATCCGTGATATCTGCTCAACCTTTTGGTATTGATGCCAAAGGCTGGCAAAAATAACTACTCCAGAAAGTAACGTCGATATTGCTAATAGCAGATTATAATTAGAAATTTTCATAATTAATTCGCCATTTTTTTGTCAGGGATATGAAAAGCGTTACCATAACTATAGCTTTGCCAATTCATCTCCCCATAATATTTCAGTGAGTAACAGGGTTTTCAATGCACACCTTAATACCACATTGGCTAACTCAGCCGCACCTTGGGCATGACTCAATACGCTTGGCTTCGCCGTAATACCATCAGCACTTAATTGTTGCTTCAATTCTTGATAATTTTTGCCAATAAAAATGTCCTTAAAATCGCTATGTTGAGCAATTTTCTTTTTAGGACTGCGACAGCGTTGAAAAACAAAGTCTCTTATTCTTAAGTCTTTATCAATTGCCCACACTATTTCTACCAAGCCCCAAGCACTTTGCTCTGATCTTACATGGACATAACCTAGAACCTCCTGACCTTTCATCGCGATATACAAGGTATGTCGACCGAGTTCACTAAAGTGTAAGTCATTACTGGGCAGTGCAATTTGCACTTGCGCCCGAATATTATCATCGACCGTTTTAACAATTGAAAGCTGATTAGTTTTTTGTGGATAAAGCTGTGCTATTTGCGCAACGGGATCACGTAAGGAGCAGTAAGCGACTGCATTAACATTGCCAGGTAGCAATAGCAGCATAGCTAAAGTCAGTATTAAGATGATAAAGCGTATGGTCATATCAGTACCTAACCCTTATTTGAACTCTAGCCAATTGCTGTTTTTTACCACTTGCTGGGCTGTTAATTTGTTTTACGCCAGACATACTTAACTCTAACTGGTTATTAAATTGATAACTAAAGCCAATATTTACTAACTTATCCGTACTTGCGTGATCTGTTCTAGCTCTAATAATGAACTGGCTATATAATTTTAATTGCTCATTTATTGAGGTTTTGTTTAGCTCAACTAGGCTGTATTTTTCTTTTTGCCAGCCCTGGTGCTGATTATTATCTTCACCTAGGGCTAACTCCCCTAATATCCCCCATGTTCCCCAATAGTATTGCCAATCAATGGCTAACCTTTTTCGTGAAACCTCATCAATCTTGCCATCAAAAAAAGACAAGCCAAGGACAAAGTCTAGATGACTTAATGAGCCTATTCTCCCAGTGAGGGCGTATGAGCCAGCAAGCGATTTTGCCTGATCTTTCCCCCCTAGGGTGTAACTAACGTTATATTCTATTTGTCTTAGTACTTTGTTAAAGCTAAGCCCCCAATCCAACTTTGTGCCTAAATTTTTTCCATGATAGTAATCAAGTAAGCGGCCATTGGTATCAATGTTTTCTTCTAAGCCAAAAGGTAAGGTAAAATGCCCTACTCGAACATTAGGCAGCCAATTGGGCCCAGCAGTATAATTGAGGTGCGCCTCTCTAATAATAAACTCACTATCATCTTTCGAACTAAATAAGAACGGCACTGGCATATGGTTTACTAACTTGGTGAAATACACCTGTCCTACACCATAACCAATATCCCCAGAAGAATTAGTAAAAACTTTATGAGTATCAATGCCTAAAGCATAAATAGCACTGGTATTATCTAAGGCTTTATTATCATTCAACCGAGCACTGCCATCGATGCTCCATCTGAGATTTTTGCTGAAATTGCCATAACAAGACTCTGAAACAAACACGAAGACAACGCTGATAAAGACTAGTGAAAAAATATAAAGCCAAGGTTTCATTATTCCCCCTACGGGTAAAGTAAGTCTTACCAGTAACATATATAAATAAACCTTTATAAATTGACCGCCAACCTATTAAGGACTAATTCTCCAGTACAGACAGAAGCCGCTAATGAATATTCGGCATTGATAATTAAATCATCGGTAAGTGTATCTTCTAAGTTGGCGATACCTATATTAGGGCGTAACAGGCGAGGACTTTTTTGAGCTAACCAAATGATACGTTTGGCAAGTAAAACGGCATCATCGGCACAGGTTTCAATCAGTAAAATAGCAAAGGTATGCTCAGCCCACTTTATCAAAGGATCAGATGCTCGGCGCTTTAGTAGCGTTATCACTTCCAAGTCTCGGCTTTTAACCCCTTGCTTGTCATCTATTGAGTCAATTTTTACTAAGAGAAAACTTAACGGGTGTTGATAACGCTTAGCTCTGGCAATTTCATAATTTAGCCAACTTTCGACAAAGTAGTTTTTCGATAACACGCCATCACTTTCAGCATAGGAGACAGTTCCCATAGCACCTTGTTTAAATAAGCCTCTTTCAATACGAATAAGTAAGGTTTTTATATCAAAGGGCTTTATGACGTAATCATCTGCGCCCGAGAGTAAACCGGCACTTTCCTCCGCTATTTCACAGGTCAGCATAATGATCATGGTGGCGGCAAATTTGCTATCACTCCTTAAAATACGGCAGGCTTTTAACCCGTCCATGACTGGCATACGTATATCCATAATAATTAAATCCGGAGGGAATCTATGTGCTAACGCTATCGCTTCTTCACCATTAGCGGCCTCGCTAATAGAGACTCGTTGATTGCCTTTATTAAATTGACGGTGAATACCCCTTTTCAAGGTCTCTCTAACACCAGCTTCATCATCAACAATGAGGACACTTTTTTCGCATAACATACGCTCTCCTTGCCCGGTAAATATAAAAGTAAGAAATAAATAGCCGCTTGCTCTTTGGCATAAAGCCGCATAAACACTAAGTAATAATTGAAGTGCAATTGATGTACCAGACATCAAAATAACACCGAAGTTTTTTAAAGCCCTTAGTGCTCTAGGTCATGGTAAGAGTTGGTGTTTTTAGCAAGGTAATGAAGTGGTAATGGGGTATTATCAAAATGACAGTATTTGCAAAATGCAACGCAGGGAAATAATAGCTCGGTTGGCAAGTCTTAGCTTGATATCAAATAAGGTATTATTGGTTAAAGGGTTATGAAACATACCTAAAAAGCCAATATGCTACTGGCTTGAACTTATGCCCAATAAAGAAGAGTCTATTTGGTTTGTTTATCACAAAGAATTAAAGCACAGCGTCCGTATTCAGTGCTGTTATCAGTTTTTAAAAGCGGCACTATCTGGCAATAACCTGCTGTATAAAATTAATAAGCCAGCGCATGACTAATTCCCCATCGCCTTGTTGTGACAATGACTGAAGACCCTGAGTGAAGTTTTTCTCAGCAATAATAGTTTTTCGGTTTTGCATTATCGCCTTAGCATAAGCTCGGCTAAATTCAGGGTGACCTTGTAAACCAATAAAATTATTGCCCACTTGTATCATGGCATAAGGACAAAAGTCATTAGCCATTAATACTTCAGCGTCAGCTGGTAACTGCTCTACTTGCTCTTGATGGCTAACCACGAGTTTAATTTGTTTTTTATGCGGTTGCATCCAAGGTTTATGGCAGTGTACTTTTGTTGTCGCCACGCCCACGCCCCAACCTTTAGCAGAGTAAGCAACTTTACCGCCCAGTATTTTGGCTATAAGTTGATGGCCAAAACATATACCGACAAAGGGCTTCCCCCCGACAAACAATTGCCAAACAAAACGCTCTAACCTAGTAATCCAAGGTAAGTCATCATTTACACTGGCTTTGCTACCACTAGTCATATAAGCATCACAAACATCAATATTGTCAGGGAATTCGCCATCAACAACCCAATAATAATGCAATTCAATGGTACTATCACATTGGCTTAACAACTGAGTAAACATATGGTCAAGGTCAGCAAATTCCTCTTGCAGCGCAGGTTGCACATGGTCACAAAGCAAAATCCCTAACTTCATAATAATACCCCCTCATTAGCATGCAATATCAGCCCATATCAACTCAATAACAATGTTATAGCAAAAATAACTAACTCGTTAACACTCTCCGTGCACTGCTTTTTTGAATATATCGCTATATTGCTGAGCGCTAAAGGCGATAGGGTTGCCGCTGGCACTAGGGTCATTAAATGCCATCATGCCAATTTCATCGGCTCTGCGGGTATCTATGGCTATTTCTTGCAATGAATGAGGAATAGCTAGTTGTTTTCTCAAGGCTAAAATCCAATAAAAAAAACCGTCAAATGTTTGCTGCTCAAGGGCTAAATAACGGCTTAGTCGAGTGATTTTTTTTGCTATAACCTTTTTATTTGCTTTGAGTACATAAGGCATCAATATGGCATTAAGTAAACCATGATGACTATCATAAAGTGCCCCAAGGGGATGTGCTAAGGCGTGCATAGCGCCAAGACCGCGCTGAAAAGCTGTTGCTCCCATAGTGGCAGCGGCCATCACCTGTGCTCGTGCCTCGAGATCATGGCCATTAGCCGTCGCTCTAGGTAAATACTCTTTTATTAAGCGGATGGCCTCAAGAGCAATACCTGCCGCCATGGGATGAAAAGAAGGGGCACAATACGCTTCCAGCGCGTGCGATAATGCGTCCATGCCAGTGGCAGCGGTTAACCCAGCAGGTAAACTAACCGTCAGCTGGGCATCTAAAATCACAATATCCGGTAACATTGCCGGGTGAAAAATAATACGCTTAATATGCGCTTGCTCATCGGTGATAACCGATGCACGCCCTACTTCAGCGCCTGTTCCCGATGTGGTTGGGATAGCAATGACTTTCGCCATTTTATCTGTGTTTACTCGGTGAAAATTGCTCCCTGAATCTTCAAAGTCCCATAAGGGTCTCGTTTGACCAGCCATGAGCGCGATTGCTTTGCCGGCATCTAGGGCTGAGCCACCGCCAAATGCTATAACCCCATCGTGCTTGCCGTGCAAAAAGGCAGTAACACCATCGGTTATATTTTTCTCGCAGGGGTTAGTTTTAATGGCAGAAAAAACCTGACAGTGAATACCTTGTCCAGCAAGATGTGACACCGCTTGTTTTACCATTGGCAGTGCCGCCAAGTCAGCATCTGTGACCAGTAAAGGCGCGTTAAAACTAAGTTCCTGACACGCTGAGGGTAATTCATTGATGCGGCCAATGCCGGCACGAATCGAGGTAGGATAATGCCAATTTCCATAAAATTGCTTCAGCTTTGTCACCGATAACCGCCTTGGTTTTTCAAGTTGAGTTAAGTCAAATTTACCAGTCATTATTCACTGTTAGTCATTTTAATATGAAATGATTTAGCTCGGCTAAGGGCCTGATAACCTAAGCTAGATAAGGTACAGCCTCGCCCTGAATTTTTAACCCCAGTCCAGGGTAAAGCTGGGTCGAGGTAATCACAGCGATTAATAAAAAAGGTGCCGGTAGCTAATTGTTCACCCAGAGCGATGCCTTGCTTAATATTGCGAGTAAAGACGGTCGAGGTTAAACCAAACATTGAGTCATTTATCAAGCTAACGGCCTGTTGATCATCGCTCACTTTCATAATGCCAACCACAGGGCCAAAACTTTCCTCCGTCATTAGTGACATACTGTGGTCAACGTTGGTTAACACTTGCGGCGCGAGATAAGCACTACCTGGCTTATCTAAGGGAAAGTGATGACTGGCAAGGTGTGTTTTGGCGCCAGCAGCAAGTGCTTCGGTTATTTGCTGACGAACAAAGTCCGCATTGGCAGCGTTAACCAAGGGCCCAAGTGTGGTGGCTAGTTCATCCGGCCGCCCTAACTTATAGTCCTGTACTAAGGCGACTAATTGCTCAACAAAGTCATCATAGACCTCGCTGTGCACATAAATGCGTTCAATAGCGCAACAAGATTGCCCTGAGTTAAAAAAAGCACCATCAAGGCAACTTGCCACCGCCTCAGCTATATCAGCATCTGCTCGAACATACGCAGCGTCTTTGCCACCTAACTCTAAACCCACACCAATAAAACGGCCACTGGCGGCGCGTTCGACCATTTCACCGCCGGCCACTGAGCCAGTAAAAGCAACGTATTTAATTAGCGGCTGGCGAATAAGATTTTCGGTCTCATCATGACTTAAGAATAGATTTTGAAAGATGCCCTCGGGTAAGCCCGCTTGCGTAAAAGCGTTAGCAAATTGCTCACCGCATAAGGGGGTTTGCGCCGAATGTTTTAGCAGGACACTATTTCCCGCCATAATGGCTGGCACGATAGAATTAATCGCCGTTAAGTACGGATAGTTCCACGGGGCAATAATAAAAACAACACCTAAGGGTTCGCGTTTAATGTAGCGTATAAAACCCGGTTTTTTGGTTAATTTTATATCTGCTAGGGCATTTTGTGCCTCGGTTATCATAAAGCGAGCACGCTCGGCCATACCACTTACTTCACCCTGGCCATAACGAATGGGCCGTCCCATCATCCAACATAACTGCTCGGCAATTTCATCGGCTTTACTGAGCAAGATATCGACCATGGCATGACAAATAACCGCCCGCTGTGCTAGTGAGCTTTGTCGCCACCTAATTTGTGCGCTATTAGCAAGTGTCAAAGCCCGTTGGACCTCAGCCTGAGTAGCCAATTCACGCTCGACATAAATAGCGTCATCTATAGGTGAACGTGTGGTTTGAATTTTACTCATAGTGAACTCATAAATTACTCATTACTTATCTACCTAGTAACAACGCTACTGCTAAGTGTGGTTAAATTATTTCAGCTTATATAATTTCAAAGTAGCGACTTAACTCCCAATCAGAAACATGCTTACGGTATTCTCGCTCTTCCCATTCCCTACTGGCACTAAAGTGCTCAACAAAGTCATGACCAAACATGGCTATGGCGGCTTTCGATTGCTTAAACCTAGTCGCCGCTGCAAATAAAGTATTGGGCAGTGCTAATTCTGCTGGATGACTTTGTTGATAAGCATTGCCCTTAATTTGTGGCAAGGGCTGCAGTTGCTCTTCTATGCCAATTAAGCCCGAAGCTATGGCCGCGGCTAAGGCTAAATAAGGGTTAGCATCGGCAGCGCCAAGGCGATATTCAATTCGTTGTGATTTTTCTGAGCCAGAAATAACCCGCAGTGCTGTGGTACGATTTTCTACCCCCCAAGTAGCATCAAGTGGCGCCCATAAACCAGGAACCATGCGACTATAGCTATTAACTGTCGGAGCAATCATGGCGATAAACTCAGGCATAAAGCGTTGTTGTCCGGCAAGAAACTGGCGCTGTAATTTACTCATGCCATCCTTATTATCTTGCTGATAAAACACACCATGGCCTTGTGCATCTTTTAATGAGATATGAATATGACCACTTTGCCCTGGCCAATCTGTCGACCACTTAGCCATAAAAGTAGCCATTAAATTATTACGTTGTGCCCAAACCTTGATAAAGGTTTTAAAAAGCGCGGCTTTATCCGCGGCATTAAGTGCTTCATCATGGGCGATTGCGGCTTCTAATACCCCAGGACCTGTCTCTGTGTGTAATCCTTCAAGGGGAAAGTCCATTTGTTCAGCAAGGGCTAAGATTTGATGATGTAAGTCGGCGTGCACCGAGTTACGGATGATCGAATACCCAAAGCAGTCCGGCGACAGTGGTGTTAAGTTTTTATAATTTTTTGCTCGAACAGACTCAGGCGTTTCATTAAAAATAAAAAACTCATATTCTAATGCCGCTATCACTGTAAAACCTTGTTCTTTGGCGCGTTCAAGTACTCGCTTTAGCGTGTTGCGCGGACAAATAGGCGCTGCAGCACCACTAAACTCCGCGATAAATAACAACATATCATCTTCAAAGGGTAAGGCACGGCAGGTTTGCGGGATAATACGAACAGGTGCATCTGGGAAGCCAGTATGCCAGCCAGTATATTTAACATTATCATAAAGCTGATCTTGACAATCCCAGCCCAAAACGACATCACAAAAAGCAAAACCTGAGTCTAATGAGCAGAAGAATTTTTCTTTACTCATGTACTTGCCACGCATAATGCCATCGATATCAAACAAGCCCACTTTCACATGGCTAATGCCTCTTTGCTCGACAATTAACTTAGCGTCAGCAATGGTTTTAACTTCTCTTGGTAATAACATGCACTTTCCTCTTTAGCGGTATTACCTTACCTAGAAATCAGCTAGAGATTACCTAGAAATGATCTAGAATATTGATAACTCGAAGGATAATTAAAATTTGTACTTACCTTTACAGTAAAGCTCAACAAAGGAGATTTTTCAAAATAACTCAATATTGATTGAGTTATTTTCAGAAGAGTACACAACTAAGCAGGCGTAAAAAAGCCAGTCGAATGACTGGCTACTGATAGCATGGTATTAATACATGGTACAAATGTATGGTGTAAGTAAGCTTAACTGCTAGGTGCCAGCTTAGCCGTGTTAACAAACTGACTGGCGGCTAAAGAAAGTAAGGCGAAAAAGGCACCAGCATAAAATACTAAGGAATGATCATAAAGCCAAATTAAGCCAAAGGTCGCTGGTATAACCACAGCGGCAATATGATTAATACTAAAACTTACCCCAGCAGTTGCAGCAATATCTTTTGGGTCCGCTATTTTTTGAAAATAGGTCTTTAAGGCGATGGCCATAGCAAAAAATAAATGATCAATAACATACAGCACGGCGGCAACATCGGCCGACTCAACCAGCGCATAACCGATAAAGACGGTAATTAAGCCCAAATACTCTAAGGTTAAGGCTTTACGCTCCCCGACTTTGGCAATCCAAGCACCTATTTTAGGCGCTAAAAAAAAGTTAATTAGATGATTAATCATATACAAAAGCGTAATTTCTTGGACACTGTAACCAAATTTTTCCACCATAAGGAAGCCGGCAAAGACAACAAATATTTGTCGACGTGCTCCCGCTAAAAAAGTGAGTAAGTAATACAAACTATAACGTTTTCTTAGAATTATTTTTTTATGTTGCACATGTTCCATTGGAAATTTAGGCATAGCAACGGCTAAGCAAATCGTTAGTAATAAGCCACTAAGACCAAAAAATATATACATCACTTGATAGCTAGCAGAAAAAACACTAAAACCCAGCCAAATTAAGCCATAACAGATAAGTGATGCCGCTGACTTTATTGACATTAGTTGACCAAGTTTTACTGGCGCCTCTGCTTTTTTAAACCACTGCAAGCTTAATGACGTATTTATGGTTTCATAATAATGAAAACCAATAGACATCAACACCGTTGTGGCATAAAGCCCGTAGATACTAGGAAACAGCCCAGTAATGGCAACACCAATAGATAACAGACACAAAGAAATCAAGGCAAAGACTTGCTCGGTAAACACTAATAACACAAATATCGCGGTAAACGCTAAGAAGCCAGGGATTTCCCGTAAAGATTGCAATATGCCTATTTCAGCGCCAGTAAAGGCTGCTTGCTCAATAACAAAGTTATTGAGCATTGCCATCCAACCGGCAAAAGTAACTGACATGACAATGCTGGCAATCGCTAAGAAAACAAAAGGACTTTGCCAACTTTTACCTTGCTCGGTAACAAGTGTTGTTCTTGCTGTTGCTTGCGTTGCTTTGCTTAATTCTTTCATACAACTCCTTGTTATACATAACTGACACTAAATAACTGACACTATTTAACTTACCCGAAGTAATGAGTGCCAAAGACATAGCAGGTAAACGCTCTACCAAGGATAAGCTTGTCTCGCTAAAGAGGCCATTATATGATGATTTAACATGACTAATAGCGACAATTATGACAGTTAGTTTATCAATTCAGACAAAATCGTCTGGCATAAACAAAGCCCGAGCCGACTTTACCCAAGCTTACCCCCGAACTGTATTACCTACGTCTGCCGAATTTAAGCCCATGACGCAGATTGTTAGCCATACTCATCCGTGGTCGCAGCTTTCCTATTCTTGTATTGGTGTTATGCCTATTGAAACCGATGTGGGTATTTTTGTTATTCCCCCCGAGCAAGCATTGTGATTACCCCAGGTATAGCGCATCAACATTTTTGTAAGAACAAGGTAAGCTACCGTAGCTTATATATCGCCCCCTGTTTTGAGTGAAGTGCTTGGTAATAAAGTACGGCCGTTAACGGTTGACCCCTTATTAAAATTATTGATATTGGAGATTTCAAGCTGGCCAGAAGATTATAAAGAAACAGCGCAAACACAGCGTTTTATTTTAGTGTTGTTAGATCGCCTAGCCATGGCGAAAGTAACCCGTTGTTTATGCCAACTATTCAAGATAAAAGACTATTACCGATAATTGAAACCCTCAACCAAGAGCCCGCTAATAAATTAACCATAGAGCAATGGTCACTTAAAGTTGGTGCCTCAAGCAGGACACTAAATCGATTATTTAATCAAAATTACGGCATGGGTTTTAGCAAATGGCAACAAAAACTAAGAATATTAAAATCGTTAGAATTACTGAACAGCAATACCCCACTGATAGATATTGCCTTTGAGCTAGGCTATGAATCAACTTCAGCATTTATCACCGGCTTTAAAAAACAACTTGGTTGCCCACCTAAAAAGTACCTCGCTAAGTAACCTTTTCTTTAGGGCAACTTACTAGCCTTTAACAGTAACTAATACGTATCACTATTTTTTTTCAAGTTTAAATTCACTCATTTCCTCATGTAATTCATGGGAGGTAGACTGTAAGTGAGTGGTTGCTTCAACGGCCCGATCAATCTCCAACTTGTTCTCATGCGAGGCATCATTAACTTGCGTGATATTGTTATTTATTTCTTCAACCACACAGTGTTGCTCTTCTGCAGCGGTCGCCACTTGGGTGGACATATCATTAACACTACTAATAGCTTCATTAACATCGGCCATTAAAGCATTTGAGCGTTCAGAGAACTCTATGGTTTTGGCACTCAGCTCTCGGCTATGATCCATAGCCACCACAGCGTTATGTGCGCCCGAACGATATTGCTCAATCATTTGTTCAATTTCTTTAGTTGACTCTTGTGTACGTTGCGCTAAGTTTCTCACTTCATCGGCAACAACAGCAAAACCTCGGCCTTGCTCCCCGGCTCTGGCTGCTTCTATCGCGGCATTAAGCGCGAGAAGGTTGGTTTGCTCGGCAATACCTTTGATGACTTCCAATACTGATTCTATTTTTTCACTGTTTTTTTCTAGCTTAGTAAGCGCCTCGCCACTGTCTGATAAACTTTCCACCAGTTGCCTAATTTGCTCCATAGCCTGTAAATTCACCTGCTGACTTTGCTGAGAACTAGATGATGCGGCTTCTGTTAACTCTAGGGTACTGTTGGTGTTTTTTGCCACTTCTTGTGCGGTTGAAGACAACTCGTTAATTGCTGTAGCCACCAAATCAATTTGTTGAAATTGATTGACTAAATTTTCTTGCACCTTGTTATTTGCTTGGGCTAATACTTGAGCAGTTTGTTGCACATCATTGGTAGAGTCATTGACCTTGGTTAAAATAGCACAAACACTAGCGCGCATTGTCTCCATATGTTCAAGCATCTGCCCTACTTCTCCTGGTTCATCTACTGCTACATGTTCATCAAAATTTCCATGAGCAATATTCTCTAACGAATGTACTGCCTTTTTCAAGCCAGCTTGCACGGCATTAATGACCAGCCAAGCGCTAATAATATTAACGAATACACTCACAACTACTGCAGCTATGGCAATAAACTCAAGCTTGATAGCTTCTTCATCAATTTTTATTACCGCCTCTTCGGTAAAACGCTCAATTTCAGCTAAAACACCTTCAACATGCTCAGTTAGCGCTAAGGCCTCATTTTCAACCGTTTCGCTTAATAGCTCAGCATGATGAAACTTATGCTGTGCTAACGCCACAAAAACTTCTTTCGCGTGTTTCGACCATTTTTTATGCTGACGTTCTAGTTGTTTGACATCAGTTAAAAGCTGCGAAAATTCATCTCTGTCAACCTGCTCTTCAGCATGATTTTTTGCTTGAGCAAGTGACTGCTCTATTGCCTTTAATTCGTGTGCAATCTTTTTATTTAAACTTTCAAAGTGCTCAACCGCTGCCTTATAATGCGCGTTTGCTGAAGGCTCAGTAGCCGTTGCTAAAGCAAAGCGAAAAGCCTGTTCAAAATATATTTCTTGCTCTAACTGATGCTCTGTTAACGAAGTGACCGCTTTGGTTATGGGAATATCGGTATTGGCAACAGCTTCAATATGATGTTCAATGGTGATTAATTGCGTTAGTATTATGGCGGTGGCAATAACCTGGACCGCAACGGCTAGCACAACCATAGCGATAATGCGTTGCTTGATGGATAAATCAACTTTCATCTTAATTACTCCTCAACCTTTTTAGAATGCTTTTGAAAATACTTTTTAGAGTACTTTTTAGAGTGCTTTTGCAAATATTTTTGCCCATTATCACGCATTCTATGTATAAATTTAAAGCCTAGATTAAAAGTGTAGCTCATTTTTTGTATGGATATTAAAAAGCTAGCGCTTATACATTTTATGATGTTATGACATACAATAAAAAACAGTTGGAGATAATTGTCTTAGAGAGCTGGATAGTATTCACCAAAACAAAATAAACCACCTAAAGAGTTGATAAAATTAAACTTTTAATAAATTATAAATTAAAAACTTTAACGATTAACTTTTGCGATATCTGTTAACGCAGCGGCTAAATCATATTCAATAGTGGTATGTAAAAAGAACACGTTTACTCCTCGATAAAGTGCCTTGCTAAGGTATTTTACTTGCCGCTTAACTATCACTAAGCTTGCTCGACACAATTTTGTCTTGTCAATGCAGTGATTTTAGCGATATAAAGGGCAACGACAGTGACTACAGTGACGCAAACTGCTCCATAGCACTTTTTATTAATGATATTTTATAGGCTTTATTTATGAAACTGATGGAGGTATTAAATGAGATACATCAGCAAGTGCTCCCTTCCCTTGGGCAAGGCAAGGTTGCGACATATATTCCCGCTTTAGCGAATGTTGATCCGATGCAGTTTGGTATGGCGATCACCTTAAATGATGGCCAGTATTATGGCGTCGGTTCATACCGGACCCCTTTTTCTATTCAGAGTATTTCTAAAGTATTTAGCTATACCCTAGCGCTACGAACTTATCAAGATGGCTTATATAAGCGTGTTTGGCGAGAGCCTTCCGGTAACCCTTTTAATTCTTTGGTACAGTTAGAGTATGAAGCAGGTATTCCTCGCAACCCTTTTATTAATGCCGGCGCCATCGTGGTGTGCGATAGTTTGGTGTCTCATTTTAATGACCATGAAAGAGCCTTTAATGAAATTCTTGGGTTTATTCATCAGTGTAGCGGTGATAACAGCATAACCATAGATGAAGTGGTCGCTAAGTCTGAAATGGCACATGGCTTTAGAAATATTGCTTTAGCCAATTTGATGAAAAGCTTTGATAACTTTGATAATGATGTCAATACAGTCTTGCAAACTTACTTTAAACATTGCTCTATTGTGATGAATGCCCAGCAACTATCGCGCTCTATGCTGTACTTAGCGAACAACGGCACTGATCCTATCTCAAAGAAACAGTTGATTAACGCTACTCAAGCAAAGCGTATTAATTCATTAATGTTAACGTGTGGCCATTATGATGCGTCTGGCGATTTTGCTTTTCGCGTTGGCTTACCGGGTAAAAGTGGCGTGGGCGGCGGTATTGTCGCGGTTGTGCCGGGGAAAATGGCTATCGCGGTCTATTCACCGGCATTGAATGAATACGGTAATTCATTAGTTGGCACAAAAGCACTAGAGCTATTTACTACTAAAACAGGACTTTCTATTTTTTAAGCTTAACTTAAACCGCCTTACGCCAAAGGCATGATATTGAGTTTGAGTTATAAAGTAGTTAATTACAATGTTAACAAGCCCAGCTCTGTCGCCGTTACTATCACATTCAGCCTTGATCAAAGTTTACCCTCGGGTTAAGCCAAGTACTGCGGTGGAAAAACAGATAAAAAAGGTCGCTTCCGAGTAAATAAGAAGCGGCCAGTAAAATAAACATTGTACCTAGCTATTTAGAATTCCACTATTTTTTCATCTGAACAGATAGGGCTATTTAACTCACACACTTTATAAGTGAATGTTCCGCCACCGCCAAAGGAGTCTATATAAAAACCATCATTGTCGGTGGTTAATTTCTTCATTTTCTTTTTAACTTTATAGATATGTACTTCATCTCCATTGGCATTGTCCCATGTTAACTCGACAAATTTAGTGCCTTTAACTTTATAGCCATAGAGCGACAAGCTGATTTTTACATCTGCCGGCGGCGCTGCAGCAGGCGGATCTGTTGGGGCAACCTCTCCAGTGCTAAAATTGCTGGTGCCAAGGTTATCAGTCACAGTTAACTTGACTTCATAAGTACCGTCAGCATCATAACTATGAACAGCGTTTACCCCACTAGCGGTATTGCTATTTGAACTGTTTTCACCAAAAACCCAAGCATATGAAAATATACTGCCCTCAGTATATTTACTGGCGCTAGCACTGGCATTAAAGTTACAATCAAGATAGCTACAACTGGCGGTAAATGATGCTGTAGGTCTAGTATCAACAACAGTGACTTCTTGCTCGCTGTAATGGCTAGCACTGGCATCATCAGTCACAGTTAACCCAATATCATAAGTAGCATCAGCATCAAAGCTATGAGCAGCGTTTACCCCAGTTGCGCTGCCTTCACCGCCAAAATCCCAACTATATGAAACCACTTTTTGATCATCGCCATCACTATCGTAACTAGTACTACCATCAAAGCTACAACTTAAATCAGTGCAGTTGACCGTAAATAAACTTACCGGCGGGACATTAGCTATCGTTTCTTCAAAATTACCGCTAAGTGACAGCCCTGAGAAATTTGAATAGGCTCTTATCATCACATAATAAGTACCCGTTTGTGGACTGGCAACACTACAGCTTTCATTACTACTTTCTTGATAGGGACGACAGTCATAACTGGTTATACTGGGTTGTGAGCCATATTTTACATATAAATCAGCATCACCACTGTCACCTGAAATAGTAAAAGCTAAGTTAATGGCACCTGCTGGAATACTCATTTGATACATCAACTCATCGCCACTAGCTCCAGAGAGATTATTAACTGAAGCCCCATTCACTAAATGAGTAGGCTCTGGTGCTAGTGGAAACTCACCAACTTCACAGAATTTTTCAGGTGATTCAGGTAAAGGTAAGTAATGTTCAGAGATAAAATCATACATAGCTTTAGCTTTGACTATGCCGTAACCGTAGTTATTATCTCTGCCAGCACTGCCTCGATCTTCCGCCGACTGCGCCATGGCGATACGCATTTGATGATTGCTACACTCTGGGTAATAGTTCCAAACTAGCGCGGCAACACCTGCTACATGGGGCGTTGCCATGGAAGTACCAGTCCATGCCGCGTAGCTATTATGTGGTAAGGTAGACATAACCTCTACCCCAGGTGCGGCAATTTCTACCTGAGTATTATATTGGGAGAAACTAGCTTTATTGCCTGATGAATCCACCGCAGCAACAGAGACCACAGAGTCATAAGAGGCCGGATAGGACATACCGCTACTACTATCATTGCCAGCCGCAGCAATTGACAGTATGCCACTGTCATAAGCGGCCTGAAAAGCATTGCTCTCAGCCATACTAGAGCCAGAGCCGCCAAGACTCATACTGATGACATTTGCCCCTGCCGCCATACATTGATCGATCGCGACAATTAAATCTGAGCCATAGGCCCAAGAGCCACTGCTATTAAAAACCTTGACCATATGAATTTTTAAATTATTATTTGGATTAACGCCGACAACACCAATCTCATTATTCCCTAAAGCGGCAATAGTGCCCGAAACATGGGTACCATGGCCATGACCGTCTTCATCCCAATTTCCGGAATCATAATTGTTATAACCATCAC
Organism: Colwellia marinimaniae; assembly: GCF_002207865.1. GTDB lineage: Bacteria > Pseudomonadota > Gammaproteobacteria > Enterobacterales > Alteromonadaceae > Colwellia > Colwellia marinimaniae. The sequence goes on from NZ_BDQM01000005.1 coordinate 42,691, forward strand.
TGCCGGTTACACCTGAACTAGGTAAATCGTAATGACCAAGATCATAACCAGTATCCATAATACAAACGGTCATATTGCTATTTGAATTACCAATAATAAATGGCCCTTGTTCTTGTCCTAGAACTTCATGCTCAGCTTCAACCATAGTTATGCCATAAGGCGTTTCTTCAGCGGTATTTTCAGCAAGCAAGTAGCGTTTAGGATCAAGTTCCACTAACTCAACATCATGGCGTTTTTTGAATTGCTTGGCTGCTTGGGCGGGTAAATTAACGGCGATGATTCGATGTTTATCGATTTCAAGCTGAATTTTTCCGTGATGGCTATTAATCAACGTTATTATTGAGGCTTTACTGCCGGGTTTGAACTTAACAATATAGCGTTCATTTTCGGCATTAAAATCTTTTTTTGTGGCGGCTAGCGATGGCATAAACATCATTGCCACGATTGCGACAACAAGGGGGGTATATTTAATATTCATATCAGCTCTTCCTATCATTATTATTGATGTTAGAGCTAACACTAAGCAAGCCGACATCGCTAACATTGAGGTTGCTTTCTACCTTTATTAAATATAGTTGTTGTTATCGCTAAAAAATAGTAACTGTTAAGGTATTTTATTAACGGCACGCGTGTTAAAAAGTATCTGGCGAACAGAATTAACCTCGTTAAAAGCAAATATCTCAGCAGCTGTATTGTCAGTGGTGAGTTTATTCTCCTGTAAGTAGCTCACCATAGAGTGACAGTAGCTGATAGCGACATGTTTAACTTTGCCATTTTTCTTATGCTGGCTCGGTGCAGGTTAAGCCAATTAATTATTTTCCTTGCGTAATGCACGTTATCGCTTAGTAACAGAGCGCCGTGTATTTTCTGGTCAAAAAGCAACAACAAAGCCAACAACTCAACTTTTGCCAGTAGAACCACCATAGATATTGTTCGTTTAGCGCTAGGTGAGTCCATTAACTTTTCATCAAGCCCATCAAAGCAGTACGGGTATAGATAACAACATAGATCTTAACTTCACTTTGCTACCAGCTCTAGATTCATTAATATCACCCTGAGAAACTTATTAAGTTAATATTCGCCACTCACATATAAAGATGAAACTAAAATATTAACAGTAAGTGTTAAGCCGCTAAGTAAAGTGAAGGTTAAAATGAGTAATATAGTGCGTGAAAAGGTAAGTAAGCAATTGATTGAAAAAAAAACGTTAATGGTCGGTGCCGCAACTAATTTATTTATGGCTTTTGCAGGTTGGTTAGCTTACTACTTATCAAACTCGCAAGCCTTGGCTCTCGATGGTAACTTCTCTTTTGTTGCCTTTATCACTGTAATACTCGCTTTACGCGTGTCGGCTATCAAGCTAAACAAATCCACCACCTTCCCTTTTGGCCAATTCGCCTATGAGTCACTTTTTTCAATGGTTAAAGGTTTGATGATAATCGGCATGTTGCTGATGGCACTTATTGTCAATATTGAGCGAGTATTTCATTATTTAGCGGGTGAGCCTGCGAATATTTTAGATACCGATGTTATTTTTATTTATAGCGTGATGATGGTTTTTCTTTGTTTCTCTTTGGCTTTTTATTATAAACGACAAAATAAGAGACTATCTAATGCCAGCACCTTATTACTGGCTGAATACACCGGGGTAAAACTCGATGGTTTAATGTCATTGGGCATAGGTATCACTTTAGTGAGTATTCGATTTATTGATATTGAAGGCTATTTCGGCTTTCTTCATTATATAGGTGATGCTTTACTGATTATTGCGCTGGTATTTCTTTTTGGTAAAGAGCCTCTCACTCTGGTGCGGCATTCCTTTATTGAATTGGCTGGTGGTACTTTGCAAAACACTAAGCAAAAACAGCACATTGAATCGATTATAGCTAAGCACTTAAGCGAGGATGGCTTATTAGTCGACAGCTACATATCAAAAACAGGCAGTTGCTATTTAGTTGTCGCCTACATAAGTATAACTAAGCTAGAGACTATTGATGGTAAGGCGATAACAGCAACCAAAGCTGCTATCGAAGCTGAGCTTAATCAACACTACCCTCACTCAATGCTCGAACTATCGTTAAAATAGCAGGCATAAAAAAGAGCGCTGTAAGCGCTCTTCATTAATTGTCTCTTTAAAATAAAGAGTCGATTAAGCTTTTGCTTTGTTTTCCGCTTCTTGGATTTTAACTTTCCAAATTTCAGGGCCGGTGACATGAACAGACTCACCTGTGCTATCTACCGCAACCGTTACTGGCATATCTTCTACCTCAAATTCGTAGATAGCCTCCATACCCATATCTTCAAAGGCAACCACTTTCGCTTTTTTGATTGCTTTAGAAACAAGGTATGCCGCGCCACCAACCGCCATTAAGTACACTGACTTATGGTCTTTAATGGTTTGACACGTTGCCGCACCACGTTCAGCTTTACCAATCGTGCCTAATAGGCCAGTTTCTGCTAACATCATCTCAGTAAATTTATCCATACGTGTTGCCGTAGTAGGGCCAGCTGGACCAACTGCTTCATCACCAACAGCGTCCACTGGACCAACGTAATAAATAAACTTATTGGTGAAGTCTACCGGCAGTTTTTCACCTTTCGCTAACATGTCTTGAATACGTTTATGTGCGGCATCACGACCGGTTAAAATAGTACCGCTCAGCAATACCGTTTCACCCGTTTTCCACTCGCTAATATCGGCTTTGCTTAATTCATCAACATTAACGCGACGAACATTCTCACCTACTTCCCAGGTAATTTCTGGCCACTCATCCAGCTTAGGTGGCGTTAATACTGCTGGGCCTGAGCCATCAAGATGGAAGTGTATATGACGGGTAGCGGCACAATTTGGGATCATCACTACCGGTTTAGATGCGGCATGGGTCGGCATTGAGTTGATTTTTACATCAACCACTGTGGTTAAACCGCCTAAACCTTGTGCGCCAATACCAAGTTTATTGACACGTTCAAAAATTTCTAAACGTAATTCCTCTTCAGCATTTTCTGGGCCACGTTCAATTAAATCTTGAATGTTTACCGGCTCCATTAAGCTTTCTTTGGCTAAAACTGCCGCTTTTTCAGCGGTACCACCAATACCTATACCTAACATTCCTGGTGGACACCAACCCGCGCCCATCGTCGGTAAGGTTTTCACTACCCAATCAGCAATCGAGTCTGATGGATTTAACATCACCATTTTAGTTTTGTTTTCACTGCCGCCGCCTTTAGCCGCAATCATAATATCAAGACCCGCGCCTTCGACCATATCAATATGGACCACCGCTGGGGTATTGTCCTTAGTATTTATACGTGCTCCGGCAGGATCTGCAACGATAGAAGCACGTAAGGGGTTATCCGGATTTAAATATGCACGACGGGTACCTTCATCAACCATTTGTTGTACGGTCATGTCTGTTTTATCCCACTGCACCGCCATACCTATTTTAACAAAACAGGTGACGATACCAGTATCTTGACAGATTGGACGTTTACCCTGGGCTGACATACGTGAGTTAATCAAAATTTGTGCTATTGCGTCTTTCGCCGCCTTTGATTCTTCTTTGTGATACGCTTTTTCTAATGCCTGAATAAAATCAATCGGATGATAATAAGAAATATATTGCAGTGCATCTTCAATACTGTCGATTAAGTCTTGTTGTTTAATGATGGCCATAGTGCTCTCTATTAGCTATAGGGCGATTGTCCTTTGCTGATTATGTTTACAGCATGAAAGTTCAAAAAACCCTAATATTCTTTAATATTGTTAAGTGGAAAGTTATAATAAAACTACTGCGTATAATAACCTGCTATTGAAAGTGCTACCAGTCCCTTATGACTGATAATAACTATTTAACTAGCAAATACTTAAGTGAAGCAAAACCTTGTTTAATACCACTGACATCAAATTTACCACAACACTTAACGCGGCAATTAAGGCCGCACTTAATACCCAGGAAAGCGCCGTGACTCTTGCCGCTAAAATACTGCCCGTTAAAAGTGGTACCACAGCAGAGGCTATTTTTAGCCCTATTGCTCATCAACCTTGGGCGATGTGGTTAGACTCGGGTAATAGCGACCATGTTGATAGTCGCTTTGATATTATAGTGTGGCAGCCCATTGCCACCCTAACCACACGGGGTAATAACACTGATATCTGCTTTCCTAAAAACGTATCTCAAAACTTAGCGAATAAGAGTTACCTTGAAAAAAGCAGTGATGATCCACTGTTACTGCTTAAACAACTGCAAGCACAATTATTTACCATGCCAAAGAGTCCTCATGAATTTTTGCCTTTTTTAGGTGGCGCCTTAGGATATTTCTCCTATGATCTAGGTCGTCGATTTGAGCAACTACCTAGTATTGCTAAACAAGACATTCACTTACCTGACATGGCTGTGGGTTTATATAACAAAGCGGTTATTTTTGATAAAAACTCAGCGACTTTTTACCTAGTGTGCCCCGATGCTGAGCGTATTGAGCTTGAAAAATCATTGCTTAACTCGGCTATTAACGCCACGCTTGGCGTAAGTGCACACGAAAAAGTTGCCAGCAAAACCAGTGATCAAGCTTTCCACTTAACCAGTCCCTGGCAAGCCAATATGGATAAAGCCAGTTACATTGAAAAATTTAATAAAGTACAAGCTTACTTATTAAGCGGAGATTGTTACCAAATTAATTTAGCACAGCGCTTTAGTGCCCAGTATCAGGGTGATGAATTTGAGGCTTATTTAGCCCTAAAAGCAGCAAACAAAGCACCATTTTCGGCTTTTATTCGCTTAGACAATGCCGCTATTTTAAGTGTTTCTCCTGAGCGTTTTTTACGGTTAAAGCAAGGTAAGGTACAAAGTAAGCCCATTAAAGGCACCATGCCGCGCAGCAGTGATAAAGTACAAGATGCTAAGAATGCCGAAATTTTAAGACACTCAAGTAAAGATATTGCCGAAAATTTAATGATTGTTGATCTACTGCGAAATGACCTCAGTAGAAGTTGCCAAGCGGGCTCAGTAAAAGTGCCTAAACTTTTTGATATTGAGAGTTTTCCGGCGGTACATCACTTAGTCAGTACCGTTGAAGGTATACTCTCTAGCGATAAACATGCCACTGACTTACTGCGCGGTGCCTTTCCTGGCGGCTCTATTACCGGTGCGCCGAAAATACGCGCCATGGAAATTATAGAAGAGCTAGAGCCACACCGCCGCAGTGTTTATTGTGGCTCTATTGGTTATCTGTCAAATTGTGGCACTATGGATACCAGCATAACGATTCGCACCTTAATTTGTCAGCCAAGTGACAGCTCAGTCAATACCGTTTTAAAAGGGGAAAAGAGCATTTATTGCTGGGCTGGTGGTGGGCTTGTCGCTGATTCAACCGCTGAAAGCGAATATCAAGAGACCTTTGATAAGGTCAATTGTATTTTACCAGTATTATCAAAGCTCAATCAGGTGTAGGCTTAAGTTTAAACCTAAGTTAATGTTTAAGTTAAGTCTTTTAGAAACCAGCATAAAAATAACAGTTCCTAAATAAGTAGTAAGGGTAACGCCAATGGACAAAAATGAATTTTTATTACGCTTTAATTTATTACAATTGCCTGAGTCTGAGCATAATTATCAACATCATTTACCACTTCGTTCTGCTGCGGTACTCATCCCTTTGGTCGAATCCGCTGAGGGTTTACAAGTATTATTAACCAAACGAGCCAGCCATTTAAAACATCACCCATCCCAAGTCAGTTTCCCCGGCGGTAAAGTAGAGCCAACAGATAAGTCATTAATAGATACGGCACTGCGAGAGACTTTTGAAGAAATTGGTTTATCTCGCCAAGCCATCACTGTTGTTGGACAATTACAGCCTTATCAAACCATTAGCGGTTTTCATGTTACCCCAATTGTTGCCATAGTCGCCCGCGCACAACGCTATAAAATGGATAAAAATGAAGTCGCTGAAATATTTCAAGTACCACTACAACATTTTTTGACCACCAAGGATCATCATGTCTTTGTTGCCAGTAAAAATGGCAAACAACATAATGTGCATTTTTTACCCTATAAACACTACCATATATGGGGTGCTACCGCGGTAATGATCAAAGATTTAGTCGCTCACATAAACTAGTGCCTCGGTTATTACGCCACTAAAAAAAAGCCCCCTAGTACATTTAGTTATCAATTAGTCGATTATTTTGTTTCTTTATTTAATAACTTTCAGCTAGAATTACCACTAACAAAAATTAACCGACAATAATTCCACTATTCCGACAAAAAGCAGTGATAATTCGGAAAAATAGCACAAACGCCATACTTTATATTGCACAGAACCTTTAACACCGAGCTTTAGCTTGAGTGCTCTTGGGTCTATAATTAAAGAATAGTGTGAATTAAACCAAGTAGATTATTCCACTTGGTATTAAATAAGCAGAGCAAAGGTAAAAAGTATGATCAGTGTATTTGATATGTTTTCTATTGGTATAGGTCCATCAAGCTCACATACCGTGGGGCCAATGAAAGCGGCAAAACTTTTCGTTGATGCATTAGTTAAGCAAGAATTATTAACTAAGGTCGACCGAGTTAAATGTGAACTGTTTGGCTCATTAGGGCAAACAGGTATTGGCCATGGTACAGGTAAAGCGGTTATTTTAGGCTTCACCGGGCAAACGCCTGAAGGCATTCCGGTTGAATCAATAGAAACTATTTTAGCGGAAGTCGTTAGCAGCCAAAAAATCTCACTCAATGGTAGCCATGAAGTCAACTTCCCTAAAGATGACGCCATTATTTATCACCGCAGAAAAACGCTACCTGCTCATGCTAACGCCATGACCTTATATGCTTATCAAAATGATAGTTTATTATTAGAGCAAACTTATTACTCCATTGGTGGTGGTTTTATTGTTGAAGCCTGTGATTTTGAAAAAGAAAAAGATAAAGCGCTCTCTTTACACACCAATATTAAACGACCACATGTTTTCAGCTCAGGTGATGAATTATTAGCCTTGGCAAGTACTAAGGGGCTAAGTTTTAGTACTATCATGATGGATAATGAAAAGTGCTTAAACGATGAAAAAGTAATTCGCACTAAGCTGGTCACTATTTGGCAAGCAATGAAAGACAGTATCGAACGTGGTATGAACACCGAAGGTATTCTGCCAGGCGGTTTAAAATTAGCTCGCCGTGCCCCTGCGCTATATCGCACTTTGTTGGTAGAAAAATCTACCGACCCTTTAATTGCAATGGACTGGGTCAATTTATTCGCTATGGCGGTAAATGAAGAAAATGCCGCGGGTAGCCGAGTAGTTACCGCACCTACCAACGGTGCCGCAGGTATTATTCCAGCAGTGCTTAGCTACTACGATAAGTTTGTCAAGCCGGTTTCCGATGAAGACTGTGTTCGCTATTTATTAACCGCTGCCGCTATTGGTATTTTATATAAAACCAATGCCTCTATTTCTGGCGCTGAAGTAGGTTGTCAGGGTGAAGTAGGTGTTGCTTGTTCAATGGCCGCAGGCGCATTAACTGAAATTATGGGTGGCACGCCACCACAAGTAGAGAATGCCGCTGAAATAGGTATGGAACACAACCTAGGTTTAACCTGTGACCCTGTTGGCGGCTTAGTACAGGTACCTTGTATTGAACGTAATGCTATGGGATCAGTCAAAGCGATTAACGCTTCACGCCTAGCGCTACGCGGTACTGGCACACAAAAAGTTTCTTTAGATAAAGTTATCAAAACCATGTGGGAAACAGGTAATGATATGAAAACCAAGTACAAAGAAACATCACGCGGTGGTTTAGCGGTAAATATTATCGAATGTTAAGCGAATTTTAGTCGAGTGATAGTTGAATGTTAGTCTCTTTATAATTAACAATATCCACTAAAAAAGCCCCAACAAGTCAGTCTTGTTGGGGCTTTTCTTTAGCTATCACTTTAATCTTTTAGCGTCTAAAAATTATACTGATAACCAACCGATACCGTTAATGGTTTACCGACCATAACAGAGCCATGCATACGGGTAGCCATGTAAGTTTCATTGAGTAAGTTATCGATGCTAAAACGTACTTGCTGATTGTTAGCAATATCATAACTGGCAACAAAATCTATCACGGTACGGGCGTCAATATTCTCATCACTTGCGCCAAGCCCTGCTTCACTGCGCATTTCACCGGTATAACGCACAAGTATGTTGCTGCGCCATTTTTCACCCGCTAAACCAACAACAAATTGCAGCTGATTGGTCGGTACATAAGGGAATTCATAACCTGAATCCACATCACCCCAAAAGTCCGATTCAAAGCTATTTAAAAATTCAGTTTGGGTATGAGTAAAAGTTAAATCAATTGGCATAGAAATATCGCCAAAATCAAAAACATAACCGGCTTTAAATTCAAGACCAGTGATCTTCACTGCGCCGGCATTATATTGCTCACCAATCTTATCATCATCACAATTTTGGCTCGCAGTACAGTTGCCATGCATATTGTCATAATCAGAGTAGAAAACTAACGCTTCTCCGTTGAAAGCACCTTTAGCGTATCTCGCACCTAACTCATAGTTAATGCTTTCTTCATTTTTGGCATCTGCATTACCCGGTGATGGTGGCGCAAAGCCTTTTTGTACACCGCCCAGTAACACTAAATCATCACTTAAATGATAAGTAAGCGCTAACGAAGGTAACACTACATCGACGCTGTTTTTTGTAGTTTCAGGGGCCATTTGACGATCTACATCATTTTTGCCCCAATCTTGGCGCTCGATGACCATATTTTCATAACGCAGGCCGGCATTCACAATAAACTTACCGACAGTCCATTCATCGTGAACAAATAACGCTAAAGCGCTGGCACTATCAATACGATTTGAGTCTGTACCTGGAATACCGGCTTCAGTAAGGTTCATATTGTAAGATGAGTCGAGTTCATATTTATCAACCCATTGATATCTGTCCATTTCATCTTTATGGTAACGGATACCAAATTTTACTTGGTGGCTGTTAAAGTCCGCATCTAATACCGTTTGAATACCTTGCGATAAGTAAGCACGATTATTGGCTTTAACATCAACATCAATTGCACCAGCTGCCACTTTGTCATGCTCTGCTGCGATTTCAATACCACCATCACCTAAGCTTTTACCATTAACCTTACTGGTTTTATACCAGTTACGGCTAAAGTCATTATGATAAACGGTCGTGCCTAAATTAAAGCGACTTGATAGCGCTATCACATGGCTTAGTTGTAACTGCAGGTGCTCGTTAGACATATTATCTTTTTGAGAAGCTGAATAACGGCTGTAAGGAGCAGAGTTAAAATCGCCGGCCGTTAAACCCATATAGGTATCATCAGACTCTTCATCTGAGTACTTAATTTTAAATTCAAGCTCTTGATAGAAAGTGGCATTATCATCAGTGTTATAACGAACTTTAGCTAGAATATCATTTTTGACAAAACCTGTGTCTTGCTCACTATGATTGATATCTTTAAAACCATCAGCTTGGTAACGAAAAACTTCAAATACCGAGCTAATATTTTCGCCCTTGCCACCAACAAAAGCATGCACTTTAGCAAAACCATCTTGCCCTGCTTGTACACTGACCTGCCCCGCTAACTCTTCATCTGGAATTTGACGAGAAATCATATTAATCACGCCACCGGTAGTGCGCGGACCATACATGGCACTTGAAGTACCTTTAAGTACTTCCACTTGTTGCATACGACCGGCTGTTGGAAAGTAATAAGCCGCTGGCGAGGAGTATGGTGCCGGAGCTGCCAATACACCATCTTCCATTATGGTCACCTTTTCACTACGGTTTTGGCCAGTACCACGCATACCAATGTTGGCGCGCAAACCATAACCATCTTCTTCTAAAACATACACCCCAGGGATAGACGTCAAGGTACGCATAATGTCGGTGTAATCGAATTTTTCTAAATCAGCTTGTGATAATTGATGAGCACTGCCGGGAGTATTATTCACCGCGTTACTGTTACCAAAAATAGTAAATTGATCATCTACCGAAGTATCTTTGACCGTATCATCGGCAAGAGCATTACTGGTCACAGTACAAGAGAGGGCACTGGCAATAACCACGCTTAATAGCTTAGGTTTAAATAGATTAAATGATTTAATTGACACTTTTTGACTCCAAATATTTATTGAATACTGTATTGAATTTGGTGTTGAATACAGTCTTTATACTTATATTGCGCGCATTAAATCACGACCAATAATACGAATCAATACTATTTAGATCAGTGTTAACAATCTATTACAAATACCGGTCATGAACTTAGCCGTTAATACATAGACATACCTAGATGAATGGTATGCAGTATAGCCATCAAGGGTAATTAAGCAGCATTAGTAAACATTGTTAGCTATGCTGATAGTTAAGTTAGCAGGGATAAAATTATAACTGAAGGCACTTCAAACTTGATACTAAGACTTGTAATGTATTTAAATAAAAACAAGGCCGCCAAAGACATGATTAGATATTTCACTTCCCCGACAAGCTATGTTCTTCAAGCTATACTGATAATAGGCTTATCCGGCTGCCATAATGACAAAAAAAAACCAGCTCCCTCGATTATTAATAATATTGCACCACTTGCTAGTGATGTGACCATCATCACCCCAACTCAACCCAATAAAGACATAACTGCCAGTTATACTTATTTTGATGAACATGATCTTGAAGGCAGTAGCTTATATAGCTGGTTAATTGACGATATTGTTATAGCTAACTCACTCAGTTTTACCTTGCCAAATGATAGTGAAGGGAAATATTTAACTTTTTGTATTACACCTATAGCGACTACAGGAGAGATAACCCAAGGATTAGAGGTCTGTGAAACACAGGTAATTACCGGGCAATACACAAAACCGACTATTGATGCCTTAGTACTGACTAGCTCCATAACAACGGGTATTGAGGTTTCGGCAACTTACCTGTTTGTAGATGAAAACGAACGGCTTGAAGGTGATAGTGTTTTCAACTGGAAAATAAACGACAGTGATTACAGTGCACAAAAAATCATTACCTTCGGGGTAGAGCACCAAGGCAGTTTCCTTATATTATGCCTAACCCCCATCGCAATCTCCGGTGAAAATGCTACGGGTGATACTATTTGTAGTGACGAAATACTTATAGCAGCTAAGGAAGGTGACGCCCCGTCAATAGAAAACCTACAATTAGCCAATTTTGCCAAAGCAACGAATGAGGTTTCGGTATCATATGACTATGTTGATAGTGATGGTGATTTAGAATTTGATAGCACAACTGTTTGGTCTATTGATGGCGCAGAAGTTAGCCAAATGCCCGATTATATACTGCCTTATGATAGCGCCGGAAAACTGCTATCGGTATGTGTTACCCCTATTGCTATAAGTGGCTCCCCCGCAGAAGGAGCCACTAGCTGCGTAGCAGAATATATCGCGGATATTGTTATCACCGGTAAATTAGAACTATACCAGACCATTAGCTTAGCGATTACCGGTTATAGTTTTAATAGCGTCACTTGGCGCATACTGCACCCAAGCTACTCGTCCATAAGATCTACCGACAGTAGCTCTTTCATCATTACTGGCACGAGTCCAACAGAAGAAGCTAACTGGTTAATTGGTCATGATCTTGAAGTTTGTATTGATACTATCGAATCTGGGGAAATATGTTTATTCGCTTCTGAGCAACCAATCACTGAGATTACTGGCGGTTTACCGACAGAATTAGATACCGACAATAATATCAGCAAGCGCGTTATTGCACCGGTAAGCTTTATTGATTTAACCATTTCAGGTACCAGCAAAAGGTTACATAGACCTCTAAATGTAGTCGAATCAATACTTGCCAATGCTAATAGCGCGGGCAGTGTGCCACTGCATGATGGTCAATACCTAGATATAAATACTGGCCTTGTTTGGGCGATTTACGAACAACAAACTGCCATAGATAGTTGTAGTAATCGCAGCATGATACTGCCCGTGCAAGGAGAAAGTGATACCTCTGATGCCTTTGGCTTGCATCAATTTTACAGTCAAATAGCCAGTAATTATTCGCAATTCATCGGTGCATACATAGTTAGAGCTATGGGCTGGCCTGGGGTCTATTATCGCTCTTCATCATTTCACTCGGTAGGTTACCATTACGATTATTACTTAATTGGCGGCTTTGGCGATTATATCAAGGATGAGACTACCGAGGCTGCAGCTTGTTTAACAACGCTGCCCTAGCCTGAAATACGCCTTGATAGATAAAAGATATCTTCCTACTAACTTGCCTGTTTATACCCAAACCACATGAAGATGCAGCTTCAAGTAGTTTGGGTATATATCGCGTTATTAAGCTCAGAGCTTTTCTTTTGTGAACTCGTTGGATAAGTAAATAGTACTCAAAGCTTAGCTTTGAGTACTGTTGCATAAAAGTTATTTTAAAGAGATGACTTCACTAATGAAAGCTACTAAAGAAGGGATTATTTGATTGCATTTGACCAATAATTCAGTAGCAGTAAGCACCATTTTTTTCAGTGTTTGATATTAAGTGAGGTGCTACATAGGCAGTTAAGCGAATATAGCCTTGATGAGCAGATACCGGCCCTTTGCCAATAAGGCGATAGTAAATATGAGTATTAATTGCAGTAATAATTTACTCTTCGAAAACTATTTTTCCGATAGAAATTTGACGAATAGCACCTGTACCACCAAGTAACTCACCGTTATTTTGTGTTTTTATTAATTTAAATTAGGCCTTAAAAAACCGATCTAATTGTGCATGATCTAATAACACATGGCTTATTATCTCTGCTGGCGCCACTATCTTCTGTGTCACTGCACTAGTAATCATAAATATCACCCGATAATTCATACAAGTGTAAATTTTCTCCGTTCATTAATTAGATAAGGCACATGAAAAAGCACCAACAAGTTTCCTTGTTGGTGCTTAATTTTCAGTATAGTGACTAAAGCTAATTACGCAGCTTTTTCTAACACTGATTTTACAGCTTTAGCATTTGGCTTAAGCCAGACTACTTTCTTATCTGGTCGAACAAAGTGACTAACCAGGCCAATAAAGAATATAGCCAGTAACCAATAAAGCGTAGTGTGATCCATTTCTACCGGCTCAGCTTTGCTCTGTTCTACCAATTTTTGCCCTGTAACTTGCTGGGTTTGTTTGGCTTGACTTGCTGACGCTGGAGGTACTTTCGGCTGTGCTGGAGCTTGTGCCAATGCCTCTGCTAATGCCTTAGATAGGGGCATTAAACCAAAACCAACGGCGGCACTGTCCATATACTCATTGAATTTTACATTGTCAGTAACAACATCAAATTTTGTCGCAAGTTCTGAGTAAGTTGCTACCATTGTCTTGATAGTTGCTTCATCAGCTTGCCAGTAGCCTTTACGCACAGCTTCAAGCATACGCTCGATAATTTGCGCTAAACTTTCGGCATTATGCTCTTCAAAAAATTCACGCATATCCATTTGGTATTTATCTTCAACATAGACTTCAAAGAACTCTTGCCATTGATCATCACGTATCGCCTCAGGCGTCATGACTTCCCAACCCCACATGTTATTCATGCGGTCTAAAATGACCGTAGCGCCAGCATAACCAGAGTCTTGCATGGCTTTAATCCAACGTGGATGGAAATAGCGGCTACGCATTTCTTGATTAATAAATTCAGCCAGGGTTTGTACCTTTAACTGATCTTTTTTACGCAAGTTAGAAACATACATTTCCGGAGTTTTACCATCTAGATGGCGTATTGCTAAGCCGATACCACCAAAATATTGGAACGGATCATCATTGGTCAGTAAGGCATAAAGATTGGTTGAACGGGAGAAAATCACGCCCTGAGTACCTGAAAGCACTTTTGCATATAAACCTTGGCCTGCCCCTAAAGCATTAGCAACATTTTCACTCCAACGTTTTTCGTCGCTGCCATAAGCAAAGCCCATGCGATCAAGATAAAGGTTAGCTAATTTATCATCGGTTTCCCAAGTATCCGAGGCTAATGAGCTACCCGCTAAACCAGTACCATAGTTACCGGTTTCATTAGAGAAAATACGAATAGATGATAAATAATCAGCATCTTCTGCTGATGTTCCTTGGGCAAGTAACTCAGCTTTTAAAGCTGTTGCGTGGCGATAGACAAAGTTATTGTCTTCTTTCATTTTAGCCACTTTATCAATGGCTTTTGCTAACCATAACATCACATTAGGAAAGGCATCTCGGTATAAACCTGTGGTAGAGATAACCACATCAATACGTGGACGTTTTAATTCGCTATAAGGAATAACCTCCGTACCGACCACATGTCCCTGATGATTCCACTTAGGTTTTACACCTAGGGCATGGAGTATTTGCGCTTCTAAGGCACCTTGATGACGCATCGTTTCTAATGACCACAAGGAGAAGGCTAACTTTTGTGGGAACTTACCATGCTTTTCAACATAAGCCGCTATGGTTTGGTCCATCAGAGTAACACCGGCATCGTAGGCTTCTTTTGAAGGTACTTTAGCTGGATTAACACCAATAAGATTACGGCCGGTTGGTACGGCTTCAGGGTTACGAATGGGGTCACCACCATAACTGGTTTTGATGTAGTTACCTTCTAGCGCAAGTAATAAGTTTTGTGTTTCAGCTATGGCTTGGAAGTTATACCAATAAGTTTTGGCTACCTTTAGGTCAGCAACTAATTGCTCATCTAAATCAGATAAAGTCTCAGACGTACCTTTTAAAGAGCCGATATAGGCTTTTAATAACTGAAAACCATCAAGTGCCGGTAGCTTTTTAACATTTCGTTGATCAAACTGCTCTGCTTTGGCAATAGTCATGTTATGCGCTTGCTCATATTCTGCCGCGCGCTTCGTGAAGTCATCACCTAACATTTGCAACATGGTAGTAAATAAATGCGCATCTTTTGGCAAATCGCCAAAAACATGCACCCCTAATGGTTGGCTCATTTGCGCCAAGGCATTTAAGTGGTCTTGTAATTTAGCGATATAGTTATCAAAATCAGCGGCCATGGTCTCTGGCTCAATGGCTAAATCTTTTAACATATTTAGCTCTTCTGCCATAACTATGATGCTGTTTTGAGTATTCGCCTTGGTTTTTCCTGCCGATAACATTAAGTAATTGTTAATTTTTTCATTTAATGTTGCCACTTCAGTATATAAACCGGCTTTGGCAAAACCTGGTGTTAGGTGGCTTATCATAGTCGCTCGACCACGACGTTTAGCCTGCATAGCCTCACCAACATTATCGATAATATAGGGATAAAATACCGGCAAGTTGCCTAAAGCTAAACTCGGTGCATCATAGACAGATAAACCACGTTCTTTACCGGTGAGCCATTCTTGACTGCCATGAGTCCCTAAGTGAATATAGGCATCAGCGCCGAAGATTTCTCGGGCAAATAAATAGCTGGCTAGGTAGCTATGATTAATCGGTGTTTTAGTGCTGTGGTATAAATTGGCATGCTCTTGGGCATCGTCACCACGAACACCTTGGGGTATCACTATCATATTGCCAAGGTTCATTCTTGGAATAATAAACGCGGGTATGGTTTCGCCGTTAATTTTTGCTTGTCGTAACATGCTACTTTCTTCTGGCTTGCCCCAACGGGCAATAATAGCTTCAGTAACCTCTGCTGGCAGGGCATTAAACCAATTAAGGTAAGTAGTTAACGGCATATATTCGGCCAAATCGAGGGCGATTAACTGCTCAACATCTTCGCCGCGATAATAGGGGCGTAATAACTTACCCGCTGACTCAATGATTTCTTTATGACCTTTAACATCAATGTTGTAGCCTTTGTCTTTCATCGCTTTAGCGATATTTTCAATGGATGTTGGTACGTCTAAAAAGGCGGCACCAATATTTTTCTCACCTGGTGGGTAGTTCCAAATAAAAGTGGCTATTTTTTTATCACTGTTGTTGATATGCGCTAGCTTGGCATGATTATAAGCACGCTCAACTAAGGCATTTAACTGATAATCAATTACCGTTTTAACACCTTTGTTCTTGCCGGTACCGTTGGCGGCAATAATAGTAGGGTCTGCGCTACCGGTATCTTCTGGCATCACCAAAAAAAATGGTGTTAATGATGGTGAAATACCGGCATGGTCTTGTTCAAAGCTGGCTTGATCGCCTTCGGTATAATTAAGGGCATGTAATACTGGCACACCCAGTTGTTCAAACTCAGTTCGACGCTTAGCAACAAAATGTAATGAGCGATAGTTAATCAATAAATCAACACGGCTTTTAGTGGTAGTCATGGTGCCTTGTGCACTTGCAATACTGCCAGAGCTTTCGACCGTCAATAAATCAGTGAACTTCGTTGCTTGATCTTCACCTTCGAAGAAATAAGCTAAGGCTTTAGCGCCCTTTGCTTCAAGACCTTTAATCAAGGCATCGACGATTTGTTGTTGTTCATAATCAATAACACTTCTATGGATACCAATAGCAATTACCGGTTGATTGTCGGCAATATTTAGATACTGAAAAAAGGTTTCTTCATCGGCGGTCACTAAACCGGGAAAATCATAATGGTATAAGCCAACATTTGGCACAATAATAGGCGCTTTGGCGGTAAGCGAAGATAGCTTTAAAAAATCATTGGCAAGGTAAAGCATCAAATTACCATAATTATCACGACCAGCATTATTGTAATAAAGGGCAATGTTTTTAGCTTGTTCGCTTGGTAAGCCTTGGTTCATGTTAGCGTTATGTAAATCGCCCAAGGAGATAACCGGCACTGAAGAAAATTCACTGACATAAGCTTGGTATTTACCAAACATGAATTTAGACAAAGCCGGATTGATACCATCAAGCATTATTAAGCTGGCTTTCGACCAAGCCGCTTTAATATCTTCTGCTGATTTGCCTTTGCTGGAAAAATTAACTAGCTCAAACGGTTGCTCTTTTGCTAATAATTGCAATAAGTCGCCCTTAGGTTTAGAGACGTGAGAGGACATCATCAGTAATATTTTCGGCTTAACTTGTGCCTTATTTGACTGCTTATCTACCGTGGTAGAGGGCTCAGCAACACTGACATTTACTAAGCACATTAGTGCTAAAGCCGTTAGTAAAGTAAGTTTATTTAAAATTTTTGTTATCATTATATTTTTGAGAACCTTTTTAACCTCAGCTCGGGTTAATGGTTGTTAATTAGAGTAAATATATAGCCAAGCTAGGTAAAATGCCTTTTCAGCACGCCTGAGTAATTCATGATGTTTGGCTATAAAGACAATATATCGGTTAGTGAGCCAGAGCATGCATAGCTCAGCTATGCATGCTCGCCACCGCAATAGCGTTCCACCAATAAGGCGTTATTACTATTGATAGCAATAACAACTCATATAGAGGAAAAAATAGCGACTTAAACTAACGCAACTAATCCCTCGTTGGCTTAGTTGCTACTGACATGGACTCAGTTTGTGCTGCAACACCTTCAGGTACATAAATAAAACTACCATCAGCCATTTTATACGCAACACCGGCTCGCACACCTTCACCTGAGCCGACTTTTCCAGTAGATTTGTATTGTTTAATTTCTTTGCCTTTTTTAACAATCACTTCCATATTTGGCTTACCGGGATTTTTTATCACGGTAACATCATCACTGGAAAAGGTGCTCAAGGGATTTTGTGCTAACGCAATTAACAAGGCGGTAATGATGACCAAAAACACATCAATCAAGTTAACAGCACTAAGAATGGGGTTTAGCTCTTCATCTTCATCAAGAAAGCGCATTATGCCTGACCTTTAATTTTTCTAATGTTAATTAATTCAACGGCACACCAGCGTTTTTTCACCGAGGCCGGCCAAAACGTTAACGATGAAATTACCATGCCCCAAATAACGGCGGCAAAAGCAATGATCAAGTTTTCACTAATGCCTTGGATATTGCCATCAGCCAAGGCTTGTAGTGCTGGCCCCATGGGAATCATGGTGGCAATCAAGCCTAACATTGGCGCAATTCGTGTCACTATACGCAGGTTTTCTAATTGCTTTAGCGCCACCACTTCCAATTCATCTTCACTGGCATGAGGGTTGTTAATAAAATGGTTATGGATGGGATAACCATTATGTGTGGTCACCTTCGGTAGGTCTGCTTGGGAAATCTGGCGTACATAAGCCAGTTTGTTTTGTTTTCTAACTAAGTACTGTGAGAAAAATCGCCCTAATGCATATATGGCGTAAACGACTAACGAACAGATTAAAATAATAACGGGCGTCATCAATAGTTCTGATGTTTGTGCCATGGTTATTTCTAAAGAATGAATATTCACTGTGCTAATTACCTCGTAAAAATTAAGCCAAACAATTGTACAACTCTCCGAACAACATATCAAATAATAATTATTATCATTTAGGTTTACATTTGCATTTCCACTCTGTATGGTACTCACGAAATTAATAAGCAACGTCTGTTTCTTGCACAAATGCACAATGGATACTTGCTGAAGTATTGCTTTTCCTGAAGCAAATTATTTACTTAATACCCCTATTTTATATTTAGGTGTATCTCTTTCTAATAGGAATAAAAAATGTTTATGCCCAAGCGCGCCCTCCTCGCAATCGCGATTTCCACAGCCATTTTTGTCGCACCGTCAAGTTATGCTGAAGACAATGTCCATAACACTGTTCATAGTGCCTTAGAAAGAATTGTTATTAGTGGTACTAAAACAGAAAAGCCACTAAAAGATGTTGCTGGTAGTATCTCGGTCATCACAGAGCAAGACATTGAAAGACAGCTAGTTACCGACATGAGCCAGTTATTTAAATATGATCCCAGTGTACAAGTGACCGGCAGTATCGGCGGCGCACAAAATATTATCGTGCGTGGCATGGGCGGCGATCGTGTCTTAATGATCAAAGACGGCATGCGTATGAACGAAGGTTATGGCGCCAATGGCTTAAATGATATTGTTGGTCGTGGTTTTATTGACACCGATACCTTAAAACAAGTGGAAGTAGCTAAGGGTGCCTCTTCTTCGCTTTATGGCTCTGATGCCTTAGGCGGTATTATCGTCTTTACCACTAAAGACGCTGCAGATTACTTAACGGATGGTGAAACCTTTGCTGGTACGGTTAAAGTTGGCTACACCGATGATGGTAAGCAAGGCAATATAGGTACTACCCTAGCTTTAGCAACCGGGGATTTTGAGCAGGTACTAAACCTAACTTACCGCGACGGTGAAGAGTCACAGAACTATGCTGGTACAAAACCGTCATTAGCGATTGAATCAAGCAGTATGTTCTATAAAGCAAAATACCACTTCAATGATGATACTTACCTTAGCTTTACTGCTGACATCTGGCAGCAAGATGTTACCGGTGATCTTGCTTACGGGCTATTAGGTTATTTTAGAGATCTTGAAGGTTATAGCATTATTGATGAAAATAGCCAAAGTCAAAAAGATAACCAATCCTTGCAATTGCGCTTTCATAGTGAGACTAAAACAGCCGTTTATGATCTGCTCAATGTCTCGCTTTATAGCAATAGTACTGAACAAGAAGATATTGAATATGGTCAGTTAGACATAAACGCTAATTATGGTTATCCGCTAATTGAAATTCGCGATATGTGGAAAACCGCGCTTTATAAACAAGCGACCCTAGGTTTTTTATCTAACGCCAGCCTAGCCCTAAATGACACTCACACTATTGGTTATGGTTTAGATATTGAACAATCGACTTCTAGCCGTACCGAAGTGAAACTTTATTCCGTCGAAGGTACGCCAAAAAATGGCTACCCACAAGCAACGGATAAATTCCCAGAGACTGATGTTTTTCGCGCTGGTTTCTTTATTAATGATGAAATTTCGTTGTTAGATGGCAAGCTTTTATTCACCCCTGGTGCCCGTTTTGATACTTACCAAATGGATGCTAATGGCGCGCTAAAAGAAGACGGAACCCCCTACGCAGATTTTGATGAAAACCATGTTTCATTAAGCATTGGCGGCCTATATAAGTTTACCAACACCATTGCTGGCTTTGCCCAATATGGACAAGGTTTTAAAGTACCTGCTTATGATTTAGCCTACATTGAGCATGATAATTCAATGTACGGGTATAAGATTGTCCCTAGTGATGATTTAGCACCCGAAGAAAGTGATAATTTTGAAATTGGTCTACGTGGCCATACTGGCAATTTTTTCTTTTCGACCGCTATATATTACAGCACGTTTGATAACTTCTTAGCAACAGAGGTTATTGGCCATGAAACTATTACCGACCCATACACGGGTCAAGATATGCTGGTAGAAATCAATCAATATCAAAATATTGACTCAGTGACACTTAAAGGTATTGAAGCAGCGGTTCGTTATCATATCAATGATAGTTTTTCTGTCTTTGCCAATGCCGCCTATCAAGACGGTAAAGATGATGAAAGTGGTGATTACCTAACCAGTATTTCACCACTTTCAGGCATAACAGGTGTTAGTTATGAAGTAGATGATTTATCTGCTGAGTTAATAGTTAACTGGGCTACTCGTATGGAAAAAGTGAATGATGGCAGCCCTGAAATTGCTGGCTATGGCACGGTTGATTTCTTAACTAGCTACCAAGTTACTGATGAATTTAGAGTTAGCCTAGCAATAACCAATATCACTGACAAAGAATATGTTAAATATCTAAACGGTGCTGGCCATAAAGATATGGCGACTTTATCAGATGTTACTGAAGCTGGACGTGGTTTCTCTGCATCAATGCGTTATGATTTCTAATGAGTCGCTAATAGCGTGTTTAATGAAATAACAACAATGGCCGTATCAATGATACGGCCATTTTTATATTTAAAAACCTTATCGCAATGTCTTATAATAAGTATTAAATACCCTATATAAGACGATAACGTTTACACCGAAAATGGATATTTAATCGCCTCATGGCACTCGTAACCTTCTACTTTAAAATCATCCATGGTTACCCAAGTCTCTAAATCTTCTAATGATTTGATGTCTGGGTTGATGATAAGTTTTGGCAACGCCATCGGTTCACGTTTTAGCTGCACCTCTTGCATTAACGATAACTGGTCTTCATAAATATGGGCATTAACAATTTTGTGATAGGCCATACCGGCTTTTTTACCGGTTATTTGCGCCATTAACGCCAAAAAGGTAAACACTTGCACCTGGTTAAAGTTAAGTCCTAGCGGTACATCACACGAACGCTGAAAGCTGGTTAGGTGTAAAGTATCGCCCAATAACGAGAAGTTATGAGTATGCATACAAGGTCTTAAACAGCCCAAGTGAAATTCACCTGGGTTGTAAAAAGTCATAATTTCAGCGCGATCATCAATACCGTTTTTTAGGTTATCAACAATCTTCTTCAGTTGATCAATAGTGCCGCCATCGGGCTTAG
Organism: Colwellia marinimaniae; assembly: GCF_002207865.1. Lineage (GTDB taxonomy): Bacteria > Pseudomonadota > Gammaproteobacteria > Enterobacterales > Alteromonadaceae > Colwellia > Colwellia marinimaniae. The sequence continues at coordinate 64,046 of NZ_BDQM01000005.1, forward strand.
CCCAAGCGCGGGCTTGAACACCATACACGCGGCCCATATCATCTTCACCTTTACGGTGGGAGTTATTCAGCCAAGCTGCATTTAAATTGGCATTGGCATCCCACGTTTTAGTGCCTAATTTACGAAAATCACTGGCATTATCATAGCCACGGATATAACCAATAAATTCCGCTATGGCCGATTTATAAAAGCTTTTACGGGTGGTAATTAACGGAAATTCATTAGCGCCAACATTGTATTCTAAATCGGCATTAATCACCGTCAAACAACGCTTGCCAGTACGCTCATTTTCAACCCAGGTACCTTGATCAACAATGCGTTGACATAAATCTAAATAAGCGCGCATTAACTATTTCCTTTGGCAGATTTTATCGATGATGAGCTATTAGCTTTCTTTGATGATGAGCTAGCAGATGTACTGGTCGACTTCGCACTGGCTTTGCTCACTTTTTTACTCTCATTAATGGCCAATTTTTGCTGCTGGTTGTACCCCCAATAAATGATAAACAGTCCAATAAGTATCATGGGAATACTTAATATTTGCCCTTTGGAGATAAAAGAGAAATACAAACCTAAATGAGCATCTGGCTCACGGAAGAATTCGACCATACTTCTGAAAACACCATAACCAATTAAAAACACCCCCGAGGTTAAACCTAAACTGCGTGGCTTACGGGTAATAACATACAAAATAATAAACAATACCACGCCTTCTAAAAAGAATTCATAGAGCTGTGAGGGATGACGCGGAACTTGTAAGGCATCTGTTGGGAAAACCATAGCCCAAGGCACATCAGTTTGACGTCCCCAGAGCTCGGCATTGATAAAGTTGCCTAAACGGCCCATGCCTAAACCAATAGGTACTAAGGGCACAATGAAATCGCCGACCGCTAAAAAGGACTTATTGGTCTTACGGGCAAAAATCAGTACCGCTAAAGTAACCCCCAGTAAGCCACCATGAAAAGACATGCCACCTTGCCATATTTGTAATAGGTATAAGGGATCAGCTAAGAAGTAGTCAAACTGGTAAAACAGCACGTAGCCAATACGGCCACCTAAAATAACGCCGATAAAACCGTAAAATAATACATCACTGACTTGCTCACGTGTCCATAAGCCATTACTTTTATCAGCCGCCTTGTTTGCCATAAACAGTGCGGCAAGAAAACCAATTAAGTACATAGTGCCATACCAACGTAATGATACTGGGCCAATGCTAAAAATGATGGGGTCTATCACGGGGAATTGTAAAAACTTATCTGTCATTGCTGGTCCATTTTTTAGATAAAAGTTAGAGATAAAAGGTTAAAAGATAAAATCTTTGCTTAATGCGCACGATTATACCCTGTTATGGCTAAAAGGTTATTTATTAAAATACTTAACTGCAAACCACTCAACTTAAAAAATCAGTTAAAACTGGTTAACTAAGCATCATTTTAATAGCGACAAGAATAAGAAAAACCGCAAAAATTTTCTTCAAGGTTTTCACCGGTAATTGACTGGCATATTTAACCCCTATCGGCGCAAATATTATCGAACTCATCACTATGCCCAATAAGGCTGGCAAATAAATATAACCGAAACTCCACTCAGGCAAATTTGTTAAATTAAAGCCAGTAATGATGTAACCAAGTGAGCCAAATAAGGCCACCATAACGCCACAAGCGGTTGCTATACCAATGCTATGGCGCACCGACACGCCGAAAAAACTCAACATGGGTACTAAAATAGCACCGCCAGCAATGCCCATTAAACTGGCAATAACGCCGGTAAAAAAGCTAAGTGATGGCAAAACATAAGTGGCGGGCAGTGACCTTACTTTTGAGGCATTTATCGAAAGTAACATGTAAACCGCCAGTAAAACCACGACAACAGAGAAAAACCCGGCCAACACTTCACTCGAAAGAGAATCAGCAATGAAAGCGCCTAACAATGCCCCTATGGCGATTAAGATCATTAATGGTCTGGCTAATGACCAGGGGATATTATCTTGTCTATGGTGGGCGAATGCCGCACTGGCCGAGGTAATGACAATTGCCCCTAAAGACGTGCCTAACGCCACCGGCATTACTATCTCGCTACTCACGCCAACCAGTGGCAGTAAATACACCAGTGCTGGTACGATAATAAGACCGCCACCTATGCCTAACAGGCCAGCAAGAAAACCAACAATACTACCTAAAACGAGACAAAATATTAATACAGTTAAAATCATACTAGTTAGCGGCAAGTCCGCCCTTCTATCAATTATTGCTCAAAAAGGAGGGGGAAACAGCCCCTAACCACCCGCGTGAATAAAAACACCCAGGCCAAGTGCTTCCAGCTGTTCATTGAGATAACTATGTACTTGCTTAGCCGTTGTTAAGGTTAAGACTTTAGCTAAAATAGTTTCTGCTTGAGTAAAGGTAATGTGACGAATAACCCATTTAATACGGGGTACGTTATGACCATTCATGCTTATTTTGTCATAACCCATGGCCAATAATAAAATGGCCCCGGCAGGTTGTGCCGCCAATTCACCACATAAACTAATGGGCGTTAAATATTGCGCCGATTGCTGAGCCAAGCTATTTAAAGCCGTTAATACCGCCGGATGAAAAGCATCATATAAATTAGCCACCTGGCTATTATTTCGATCGACCGCTAATAAATACTGCGTTAAGTCATTACTACCAACAGAGAAAAAATCAACACGTTTTGCTAGCGCTTCCATTTGAAATATAACTGAAGGCACCTCTAGCATAATACCCACTTTGGGCCGTACTAATTGCGCCGATACAGCCTGAGCTTTCAATTGTGCTTGCTGGAGACTTAAGTGACCATCGGCATTGCTTGCTGACATTAGCTCTGTGGTTATTGCTGTGGTCAATTCCGCTTTTAGCTCGGCAAACGCCTGATTGATTAAGCGAATGGATTCATCTACTTCTTCAACACCAGAGATCATCGGCAACATGATTTCTAAATTATTTAAGCCTTGATTGGCCCGTAACATTGCCCGCACCTGCACCAGAAATATTTCCGGATGATCTAGGGTAATACGAATGCCGCGCCAGCCCAGAAAAGGGTTTTCTTCATTAATAGGAAAATACGGCAGTGATTTATCGCCGCCGACATCTAAAGTACGCATGGTGACACTATGTTTAGGAAAGACCTGTAGCACTTTGCGATATAACTTAGTTTGCTCTTGCTCCGAGGGAAAACAGTGCCTATTCATAAAGGGTATTTCGGTGCGATATAAACCAATACCAAGGGCACCAAGTTGCGCATTATGTTCAAATCCTGCCGATAAACCGGCATTGAGTAACACTTCAATCGCTCTACCATCTTGGGTAATACAAGGCAGGTGTGCCACGGCCATGACTTTATCGGTCAGGGCTTTTTCTTGGCTTAATAAATACTGATATTCTTGTATTAAAGTTTCATCAGGTTTGATAAATAACTCGCCACTATAACCATCAAGTATCGCCTGTTGCTGGTGTAATTGACTAAGCACTATGGCATTAACCCCCATAATGGCCGGCAAACCTAATGAACGCGCTAAAATAGCCGCGTGAGAATTATTTGAACCTGATAAGGAAATAATGCCAAGCAGACCCTGATGCTGATATTGAGCGACCATGGCGGCACTAACGTCTTGTGCCAGCAAAATAAATTCGTTGGGCAATAGCTGTTCTTCTTGCGCTTGTTGCTGAAGATTAATCAATAAACGCGTGCCTAAGTCTCGAATATCACTGGCGCGCTCGCGAAAGTAGCTGTCTTCAATGGCTTCAAATTGACTAATATAATGCTCGATCACTAACCTTAAGGCACTATCCGCACGCCAACCTTGGGCGATTTTCGCGGCAACCTCTTGGCCTAAATTGGCATGTTCTAATAATTGTTTGTAAACATCAAAAATAGCTAAGCTGTCATCATCAATCGTTTCACTCAATTTACTACTTAGGGCATTAAATTCTAAACGCGTTTTTTCAACGGCTTGTTCAAAGCGCAATAACTGTTTTGGCCTATCGTTAGATTTTTTTAATGAGACCGCAGCAAGATCAGCTTGCGGTTGGCAGACGAAAATTTGACCTAAGGCTATTCCTGGCGCGCCAGCAATACCATGTAATTGTTTAACACCTTGATTGTGTTCTTCTTGCTGATTCAGTAAATTTTTAATTTCGGCATTAGCCAAAGCACCGGCTAATTGCGCTGACAGTGTCACTAAAAAAGCTTCGTCATTTTCAGTAAAATGACGCGACTCTTTTTGCTGAATCGCTAAAATACCTAACACTTTACGTTGATGAATAATGGGCGTGCCCAAAAAGGCATTAAAATCCTCTTCTTCAACTTCTGGAGCGTGAATAAAGTCTTGATGCTGCTGAGCATCAGCAATATTTAACGGTTCTTCTCGTTGGCCGACAAGACCGACTAAGCCCTCAGAAAAACCGATACAGGTTTGTCCTTGTGAAGTTTTAGCTAAGCCATCAGAAGCCATTAATAAAAAATGTTGCTGGTGATAATCGGCAAGATAAATTGAGCAACAATCAGTTTTCATGGCTTTTTTTACACTAGATACCATACGTTCTAACGCATTTTGCAGTTCAGCCTCTTGACTAAATTCCAAGACTATTCGACGTAAGGTAGTTAACATTTAAGGCCTCAAAAATTTATTAAGGGTTAGCATAAAGTGAAAGTTAGAAAAAAATAACCCACAATAAAGTGGGCTATTACGATTATTAGCGCGATTCTACAATCATAGTAATAATTAAGTTTTATTGACACTAGGCGCGACGTTTACGACGCTCCGGCCGCCGTTCATACGTTAACGGTAAAGCAAAACTGGCAAACTCTTTCATGACCATGCGATATATATCACGTTTAAAAGAGACAACCTGCCTAACCGGATACCAGTAACTTACCCATCGCCAATCATCAAATTCAGGGTGCGAGCTATGCAGTAGATCAACTGCAGATTCTGGTGCCGTTAGTTTTAATAAAAACCACTTTTGTTTTTGTCCAATACAAACGGGTTTAGAGTCATGCCTAATATAACGTTTTGGTAATCTATATTTTAGCCAATGCTTAGTTGAAGTAACAATTTTCACGTGTTCGGGTTTTAAGCCAACTTCTTCATGTAACTCTCGATACATGGTTTCCTCAGCCGACTCACCTTCATCAACACCACCTTGTGGATATTGCCATGAATGTTGTCCAAACCGCCGTGCCCAAAATACTTGCCCCCTGTCATTAATTATTACTATGCCGACGTTGGCGCGATAGCCTTCGGCATCGATCACAGGAACTCCTGACAATTTATAAAATTCTTGCATCAATTCAACCATATTAACGTCAGAGGGGCAAATGATTACTTTGATTTTTTTAGCAAAACCATGATAATAGTTATTAACTTAGTAATAATATATTTCATGGTTAATTCACTGCACTTATGAACATACCCTCCTCTGAACAAGCACTGATGCAAAGTGCGCAAAATTTAGCCGGATTAACCCTAGGTGAAATAGCGCAACAAGCAGGTATTGCCATTCCTAAGGATTTAAGCCGTAATAAAGGTTGGATAGGTTTGTTATTCGAGCATGTACTAGGCGCCAGTGCTGGCTCTAGGCCAGAGCCAGATTTCCCTCACTTAGGTATTGAACTAAAATCCTTACCCATTAATGAGCAAGCTAAACCGCTTGAAACAACATTTGTCAGTGTAGCCCCGTTAACTGGTCTAGTTGGGGTAACTTGGCATAATTGCTACGTGCGGAAGAAGTTAGCGCGAGTACTCTGGGTGCCAGTGATCACCCGTAAAGATGTGCCGTTGAGTGAGCGTTTAGTGGCTACACCTTTTTTATGGTCGCCCAACGCTGAAGAAGAAGCGTTATTAGCCCAAGACTGGCAAGAGCTCACCGATATGATAGTACTGGGTGAAGTAGAGAATATTCATGGCAAACACGGGCAAGTGATGCAGTTAAGACCCAAAGCGGCCAACAGCAAAGTAAAAACCCAAGCATTTGACCGCAACGGTAAACCTTTTATGACCTTACCGCGGGGTTTTTATCTAAAGATAAATTTTACTCAAGCCTTGTTACATCGCTATTTAAGAATTAACTAATTCGTCAAAGAAACGAGAGTGTAGTTAAAGTTTAGTGACGGTTATTTCTTGCGAGATGATGACAGTTGTCCCTGCCGGCAGTGCTTGCCAGCGAGTATTTGCGGCTTCTAAACAAACATATTCTTGCTCACCATTAGGGTGAATATCTGCCATAGTATTGGCTAAGTCAACGCCTGGGTTCCATAACACCCACTGTTGGCAATTACTGCTGACGATAGTAATTTTACGCTGCCACTGGCTATCAACAAGGGTCATTGGTTCACTGCTATGATATTCACGATCAATCTCGCCGACACAACTAACGCTCTGTTGTTGAATGCTCGAATTACCGGTTAATTTATCATAATAATTCACGCCAGTTAACGCATCTATGGTGACGTTGTTTGGCTTACTGACACTAAAATAGCTATGCAAGGCAGTCGAGTATTGGGCATCGTCTGGCGAAAGGTTGCTCATGGCTAGGGTCTGTTTAAGGCTTTTACCAAAAAACAGCGTTTGCTTTAATTTATAGGCATTAGGCCACAGCGGATGTTGCTGCTCTCCCTCTAAGACCAAAACAAGGGTAACGCCACTTTCATCGGCCTCAATTGCTTCAAGTTGCCATGGCAGTTGGCGAGCAAAGCCATGGTTAGCTGATTTTATCTGCTTATCTTGCTTATCATGCGCACCAAACCAAGGCCAACACAGCGGGATACCACCGCGAATTGCTGTACCGCGTTGATAACTAGCTTGCTCACTTAACCATAAAACATCTTTATGGCCCCTAGGGGTAAAACTTAACACTTGCCCGCCATACAAACTTAGCCGTGCTTGGCAATGTACATGGCTAATACTGAGTCCCTCATGACATTCAGTAGCATTCCCCGCTGGAAGGTTTCCTGGTGAAGAATCACCCTGGTTTAGGGTGATGGCGGTAACTTGAGCAAAATCGTTATCTAATAATATTTGTGTCATGGCGGTAACTAATGTAGTTAGGTTATAAAGTGGTAAGTGCTTGTTATACCAAAATCAATTGTTCGCGTTTTTAAACGGTAGATTAAGCTAGGTTTTATTAGCAAGTAGCTAAAAGCTGCTAAATTCTATAAGAAGCTAACACTGGTTGATAGCATAAAAGCTTACCTGCTAGCTTTTACTTAACAGCAAGCCATATAAAAATATGCTCTTTTAGCGAGAAATCACTTCGTTAGCTACAGTGGCCTATCTACCAGCTTTTACCTAGCGATAAAAATAGCGAATACTCACCGCCTGTGGCAGCTCCTATACCGAATACCGCAGGGCCAAAACTGGTGTCTGTGCCTATGTAAATGCTGCCGGAGTGAATTAAATCACTGTATTTAACGGTTTCATTCATAGCCCAAACATTACCGGCCTCAATACTGGTCCCTAAATAAATAGGTAAACCTGAGCCACCGGGTACTTCACGGCCTAAATCATACTGATAAACAACCGCAGCAAAGACTTTATGTACACCAATAAGCGCATCCTCTTGATAGCCAGACAGGTTTAAGAAACCACCTAGCTCGGTCACATGGACACTAAAGTCACTGTCATTATCTATAGTGGCAAAAGAGGTTATACCAACAAAAGTATGGCCACCAAGACCAACAGCACCACGCCAATCAAGAGTAAAGGTCAGGGTTTTATCTGTTGTAGTGGTGGTTAAATGCGGTGAGTACTTATCATTTAGCCACTGCACTTCAACGGATAACTTATTGCCTTGCGTGGGGAAATTAATACTGTTGAGCGTATCATAAGCAAACTTAACAAAGCTGCCATAACTCTGATAATCAAACTCATCAGTATCGGGAGTATCTAAGGATAAATCCCCCGTTTCAGCCGTTACGCCTAACTCAATAATACCGTTAAAAGAGTAATTATAACCTAAGGATAGCGTTGCCAAATAAGAGTCTTTACTCAGTTCAGGACGTTGATTGGTTTTTTCCCACCGGTCTTGAGCAAAGGTAACTCTAGCGCGACTGTATAAATCATGTGACTTGTTCAACGGTTGATAGAATTCACTAGCAAGTAAGGTTTCCCAACCAACTCTAACTTCATTTAACCAGCGACCACCCTTAGGGGTAAGATCTGTCATCAAATAAGACATATTCATCGAAGTGATAGAGCGATTAGAAAAGTCTGTCTTTAAATTAAAACCAAAATCAAAGTAATTAGGCCCCCAAGACTTAGCCTTAGTATAGAGAATTAAAACCCTACCTTGCTCGGTATCAATAAACTCAACGGTTACTTGTTCAAATTTATCTAAGGCATAGACTCTATCAATGGCTAAATCTAAGGCTTCTTTGCTCAGTTCTTTGTTTAACTCAACGGCAAAGTGCAGGGCAATAATATCGTTTTCTACTTTTGAATCATTGCTAAATTGAATTTCAACAATTTTGTCGGCTAGCTTAGCAAACCACTGTTGAGCTTTATTGCGCTTTTGTTGTTGATAAGCTTGATAATCAATGTCATTAATGGCTAATTTTGCCAAAACATCTAAATTAGCCAACGCGGCTTGCTCGCCCAACTTTAGCGCTTGTGGCATAACCGACCAATCTGTGGTGCTTAGCTCATCAATGGCTGGCCGTAACAACACATCTTTATCAGTCATTAAGGCTTTTTTCGCCAAACTGGTATTGTTCGTTAAAATGGTAGATAACTGATTGAGCACGGATACGGTACTGGTTAATTCACTTTGTTCTGCTAATGGCGAGCCAATATCGACAGCAATAACAATATCGGCGCCCATACTTTTAACGACATCAATGGGCATATTATTGGTGATACCGCCATCAACTAACATCACGCCATCAATTTCGACCGCAGCAACAATACCTGGTACGGCGGCCGATGCTTTCATTGCTTGGTTAATACTGCCAGCATCCAGCACCACCATTTTTGCTGTTGCTATATTTGAGGCAATCGCTCGAAAGGGTATGGCCAAGTCATCGAAACTAGCAAAAGAGCTGACGGTATCCGTTGAGCGCTGTAGGATTTGATAAGCACTTTGTCCTAACAACAAGCCATGGGGAACTTTAAACTCGCCATCGCTATAACCTAATCTTATTGATAAATTGTACCTATCTCTGTGCTGTTTATTGGCATATGAGAGTGCTGCCCTTGGGATGAAATCAGAGTAACCATCATGCCAAGGCAATGCCAGCATAATACGTTCAATTTCATCAACTTCATAACCTAAGGCATACATGCCGCCGACATAAGCGCCAATACTGGTACCGACCACATAATCGATAGGAATGTTATGTTGTTCTAGAACTTTAAGCACACCAATATGGGCCGAGCCTTTCGCGCCACCGCCACTTAAGACTAAACCAATTTTATCCCGGGCATGGACAGAAAAAGCTAACGTAGCTAGCTTAAAGAGTAAAAAAGTCAGTAAAACAAAACGCATAATAGTTGCTTAAAAATTAGTTAGTCAGTTAAATATGTAACATTATAATAATGTTCAATAATTAAAATACAAGTTTAATCTCTTGACTCAATTTAGCCATCACTTAGCGAATGCGCTGAATATAATACTGACCAAGGCAATTTATTTTAACAATTGTATGAGTAAAATAAAAAGCCCGTATGTTGAGTTTCCTTAACATACGGGCTTTGTTAACGGTACAGTGACTCCCTCAATGCCCCAAGGCTTTAGCTTTATGCTTAACCTTAGGCTTACCTTAAAGATTGATCATTATTTAGTATAGGCACGCGGCATATTAGTATCGGCGGTATAACGTTGACGTAATGCATCTTGGCGTGATGTTAACGACATAGCATTACCGTTAATCCACATAGCATCGACCTTGGTACTAATTTCAAACGGATCACTGCTCCATAAAACTAAATCAGCATTTTTACCGACAACAATACGGCCAGAGTTTAAGTTAAAGCTATCGGCAACATTGGCAGTAATTGCGGCTAAGGCAGTGGTTTCTGCTAGACCATTGGCAATGGCCACACCCGCATCAAAGCGTAATTGATTAATGTTATGGCTCTCTCCACTATTAGTGATAATAACGGTAACACCCGCTTTGCTCAATATAGCGACATTGGCAAGTGAGGTATGCAATGAATCAAAACTAGTCGGTAAGTTATCAATAGCACTCATCATTACCGTTACCTTGGCTTTCGCTATTTCTTCGCTAACTAGCACAGCATCGCTTGCGCCAACAAGTATTAGATCAAGGTTATATTTTTGCTTTATTTTAAGTAAGGCGAGAATATCTGTTGCTCTATCCGCGTAAGCCAATAGTGGTTTTTCACCTGATAATAAAGCATACATGACCTGCTCTGCCCGCGATGGCGTTTTAGCTTCTTTTTCTTCTTTGTCTTTTCCTTGCGACTTTTTCTTCTTGGCTTTAGCTTTTTCGGCTTTAGCTAAGGATTTTTGTGCATCTTCAAGTTCATTACTCAAGGTTTGCAATTTAACCGCTCTTGAGCCTTTACGAGTGCTACCAAGTGACACTATTACCGCGTTTTGCGAGACAATAACACTGTCAAATTCACCGGATAAATTAACGACAAAGCTTTGACCGGTAAACACTTTTTCGCCACCATGTGGCATAACCAAGTTACTGGTTATACCGCCCTTGCGCGCATAAGGTATTAAGCTCGACTTAGGGTTAAAGGCTAAACTGGCATCAAAGGTTAAATCTGCTTTTTTATCAGAGCCGTCGCGAGTAGCGGAGACAGCGCCCACTTCAACTAAACCCAATAAGTTCTTAGTGGCAATAAAACCTGGCGTTAAAATACGTCCTTTAGCATCGATAATAGTGTCGGCATTAAGTGAGTCTGGCACGTCATCCTTGCTATAAACGGCGGTAATTTTTCCCCCTTCAATAACAACGGTTGCTTGTAAAAGTACCCCTTGTTCAGCAACTGTATACACAGTGGCATTGGTGATAGCTATTTTTTCTGCCTGTACCGCGCTAGTTGTTAGGGCTAGTGCGCCAAACAAAACATAACGCAACGAAGTAATTAATTGAATGTTTTTCATTGAGGTTGCCCTTATTTGGTTACTGGTTTGGTTACTGGTTTGCTTGCTGGCTTATTTACTGAGTTGTTTACTGAACTGTTTACCGGTTCAGTGCTTGCTTTGTTAGCGGCTTTACTGGCATCGCTATCAACATAACTATCTAGTGTTTGGCCAAGTAAAAAATCACTTTTAGCTTGGTATTTATCATCAAACCTATCATAAACCTTAGCGCCATCAATAAAGACTTGCTCAGCTTGGGCATAAACGCTGAACGGATTAGTGCTCCAAACGACAACATCAGCCTTTTTACCCACCACTAAACTGCCAACTTCATCATCAATACCCAAAGATTTGGCGGCATTGGCGGTAATCCACTTAATGGCATCTTCTTCTTTTAAGGCAAAACCATGCTCATTGGCACGGTACATCACTTTCGCCGCTTCTTGGTTTAAACGTTGAATAGTTGTGCTTGAGTCAGAATGCACCACAGCACAAGAATTTTTAACCGCATCAACAATGGCAACATTTTCTTCAACCATGTCAAAAGCTTCCATTTTAAAGCCCCACCAATCTGGCCACATGGCCGCACAGTTGCCATTGGCAGCTAATAAATCAGCAATTTTATACGCTTCAATGGCATGGTGAAAAGTACCCGAGTGATAATTAAACTCATTACCAAGGTCAATCATTACCGCCATCTCTTCCGCTTTATAACAATGGTTATGAATTAAAATTTCGCCGTCTAAAACCCCCATTAAGGTATCAAGCTCTAGATCACGTTTTGGTGCTTTCGGGTTTTTACCAGCGCTGTAGTCACTGTCATACTTATCCCAAGCACGCTGGTACTCCGTCGCAGCAAGCCAAGCACTGCGGTAACCGGCAACATTACCCATGCGAGTAGATGGTAATACTTTTCGGCTACCATAAACACGTTTAGGGTTTTCACCACAAGCCATCTTCAAACCATAAGGTGCCTCGGCAAATTTCATGCCTTGCATGGTTACACTGGGTACATTACGTAAAGTAACACCACGGCCACCAAATAAATTAGCTGAGCCAGGTAATATCTGTAGGGTAGTTACACCACCAGCACGAGCAGCTTCAAAGGCCGGATCTTGCGGCCAAACGCTATGTTCAGCCCAAACTTCTGAAGTATTAGGCGAGGTCATCTCATTGCCATCGGAATGTGATTCCACTTGTGGATTTGGATAAACACCTAAATGGGAATGAACATCAATGATACCTGGGGTAATCCACTTACCGGTCATATCAATAACCTTCGCCTTACCTGCGAGTAAGTCTTTACCTACTTGCATAACTTTGCCATTAACTAACAAGATGTCGGCATCATTTAAGCGCTCACCAGTACCGGTTAAGATAGTGGCATTGGTTAGTAAAATACTTTGCGCCGGTAGTGCTTGGTAAGTACTTGGGTAAGGGTTTTTATTGATAACAACTTTAGCATCTTGTTTTTCATTGGGTAGACAAGCAGTTAAACCAAGTGACAACATACTGGTGGCGAGCAAGGTAAACATACTTTTATTATCAGTGATTTTTTTAGTGAATTTACCGTTAAAAAAACTGCGTGGTAATGACTTTTTAGGCATCTTAATTCCTGTAGCGAAACATATTGCCCGATACCATAAATTTTTTTGGCTAAAACAACAAGGTTATGACGACAAACAGTCAAAAAATTAGGTTTAATGACTGAGATTAAGCTCAAATCTGAGTCTATCCTTAACCCTGAGAAATTATTTATAGCCATGTCACCGCAAAAGGCTGGGGTCAGCGTATCTAAACTGGTGCTGGTTATTTCTTCTTAACGATAGATAAGAGTAACGCTTTAATTTTTTTATAGCGAAAAGCTAATAAAATGAGGGTCAAGATAAAATAAAACAGCGGTGAAATAAGTTCAGATTTAACCGACCAATAAAAATGAATCGCCACCAAGACAGTAATAAGATAAGAAAAATTATGTAAGCTTTGCCATGATTTACCCATTTTCCGTTTAAGGCGGTTAACGGAAGTAATGGCCAGCGCAGCTAATAACACAAAGGCAATCATGCCAACTGTGATATAGGGGCGTTTAATAATTTCGTTAAAAAATAACGACCAAGCAAACTGCAAATCAAAGGCTAAAAAGTTCAGTATATGCATAAAGGCATAACTAAAAGCATATAAGCCAAGTAAGCGTCTTACAGGCAATATATAACCTTGTTTAAATTTTTTGGCCAGCGGTGACACAGTAAGCGTTAGCAGTAACAAGTTAAAAGCACCGATACCGGTAAAGTGAATCACCCGTTGTACCGGGTCAGCACCGAGTAAATCATTAAAAGCCAGGGTATATAAATTAAACAAGGGCAAAAAAGCCGCTAGATGAATAACAACTTTCAACATCAATACTTTGTTCGCCGTGGCTATTTTTCTCTTCATACAACTAAAAGAACTGTCTTAAATTCATACCTTTATATAAATGAGCTACCTGCTCACCATAACCATTAAAAGCTAAAGTTTTAATGCGGTTGCGGGCAAATAAACCTCCCGTCGTTATGTGCCGTTCACTGGCTTGACTCCACCTTGGATGGTCATGCTCGGGGTTAACATTGGCGTAAAAACCATATTCCTTAGGTGCCAGCTTATGCCAGGTGGTTTGTGGTTGCTGACTTACTAACGTAATCGACACTATGGATTTAATACTTTTAAAGCCATATTTCCATGGCACCACTAACCGAATGGGCGCACCATTTTGCGGCGGTAAAGTTTTACCATATAAACCGACACTCATTAAAGTCAGTGGGTTCATCGCCTCATCAAGTCTAAGTCCTTCAACATAGGGGTAAGCAATACCACCGCCTAAGCGTCTATTGGCTTGTCCTGGCATCTGCTCTGGATCATCAAGGGTTTCAAACAATACATATTTTGCTGAGGCGTTAGGCGCTACTTTCTTTAATAAGTCAGCCAAAGAAAAGCCGATCCAAGGAATGACCATGGACCAAGCTTCAACACACCTCAAACGATAAATTCGCTCTTTAAGGGGAAACATACTGGTTAGGTCATGGTAATCTAAAGTGATGGGCTTATCGCATGCACCACCAATAGTTAACTGCCAAGGATTAACGTTAAAATTTTGTGCTAACTCTTGTGGTTGCTGCTTTTGTGCGCCAAATTCATAGAAATTATTGTGGGAAATAACTTTACTTTCAGGAGTAAGAATTAACTTATCTGGATTGGTATCCGGTGTGTACTTTAACGGTGTTGTTTTGAATTTTATTGGCTCATCTTTGGAGAACCAACCAGCGTTCGCATTAGCACTAGCAGTAGCTAACAAAGCACCCGCCCCTAAAAAGCCCATGCCCTTTAATAATTCACGTCTATTTAGATATACATCTTCTGGGGTTACATCGCTTTCTTTTAAATCGTAGCTCTTGGCTGTTTTTATAAGCACAGCTAATCCCTTATTAAATATGACAACTAGTAATAAGATAGGTTTTAGCTACATTAAATTTCAAAGCTGGCTCATTAAAGATATTACTAACATTTAAAATAAAAAAAGTGCGCCATCAATGGCACACTTTATAATAAGGTAAGTTAGCTTAGCTTAACTTATCTCAACTAAACTAAACTAAACTAAAGCTAAGCTAAACTAAAGCTAAACTAAAATTAAGCGGCTTTAGTTAAGGTTTGTAAATGTGCTACCACATCACTTGACTCATATAACCATTGCACTTGACCATCTGATTTTTCTATACGTAGACAAGGTACTTTGCGTTTACCGCCTTCACGAATAAGTTCTTCACTAAAATCATTTTTACCACTGATGTTACGTAGCTCAATCTTTAAACCTTCTCGTTTCATGGTACGGCGAACTTTTACACAAAAAGGACAAGATGGTAGCTGATACAAGCTTAAGCTTTGGGTTTTATCATCAATTTTAGCTTGTTCCTCTATCGCGCGTTTTGGTGAGCGCGGTGAAAAAATAAAGTTTAGTATTAAAATTAATTGCCCTATGGGCCAACGGATAGCTTTCATCAACATAATATTTAGTAACTCTTGTAAATAAGGTAATTTCTATATGCTTAATTAACACTTTGTTTAGGTTAACTATTAATATAGGTACTAGTGTTATAGGCGTTCAAGACACCAATTCTGGCAATTATTCTAACACAATTGTCAGACTATTATTTTGCTGACCATTGTCCTATTAATTAACTACCACATTAGGTCATCGGGAATTTGATAATCTGCATAAGGATCATCTTCATCCGTTTCTGCAGTCGCTAACTTATCGTTTTGCACTAGCACCATAGTATGGTCGAGCTCTGCGACTTTGGCAGCCGTTTCACTGGTAACAAGGTAAGTGACTTCATTTAAGCCACATAATGCCAAGCGGCCATTGACCAGTGCTTTATGGGTGATGGTATTAAGCGATAATTTTTTAACTTTATTATTGAAGGTATAGTTATACTCACTTTCCCCGCTAACACCTGTCAGTTGGTGATGTTCAAGAATTTGCTTGATGCGTAATAGCTGTTCTTTAGTAGCAACCTCTTGTTTTTTAACATCATTAAGTGCGCTATCTTTAGCAACTTTCTCAGCTTTCGACTTAACTAAGTCTTGTTTTACTTGCTCTTGTAAACTCGCGCCATGATCAACACCGCTACGTTTTTGCTTATTTTTTTTACGTTTATCGGCATTTGCTTGACGCGTTTTTTGCCTGGTAGTTAAACCGGCTTTGAGCAACTGTTCTTGAAGAGAAGCCATGATAAATTCCTTACTGCTTTAGGCAATATGTGAGGCGAAAATTTTTTGCTATTCTACCCATATTTAAGCGTAAGTGCCAATTTAGGCGCATAAAGACTCCAGAGTAACGCATCAAGTATTATCCTGGCTAAAGAAAGACATTATACCAAGTCCATTAAGTTAGTTCCCGAAGGGCGAATTTAAAAACTTATCCACTGGCGTTATTACTTTTGATAAGGACTCGGCATGGATACTTATTAGAGAATGCAGACGGTACCTTATGTGGATAATGCCGGAGCAATGATCCTGAGTATATTCTCCTCAATAACCATTCTCGACCATCAATGCCTTGGCTCTAAGACTTTTAATGCCCGCTGAGTGAGAACAAGTTCCTTGGTATTGTATCGATTACCTACCGGTTGCTTTTATCCAGCAATTATTTTTCCTAGACAGTCATGGCCTTTGCCAAGGCTTAGTTAATAAGACATAAATGGTAAAGTTTTACTGGTAATTCATCGACTAAAAATAGCATTATTGTCCTCTAACCGTGGTAATAACCCTATAATTTGTACTGGTTGATCCGATGATAACACCCAAAAACAAGTAAACAACGAAGCCTTTCGTAATATTATAAAGTTCAGCTATGGGTTAAAGTGGTTAGCCAACCCCTGTATTTAAAATGGCCTATACTCATTGAATTCATTGATAACTAGATTTTATAGCTGTTTTAAACGCCCGTATTATAACCACTGACATCTAAGGTATTCCGATGGCTAAGGCGCAAGTTTCATTTCCCTGACTTTCAATTGCTAGGTAGATGCGTTACTGTACAGGCGATCAATTATATGATTATAATTATTTCAAAAATATAATTTCAAATTTAAAGTAACAGGAAAGTAGTATGTCTCAAGCAAGTGCACGCCACATTTTAGTGGATACAGAAGAACAATGTTTAGCCTTGAAAACAGAAATTGAAGCAGGTAAAGACTTTACTGAAGTAGCTAAAGAGCATTCTAACTGCCCATCTAATGCCCAAGGTGGTGATCTAGGTAGCTTTGGCCCTGGCCAGATGGTACCGGAGTTTGATGCAGTTGTTTTTTCAGCACCTTTAAATACCGTACAAGGCCCAGTAAAAACTCAGTTTGGTTACCACTTATTAGAAGTAACTGAACGTAGCGAAACCTAGTCCAATAAAAAGTAAAATAAAAAGCTAGTTAAGCTAATGGTTTGTAAAAACTAAGTTTAAATAAAGAACATGAAAAAGCCGCAAAATTTGCGGCTTTTTTGTCTCTGTTTTCTAGAAGCTTAGGGCAGTAACAAGCTAGCTAAAAGTTGCCTGCATCATCCAGAAGAACAAAATGGATAAACCTGCACCTATAGGTAAAGTGACAACCCAAGAGATAACAATGTTTCGCACCACACCTAAGTTAATGGCGGCAATACCACGGGCCATACCGACACCTAACACCGCACCAACCAGAGTTTGTGTAGTTGATATTGGTAGACCTGCACCCGAGGCGATGACCACAGTACTAGCCGCAGCTAATTCAGCAGCAAAACCACGACTTGGCGTTAAGTGAGTAATACCTTGGCCAATGGTGGCCATTACTTTATGACCAAACAGCGCTAGTCCAGCAACAATACCAAAACCACCTAATGGAAGAATCCACCAAGCAATGGCTGACGTAGCAGAAATTTGCCCATCATTTTCAACAATACTTACCACCGCGGCCAATGGACCAATGGCGTTAGCAACATCATTTGAACCGTGAGCAAAAGCCATAGCACAAGCGGTAATTACCATTAATACAGCAAATACTTTTTCTACATTGACGTATTGCGCTTTTTTGGCAAGCGTTTCATCAAACTTCAAGCGACTAATCAATATTTTACCTATGATTGCCACGATAACAGCGACAATAATTGCTAAATAATAACCACCTGCGCCTTTGATTTCAAGAGTGACAATACCAAGATCGACAGTTTCTAAACCTATGTGTTTAAGACCTTTTTTGATGGTAACCAGTGATAAGACAAAACCAGCAAGAAACATATAAACAGGAACCCAACGCTTAGCTTGTTGTAATGGTTTATCAGTATCAAAAATCAATTTTTGTGCACTGTTAAAAATAACAAAAGCGATAACACCTGAGATAAGTGGCGTGACAACCCAGCTACCAACAATACCAAGAACCTTACCCCACTCAACAGCATCAGGGCTTACGCCTACCGCAGCAAAACCAACAATGGCGCCAATTATAGAATGCGTGGTAGAGACCGGCCAACCTAAGGCTGAAGCGATTAATAACCAGGTTGCCGCAGCAAATAATGCTGAAATCATGCCATAAACAAGTAATTCAGGCGTTTCGATAAAGTAACTAGCATCAATGATGCCTTTACGTATGGTTGAGGTCACTTCACCACCCGCAAGGTAAGCTCCGGCAAATTCAAAAACCATTGCTATAATAATAGCTTGTTTAATGGTTAGTGCTTTTGAACCAACAGAGGTTCCCATGGCATTAGCGACATCATTGGCACCAATACCCCATGCCATGAAGAAGCCCACAACAGCAGCAATAATGACAAAGGTGCCGCCTGAGTTAAGTATAATATCCATCAGTTAAGCCTTATTTCCTAGCAAGAAGAATTTCTAAACGTGCACCTACACGTTCAGCAAGATCGGCTAAGTCGCCAACCCAATCAATAATTTGATATAAGAACATTACATCAACTGGATTCAAATCCTTTTCAATCGCTAATAAGTTTTTACGTAAAATAATTTGCAAGCTATCGGTATCATCTTCAATAGCGTCTAATTGGTTGATCATTTTCTCAACTAAGACAACTTCACGGCCACGAAAGCCCGTTTCTAATAAGTCATCTAGTTCATTAATGGCTTCAGCCGCTTTTTCGGTAGCATCAAGACAGCGCATTAGATAAGTAGAAAACTCTGCTTGCAAGCTAGTTGGTATTTCAAGTTTACGCCCTAAGATTCGGCCGGCAATATCTTTTGCTTTGTTGGCTATTTTGTCTTGTTGGGTAAGGAGTTCAAGTAAGTCAGCTCTATCCACTGGCATAAATAAGCCACCAGGTAATTCTAGACGTAATTGACGTTTTAAAGTATCAGCATCTTGCTCTAACTTAGACAGTTTACGACGAACTTTTGCCGCTTCACTCCAGTCATTTGCAAAACATGCATCAAAAAATGGGATAAGTTGTTTACTACATTTAACAACTATTTGAATATGTTTTTCTAACGGTTTTATTGGTGATTTTGCAAATACACCTATGATTGTATTTCTGGCCATAATTATGTTTCCAGTCTGTATAACTCTCGTCATTGCTATGCGCGGCGGATAGTAACTCATTTAACTTCCAATGTTAAATGCTAATATGAGCTTAAATGCATACCTATATTAGCTAACCACAACAGTGTTAATTTATATCCACTAAACTCTCGATTAGATCTTAGCTAATCAATTGAATTTAATGTTTTTTTTATTATTCATCTTTATTTAAATTACTTGGTAATTACTTGTTGAACGTTTAGAGATTTTTCATCTCTTCCGCCGTGGTATGACGAACCACCTTACCTTTAACAAAATAAATAATATGTTCACAAATATTTTGACAACGGTCGCCAATACGCTCTAACGCTCTAGCGGACCAAATAACCGTCATAACTTGCGGGATGGAACGTGGGTCTTCCATCATATAGGTCATTAATTGACGTATCAGCGCTTCATATTCACGGTTGATTTTGTCATCCATTTGATGAATTTTAATAGCAGCATCAACATCCATTCGAGTAAAAGCATCTAAGCTTAATTGCAAAAACTCTAATACCCGTCGACCTAAGTTATCAAGATTTACCAATAAGTATTGCTGGGAAGTGGAAAAGTTTTCTAGGGCGACTCGGGCTATTTTCTCTGCTTCATCGCCAATACGCTCTAAATCCGTAATAGTTTTAACGATCGCCATAACTAAACGTAAATCGCCAGCCGCTGGTTGGCGTTTGGCAATGATGCGGGTGCACTCATCATCAATACTCACTTCATAAGCATTCACTTGATAATCTTTACTTAACACTTGCTTCGCCAAGGTTACATCCCGTTGATCAACCGCCGCGAGTGCATCCGCTACTTGTTTTTCAACCAAGCCGCCCATATGCATAACATTATTAATGACCCGCTCTAAATCTTCATTGAACTGGCCAGAAATATGACGACCTATTTGTAAATTATCCATGGTGTATCCTTTTATCGGTATGTTCTTGCATACTTATCTACTTATCTACTTATTGCTAATGAGTTACTACTAGATTACTACTAGAGGAGTTAACCATAACGACCAGTAATATAATCTTCAGTTTTCTTTTTCAATGGCGTGGTAAATAATGTATTGGTATCACTGTACTCGATTAAATCCCCCATATACATAAATGCCGTTTGATCAGACACCCGTGCTGCTTGTTGCATATTATGAGTGACTATTACCACAGTAAATTGCTTTTTAAGATCATTGATTAACTCTTCAATGACCAAGGTCGAAATGGGATCAAGTGCGGATGTCGGCTCATCAAGCAGTAACACCTCAGGTTGAATAGCAATAGCACGAGCAATCACTAAGCGCTGCTGCTGACCACCAGAAAGCCCTAAAGCGCTTTCATGTAATCTATCTTTCACTTCATTCCACAAGGCGGCACTGCGTAATGATTGCTCGGCTGCATCATCAAGATTTCTACGGTTATTTTCGCCCATAATACGTAAACCATAGACGACATTTTCATAAATAGTTTTAGGAAAAGGATTAGGACGCTGAAACACCATCCCCACTTTTCGTCGCAATTCGGCCACATCTACATGTTTGTTATAGATGTTATGACCATTAAGGTTTATTTCACCTGTGATATGACAATCATCAACTAAGTCATTCATACGGTTAATACAACGTAATAAGGTTGATTTACCACAACCACTTGGTCCAATAAACGCAGTGACCTGCCCCTTGGGAATCGACATGGTAATATTATTTAACGCCTGTTTTTTACCATAAAATAAATTTAATTTATTAATATCTAAGGCAACTTGCTCGGGCGGTAAATTATTTAAATCTAGCGGGCTTTTAATTAAAGCGTCAGAGCCTGTAGCTAATACTTTTGGGCTTATAGAAATCATAATAGGTTTTTCTCTAATTACTTTTCATTGATCATTACTTGTCATTTTAAAAACTAATTTGAAATGACTAATTTAAACTTACTGTTTAAGCAACCTAGTGCTCTAACATCTTATATTTTTCCCGTAATCTATTACGGATTGACACGGCAATCATATTCAAGGCAACAATAATGCTGACTAAGAGTAAAGCGGTTGCAAAAACCAAGGGCCGCGCGGCTTCTACATTAGGACTTTGAAAACCAACATCATAAATATGAAAGCCTAAATGCATGAATTTTCGATCTAAATGTAAGAAGGGAAAGTTACCATCTATGGGCAAATTAGGCGCCATTTTAACCACGCCGACCAACATTAGTGGTGCTACTTCCCCTGCTGCTCGAGCAATAGCTAAAATAATACCGGTCATAATAGCAGGACTGGCGATAGGTAAGATAATGCGCCATAAGGTTTCAGCCTTCGTTGCGCCCAAGGCCAAGGAACCGTAGCGCATCTCCGATGGAATACGTGATAAACCTTCTTCGGTGGAAACTATGACCACAGGTAAGGTCAATATTGCTAGCGTTAGCGAAGACCATAATACGCCGGGGGTGCCAAAAGTGGGGCTAGGTAGGTTTTCTGAATAAAACAATTGGTCGAGTGAACCGCCCACTATATAGACAAAAAATCCTAAACCAAATACGCCATAAACGATAGACGGCACACCAGCCAAATTAATAACCGCTATGCGTAATAGCCTAGTGAAGGCATTTTTACCGGCATATTCATGTAAATAAATCGCTGCAATAACGCCCAAAGGTGACACTATGACTGTCATCAATAACACCATAAGTACGGTACCAAAAATAGCAGGAAACACCCCACCCTCAGTATTCGCCTCACGCGGATCTTCAATGATGAATGCCGAAATCTGACTAAAGAAGGTAGCCAGTTTTTCAAGCAAGGTAAGTTTATTATTAAAGGTGACTTTAAGGATGTATTCAAAATTAATAGAAACTAACTGCCCATCCATAGCACGCATAACAAGATGATCACGCGATATTTTTTCGCGATAGCCCATTAACTCTTGCTCTAACTTGGCATAGCGTTGATTTAAACTAACCACCTCACTATCAATCTCAGCTTGCACACTTGCGGTTAACTTATTTTGCAATTCATACTTACGCGTTTTTAAACGTAAACGTTCTAATTGATAGTTTATTGCACCGATATCAGACTTTTGTAAGTCATCAATCTGTTGTTGAAAATTTTCAACTCGCGTTAATAATGTAGTTAACTGATTGGCGTCAACTACTTTGCCGTCAACAACAACACTGTCAATGTAACCGTAAAAGTTACCATTAGTACGACGTTCAACCATGACCAATTCTTTTGGTGTTTGCGTCTTTTGAATGTAGTGACTTAACAACCAACGAAAGTCTAAACTGACTAGCTCTCGGTTACCGGTTTTGATCAATAAGCGCTCTAACATTTTTTGCTCTGGAGCAAGCACTAAATTTAAATGCGCTAATTGACCGACAGGTATTTCCTCTCGGTCATATATTTCACCAATAACAATACTCTTGACACCATTTTTATCGATGAGATCAAATTGATAAAGTTGGCTTGGCCAAAAATATGACAAACCACGTGAAGCGATAAGCCATAACAAGCCCAGCACAGAGATTAAGCTGATACTTACGCCAGCTGCTGATAACCATATCCAGGGGGCGCCTGATTTAAACCATTTATTCATAAAGGAACTCTATAGTTTGTTTATAACTACACACTTTGTTGCTGTTTAGCTAAATTTATTTGTCGAAAGTACTCATTGATAGTCATCAACTCCGTGCTTTTTTCTCTAAATTGAGCAATACAGCTTATAAGTGAGCAGCTATATAATTAATTTATTAAATATTCGTTGTCTAAAGTTAACGCTAAAAGCACTACATTGAACTGTATTTTTCACGTAAGCGTTGACGAACAATTTCCGCTGCGGTATTGAAAATAAAGGTAAAGATGAATAATACAAAGGCGGCTAAGAACAAGATACGGTAATGGGAACTACCCACTTCGGCCTCTGGCATTTCTACGGCAATATTGGCGGCTAACGTTCTCATTCCTTGGAAAATACTCCAATCTAATATCGGCGTATTACCCGTTGCCATCAAGACAATCATAGTTTCACCCACTGCACGGCCAAGTCCCATCATAACCGCGGAAAAGATACCTGGACTTGCGGTCAACAGCACTACCCCAACTAAGGTTTGCCATTGAGTGGCACCAAGCGCTAATGAGCCACTGGTTAAATGGCCTGGAACACTAAAAATTGCATCTTCAGCCATAGTAAATATGGTAGGAATAACAGCAAAACCCATGGCAATACCGACCACTAAAGCGTTCCTTTGGTCAAAATTGATACCCAGGTCGTTAGTAAGGTATTGACGCATATCGCCATTAAAGAGCATAGCTTCTAGCAGTGGTGATAGAGAAAATGCCGCATAGGTTGTCAATATTATCACTGGGATTAATATAATTGGCGCCAGGGTTTCAGGGAATTTATCTTTGACCTTATTGGGTAGTTTATACCAGGAAAAGGCCGTTAACAGTGTCACCAAAGGTAATAAAATAAAGAGCATAAATATTGCCGGTAAATACTCTTCCATTAACGGAGCTAACCATAAACCCGCTAAGAAGCCTAAAATAACGGTCGGCAGTGCTTCCATCATTTCGATAGTAGGTTTGACTTTTTTACGTAAGCTTGGCGTCATAAAATAAGCGGTATATATTGCCGCACTTAAGGCAACCGGTACCGCAAATAACATCGCATATAAAGCCGCTTTAATGGTGCCAAAAGAAATAGGCACTAAAGAAAATTTAGCTTCAAAATCATCAGAGCCAGAGCTAGATTGCCAAATATAATCAGGCTCAGGATAACCTTCATACCAAACTTCTTGCCATAACGCTTGCCAAGTAACCTCTGGGTGCTCGTTATGAACACTGAACGTTTGTAAGGTTTGCTTATTGATATCGAGTGGATCATTACCATTAATGATTAAGCCATTTGCTCGCGGCGCTATAGCAAAGGCAGCAGGTTGGCTCGAGGCTAATTGTCCTTGCCATAAATGGGCAGAACTTGTGGTATAAAAGACATTGACCAGGCCACTGGTCGTCATAGTATAAAAACTTTTGCGGAACCGCTCGGTGTAAATAGCGGTTATCGCCTTTGATGTTTGCTTTTGGCTGTCATCATTGGCATTAAAACTTCTGATTTGTTTAAACTGGCGACCTGAATCTGTTGCCACTTCAAACCATTGACTGACGTGGCCACTACTATCACCCAGTAATACTGAACTACTACCAGAGAGCAAAGCCATTGAAGTAAGGTAAGTATCTTCGCTACTAAGAATAGGGGTAATCGTTGCTTTTAAGCTAACCTCGTCATCATCTTTTAACGAATAAACCCACACGGTTGAACCAGTGCGTACAAAAGCCAAACTCAAATCAGGCGTTACTTTAATTTCATCAACACCACTATTAACGATAGCGTCTGGCAAGTCTATTTGTTGATAATTTATTTCATAATCAACGTCATCGCCCGCACTGTCTGAGCCAAACTCATCATCAGCGATAAAGCTGGTTTTTATTAAACGTTTATCCTCAGTAAAAGCAACAAAGACCATTCTTTCGTCATCCAGGGCAAAAGCCAGATGAGGTAATTGCGCTTGTTGCTCATCTATCCTTAACGACTTTTGTCCTAAGGGGTAATTTACTTTAGCAATAATTTCCCGGGTATCATTGGCGTAGATGGCATGAAAGCTCGGCTGAACTAATAAGGTTTTACCACTGCGAGTATGGAGTAATTTATCAGCTGAAAAGGAATTCACCACACTAATAACCTGCTCTTGATTAAAAGCATCACTGGCAAAAAGAGACCTTGAAAGCGCTTTATCACCGACTGAAAACTGATTATTTGCGTGCTCCGCACTGGCGGTTAAATGATAAAAATGAATAGTACCCGTATCGGTAATTTGATAAACCAATTCTTGTAACTCATCGACACCGGTCGCTAACACTTTTTCATTCGCTGGTAAGTTAATACTGATATTAACCGCTGGCTCTATTTTAGCGGACTCAAAAATAGGCATAACGACATAAAGCAAATACAAAAAAATCAACACTAGGGTGAACAAAACGCTAATACCACCAAAGGTTATTAACCATTTTGCCAATGAATTTTTAACCGCCCGACTTCGGGTTGAACTAATAAGAGTTGCCACTTAATTAACCTTATTATTAATAAACTAACGACTAGCTTATCCAATATAGAGAATATGATAAAAATAACTGGGCAAAGTATAAGTCAGTTATGTGACATTTATATTACAGTAAAAAATTGCTTCACTAATAAATTGCCAAGGGCATAAAAAAAGCAGCGCCTCAAGTGAGTTGCTGCTTATCTAATACCACGGCTAAATTTCAACGTGACTGTTATTAACTTTGGCTCATGTCTTAGCTCAAAAAGTTAATATACCAAGGCATGGCTTTATCTATGCCTTGTTGGATTTTAAATTCTGGCTCAAAACCAAGCAATGATTTAGCTTTAGCAATATCGGCTTGTGAATGCCTAACATCACCTGCTCTAAAGTCTCTATACGTTGGCGATTGTTGATACTCGATACCATTCGCTTGTAAAGCGATTTTTAAGCTAGCAAATAAACTGTTCAAGCTTGTTCTATCACCTAAGGCAACATTGTACACTTGATTCTTACCGGCAGCGTTTGCCGTGGCCGCTAAAATATTAGCTTGTACCACGTTTTCAATAAAACAGAAATCACGGCTGGTTTCACCATCACCATTAATCAGCACAGCTTCGTTCGCTATCATGGCAGCAGTCCACTTAGGTATTACCGCAGCATAAGCGCCATCTGGGTCTTGTCTTTTGCCAAAAACATTAAAATAACGTAAACCGGTACAATTTAAGCCATAGGTTTTATAAAAAACATCCGCATAAAGTTCATTAACATACTTAGTAACCGCATATGGGGATAACGGTTTACCAATAACCTCTTCCACTTTAGGTAACCCTGGGTGATCGCCATAGGTAGAACTTGAAGCCGCATAAACAAAACTTTTAACCTTGCTATCTTTTGCCGCCGTTAACATAGTTAAAAAACCAGTAATATTGGCTGAATTGGTTAATAAAGGATCGGCAATCGATCGGGGCACTGAGCCGAGCGCCGCTTGATGAAGGATATAATCAACACCCTCTTCATAATGACTTAAAGCTTTATTACAATCACTCAGCTCTCTGATATCACCTTTAACGAAATGAAAATTTTGCCATTGCTGGGATGAAAGCTGTGTTGCTACTTCATCCAAGTTGTGTTGATGACCAGTAGAAAAATTATCTAAACCCACCACTTTTTGATTTAATAACAGCAGCATTTCTAATAAGTTTGAACCGATAAATCCGGCACAACCCGTAATCAGCCAAGTTTTAGGTGAATTGATAAGTTCTTGTTTAATTTTTTGAAATTGAGTCATTTTCTTTTCCTTCAATGAGAAGCCCATGCGTTAAATAGTCCTTCTTTAACAAACTACCTTTAACTGAAAGTCAGCTAGAGCTGTTTTATGTCGCCTCTGTTGTAGTTTAGTGTTGCTAAGTGAACAAGCGAGACGCGTAAACCTAACGTGCATGGATGCACTAATGTCGTGGAGACAGGAGTCTAAGAACGACCATGGGGATCTACACAAGCTTCAGGATAATATGCTCCCAGCATTATCTAATAAAGTACATCCTGTACCGTCATGCTGGTGAAACTCGATTTTATCACTTCGGAAATATTCACCATAAAATCATATAGTTACAATGTAGGCATCAGTATTATGGAACAGAGCCTTTATGTCATATAGTTAGTTGAATTAGGCAAAATGAGATTACAAGCGAATATCTGCTAACTCTTTATCTAACATATATTTCAGATCGTAAATCACATGTTCTTTTTTCATCATAGCTTTGATTTTACTAGCAGTTAAAGCCTTAAACTGCTTGTGAGCTACCGCAAAAATCACCGCATCATAATAACCTTGCTTAGGTGATGAAATTAAATCGATATCATATTGTTTTTTTGCATCTTCAGGATTTACCCAAGGGTCGTAAACATCAACTTTAATATCAAACTCTGCTAATTCTGTGTAAACATCAACAACCTTAGTATTACGAATATCCGGGCAGTTCTCTTTAAAGGTTAAGCCCATTAATAACACATTAGCGCCATTTACCGGTAACTTGGCTTTTAGCATGGTTTTCACTAATTGTGATACCACATATTTGCCCATAGAGTCATTAATACGACGTCCCGCTAAAATAACTTCTGGATTGTAACCAATCGCTTGTGCTTTATGGGTTAAGTAATAGGGGTCGACCCCAATACAATGGCCGCCAACAAGACCTGGCCTAAAAGGTAAGAAATTCCATTTAGTGCCAGCGGCTTTTAATACTTCTTCGGTATCAATATTAAGTTTATTAAAAATCACCGCTAATTCATTAATTAAAGCAATATTGAGATCTCTTTGAGTATTCTCAATCACCTTAGCTGCTTCAGCTACTTGAATACTTGATGCTTTATAGGTGCCTGCGGTAATAATAGATTTATATAAGCTATCGATAAAATCAGCAATTTCAGGGGTAGAGCCTGAGGTAACCTTTAAAATATTGGTAACCCTATGTTCTTTATCTCCGGGATTAATACGTTCAGGGCTATAACCGGCGAAAAAATCTTGATTAAAAACCAGCTGACAATTACGCTCAATCTCAGGTAAACATACCTCTTCAGTAGCACCAGGATATACCGTTGATTCATAAATAACGATATCACCTTTACTCATCACTTTAGCCAGCATAGCACTGGCTTTGATTAACGGCGTTAAATCAGGTTGCTTGTGTTGATCAATAGGTGTTGGCACTGTGACAATATATATATTACAGTTTTTTAAATCGTCGACATTAGTAGAATATGAAATAAAGGCTGAATCGGCTAATTCATCACTTGATACTTCTAAAGTGAAATCATGGCCTTGCTTTAATTCCTCTACCCGTTTGTTATTAATATCAAAACCTAAGGTCGGATATTTTTTGCCAAATTCTACTGCTAAGGGTAAACCGACATAACCTAGGCCAATGATTGCTAAATTTACGTTTTTTAATGAATGCAACATACTAGGTCCATTTAATTTTTATCAATACTTTATGAGTATTTTATTAACGCTATTATTTAATTTATGACCTGCTAGGCATTAACCCCTAGCAGTATTTATTTAATTTAACTATACGCTTTCAGTTAGATTCCACTGATAGCAGCAAGGGCCACGGCTGAGTTATAGATAATGGTCGTGACACTAGTCCATAATGCTAAGTTATTCATGTATTCAGCATCAAGCGGTACCACTATGGTATCGCCAGGTTTTAAGTTATCTCCAGCATCGCTAGTAAACCAATTGCCACTGTCCATCATTTTAATACTACCATTGGCAGCAATAATATAGATTCTGTCTTCATCAGCACGTTTTTTACTGCCGCCACTTTGCGCAAGGTAATCTTCAGCTGATAAATTAACATCATACATATGTGACGAGGTGACTTGTACTTGACCAACGACGTTAATAGAGTTTTTCAATGTTGGTACGTAAAGCACATCACCCCCTTCAAGCAGCACATCATAATGTTCATCGTTAACTACTTTAGGTAAGTCCAGTACTAAACGACCGACAGGCTGTACGTTAGCCATATCAGTCAACATTTGTTGTACTTCCGCATAAGATTGTGAGTAATTTTGATCCGTCATTGACTTTGACGCCATTTCTATCCGTAGATCAGCAGTCAATTTTAATAAGTTTTGTTGTTCAAGTTCACGTAACTGCACCCGGGTAAAAACTGAGCCTTCTTGATGGGCAAACCGAGTAAAACCACCGGCCTTAGCAATTAAATCCGCTAAGCTTTCGCCGCGACGAACGCTATATTTACCTGGAAAAACAAATTCACCTCTCAGCTCAACCACGTTATTTTCACTCCAGGCCGGAATTTGATGAATATTCAATCTATCTTTAGAGCTTAATAAGACATTATCCTTTTCCTCACCTGCAAGTGCTGCCCCAAGGTTAATGCTAAAAGACATTTGCTGAGCCATATGATTTACAATTTGATTACGAGTCACTTCAGCGCGTACTACATAGGCAGATTCTGTTAAGCCGCCAGCAGCCGCCACTAAGTCTGCAATCCGGGCATTTTTAGCCAGCGGATAAACCCCAGGGAATTTCACTTCACCGTCAGCTTCCACTAATTGAATCGGCTGACCTGATTTACCTTGACGTTTTAACTGTTCAATAATAGGCCACAGCAAACGTTGACGTGAAAACAGGGTTAACTCTTTAAGGTCTAGTTCATCTTCAACTTCGCCACCACTAAATAGCGCAATAGATTGCTCAATGCGTTTAGCCGCGGCGATTTGTCCACTATTAAGTTGAGAAATTTTTTCTTCATCGCCGTATTTCAACCAGAATTGCTTTAGCTTATATTTATCTTTCGCCAGTTGCTGCTCTTTTTTAGTGAGATTATCTTGAGTAAAGGCTAAGGCATTTAAATTAATTTTACTGTCAATTAATTTAACAATATTAGCAAAGACTAATATTTTATCATTGCCTTGTAAAATCAGGTTATCTTTTGAATTTGGTGCTGAAATAGCTTTGGCTAAATCAAACTGGTGAATTTCAATATTACGAGCAATATCAATTTCACGAACAACAATAGAATAATTTAGATCGGCAGAGTGTAATAAGTGAGAGTCGATACTGGGCAAGATATCGGTAATACGCTGCCCAGCTTGCCATTGGTATTTACCTGGGCGAGTAACCGCACCAATAACAGTAATAGATTGCTCAAACATTTCAGCCGCTTTCATCACGTAAACCGCATCACCTGCTTGAACTTTTTTAGCTAAATCACTGGCTTTGGTTAAATCGATATTAACTACCGTGCGCAAGGCATCATGATTATAACGTTCCACTCGGGTTGTTTTAGCAAAGGCTGTGGGTAACAAGCCCCCTGACATAGTCAAGACATCATTAAAGTCAGCATTTGGGCTTAGTTCATAAATAGCAGGGCGTCGTACTTCACCTTCAACACTAATGGTATGACCTTTAGGGGCAATAAAAACCACGTCACCCGATTGCAATAAAACATCAGAGCTTGAGTCACCATGAATTAACAGGTCATATAAATCCAGCGTAGTGACTAATTTACCGCCACGTTTAAGCTGAATATTACGCAAACTACCTATATCACTAATACCACCAGCAGCAAAAATCGCATGGGTAATGCTTGATAATGAACTTAAGGTATAAGGACCCGGTTTAAAAGCATCACCAAGGACAAAGATACGCATTGAGCGTAAAGAGGCTATACCGATGACAACATCAATACCAATAACCTTCTCTTTAATACGTGCAGACAATAAACGTTTCATTTCATCAAAGGTTAAACCAGCAACAGTAAAAGGTCCGTGTGATGGAAAGACTATTTGCCCTTCACGGTTCACCGTTAATTCTAACTCGCTTTGTTCTTTACCGAAGATTTGTACTGAAACTTTATCTCCTGGTCCCATGATATAGTCGGCAGGAATGGCAATATCCATCATAGGCGCAAACGTTTGTGGCGCATTAGCAAAAACATCATAGCCAAAGGGTTTTAGCTCATCACTTTCTTCTAACTCTGCTAACGCATCTTCTGCAACAATAGGGTTGCCGTCCGCATCAAACGTGGTGCCGCGCGGAAAGACCTCGGTATTTTTTATCTCATTGCTTGAACCACTCGCCGATAACAGGCCTTTAATACTACTTAAATCAACACCCATACTTTTAGCAAGTGCCGCTTGCTGAGCTGGTGGCAGCTTTTTAAACTGCTCTAACTGCTGCTGGCTTATCTGAGTATTAGCGAGTACTTTTAAGGGCAAACTGGCCAGAGAAAAAGTCAAAAAAAGCGATGCTATTATAAAAAAATTTTGGGTATTGGCATGGTGATTTTGAACAAACTGTTTGATGGCGGTTATCATGTTAGCAAAAATTCCTATTTATATAGCCGGTGCAGTAATACATTTAAGCAGAGCGACCATTTATCATTGGAACAATCCGTCCTTGAACTAATAGCGCCTGAGCTAAACCACTTAAATTAGTGACGCCGAAGTTTACCAGCATATGGATAGGCAAACAATATGTTAACCAACCTAGTGCTAAGTTATATTAGCCAGCAACTGACTATTTAGCTGGTAAGTGCAAGGAAACATTTCTCTACGGCTCTCAAAGCAAGCAGGCTATTGATTTCACCTAAAACTTGCCTTTAAAGCAACACACAGGTATAACACTCTCATTACTTTTGTATGGTCATACCCTCTGCCCATACAAAAGTAAAATTAACGCAAAAAATTATAAAAATAAAATCTAGGATAATTATATGACTACACCTAATGCGGGTACGCTATTTGGCCACCCAAAAGGACTTTTCCTGTTATTTGGTACTGAAATGTGGGAGCGTTTCGGTTATTACGGTATGCGTGCCATTTTGGTCTTGTACCTAATTGCCTCAACACAAGATGGCGGTTTTGGCTGGACCAACCAAGAAGCGTTACGGTTATATGGTTTTTTCACCATGGCTGTTTATTTAACCCCGGTAATCGGTGGTTGGTTAGCTGACAACTATCTTGGTCAACGTAAAGCGATTATTTGGGGGGGTATTATCTTCTCCTTAGGTTACTTTACCTTAGGTATTCAAAAGTCATTGATTGTTGGCATGGAAGAAACGGTATTTTATATCGGTTTAGCGCTTATTATTATTGGTAACGGTTTATTTAAAGCCAATGTTTCAAGTTTAGTCGGTGAGCTTTATGAAGAAGGCGATAAACGCCGTGATGCTGCTTTTACTATTTTCTATATGGGCATTAACTTAGGTGCCTTTTTAGCACCCATCACTGTTGGTGTTCTTGGCGAAACGGTTGACTGGCATTACGGCTTTATCTTAGCCGGTTGTGGTATGTTAATTGGTTTAACCTTACAACTGACCCTAGCAAATAAATATTTAGGGGATATTGGTGTGCTACCATCAGCTAAACGTGTTAAAGGTGAAACAAAAGCAGATGCGCCGTTAACCCCGCACGATATCGATCGCATGAAAGTTATTTTGATCATGAGCATGTTCTCGGTAATTTTCTGGGCCGGTTTTGAACAAGCCGGTGGTTTATTCACTATTTATGCGTCGGACTTCACCGATCGGACCTTGTTTGGTTTTGAAATTGCCGCTTCATCATTTCAATCATTG
Organism: Colwellia marinimaniae; assembly: GCF_002207865.1. Lineage (GTDB taxonomy): Bacteria > Pseudomonadota > Gammaproteobacteria > Enterobacterales > Alteromonadaceae > Colwellia > Colwellia marinimaniae. Next base: position 96,385 of record NZ_BDQM01000005.1, read on the forward strand.
AATGCCATGTTCATTATTTTACTTGCGCCTTTTGTTGCCTCTACTTGGGTTAAAATGGGCTCAAACGAGCCGACCTCACCGAAAAAATTCGCTTTAGCTATGTTATTTTTAGCTTTAGGTTTCTTCGTGATGTTATGGGCTACTATGGTTCAAGGCGGCGATGTTGCGGTGAAAGTAAGTATGTTGTTCTTAGTTTTTGCTTACCTGTTCCATACCTTAGGTGAGTTATGTTTATCACCGATTGGTTTGTCAATGGTCACTAAATTAGCGCCACTTAAATTTACCTCGTTATTAATGGGTATTTGGTTCTTCTTTACCGCTTTATCTAACTGGTTAGCTGCATTTATTGGCTCATTTGTTGGTGAAGGTGAAGAAATGGTTAATAATGCCGCTAACATTTTTATGGGGGTTGGTATTGGTGCATTAATTACCGGTGTTATCATCTACCTTTCTGCAGGTAAACTCGTTGAATGGATGCATGGCGCCGAAGGCGAGAATACCCATGATTTAGAGTCTAAAATTGAAGAAGAAATTTCAGTGACTGGCACCCATGAAGGTATTTCAGAAACACGCAGATAATTCGTAATAGTACAAGTTACAAGTTACAAGTTACAAGTTACAAGTATAGTATTAAGCTGGGTGAGCAATCGCCCAGCTTTTTTTATTCCGAATAAACAATAAAGAACGCATAAAGATAATCGCCCTTATGAATGCACGCTCACAATTACGAAAAGAAATCAGACAACGCCGTAATAGCTTATCAGCAAGTGAACAGCATAATGCAGCGATTGCTCTAGCAACTAGCTTATCTAGCCATAGTAAAATTCAACCAGCTAAGCGCATTGCGATTTACTTAACCAATGATGGTGAGTTGGGGACGTCAATTTTTATTGACTGGTGTTGGCAACAACAAAAAGAGCTTTACCTACCGGTTATACACCCTTTTAACCCTGGGCATTTACTTTTTTTACGTTACCAACAAGATACCGAGCTAGTTACCAATGCCTTTGGCATTTTAGAGCCTAGATTAGATGTCACTAAGGTTTGCCCGTTAGCCGAGCTTGATATCATATGTACACCGCTAGTGGCTTTTGATGATACTGGCGCCAGGTTAGGTATGGGGGGTGGTTTTTATGACCGAAGTCTAGCCCACTGGCAACAAACTAAACTATACCCACTTGGGCTTGCCCATGATTGTCAGCGAGTAGCAAATATCCCGGTAGAAACTTGGGATATTCCCTTACCCGAAATAATCACGCCAAGTAAAAGCTATTGTTTTGTTTAGCTATCCAAGCATCATCGATTAGCTAACAAATAAAGCCTAGCGTTAACAATAAACGTTAAATGACGGGCCATTTCAATTCAGTAAAAAGCTGTTGCCATTGCTGATCAAACGGCGCTGATATAGTTATTCTTTTATCGCTAACCGGATGGTTGAACGTTAATGACTGTGCGTGCAGCATTAAGCGTTTAAAGCCGAAGTGTGCAATAAAAAACGGATTCTGCTTGTTATCGCCATAGTTGATATCACCTATAATAGGATGGCGTAAATGCGCTAGATGACGACGAATTTGATGACGCCTACCAGTAACTGGCTGTACTTCAACTAGAGAATAACGCACGCTATCGAATTTCCCAACCTTGATTGGCAAGCTCACTTGCTGCTTTACTTGATAGTAGCTTTGTGCCGATTGTGCGGGCTTATCACGACTCACATTTTTATCGCCTAATTTATCCAGTTTTTCTTTCAATGGGTGATCAATGAAACCGGTTGGCACCGCCAAGTGACCACGTACTAGCGCATAATAGGTTTTCACCATGCCACTGGCTTCAATGTTATCTTGCGGAGCGAATTTCGGCGCAAGCTCGGCATCAAGTTCAGAATCAAGTTTAGGCCTATGCTCAGCTTGGCTACTTTTATTGGCAAAAGCTTGATTGAGCAGAGTGGCAACCTCTTTCGTTAAGGCAAACAACAGCACCCCAGACGTTGGTCTATCTAAACGATGGACCGGGTAGACATATTGCCCGATTTGATCCCGTACTAATTGCAAAGCAAAATAGATTTCATCTTTATCCATAAAGCTACGATGGACAAATAAACCTGCAGGTTTATCAACTGCCACCATAAACTCATCTTGATATAAAATAGTAAGTACTGGCTTGACTAATGGCACCGCTTTTTCTTCAGCTAAATCCATAGCTGAGCCCGTAGCTAAGGTCTTAGCTAAAATACGCCCGTCAATATCACTCACAGTAATCACCTTGCCCGGTCAATGTTTGGTCTATTTTATTGATAACAGCAAGTAAAGCTTGCGCCGATAACTGTTTAAAAGATTCTTCTGCCATTGGCCTTAACGCTATTTTACTCGGTAGCGCTTGTTGTTGATTTATCAGCTGAGTTATTCGAGGAATAAAAACAAACTGTAACCATTGCTCAAAAGATAAGCTATCACAGCAAAAAGGTGCACTACTCGCCAGCTCGGCCGCACTGGGTTGCTGTGTTTGCCAAAGTTTAAGTAATTTAAGTTCAGTGGTTAGCGCTGCCAGCAACGCTCTGGTGTGTTCAAGGTGTTTTTTCATCATCAGGGGGTCAATTATTTAAGGCCGATTAATGCCGGCCGATAGTTTTACTATGTTAATAGCGTCATTATCCTTATAATAAGGTGCTATAACAAGCAGCAATATTTTGAATTTATGACTGACACAGTACCAGCAGCAAACATAGCTACCCTATCAGAATTACTTAAACTTTCTGGCTCACAATATCGCCTTTATGATATTGGTCGACTAGTCACTAAATTATCCAAAGAACACTTTGAAAAGATGGAGTTAAACCAATTACCCTATCCTAGCCCCGTTCAGGGTCATGCTTGCCTGGCGATTGCTTTTTGGCAAAAAAAATCGTCTCAACCTTATTTATGGCTATTGAAGTTGCCTCTTGATGAGCGTGGTTTATTAAACCAAGGGGCAATAAATCACTTTATCGCTATTGTTGTTGAAGCCCTAGGTGCTGATTTAACTCAAAAAACCTCTAAAAAGCAAGAAGAAATACTCAAGTCTAATCCATACCTTTATACTCCGCCTCAATATAAATTAGCCAGTATAAACAGTAAAATCAAAGTTGATTTACAGCAACAGCCCAGTGAATTTTTTGCACCGTTTAAGCACTACCTTAGCCAAGAAAATTTACCAGATAACTGGCAGCACATTGGTGTACAAGGCATTACCGACTTTATTGCCAGGATAAAGCAAGATAACCACAGCGAACTGCTAGTCAAAGCATTGCCTCATTTACCCGATGAAGTACTATCCCCGGTTTGCAGTGCCTTAGAAAATGAACAATACCCACTGGTTTTAATAGATGCCCTGGTCGCCTTAGTGGAAAAGGCCTTAATAAAGCCAGCAGAGACAGTAAAAGCGGCACCTTTCTTACGAGCACTGGCAGCCAATAGTCACCACATCCATGTGAAAGCAGTTGTCGCCAATATTTTGACTGCTCAGCCAGTAAATAGTGAATTATTAATTACCCTATCAAGCCGTTGCTGGCCAGCTTTAGCGGATGAGAAAACGCTAATGTGTTATTTTGAACACCTAGTTAATCTTAATGATCTAGCCCTGTTTTCCAGTACTTTTAAAGATTTAGTGGCGATTCCGACCATGAAAGCCATTGTTTTTCATTGCCTTCGCAGTGAACATCGCTCTGAGGCACTCGCACAAGCCATTGGACAATTATTTAACCAAGCTTAGGTATTATCGTTTATGGAAAACATTTATTATTTGCTATTCTTCTGTTTATTTTGCTGGTACTTCGTCTATTTAAGACAAGTGTCGGAGGCTGCTCAACGTTATGTAAATAATTACTGCAAAGAAACGGGTCTGCAGTTTATTTCCTTGGCGAGACGCTCAAGTCGACCCAAGTTTACCAAGCAGCATGGCCTCTGTATTTATAGCACTTTTGATTTTGACTTTAGTGGTGATGGCGAGTCAAATAACCACGGTTATCTAACGCTTTATGGTTTAAAGCTAGAGCAAATAAACTTACCCGCTTACCGAGTAAATTAGTACTGACCTTTATTAATAAACACATTACACTGGCTTTTTTGTCAGACTAGCCGTTAAGTTACTGTTCGCTTAAACAATAAGTTAATACCTAACCTAGCGCTAATTTAATCTATCTGTTGGAGATTTTTGTGCCATTTTTACAAGCCGTTTTTTGTTTAAAAGGATTTGACGACCGTAGTCGATTTTTTACCAGCTCAATATTTTCTCTGTTGGGTTTTATCTTTTTTTCAGCCATTTTTTCCAGCTTTTTACTGGTAAGTTTTGCACTTTTATTAATCTTAACCGCTGTACTCACCTGTAGCACCAAACGACGATTACACGATGCCACGCTTAACAAGAATTGGCAATTAGTGCCCGGCGGTTTACTTTTACTTACGGGTGTACTGAGCTTAATAATTGAAAATAGTAGCAGCTACTATTTATTAATTTTACCGGCCTTGAGCTGCGCACTGCTGCTCACTTACCCCAGTACAAATAAAAAAGTTAAGCATGATTATATCTTGGGCTATTACGGCCCAGTAGATCTAACTAGCTACCAACAAGGGCCCGTTGGCATAACAACGCTTCATCAGCGTATTGAACCAACCTTAGCTGCTGACTCCGCCAGTGAGCAGGTTTATCTTAGTGACACGGTCGCGGCGGAGCAAAGCAATACACCAAATTACCAGCCTAATGATGAAACGAGCAGTAAACAAGCGGATCTTGGGGAGCTTATTCGGCTAAAGATGCTCAGTAACCGTAAATTACAACTTGGGGTAATTGCCAGCGTAGCACTGATTTTTATCGCGGTATTTGTTAGTAGTGTTTTAAACTCAATCAACCAGCAACATTTAACTAGCCGTAATACTGCCTTGAATGAAGCCAAACAAATCACTAAAAACACCTCTGATAATATTATTATCACTAAAAAACATTTATTGGCAATGCCGGATAATTTCAATTTATACTTATCCGAGTACCAAGGCATTATTATTCACTGGCAAGCGGATCAAGTCCCCGATGGTGAACTCTGGTCACTACTATCCGCACAAGGTGATAAAAGCTGTCAGAGCATTAAGTTTAATAAAGGTGCACCTTTACGTCCTTTAACGGTTTTAGTTGAAAACGGTAGTGAATACTTTGCTAGCTTCTCCCCGCTCGATAGTCGGGAATTAGTACAAGCTCTGGCTTTTCGCGGTAAGTTTTCATTATGTGGTTATAGTTTCTCCCTTAAAGGTAGCCAAGCTACCCTGGGTAAACACCTGCAGTACGCGCCTTTCCTAGATAAAGATGCATAGTTTGACCTGAGCAAGCGTAAACGATTAGCTTATCACTAATCCGATCATTAACTTTGTCACGGTTGGTTTTAAGGGACTTGCTACATTAGGCATCAAGGCATCAAGGCATCAAGGCAATAAATAATAGCCGCTATATTTTTAGTTATTTGTACCAGTCGGTTATTATTTGTTTTATTTTCACCATATCCAAATGTGTTTGACAGGCTTTACTTACTCGCTCAATAGCTTGCTCTTCCAGTACCGCTACACTCGGCGCTTTGCTGACCTCATAACCCAGCCATTGCATAAAGAGCTGTAGTGCCGCCGGTTGATCAAATAGACCGTGTAAATAACAACCAGCGACTTGCCCATCGTCACTTAATAAACCTTGTTCCTCACCTTGCATATCAAGTAAATAGTGACACGGTTTTGCGCCATCATTAATCAAGGTGCTTTCACCGGCATGAATTTCATAGCCACTAATTTCAACCCTTTGCTGAGCAAGTTGTAATATCGCGGAAACATTAAGCAAGGTTTTTTCCCGCTTTAATACTGTCTTCATGGCAAAATAGCCTAGTCCTTTACTACTCCCCGCTTGCCCTTCTAATCCTTCTGGGTCAACAATCAATTCACCCAACATTTGATAACCACCACAAATACCTATCACTTTACCGCCATAACGCAAATGTTTGGCGACATCATCATGCCAACCACGTTGACGTAAAAAAGTGAGATCACTACGGACATTTTTACTACCAGGTAAAATAATCAACTCGCACGGGGGAATCGCGATTTTTTCAGGACTGTTATCACCTGCAACGCCTTTAGCAAACAGGAACTGGCAATCTATATCTTTATGATGGCGTAAGGCATCAAAATCAGTATGATTACTCATGTGAGGATAAACTAATACTACAATGCGCACTTTGGCTGTAGACGATTCTCCTGTTTCTGACGATTGCTGGGTCACTAAGGCATCTTCTGAAGAAATATCTAAACCGTGCAAAAAAGGTAACACCCCTAACACAGGTTTATTGGTTTTTTTCTCTAACCAGGTCAAGCCAGACTCAAGTAACTTAATATCACCTCGAAAGCGATTAATGACAAAACCAACCACTCGGTCTTGCTCTGATTGTGACAATAACATCAAGGTACCGACCAATTGGGCAAAAACACCACCTTTATCAATATCAGCAATGATCAAAACGGGGCAATCGACTGCTTCAGCAAAACCCATATTAGCAATATCACCCTCGCGTAAGTTTATTTCTGCTGGACTGCCCGCACCTTCAACCACGACTAAGTCATATTTTTCTATTAAACGCTGATGTGAACTAAGCACAGCGTGCATAGCCGTTTTTTTATAATCTTGGTACTCACTCGCCTCCATATTCGACGAACCACCATGAGTAAGCACCTTACCGTGCACAATAACTTGCACACCGGTGTCACTATTAGGTTTTAATAACATAGGGTTAAAGTCGACCTCTAAAGGTAAACGCGCAGCTTTGGCTTGCAGTGCTTGGGCTCGACCAATTTCGCCACCACAAGGGGTAACAGCACTATTAAGCGACATATTCTGCGGTTTAAAAGGTGCTACCTTTATATGTAAATCAGCAAATAAACGGCAAAGGCCGGCCACCAAGGTAGTTTTCCCCGCGTCAGAAGTAGTCCCTTGGACCATCAAGGTTTTACCTTGAGCTGATTTAGCGAACGTAAATGGAGTATCGCTAGTATGAGTGTTACCTTGCTTAGCTGGCATATTAAAAGTCCTCAAGCAGCGGCATGGCAATAGTCGTCACTTGTTGATGTAGTGGTTGCTCTGCTTGTGGATATAAGTGCTGAGCTTGGTTTTTATCTTGATAAGGCTGGCTTATACAAATCCGCGAGAGACTGCCATGGCCTATCTGTAATTTTTGGTACCAGCTTGCTTGTTGCCAATCTAGCTGTAATATATGCGCTAGTATCATGCGAATAACGCCGCCATGGACGATAACTAACACACGTCTCACTGCTGGCATTTTTTTTGCTAATGGCCCTTGCGGCTTAGCATGAAAATTTGCGGCTTGCTCAGTGGCAATAGCCACTTGTTGCGTTAACACGTTTTGCCAAGCCTTCATCACTCTAGAGTGAAAGTCAGCTAAGGCTTCAGCCTGAGGTAATATTACCTCAGCCGGAGCCTGAAAAAACGCTTCAAGTTGTGACCAATGCGCTTTAGCTTTTGCCTGCTTAAAATATTGCTCTTGGTTACTTATGTTATGACCTTGCCTACCACAAGAAAGAACTTCATCCCCAGGTACTTTTTCCAAGCCTACTTCTTTAACCGCTATTGAGTTCACCGGCACTTCGCTCAAGAGGACAGAGTCGAGGGGTTTAGCGTCAAAATGAACACCCTCAAAAGGTATATCATCAAAGCAGCCAAAATTCATCTCTTGTAAACCTACTGATAACTCTAACGGTAATTGGCATAGCTGTGAAAATTCTGTAGCTAAAAGCTGGCAGCGCCTTAAAGGCGAACAAATAATACTCTGGTAGGCATGGGCGGTTTTTTGTTGGCCAACTAAATATTTAAGTAAACGGCTATTATCACTAGCAACAGGAGCAACATCAGTACAGCCATATAAAGCTGGCTGGCCTACAACTTTAACATGCCTTATTAAGTCAATTACCAGCAAAACTAGCAATCATCTTCATGGCGGTCCTATTAACAAATAGTATTTTAATCGTCATCTTGGCACTCATGACTGTTTTTTATATTTAGCGGAATACCGGCGGTTACCAAGGTAACTTTATCAGCAAGGCCAGCAACCTTTTGGTTTAACCAACCACAATAATCAACATATAATCGCGTCGACTCACCCATAGGCACAACACCTAAGCCAATTTCATTACTGACAATAATAAGTTCTGTCTTTACTGAGCTTAAAGACACCATTAAATTATCTATCTCCGTTTGTAAATGCTTACCCTGCTGGACATTACTTGCCTCATGTACCGCATAAAGTTGGTTGTTCAACCACAACGTTAAGCAATCCAATAAATATACATTGTTGTTATCAAGATCAGTCAACATTTGCGCTAGCGCTAATGGGCATTCCATTAATTGCCAGCTATCACCTCTATCACTTTGGTGTTGCTTTATTCTCTTGCCCATTTCAACATCAATGGCGGTTGCCGTAGCAATATAAACCGCAGCTTTATTTAGCTTGCTTGCCAATGTTTGCACTTGTTGCTCGGCATATTTCGACTTGCCCGAGCGAGCACCGCCTAACACAAAATGAATCACCCCATAACTCCCGTTAAAGTATCGTTATGGAGAAAGGCAACTAGGGTTAAATATATAAGCAACTCAGAAATTTGCTGTGCGGCACCTAAACAATCGCCGGTAAAACCACCTATTTTAGCCATAAGCCACTGTTTGAAAAACCAACGAAAAAACAATAACACCAATAACAAAGAAAAAACCACTTCACTGGCATAAAAAATTAGCGGGGCTAGACCTATCAATAGCAGCAGAGTTAATTCTGCCCATGACTGTGCTTGCGCTAAGGGTTTACTCTTACTTTGCTCATCATTACTGACATAGGGCAGGCTAGAAATCAGACTGCCCGCAACCGCTCTAGACAAGCTTGCCGCTAAAACAATCGCTAAAAGTAAGTGGTTACTATCCTGTTGAGCTAGCTCTACTAACAAAGTGAATTTAAATAGCAAAGCCATCACTAAAGTGACAGCACCATAGGTACCAATACGACTATCTTTCATTATACTTAATCGTTTTTCTCTGGCGAATGCGCCACCTATGCCATCAGCCATATCGGCTAAACCGTCCTCATGAAAAGCGCCGGTTAATAGCAAACTTATCACCATAATTAACAAAATAGCGACATTGACCGGTAAAAAGTGACTCAAACCGACATACGTTAAGCCGAGCAACAAACCTGTGACTAACCCCACTAAAGAGAAGTATCGGTTAGCTTTATTCAGTAAGGCCTCTGAATAAATCATGGTTTTAGGCACAGGAAAACGAGTAAAAAAGCTTAGCGCCAAGTAAAATAAATTCAGTTGAGCTTTTACGTTCTCGAGCAGATTTTCTATTAGCTGGCCTTTTATCGGCTTAATCACACGGTCACACCCGCACTTTCGAAGCTGGCCATGTGATTATAAAAGCTTGCTGCAGCTTTAATCAGAGGATAAGCAAGTGCGGCACCTGTGCCTTCCCCCAAACGTAAACCTAGATTTAATAAGGCTTGACCTCCTTGCTTAGTTAACGTTTGTGCCGCCAGTAGTTCACTCAGTAATAGCTGATGGGCTTTTTCTTCGGATACATGGGCAAAGATAAGGTAATTTGCTACATTTTTATCTAAGCGCAGTGCAACAAGTGCGGCCACGCTAACAATGAAGCCATCAATGACAACGGGGATGGTGTTAGCGGCGGCTGTTAATATCGCCGCCACCATTTGCACAATTTCAAAACCGCCGAGTTGTGATAGTAACTCAGTGATTTCTGCTTGATTTAACGTTTCAGCGGCACTGTCTGCTAGGTTTACTCGTTGTAAAGCATGTTCAATCAAGGTGGTTTTTTTAGCTAATTGTTCATCAGTGATACCGGTACCGCGACCAACACACTGCTCGACACTAAAACAAGTGAGCGCTGACATTAAGGCCGCAGCAGAGCTAGTATTAGCAATGCCCATTTCACCGAGTAATAACAACTCGACACCTTGTGCTACTTGCGCATTAACAAGCTTTTCTGCCTGTTCAAAGCCTTGTTCTACCTGAGAGATAGACATAGCAGGGCCGACTGAAAAATTATTTGTTCCTGCGCCAAGACGTTGTTCAATAAGTTTAACGCCTGCGCTGTTATCGTCAACTTGCGCTATGTCATTAGGGTTAATGGCTTGTAATATGCCGCAATCAATCACCCTAAGCGCAAGCTCATTACTTTGACAAAAACAATTTATTGCTGCCCCTCCCTGTAAAAAATTGAGTAGCATTTGTTGTGTCACTTCACTGGGGGCAATACTTAATTTTTCTTCGTTGATGCCGTGATCGCCCGCAAAGACTAACATGGTCGGCATTTTAATGCTGATGTGGCCATTACCTTTATCAGCTGAGCTACGGCTATCAAAATCGGCATGATTTTTTCGTCTTTGCTCACTAATTAAAGCGAGTTGCACAGCCAAGGGTTCAAGTGCACCTAAGGCACCTAGCGGTTTCGTTTTTTCGTCAATTTTAGTTTGTATAACGGCTAATGTTGCTTTACTTAATGGTGATATTGGCATCATGAGGTTTAGTCTAAGGGGGGTAAAAAAGAAAAACAATGACCTTATTTAAGCTATTTAACTTATTAAAAACATAACTCTTTTCACTATGATAGCAGGATTAATTTACAGCAATGTTTTAAATTATTATTGCTTGCTCCGCTAAAGTCTTCACTAGGAAAAAGTGCTAAAACTCTGTACCATCCTTTAGTAAGAAATATTCACCTTAAAATTCCACCTCAGGCTGATATGATTTTATGAAAACAATTACAAAATGTACCCTTATCCTTGCCAGCATATTGTTGACCAGTTGCGTTAATCAAAATACCAAGATTGCCGCAAATATCATGCCCACTACCAATCCATGTAGTAAACTCGAACAACTTAAAAATGCCTATTATAATGACTTTAAGCAAATTAAAGAGATTAAAGTGGCCGGCAGAGTCAGTAATATATGGAAAGCTAAATATCAGCTTTTTGGTGAAAACTGCCAAGTGTTTTCCTGGGGGGGCAAGCAACATACCTACTCTTGTCGCTTAGTGGCGCCTGATGAAGAAACCGCTCAAAACTATTACCGCAGTGCCAAAAGAATCACCCAGGAATGTTTAGGTGATGAGTGGCAAATAGAAGAAAGTAACAGACGGCACGATGATGGTATGAAAGCAAGTTTTACCAATCATGGCGCGAAACAGAGTGAACAGGTAACTTTTTCAACACACTTAGTGCCAACACCGGGTTTATTTTCCACAACTTGGACGCTGTACTATTATGTAGGAAATAGTACCGAGCCAAGCAAGAAAAAAGATTAAGTTAGGTATATACCCGTAACCATTCAAGATGCATGTTTCAGAGTGCTTGAGCAATTTCAATTCAAGGCGCTGTGATGAAATAATGGTTGTTCAGGAGAATATGCTCCTGCATTCTCTAATAACACCATCCATGTCGCGTCATTATGAGTTACAGCAACGATGAAGTGATGTTGCTCAAACGCTTCTTCGATGGGTTTAAAATGACTTTATACCGCGTTAAATAATTAAACCATAGAATGACTATGCTTCCATTATTTCCCTTGCCTAAAGCCCTTTTAATTCCCACTGAAATCGAGCACTTTGAATGGTAACGGGTATATATTTAAAGTTTATACAAGTTAACCGGGTTATTTCATTTATTAAAAAAGCTGATATTTACTTTTGCAACTAAGTAAATATCAGCTTTCAGTTTATAATCGGTAATGCAATAGCGATTACTCGCTATATGACTAGTTATCTGTCGGCTCAAAACCATCAAGCGTTACGCCAGATAAACCACCGGTGCCACCTTGCTCATTATTACGTAATTTGATCATTAACCGTAAATCATTCGGTGAATCAGCATGATGTATGGCATCTGCATACGTAATCATCCCCTGTTGATAATGGCTAAATAGCGCCTGATCGAACGTTTTCATACCCAACTCATTGGACTTTTCCATAACTTCTTTAATACTACCAATGTCACCTTTTTTGATAAGTTCACTTACATAAGGAGAGTTCAGTAAGACCTCAATGACGGCAACTCGGCTATGACCATCTTTAGTCGGTACTAGTTGTTGCGCAATAATAGCGCGCAGGTTTAAGGCCAAATCAAATAATAGTTTACCGTGTTGATCCGCAGGTACTAGATGCATAATCCGATCAATGGCTTGGTTGGCGTTGTTAGCATGTAAGGTAGCGATACATAAGTGCCCGGTCTCAGCAAAACTAAGCGCATGCTCCATCACCTCTTGGTTACGAATTTCACCAATTAAGATAACATCGGGCGCCTGTCGTAATGAACTTTGCAGTGCGGCATCAAATGACACGGTATCTAAGCCAACTTCGCGTTGAGTGATCATACTTTTACCATGTTCGTGGACAAATTCCACCGGATCTTCAATGGTTAAAATATGGCCACAAGAGTTACGGTTACGATAACCGATAAGTGATGCCATCGAGGTTGATTTACCCGTACCCGTACCACCAACAAATAACACTAAGCCACGTTTAGACATAATGACGTCTTTCAATATCGGCGGTAGACCTAAGTCATCAACATCGGGGATTACGGTAACTATTCGACGAATAACCATACCAGCCATATCCCGCTGCCAAAAAGCTGAGACCCGAAAACGACCAATATCATCAATTTCTATGGCAAAGTTACATTCTTTTTCGGTATGAAATTGCTGCTGCTGCTTTTCATTCATGGCAGCATGAACGAGTTCTAAAGACTCTTCAGCAGTTAAAACCACATCATCTATCGGTTGTAATTCACCATTTATTTTTGCACTCACTGGCATTTTGGCGGTAACAAACATATCAGAAGCGTCTTGTTTTACCATTCTTTCTAAAAATTGATGCAGTTTCATTTAATAACCTCTATTTCTTTTACGCGCTACACTCATATACCCGTTACCATTAAGATACCGGTTGCACGTGCACTTTGATTGGTAACGGGTATAACAAGCTTATAAACCAATGAATTGATTTTTATCAACCGCTTTTTCCATGGCGGCTTGTTTAGTAATGATGCCGCGATTGACTAGGCCTTGTAGACATTGATCCATGGTTTGCATACCGTGTTGCATACCCGTTTGGATAGCAGAATACATTTGCGCTATTTTATCCTCGCGAATAAGGTTACGAATAGCGGGTACACCAATCATAATTTCATGGGCGGCAACACGACCACCACCCACCTTTTTAATCAAGGTTTGTGAAATAACCGCACGCAGTGACTCAGACAGCATAGAGCGCACCATAGCTTTTTCTTCTCCGGGAAAAACATCAATAATACGGTCAATGGTTTTCGGTGCTGAAGTGGTATGCAGTGTACCAAAGACCAGATGACCCGTTTCTGCTGCTGTCATGGCTAAACGAATAGTTTCTAAATCACGCATTTCACCAACAAGAATTACATCGGGGTCTTCACGTAAGGCTGAGCGCAATGCCGCTGAAAAGCTTAAAGTATCACGATGTACTTCCCTTTGGTTTATTAGGCATTTTTTATTCTCATGAACAAATTCAATAGGATCTTCTATGGTGAGAATATGATCATGTTTAGTACTGTTGATATAATCAACCATGGCCGCTAAGGTGGTTGACTTACCTGAGCCGGTAGGTCCAGTAACCAACACTAAGCCGCGTGGGGTATCGGAAATTTCACGAAATATTTCCGGACAACCTAAGTCATCAAGGGAGAGGATTTTACTAGGAATGGTACGAAAAACAGCGGCTGGACCGCGATGTTGATGGAAGGCATTAACCCTAAAACGCGCTAAACTGGGCACCTCAAAAGAGAAATCGACTTCTAACTTTTCTTCATATTCTTTACGCTGACGATCATTCATAATGTCATACACTAAGGCATTGACATCTTTAGCATCAAAAGCTGGGATATTGAGTTTACGTATATCGCCATCCACTCGAATACTCGGCGGTGTCCCCGTTGATAAATGTAAATCTGATGCATTATGCTGTACGCTAAATGCAAGTAGTTCGGTAATATCCATAAAAGCCTCTATTGATAGGGTGATACAAAATAATATTTTTATCTTTTATCGGTAATAATTTAATAGGTTATACTAACCAGAAAATACGTTAAGTTAAAACAGTTCACATTAAGTTCACATGATAAACATAAAAGATAATCTTGATAAAATTAAAGCGCAAATCCAGCAAGCTTGCCAGCAAAGTGGTCGATTAATTCCTTATACTGAACAAGTAAAGCAGTCACTGCCAGTATCACTACTGGCAGTCAGTAAAACTAAGCCTGCGGCACTTATTGAACAGGCATATTTAGCAGGACAACATGATTTTGGTGAAAATTACCTACAAGAAGCCGTAGAAAAAATAACGCAGCTAGCACATCTACCTGAGTTAAATTGGCACTTTATTGGTCCTATTCAAGCCAATAAAACCAAACAAATTGCCCGTTATTTTTCTTGGGTCCATAGTGTCGATAGAGAAAAAATTGCCCGGCGCCTAAATCAACATATTCAAGATGATAATTGTCACAATACTCCGCTAAACATTTGTTTACAAGTGAATATTAGCAATGAAGAGTCTAAGTCAGGCGTTGCTATTGATGACATTTTATCCCTCGCTGACATTGTTAACAACTGTGATAAACTCACCTTACGTGGCTTAATGGCCGTGCCTGAAAAAAACGCCGGTAACGATTGCTATGAAAAAATGCAGCAACTATTTATACAATTACAAAAACACTACCCCAGTGTCGATACCCTGTCTTTAGGCATGTCTAATGATTTGCCCCAAGCGGTGGCCCACGGTTCAACCATGGTGAGAATTGGTAGCGCCATTTTTGGTGCACGGACATATAAAAATTAACCTTAGGATTATCTTTATGAACAAAATTGCCTTTATCGGTGCCGGTAACATGGCGCGCGCGATTATTATTGGCTTAGTCAACTCAGGTGTTGCACCACAAAACATCATGGTGGCTAATCCATCAGCAAGCAAGAGACTAAATCTGGCGCAAGAGTTCGGCGTTTTACAAACGGAGGATAATAACAAGGCCAGTGAGTTTGCCGAAGTAGTAGTGCTTTGTGTTAAACCACACCTTATCACTGAGGTTTGTCGGCAAATAAGTCAGGCTATCAGTATTTCAGGAAAGCTTTTTATCTCGGTAGCCGCGGGGACAACGGTTGCACAGATCCAAGTAGCCTTATCAAAAAACAGCAAGGATAACCTGCCCCCTGTGGTTCGCGTTATGCCAAATACCCCGTGCCAATTGGGCTTAGGTATGAGTGGTTTATTTGCCTCAAATGAAGTTAGCGTTGAACATAAGGCGATTGCCGAGCAGCTTATGACGGCAGTGGGTAAAATCATTTGGCTGGCCACAGAGGATAAGATTAATGATATTATCGCCGTTGCTGGCTCTGCTCCAGCCTATTTTTTCTTGTTTATGGAAGCCATGGAGAAACAAGCGCAACATTTAGGCTTTTCAAGTCAAGAGAGCCGCATGTTAGTACAACAAACCGCTCTTGGCGCCGCACAAATGGTCGCCCATAGTGACGAGGCTATCAGTACCTTGCGTGCTAATGTCACCTCAAAAGGTGGGACAACACATGCGGCAATAGAGCAATTTAAACAGGATGGTATGGAAGAAATGGTAAAAAATGCCATGGCTGCTGCCATTGCCCGTGCTGAAGAAATGGCTAAATAGTTCATTTCAATGACCACAACTTTAATTAGAAAACTTATAATTACTTAGAGGAAAACCAATGGAAGCAATTATTTATTTGCTGAGATTCGCCTTCGACGCCTTGTTAATGATTTTGATCATGCGTGTATGGCTGCAATGGGTTAAAGCAGACTTTTATAACCCCTTAAGCCAATTTATTGTCAAAGTAAGTAACCCATTAGTGGTACCACTGCGCCGAATTATTCCCGGGTTAGGTGGTTTTGACCTAGCAACTATATTGGTGGCATATATTGTCGCAACATTGAAATTTGTCACCCTTGCGGCTTTATCCGGTGAAAGTTTAGGTGTGTTAGCCTTTTACATTGGCTTATTAGTGTTATTAAAACAAGCAGGATTTTTGCTGTTTATTTTAATGATCATCATGGCTATCATGAGTTGGGTAGTCAAAGGTTATAATGCCACGTCAATGGTTCTTAGCCAATTAACGGACCCTTTTTTACGACCACTCCGCAAAATAATTCCTAATTTGGGTGGTTTAGATTTATCTATGTTGGTCGCATTTTTGGCGATGAATGTCATCAATATATTATTGGCCAATTCACTGCCTTATTGGGGCGCGCTATAAAACAGTTAAACTCATCTTTATCAACTTAATTTACTTCGGAACTGTGCTATACCCGCTCTACTTCAAGATGCATGTACAGGAGCACAGAGCAATTTAACTTTTAGGCGCACCAATGAAGTCATGGCATTCCCTTACAAATTGGTGCAACAAAGAAGGGATGTTGCTCGGTGTTCCCCTTCGGGTGGGTTTTAACAGGCTTTATGCCGCGTTATTCATGATAATAAGGGAACAACAACCATTATTTAAAATGAATGCCTTACCTAAAGTCTGTTAAATTCCCACTGAATCTTGCACCTTGAAGTTGAACGGGTATATAATTAAGTACAAGTAACAGCACAGTTTCGAGTCCCCTATACTTTTTTGGAGATCCACATGAAAACTTCAATCATCAAACTACTTATCGCACTTAGCCTTAGCTTGTTTGTGATGACCAGTGTTAGCGCTGAAAACATGAAAAAACTAGGCTCAATGAATGTACATTACATGGCTATTGGGTCAACATTTTTCACCCCTGAAATAGCTAAAGCCTATGGTATTACGCGCAGCAGATACAATGGTTTAATCAATATATCGGTATTAGACAATAGTAAAAAAGGCACGCCTGCTAAAGCCGTTAGTATTACCGGTAAAGCTAAAAACAACCTTGGACAATTTAAAGATCTAGATTTTGTCGAGGTCAAAGAAGGCAATGCTATTTATTACCTAGCCCAAGTTCGCTATCGCAATGAAGAAACCCTTCATTTTGATATTATGATTAATGACGGCAAAGAAAAGCAGCAGTTGAAATTTTCACAAAAATTCTATGTTGATTAAGCGAAAACACCCTAACAGGTTATTAAAAAAGAGCTTTATATAGCTCTTTTTTTTGCGCTTAATTTTAGCGAAATATAGCAAGTCTATTACTGTTTAAGGTAGAATAGCGCTCATAAAATATCATTAATAAAACGAGTAAACAGGTAACCATCATGTCAAAAATTGTATTAGCCACAGGAAATCTGGGCAAAGTTAAAGAGTTAGCCCACTTATTGACTGAGCAAGGCATTGATATAGTACCGCAAAGTGAATTTGATGTTGCTGAAGTGGCCGAAACAGGCACGACTTTTGTCGAAAATGCCATCATTAAAGCCCGTCATGCGGCAAAAATTACCGGCTTACCTGCGATTGCTGATGACTCTGGTTTGGAAGTTGATGCCTTAAATGGCGCGCCTGGGGTTTATTCAGCTCGCTACGCTGCAGATATCACCCAAGGGCAAGTTACTGATGATGATAATACCAATAAATTACTGGCGGCTTTAGCCAATACTCCTGATGAGCAAAGAACAGCTCGCTTTCATTGTGTTTTGGTTTATATGAAACATGAAAATGATCCAACACCACTTATTTGTCATGGTGTCTGGCAAGGCACTATTGCTAGAAGTAAGCAAGGTGAACAAGGCTTTGGTTATGATCCTATCTTTTGGCAAAGTGACTTGCAAATGACTTCCGCGCAATTACCTCGAGCAGTAAAAAACACGCGCAGTCATCGTGGTCAAGCATTAGCAAAGTTGGTTACACAACTGGCTAAGGCGAGAGCATAAAGTGAGCATGAGTACCGTTATAATGTTAGAAAATCAACCCTTGTCACTCTACATTCATATTCCATGGTGTGTAGAAAAGTGCCCTTATTGTGACTTTAATTCCCATGCGGTTAAAAGTAGCATTCCCGAGCAGGATTATGTCGAGGCCTTAATTGCCGATTTAGATGCCGACATTAAGCGGTTTGACCTAACCGAGCGCTCTTTACACTCCATATTTATTGGTGGCGGTACACCAAGTTTATTTTCAGCCGCATCGATTAAAAGCTTACTAACACAGGTTCTTAGTCGCTTTGACCATAAAGCCGAGATAGAAATCACCCTAGAAGCCAATCCTGGTACCGTTGAGGCCGATAAATTTATTGGTTTTTTTGACGCTGGTGTATCTCGACTTTCTATTGGTGTACAAAGCTTTGCTTCAGATAAGTTAATAAAACTCGGCCGTATCCATGATAGCGATCAAGCCAAAACAGCAGCAAAACTTGCCACAGATAGCGGCGTCAGCAGTTTTAATTTAGATCTAATGCATGGTTTACCTGACCAGTCTTTAGCCAATGCTTTAGACGATTTAAAAATTGCCATTAGCCTGAATCCTCATCATATTTCTTGGTATCAATTAACTATTGAACCTAATACTATTTTCCACTCTAAGCCACCGAAATTACCCGTGGATGATGTTTTGTGGGAAATCCAAGATATGGGCGTAGAACTGCTCAAAGAAGCGGGTTATCACCAGTATGAGATTTCAGCTTACGCTAAAACAGGTTACCAATGTCAGCATAATATAAATTACTGGCAATACGGCGACTACCTTGGCATTGGTTGTGGCGCTCATGGTAAAATTTCCGATAGCCGAACACAAAAAATAATGCGTACGGTCAAAGTAAAGCACCCTAAAGGCTACTTAGATCACAATCGTGATTTCTTAGATCAATTATCAGAAGTAGAAGACAGTGACCGCCCGTTTGAGTTTATGATGAATCAGTTAAGGCTTTTTCGTACTTTTAGTGTTGCGCATTTTCAAACAAGCACAGGCCTGGCCATCAGTTCAGTACTACCGCAACTAAAAGAAGCTCAACAAAAAAAACTTATGGCTTATGAAGTCATAGACAATGAAGAATATTGGCGAGTCACTAACCATGGACAAAGATATTTAAATGATTTGTTGGAGATTTTCTTATGACGCTAGCACCATCATCAAGCGCTCAGTTAAATCAAGCTGAGCAGCAACGCCAGCTTGATTTAAGCTTTATGCAAAGGGCCTTTGAGCTAGCGCAGCAAGCGGAGCAACACGATGAAATACCAGTCGGTGCCGTGGTAGTGTATCAAGGCAAGATTATAGCAGAAGGCTTTAATCAATCTATTATGCTTAACGATCCGTCTAGCCATGCAGAAATGAATGCCATTAGACAAGCGGGGACGTTTCTCAATAATTATCGACTGCTAGACTGTACTTTATATGTAACCCTTGAGCCCTGCCCTATGTGTGCCGGTTTATTAGTACATAGCCGAATAAAGCGCTTAGTCTATGGTTGCAGTGACCTTAAGACAGGAGCCGCAGGTAGTGCTTTTAACCTAGTCAATAACCCGCAACTAAATCACCAGTTGGAATTAAGCACAGAGATAATGCAAGAGCAGTGTAGCCAATTGCTATCTGCTTTTTTTAAACGACGCAGAAAAGAAAAAAAACAAGCCAAACAAGCTACTGATAAAGCCTCTCTTTAACGATAAATATAGTCGATAAGCTGTCAAATAGAATGAGCCGAAAATTGAGCACAAAAATTAATGGCGAATATTGAACCCTGTGCTAACTTATAAGTATTCCTCTTAACGCTGTACTTAGCTCATGGATAGGCTCCTATGTCGGCTTATTTTACTAATAATTCAAATGTCCCCCCTGGTCCACAATTAACGGATCCTAACGCTAGCCCGATATTTTTTGATCGTAATAAAAAAGCATTTTTAGTGCTAGTGCTGGTGTTGTGTTTGTTACCTAGCTTACTCAATGTACTTGGCATCGATTTCTCTTCAAATATCACGGCACTCAATTTCAAGCAAACTATCGAAGCTAATCATTTGTTTTATGCCCTTGCCGGAGCACTTCACCACACGTTATTAGAATGGTCCGCTGTAGTTTTAGCTTTACTTACTTTTATTTTGGCACTGGTGCATTATCGAATTCATCGGGATGTTGCCATCCCGATAATGGGTATGGCTATTTTTTGTGCTGGCTCAGTCGATGCTTTTCATACCTTGGCAGCCACCCGTATTATTTCAGCACAAGCAGAAAATACCGATTTTATTCCTTTTACTTGGGCTTTATCACGGATATTTAATGCTTGTATCATGATAACCGGCACCTTGATATCTTTTATGCTTTACGCCAGAGAGCACCAAGCTGACAAGGCTGACAAGGCTGACAAGGGTATCGAACATAGTAAGGAATATGAAAAAAATAAGCGTAAATCAGATTATCGGACCATACTCATTATTGGCCTTTGTTTTATTACACTGGCTTATGTCTTAGTTCATGTTGCCGCTAATAGTACCAGCTTACCGCAAACCATGTTTAAACAAGCTCTGATCACTCGCCCTTATGATGTCTTACCTTTAGGTCTATTTATCTTTGCCGGTAGCTTATTTATCAACCTATATCGGCAATTTCCCACCATAGCCAAATATGGTTTATTGCTCAGTGTCATCCCCGAAGTGACCACACAAATTCATATGGCCTTTGGTTCAACGGCATTGTTTGATAACCACTTTAATATTGCCCATGGTTTGAAAATACTGGCTTACGGTTGTGCATTTTTAGGCTTACTCTTTGATCTAAAAACCAGCTCAATAAGTCAATTGAGCACGGGCACAGGAGAAAAATTTTCGCCAATAAGTCCACTGACAAATAAAAATGATGATGTTCTCTTGCAAAGTCAACTATTAGACGTTGGCCACGCTCGGCATTCTATTAGCATGCAAATACCTATTGCCGCTTTTGTTTTGGTATTAAGTGTTGCTACTTTGGTGAGCTTTTTATTTTATTTTGAAACTGAACGCTTGTTAATTCAACAAACAAGCAATGAAGTGGCGATTGAAAGTAAACTTGTTGAACCTATGATCAAACAACTTTACCGCCAAGCCAATACTGACATCTTATTTTTGAGTCGTATGCCAGGTGTACTAGGGATGCTTAACTCTTTTAACGACATTGATGAGCACAACTATCGATTATGGAAAAGCCGAATGGAGCAAACATTCAGTGAGTTTCTTATTAATAAAGAATTTTATTATCAGATCCGCTATATAGGCATAGCCAATAACGGCCAAGAATTAGTTAACGTGCGCAATGATAGCCAGAGTATCGTTATACCCAGCTCTCGTCTACAACAAAAGGCTGCTCGTCCCTATTTTAAAGCCACTATAGATAAAGATCCCGGCCAAGTATATTTCTCAAAAATAGAACTTGCTAAAAATTACGGTGAAGTTGAAAAACCTCATAATCCGGTTTTACGAGTAGCGACACCAATATACCATCCAACCACAGGTGATATCTTTGGCCTTATCGTTATTAATATAAATTTCGGTAACTTTATCGCCCAACTTAAAAGCAGAGAATTGAGTCAATTATCTTTTTATTTAACCAATGAAGAGGGGGATTTTGTTTCCCACCCAGATAATAGTAAAACCTTTGGCTTCAATCTAGGACATCGATATTTAATACAAGATGAATTTCCTCAGTTAAAATCGGTTATTAGTGAACAATTAACAGAATATAAAATAGCGGCAGTCACTATTGATGAGCACAACTATCTTGGTCATTACCAACAAGTCAATTTAAATCGCTTTGATAACATTCATCAACTTAACTTATTGCTATTAAAAGACAGCACTGATATGGAGCAAACGCTAGCGGCCTTTAGAATGCGGAGCTTATTACTTGGTAGTGCCTTGGCCTTAGTCGCATTAGCCATAGCAACCATTGCGGCTAGGCGTATTGCCACGCCATTGCAACAAATAACAGACAGCATAGAAAATTATGATAAATATAATACCTTAAGCGCCCTACCCACCAAGAGTAATACCGAAATTGGCGTACTGGCTCGCAGCTTTAGCAACTTATTTACCCAAATGCAATTTGCCCTGCGAGAGCAAGAGCACTCGGCACTACTGGCAAAACAAAGCTCTGAACAAATACAAGCCATTTTCTCAAGTGCTGCGGAGGGTTTCATCACCATCAATGAGCAAGGCAGTATTATTGCTTTTAACCAAGCAGCGCAAGAAATGTTTGGCTATAGCGAAGCTGAGGCGCTTGAGCAAAATGTTCGTACTTTAATGCCAATGCAGCAAAGTACCAAACACGATGGCTACCTTAATCAATATAAAGCCACGGGCATAGCCCATATAATGGGTATAGGCAGAAAGTTACGTGCCCAGAAAAAGTCAGGGGAAATATTTCCCATTCACTTATCAATATCTAAAGTCACCAGTGAACAAGGCATAGTTTTTACCGGTATTATCAGAGACATTTCAAAAGAAGAACTACTCGAATTAGAACAAGAACAACATCAACACGCTTTAATGGCAGTAAACGAAAGGGTAAGCCTAGCAACAGACGCGGCCGGCATAGGCATTTGGCAATACGATATAGCAAATGACAAGCTTTCGTGGGATAAATGGATGCATAAAATATATGCAACAGTGCCACAAGAATTTTCAGGGAATTTAGCGCATTGGCAAAAGTCGGTTCATCCTGGAGATATTGCCTCAGCTAATCAAGCGGTATTAGAAGCCATTGCCCAGAAGACTAAATTAGATGATGAGTTTAGGATAATTACCCCAAGCGGTACGATAAAACACATTAAAGCAATGGCTTTAATCAAACTCGATAGTCAGGGCGAAGCGGTACAAATGATAGGTGTTAACTTTGATATTACCGAGCGTAAGGTTGTTGAGCAAGAACACATTGCCGCCAAAGAATTAGCAGAAGATACGGCTCGTCATAAAGCCGAATTTCTTGCCAGTATGAGCCATGAAATTCGTACCCCGATGAATGGCATTATCGGCATGCTTGGTTTACTACAGAGAAATGAATTAAGCGAAGAACAGAGGCATAGAGTAGATCTGGCTAATTCAAGTGCAGAATCGCTACTGACTTTGATTAACGATATTCTTGATTTTTCTAAAATAGAGGCAGGTAAGCTTGATTTAGAAGTGATAGATTTTGACTTAAGAAATCTTTTTGGTGAATTTAGTGAGTCACTGGCGTTAAAAAGCCAAGAAAAAAATATTGAGATCATTCTAGATAATAGAGGCATTCAACAAAGTCATGTGAAAGGTGATCCTGGCCGCCTTAGACAAATCCTTAACAACCTAACAGACAATGCTATTAAATTTACCAACCAAGGTGAAATAGTCATTACGGCAAAATTAACCGAAGCACAAGCAATGAATAGTGGCGAAGAAAATCAACTAACCTTGCATTGTAGTATTAGTGATACCGGCATAGGAATTCCATCCGATCAGATAGCTAAATTATTCCAATCCTTTACTCAAGTTGATGCCTCAACCACGAGAAAATACGGTGGTACTGGCTTAGGGCTCGCCATTTGTAAACAGCTATGTCAATTAATGCAAGGGGATATAAAGGTATCCAGCACGGTAGGACAGGGCTCTAACTTTTCATTTACGGTAAGTTTAGCTAAAAGTAAACAAGCTAGGATTGTGCTACCTGATGTTGATATAAATAATGTACCTATGTTAATCGTTGATGATAATGCAACGAACCGATTGGTACTAAAGGCTCAGTTAGAGCATTGGGGAGCAATAGTTTATGAAGCTGATGGTGGTTTATCCGCGTTGGCTTTACTTGAAAATAATGCCCTTAACCAAGAACAAAGCAATATAAAAATGGCTTTCTTGGATATGTATATGCCACAGATGGATGGGGCAACATTGGCTAAAAAGGTAAAAGAGCTGCCAAATTTAGCTGAGCTAAAGCTGGTGATGATGACATCGATGGCAAGCCGTGGTGATGCAAGCTATTTTAGAGGGCTTGGCTTTTCGGCTTACTTCCCAAAACCAGCCATTACTGAGGATTTATTTAAAACCTTAAGTTTGTGTTTATCACAGAGCACAACATCATCAGCACAATTACCTCTTATTACTCATCACTATTTAAATGAACTAGGCTCTGCTGAGGACGTTAATAACAATAATGACTTAAGCCAGTGTCGATTATTATTGGTCGAAGACAATCGCATAAACCAAGAAGTAGCACGTCATATTTTAGCTGAATTTGGCATAGTGCCGGACATTGCGGTTAATGGCTTAGAGGCATTAACGTTACTTAACGCAACCAAAGGTCAATCAACAAAGGGACAAGCAACTCCAGATGAAGCGCCATACGATATTATTTTAATGGACTGCCAAATGCCTGAAATGGATGGTTATCAAGCTACCGCAGCCATTCGTCAAGGAGAGGCAGGAGAAAAAAATAAGGCTATAACAATTATTGCTATGACCGCCAATGCCATGAAAGGAGATAGGGAAAAGTGCCTTGCCGCAGGTATGACTGATTATCTAAGCAAACCTATTGAGCCAGTAAAGCTGAAAGAAAAACTTAGACAGTACCTTAATTTAGTCATTAAAACTGAAACGATTAGCCCTGCAATCCCAAGTAAACTTGCGCAAGAGCTAGTAACTAAAACCGCCGATAAAACAGCGGCTACCAATAGTGATATTCATTTTGCTGAAGAACAAGACCAAGACCAAGAACAACTGATGGTATGGCACAGAGGTAACTTTAGTAAACGCTTAAATAACAATGAAGAATTTCAATACAAGCTCATAGCGCTGTTTATTGAAGAAACGCCAAAACAATTTAACGCCTTAGCACAAAGTATTCACCAGCAAGATAACAAACTACAACATGAAATTAGTCATAAAATTCAAGGAATGTCGGCAAATTTAAGTGCTGAATCTTTACTCAAACACACCAAGAATTTCAATCAATATGTAAAAACGTCTAGCCCGGATAATACGCAAATAGATGAACTATTCCAAGCGATGCAATTAGCTTATCAAGCACTTGAACAAGAACTAAAACGAGTATTAAATGAGAAACTCATTGAGAGCTGAGACTAAGAAGAAAAATAATGCCTTTAGCTAACTAACGCCGGTTAGTTTGTGTAATTTTAGCGTTATTAAATCTGCTTAAATTTGATATGCCAAGCACATTAAGGTATTAATAGGGGCGTAACGACAGCAAACAATAATACTAAAAAATAGCTAAAGGTTATCACTACACATGATTAAACGTATTCTGCCCATTTATCATACGGGTTGGTTTTATCTGCTTCTATTATTCTGGGGTTTTAGTTTTTGGTATGTATCCATTGGCGGTCTAAACCAGGTAAACCAATTAAATATCAATGCCCTCGCTCAGCTAACATCTACACCAACATTACCCAAAAATAAGCCAACGTCTGAGGCAACTGAAATTTTAACCTTGTATTCCTCCTTCGACGAACACGAGATAGACTCAATATCGACAATATTGTCATCGCACCCTCAAAGTCAAATCACCTTACTGGGGACACCTTCAAGAAAATTTATGACAAGGCTGGAAAGCTATTTAGCTACCAGTCCGAGAAAAAATAAAATTGTCATCGCTGCCAACAATAGTTGGTCAAAACAAAAACTAAATACACCATCATCAACACTCTATACCAGCACGTTGGCTTGGTTTCGTTACTCTGCCCATAACCTAAAACAAACCCGCTCAGAACACTTTATTTACAGTCCGTTTTTAATCAATAAACGACAAAGCTTCCCGATATTATGGCAACAGCAAGAGGAAGTCTACTTAAGTTTAGTGGGTGAAATTCTACGGCAATTAAGTGTAAATACCGAGCTTAGCCTGAATCAAAGTTGGCAGCTTAGTTTAACTAACACAGACAACGAGCAAGTGACTAAAAAATTGTCCTTAGGCTTTTTTGGGGAGATTTTTACCTCAGGGGCAGCTTACTCTATTCAGCAAACAGCTCAAGATAAACAAGGAAATAAGGGCATAGCCGCTCAGGAACTTACTAGCGTTAAGGCATTTGTTGCTCAGGGAATCAGTAAAGCGGTTAGTGCTGTGCCTACACCGCTATATAAAGTTATAATCATCACTGACCATAAGCAATTCCAGCACAAAATGGTGCTGGGGGTACTTAAAGAATTACTGCAACAGGATTATTTATCTCAAAAGTTAAGCACTATTTTATTGTGCTGGGCTTTGTTCGTAATCGCTTTAAGTTTAGCTTGGTTTATACGTTGTATGCCCATGAAGCAACAACTACTAAGTATAGTGAGCTACTGCTTAGTGTTATTTATCATACAATTTTTCATGTTCAAGCAACATCAGTGGCTTGAGGTGTTGCCCGTGGTGTTTTTTCTGGCGGGCTCATGGCTATTACTTTTCGCTTATCAAAAAGAGTGCCAGTTGTTTTTATCGGCCCTAAAGGGACAAACAGCGCAGTTAAATAGTACCGCACGTGCCACAGCAATAGTCGACAAAGGGCAATCATTGAGCAATCAACAAGTAAAAATAGCAACAACGGGAAACATGCAAGTGCCTTTGTCAGTGGACACTACCCCTATGCTCGAAGAAGAATTGCAACAAACCTTAGTGATACTTGATAAGCCAAGACAAACTAGCACTAAACATCACTTAACGGTTGCGAGTTTCGGCCGCTATCAAGTGGAAGGTATATTAGGCAAAGGTGCCATGGGCATTGTTTACCAAGGTGTTGACCCTAAAATAAACCGTCACGTGGCCATTAAAACCCTGCAATTAAGTGATGATATCGACTCAGCTGGGTTTATTGAAGCTAAGGAAAGATTTTTTAGGGAAGCACAAACGGCTGGTGGCCTAAGTCATGCAAATATAGTCACTATTTATGACGTTGGTGAAGAACAAAACCTCGGCTATATCGCCATGGATTTACTTACCGGCGCGCCATTATCACTTTTTACTCAGCCAGGGCAAACACTACCAACGCCATTGGTTTATCAGCTATTAATACAAATAGCCGATGCCTTAGACTATGCCCATAAGCAAAATGTGGTTCATAGAGATATCAAGCCAGCCAACATTATTTATGATGATGACTTGCTCAAAGTTACGGTAACAGACTTTGGCATAGCCTACGTCAGTGATAACAGTAAAACCCGTACGGGTATCATTATGGGCAGCCCTTATTACATGTCACCCGAGCAAATACTCGGCTTAAAAGTAGATGGACGTAGTGATATTTTTAGTTTAGGGGTAACATTTTACCAACTACTTTGTGGCTATTTACCTTTTGAGGGAGAGTCCATCGCTACCGTTGCCTATCAAATTACCAAAGCAAAAGCCATTGCTGTTAATCAACGAAATACTGCTCTACCGACAAGTGCTCTACGTATATGTAGTAAAGCCATGCATAAAGATATAACTAAGCGTTATCAAACAATGGCTGAATTTAAGTTAGCCTTGGCAAATGCGCTGAAAAGAGACTTTAAGATCAGCGCTAACTAATAAAGTAACCTATGAACTGCGCCACTAAATAGCCACTTTTCATCATAAGATAAAGGAAGTAACCGTTAACTCCTATGAATTATCACATTAAGTCCCTATGTCATCAGGGCGCGATACGAGACAATAATGAAGATGCGATAAGTTATGGCATCAATGAAGAGTTAGGCATTATTTGGATGCTAGTCGCAGACGGCATGGGTGGCCATAATGCTGGCGAAGTTGCTAGCGCTATGTTAGTTGACCATATCAAGAAAGCCTGGGATAAAATTTCCGTTAGTCCATACCCCCATTGGGATAGCTGGATTACCAAGCAGCTTAATGGCGCAAACATGGCTATTTTACAGCAAGCAAAAAACCAGCAAACACAACAAGGCATGGGCACTACTGGCGTATTGATGGTAATAGACCAGTATAACTGCCATATTGGCTGGGTTGGCGACTCGCGCGCTTACTCTTTTAAAAGTGAGCAATTACAACAAGAGACTGTCGACCACACCATGGTGCAAGAATTAGTCAATAAAGGCGTAATAAGCGCGGCAACAGCAAAAAAATCCAATACAAAAAATATGCTTTCACAAGCGATTGGTGTGCGAGAAAAAATAACCATTGATACAGTAACCATAGTAATAAGTAATGGCGATACCATAATGTTATCAACCGACGGCTTACATGATTATTTAACTGAACAAGAAATCAGTCACTATTTATCTCAATTTTCTGTTAATAAAAATGTCTGTCATGACATGATAAAGCAAGCAATAGCCAAAAACAGTCGAGATAACCTGACGGTAGGTTTAATCAATTTACCCCATAAACCAGCATAGTTATAACTAAAGAGTAATAACAAAATTAGGAGTTTATATGGCTTATTTAGCCTTAAGTGTTGAAGATGTAATTATTAATAAATGGCAGTTAGTCGAGGGGGTTTTACTCATAGGTCGAGCAAGTAGTAATGACATTCAAATTAATGACGCCGCTGTTAGTTCAACACATGCACGATTAATTACCGAGCCAGACCCCTATATTGATGGCCAACTGATTACTTATATTGAAGATCTTGCCAGTACTAATGGTACCGAATTAAATGGTAACAAGATCTCTCGTGAAAAATTAAATCATGATGACATGGTCACCATAGGTTTCAACCAGTTTCAGTTAATTGATAAACAATCAAATACCCTCGATGAAACCGCCATTATTATTAGCTAGTACAAAAATCAGACAGTTATCACATACGCTTAGGATTAAAACCACGCCAATTGATTGATAAGCAATAAAACTCATGTAATGAAACTCGATGAAACCGCCATTATTATTAGCTAGTACAAAAATCAGACAGTTATCACATACGCTTAGAATTTAAACCACGCCAATTGATTGATAAGCAATAAAACTCATGTAATGAAACTCGATGAAGCCGCCATTATTAGCTAGTACAAAGATCAGACAGTTATCACATACGCTTAGAATTTAAACCACGCCAATTGATTGATAAGCAATAAAACTCATGTAATGAAACTCGATGAAGCCGCCATTATTAGCTAGTACAAAGATCAGACAGTTATCACATACGCTTAGAATTTAAACCACGCCAATTGATTGATAAGCAATAAAACTCATGTAATGAAACTCGATAAAAACGCCATTATTATTGGCGAGTTAAGGGGGATCACTTGCTAAGCAAATTTTTGCCTTGCGATTCAATGAATTCATTCATTACTAGGTTAAAATAAGACTGTCGGCGCGAGGTCATATTATCATGCTGGCGACTTAGCTGTTTTCTACGTTGATTACTTTTAAATGGTCTTTTCATTTTATCATTCTCAATAAGAGCAGCGTTAGAATTGTGTCTACTATAGCCTACTAAAATGTCACTTTTATGACAGTATAATCACAAGGATGTCATGTCTTTAGCAAGCGAATTCTTGCCACTTTTACATAAATGATGGCGACAAGAAAAGCTCTTTTTTATTAAGGCATGCGGCAATAAGGCATTTGAAACCAGGTGAAGAGTAGAACTAAGAAGAAAGTGATTAATTCACCGCTCTCTGCTGTTGAAGATGATTATAGTGCAGGCTTTAGCTAAGGTAGCGAAGTTGCAGCAGTGACTTTTATTGTAGCGTCTCTTTTTCGGCTTCTTTAACCTTAGTGGCTAACGGTATTGGCAAAGCTTCACCGTCAGCAAGCGGGTTTTCTCCTGATAAGTATTCTTCTTGCTGTTGCTCTAAAGCTAAAGCTTGCTCCTTAGCTTTATTATCTAACCAGCTTAAGGTGTCATAATAGCGACGAATATTGTCAACGTAATGCACTGGCTCTTCACCACGCGCATAACCATGTTTAGTATTTTTGTAATATTTTTTCTGCTGTAATAATGGTAAACGAGTTTTCACCTCTACCCAGCGATCTGGATCGCCACCTTGGCGCTGGGTAATAATTCTAGCATCGTTTAAATGACCAAAACCAATATTATAAGAAGCAAGGGCAAACCAAATACGATCTGGACTCGGTATTCTATCAGGCATCATAGCTATCATACGCTTAAAGTATTTTGCCCCACCCCGAATACTTTGTTCGGTATCTAAACGACTTTTTATACCCATTTGTTTCGCGGTTGCTAACGTCAACATCATCATGCCGCGAACCCCAGTATATGAACGTGCGGTTGGATTCCAGTGTGATTCTTGGTAACTAATGGCCGCCAATAAACGCCAATCAAGCTCTTGCGCATACTTCTCAAATAGCCGTTGATATTTAGGTAACGTACTTGCTACCGCTTTAATAAAGGTTCGAGTTTCAACATAGTTAAACTGTTCAATATGGCCATAATACTTGTCATCTAGCGCCAGTAAAGTACCGTCGTGATGCACCTTACCAAAAAACTCAACCAAGCTTGCTAAAATATCATCATGACTATTCTCACTGACCATCCAAGCTAAAGGCTCTGGTTGTTTAATACTAAAGCCAATACTTATCTCAGGGTAATAACTGCGGTTAATGGCTAAATTATTACTGTCAATAACGGTATAATCTATTTCACCACTGAGTACTTTCGCCAGTAACTCTTCGCTATCAAAATCTATGGTCTCTTGCCAAGTGAGCTCACTGTGTGTTTTTTTTAACTTTTCCAAATTTTCCACATAGCTTGACCCAGTCGTAACCATCAACTTACCCGTTAAGTCGGCCACTTCTCTCGGTCTTACATTACCTTGCTTGAACACTAACTTCTGGCTGATGGTTTCATAACTTGGCGCAAATCGAAAACGTTGCCGGCGTTTTTCAGTTATCGATAGACTTGCAGCCAACAAATCAACTTCACCGGTATTTAACTTAATAAAAAGCTCATCCAAGCTATAACTTGGAATGATGCGCAATTCAACATTAAGCGATTGTGCATACTTTTTTGCTAATTCATATTCAAAACCGGCAAAACCATTGGCTGTGGTGTAATAGTTTGTCGGACCAAAAAAAGTGCCGACATTAATATAACCTCGGTGCAAAATACGCGATAAACTGGCACTGTCATTTTTTTTATCACAGGCACTTAAGAAGCTAGTGGCAAAAATAACCAAGAGTAAAGAGGCAAACTTAGTTACTAACTTACTCTCTAACCGAGTAATGAGCTTAGCTTTTATTGAAACAGTTAAATATTTAGTCATAAGCTCAATTGTGTCGTGTATTGTGCTATTAGCCAAGTACTTTTTACTTGACACTAGTGTTAAGTTTTTACTTGACTTTTTCCATTAACAAAAGCGTTAATTTCAACTATAATACGCGCGAAATTTTCGGTTTGCTTTCACTGTATAAATTTAACAAGTAAAAGCCGATCAAAGCCCTACATAAAACTTGGTGACTTACCTTATGACGATGCCTAAGACGACGTTAATTAAAAACCTTCGTGGCGCTCCAGCACTTTCTGAATTCAGAGTTAAAAAACTGTTAGCTCAATGTGAACAGTTACAACTGCCTGTAAATGATATTTATGCTGAATTTGCCCATTTCGCCCAACTTAATCAAGAATTAAGTGCCAGTGAAGAGAATGTTTTACAGCAATTACTTAACTACGGCCCAAAAATTGAGGAACATCAACCAACAGGCTTATTTTTATTAGTGACACCTCGTCCAGGCACTATTTCTCCTTGGTCATCAAAATCTACCGACATAGCTCACAACTGTGGCTTGAATAAAGTTGTTCGCTTAGAACGCGGCATTGCTTATTACGTCTCATTAAAAAATGATGTGCCATTAACTACAGAGCAAGAAGTGCAATTAAACGCTTTACTGCACGACCGCATGATGGAAAGTGTTTTTAATGATTTCGCCGAGGCAAGCACGTTATTTTCGAGCAGTGAACCGGGTGAATTAACCGTCATTGATATTGAAAACGGCGGTAAAAATGCATTAGTTCAAGCGAATATAGAGTTAGGCTTGGCCTTAGCCCCTGATGAAGTGAATTACTTATTTGAAAATTTCACTAAGTTAGGCCGTAACCCACACGACATTGAGCTTTATATGTTTGCTCAAGCAAACTCTGAGCATTGTCGTCATAAAATTTTTAACGCTGACTGGACCATAGACGGCGTTAAACAAGAAAAATCCTTATTTAAAATGATCCGTAATACCCATGAGATCAACCCTGATTATGTACTGAGTGCTTATAAAGATAATGCCGCGGTAATGGTCGGTAATAAAGGCGGTCGTTTCTTCCCTAACCCTGAAACAAATATTTATGCTTACCACCATGAAGATATTCAGATATTAATGAAAGTTGAAACGCATAACCACCCTACGGCAATTTCACCCTACCCTGGTGCTGCTACAGGCTCAGGCGGTGAAATTCGCGATGAGGGCGCAACGGGTATTGGCTCAAAGCCAAAAGCGGGTTTAGTGGGTTTCTCGGTATCTAACTTGCGTATTCCTGACTTTGTGCAACCGTGGGAAACTGATTTTGGCAAGCCAAGTCGCATTGTTACTGCTTTCGACATCATGATGGAAGGCCCATTAGGTGGCGCGGCATTTAATAATGAATTTGGTCGCCCAGCTATTTTAGGATATTTTCGTACTTATGAAGAAGAAGTTAACTCCTTTAATGGTTTAGAAGTACGTGGTTACCACAAGCCAATTATGCTTGCCGGTGGTTTAGGTAATATTCGTGATGAACATGTACAAAAACGTGAAATAATTGTTGGCGCTAACTTAATCGCTTTAGGTGGCCCAGCAATGAACATTGGTTTAGGCGGTGGTGCTGCTTCATCAATGGCTTCAGGTCAGTCAGCTGAGAGTTTAGACTTTGCTTCAGTACAAAGAGAAAATCCAGAAATGGAACGTCGCTGCCAAGAAGTTATCGATAAGTGTTGGCAATTAGGTGAAGAAAATCCTATCGCCTTTATTCATGATGTTGGTGCTGGTGGTTTATCAAATGCTTTCCCTGAGCTTGTCTCTGATGGCGGTCGTGGTGGTGTTTTTGAACTTCGTAACGTACCAAACGATGAACGTAGCATGGCACCGCACGAAATCTGGTGTAACGAATCTCAAGAACGTTATGTTATTGCCGTATCAGACAAGAACTTAGCGGTTTTTGAACAAATATGTCAACGTGAACGTGCGCCATATGCTGTGGTTGGTCGCGCCACTGAAGAATTGCAATTAACCGTTACTGATGCTCATTTTAGCGATAACGAAAAACTTAATACCCCGATTGATTTACCGCTTGAGCTATTATTAGGTAAAACACCTAAAATATTTAAAGACGTTAAAACGGCAACCGCTGCTGGTGATTCATTAGAGTTAAGCAATGTCACCTTAACTGATGCTGCTGACCGTATTTTAAGTTTACCAACGGTTGCTGAAAAAACCTTCCTTATTACCATAGGCGATCGAAGCGTAACAGGCATGGTTAACCGTGACCAAATGGTTGGCCCTTGGCAAGTACCAGTAGCCGATTGTGGTGTTACCGCTTCTGCCCTTGATTCATACCATGGTGAAGCCATGGCTCTTGGTGAGCGTACACCTGTTGCCTTATTAAACTTTGGCGCTTCTGCTCGTTTAGCCGTAGCTGAATCTCTAACGAATATCGCTGGTACTGATATTGGCGATTTAAACCGTATCAAGCTTTCAGCTAACTGGATGTCGCCTGCAGGTCACCCTGGTGAAGATGCTGGTCTTTATGAAGCGGTGAAAGCCATTGGTGAAGAACTTTGTCCAGCTCTTGGTTTAACCATTCCGGTCGGTAAAGACTCAATGTCGATGCGTACCCAGTGGACTGAAGAAAAAACAGATGAAAAGGGTCAAACTTCTCATGTAGAAAAATCTGTCACTTCACCTATGTCATTAATCATCACCGCTTTTGGTGTTGTTGAAGATATTCGTAAAACAGTAACGCCTGAACTTCGCAGCGACAAAGGTGAGACACGTTTAGTCGCTATCGACTTATCTAAAGGTAAAAAACGCCTTGGTGGTTCATGTTTAGCGCAAGTTTACAAACAGCTAGGTAATGAAACCCCTGATGTTGATAGCCCAGCAGTATTAAAAGGTTTCTTTAATGCCATGCAAGCCCTGGTACGTGCTGAACTGCTAGTTGCTTACCATGATATTTCCGATGGTGGTTTATTCACTACTGTTACTGAAATGGCGTTTGCTGGTCATACTGGTGTTGATATTGATATCAGTAAGTTATCAAACGGCGCAAGTGATGATTTAGCGACCTTGTTTAATGAAGAGCTTGGCGCAGTTATGCAAATACGGATAAGTGATGTTGAAGCTATTGACGTAATTTTAGCTGAACATGGCATTCTCGATTATTGTACTGACATTGGTCATTTGAACAACGAAGATACTATTCGCTTTAGCCGTGATGGGGAAGTTGTCCTAGAAAACTCTCGTACTTATTACCGCACTGTTTGGGCACAAACGACTTATAGAATGCAGTCACTGCGTGATAACCCTGAATGTGCACAACAAGAGCATGATGTTAAATTTGATACTGAAGATCCAGGTTTAAATACTGAGCTTACTTTTGATATCAACGAAGACATTGTTAGCGACTTAATTATCAAAGATGCACAAAGCAGTACTGATGGTATAGCCAATCCACGTATTGCTATTTTACGTGAGCAAGGTGTTAACTCTCATGTAGAAATGGCGGCGGCTTTTGATAGAGCTGGTTTTGTTGCCGTTGATGTACATATGTCGGATATCTTATCAGGTCGTACTGATTTAGCGGATTTTAACGGCTTAGTTGCTTGTGGTGGTTTCTCTTACGGTGATGTTTTAGGCGCTGGTGAAGGTTGGGCAAAATCAATCTTATTTAACGCTGATGCACGCACTATGTTTAAAACATTTTTTGAACGTAAAGATACTTTCACCTTAGGTGTGTGTAACGGCTGTCAAATGTTGTCAAACTTAAAAGACATCATCCCAGGCTCTGAGCACTGGCCTCACTTTGTACAAAACAAATCAGAGCGTTTTGAAGCACGCTTCTCATTAGTTGAAATTCAAGAGAGTCCGTCAGTATTATTTAAAGGCATGGCAGGTTCACGTATGCCAATCGCTGTGTCGCACGGTGAAGGTTATGCTGAATTTAGCTCTGATACTGCTATTGATGCTGCCAACAACTCAGGCACAGTATCAATGCGTTTCGTTAATAACTACGGTGACGTTACTGAAACATACCCTGCCAACCCGAACGGCTCAGTTGATGGTATCACTGCGTTAACGACGACCGATGGTCGTGTCACCATCATGATGCCACATCCTGAACGGGTATTTAGAACAGTAGCTAACTCATGGCATCCAGATAGCTGGGGTGAAGATTCACCTTGGGTACGCATGTTCCGTAACGCTCGTGCCTTTATTGGCTAACCTTTTTGCTATTAAAGCTAATTTAATTGTCAAAAGTACTCACTGACATGCGTCAGCTCCGTGCTTTTTCCGCTAACTTAGCTTAACTAGCTTCAAGGACTCTGATTAATTTTAAGCAGACTTAAATGCAAGAAACTAAAAACCGACAATTCCCCATAAAGGATTTGTCGGTTTTTTATTGCCTGTTATCCTAAGCGCCAAAGTTACTGACCTTTGTCAGCTCCGTGCTTTCTTCGTGAACTTGACTCAATCAGCTTCAAGGTACTCTAATTAAATTTGAACAACACTTAATTAGAGAAACTAAAAACCGACAATCCCCTAAAAGGAATAGTCAGTTTTTTATTGCATAATTCAATAACTTAAACGAGAATAGCACCAATTAAAGTAACCACTCAATAATAAACACTCGCTTTTTTGAGCGATTGTATCTGTGCGGAAATGGAATTATGCATTACTTAGTTAAATTATATTTGTTAACGGCTTTATTCGCTTTTTCTACTATATCTCAAGCAAGCCAAGATGAGCCTACTTTCTCTATTGGTGCGTTCAATGAACCTCAAGGAGATCGTGCTGGTGCCGAAATATCGGTATCTGCAAAAGGAGATATGTTTGGCGGCAGACTAAGTGGCACCTTGTATAATGGTGGTAATAACGTTAAAACAGCTGAAATAACGAGTTACTTTTCTGCTGATGGTCATTTTTACCCTGAAGGTAATACAACTACAACCGAGTTTGAAAGTAATGAGCTTTACCTTGGCTTTTCAGGATTTGCCTTTGTACATTTAGATCAATTAATAAATCCATATCTCGGTTTAGGTTTTTTTATTGGAAAAACACAACACTGTACCAGTCACGAAGAGGAATTTGAGAACTGTACAGATGATCCAGTACTTGCTGTTTATCCTGAATTTGGCATTGAACTTAACATTGAAAGTATCCAAATCACACCTTATATTCGACGCTATTACGATACCAGTGACTCACACAAGTCTGGCAATGTTTATGGCATTAACTTTGGCATAAGATTTTAAACTTTACTTAATGTGATCCCTCAAGCAGACAAATCAACATTTGCTGCACATACATTGATTGAAGTTAATTTTTATCAGGTAATTGCCATCAATAAACTAGGCAAAGTCTAATGAGATATCGGTGCAGCCTTTTACACAGCGTACGCCTGTTGGTCCAGCTTGCTCAGGGGTATGGAGTTTTAACGGTTGTTTACAGACTTTACATAATACGGTTTTACCTAACATCACCTGTTTAAGCAGTTTCTTTTGTTCAAAAAAGGATGATTGGCTTGCTTTTTGTAAGGCGGAAAATTGTTTTATATCTATGTTCATATACGTCCTAAACTCGCTTAATTTGTAGAGAATAATACCATTTTATAGCGAGTAATAGCCCAGTTAGTCAACATTACCACAAAATAAACGCTATCAAACTGTCCCTTTAACGGCGTGGCACTTGAGAAAAACAGCGGCTGATAGTGGCTGGTTTTTACTTTGCTGGGCAAGCTGTTAAAGAAAATTTTTGCTTGTTTGCTAGTAATAACCGACCGAAGTTAGGCACAACTCTTGACCAGAAAATAGTACTGAGCAGTCGATTTACCCTCACTTATTAGCTCATCCGGCTTTTATTGCATCTGCCAAACGTTATTGCCGCTTTGCTCTTCTGGACAACATGTTAGCTCACGGCTCATATTCATAGTCATAGTCATAGTCATTTTCTGCAATATTTGCCGATTATTATTATCAATGCGCTATTTTAGCTTTGCACCGACAATAAATCGAGTAAAATAACGGCAAAGCCCTAACAACTTCTTGCCAATATGCCTATAGATAATAGCTGTTCAGAAAATCAGGACGACGCCGCCACTAAAAACCAACAAATGTTTGAGTGGCATATCAAAGTCGATGGGCACGTTAACGGCACTGCCATTTCAATATTAGAAAGTTATCGTGATGGCCAAAGTAATTCACCACAAACGTCGTTATCAACAGCAGCGTTAAAGCAGGCCATTAGTAAAGGTGCCTTATGGTTAACGCCGGCAAAAAATAAAAAACAAACACAAAGATTACGCCGAGTAAAAAAACAATTACTCCCTGGTGATGAACTGCATTTTTATTACAATAGTACAGTGCTGTCAACACCGGTGCCACCAGCAATACTCATTGAAGATTTAGTTGATTACAGCGTCTGGTATAAACCCTACGGTATGTTATCGCAGGGCTCTAAATGGAGTGATCATTGCACCATTGCCCGCTTTGCTCAGCAAAACTTGCCTAACGAGCGCCCAGCTTTTATTGTCCATCGATTAGATAGAGCGGCGACTGGCTTGATATTAATAGCACACAGTAAAAAAGCGGCACGGGCGCTGTCAGCAATGTTTGAGCAACACCAGTTAGAGAAAAATTATCATATTATTGTTCATGGTGATCACAGTAAAAGACCACAACCAGAAGTTATTACCGCTGACATTGATGGCAAGAGTGCCCGCAGTACCTTTACTTGCTTGGCCTATGATAGCTATGCCGATCGCTCATTAATAAAAGTCAAAATAGACAGTGGTAGAAAGCATCAAATCAGACTACATGCGGCAAGTATTGGCCTGCCTGTGGTCGGTGATAGATTACATGGCATAGCCGATGAAAGTGAGCCATGTGATTTACAGCTATGTGCGGTTAGCTTACGCTTCTCTTGCCCGCTCACCCCTAAGATAACATCAGTAAGTGCTGGAACAGCCACTAAAAAAGAGCGATATTTTGAGTTGCCAGAAACATTAAAGCCTCAGTTATCACCGAGGCTTTAATGTTATATCGCTATCAATCAGCCGGATAAAGTAGCTAGGCTAATTGGTTATAGCGAAAATACTCTAGCTAAAATAATATTGCTAGCATAGTGCCGCTAAATACAATAGTTAAAGTCAGCATCTTCAAGTAGAGATAAGCTATTACCAACCAACTCTTTACTGGCAATCGCAGTTAAAATCTTTAAACCTTGCTGACGTTGTTCTAGTGTCAGTGCTTGATAAGGTAAACGAATGTTTTTAGGCACCGCATCTGTCATCATTAACGCAGTATTAATGGCAATAGGGTTAGGCTCACAAAATAGCCAGGCCATTAAATCGGCTACTTGTTCATTAAGTTGTGTGGTTTGTGTTAAATTTTCTTTATCCATTAACTGGCGCATAATGCCGGGGATAATATTTGAAGTAACTGAAATCACGCCATGTGAGCCATATTCATGACGGCCAGCATAACTTTCATCATCATTACCGGACCAACAAGCAATACCTTGTTTTTCATAATAGGCAATGCGTTCGTTACCGGCACATTCTTTCACACCAATAAAGTTTTTATGCGAGGCTAAAGGCTCAATGAATTCTGGGGTTAAGTCTTGTCCCGTTCTACCTGGAACGTTATAAATAAAAGCAGGACCTATATCGAGTACTATTTTTAAGTGCTCAATTACCCCTTTAAGCGAAGTACGACCATAGTATGGGTTTATCTGTAGTGCGGCATCCATACCTATAGCAAAACCATATTCGGTGGCTTTTATTGCTTCACGGGTATTATTACTACCGGTATTACCCACAATAATTAATTTATCGCCAAAGTTATGCACACAATGAGCAATTAGCATTAAGTGCTCTTCCCAGCTAAGTAAGTGCCCTTCCCCGGTAGTACCACCGACCACAATACCATCAACACCGGCCGCGATTTGCTGCTGTATTAAGAAATCGTAACTTTTTAAACAAACTTCCCCTTTTTCAGTGTAGGGCGTTTTTATTGCGGTAATTAAACTTGCTGCTTTTAATCGCTTCATTAACTATCTCTAATTTTTTATTTGATTCTAATTAAGGTAAATCAGTAAATTCTTACCATTAGTCTAACAATGACCGGTGTTATCAACAACCCGTGTCATGATATATTCTTCATTGGTTAATCTATGTTGATAATGAAATTTTTTATGATCCAAGGATAACACCTTATACACTTGATAATTATCATCATTATTTAAATCTGCGGCATAGATTTTATCATTAATCAGTTCGTTTTTTGTTACGGTAAAGTGAATATCAGCCACTAAGCCCCAATCACCAAGCTCGGTAACTTGCTCAATAATTACGCCATTAACATCCAGAGTAATAAAGGTAAATTCAAAACTGCCATCACTACTAAGCTCAGCATACTCAACGGTTTCATGGCCTTGCTCATCAATATCACTTCGATACCAGCGACCAAAGAGTAACGCTCTTGCATAGGTTTTTTTACTCACTAGGTATTGCCCTTAAATTTTGCTATGTGGAATTATAATTTTAAATTATTAGTTATACCAATCCGTATAAGAAAGTGATCGCTTAGCTATATTTTAAAGACGTTAGCAGCAAGCTATTGATGAATAGAATGGTTATTCAGCAGAATAGCTCCGGCATTCTCTAATAAGCTAGCTCCATGTAGCTTCCTTGTCAAAATCAATAACGCTGTTTACTAAGCGGTTAACACTGCCTTTCGGGATCGTATGCTCACCATGATAACGGTACAATTTTTTTTTAATATAGACAAACTATTATTTTTAGTTGTTAAAGCAAAAGCGCTGTCAATACTGCCAGGCAAAGTATCAGTGCTAATATTGGCCACTACTTTAATGATACGTCATTACCAACGGTTGATTGTCACTGTGCCATTAGGGTTATGTAAGCTAAATACTTTACCTTGTTACCGAGAAGGACGAGGGTAATTTCAGCCCTGATTTTTACTGACCATGACAACTAGGCTGACAAGACAAATTAAGCACGGTGAAAAGCACTAAGCTCTTTAGCCAGTTTTAAATTACATCACTCATTGCTTATGCCCTATATTTTATATTTTTTAACTTCATAAAAAAATTATGATGTAACTTTAGAGAAAAAGGTTTAAATTTATCGACAAATAAATACCTTAAGGATAGATGAACCATGTCAGCCCCGAATGTACAGTTATTATTAACCGGTAATGAGTTGATGACCGGAGATATTGTTGACAGTAACTCCGCCATGATGGCACAAATACTAAAAGAACTTGGACTTAAAGTTAACCGTAAGGTAACCGTTGCTGATGATTTGGCACTACTGGTCAGTGAAATCACCTACATGGCAAGCACTAGTGACCTATTAATAATTAATGGCGGTTTAGGGCCAACGGTGGATGATTTAACGGCGCAAGCTTTAGCGCTTGCTCTAGGGGTAGAGTTAAGTCAACACCCACAAGCGCTGAGTCATTTAACCCACTGGTGCCTGCAACGCGGGACAGAATTAAATGCCCCTAACCTCAAACAAGCCATATTACCTAAAGGCTGCCAAATAATAGCCAACAGCCGTGGCAGTGCCGTTGGTTTTTACGTGCGTTATAAAGATTGTGACATTTACTGTACCCCCGGAGTTCCCCATGAGCTAAAAGCCATGTTAATAGAGCAAATAGTGCCGCTTATCGCTAAAAAAATACCGAGTGATTTAATCACTGAGGTCACTCGTTTGCAGGTTTTTGGTCTAGGTGAGTCAAGTTTGCAAAAAGCAATTGATGAGCAACTGCCCAATTGGCCGACAGAAATAGAACTGGGCTTTCGTGCGGGTATGCCCTTACTTGAAATAAAGCTAACTACAAATACCAAGCAAGGTTTGGCATTAAAATCACTCTGGCAAAAGAAATTAGTCAAGGTGCTTGGCGACCATTTAATCGCTGAGGTGCAAGGTAAGCCAAAATCACTGGCGGAACACCTGCTGAATCAATTACAACAGCACAATATAAAAGTCACCACGGCCGAGTCATGTACTGGCGGTCTCATTGCCAGTAAATTAACCGAGATCAGTGGCTCATCGAGCAGCTTTGAGGCCGGCTTTGTCACGTATAGCAACGAAATGAAAACAGCTATGTTAGATGTTCCCGCAAGTGTTTTAGCGCAAGAAGGTGCGGTAAGTGAGGCTGTGGTGATCGCCATGGCGCAAGGTGCATTATTAAAATCTAAGGCGGATATTGCCATCGCGGTATCCGGAATTGCCGGACCCAATGGCGGCAGTAAAGATAAACCTGTGGGTACCGTTTGGTTTGCTTGGGGTCGCCTGGGAGATATCAAAACTCAATGTTTACAATTACCTTATAAAAGACGTCAATTTCAACAATTTGTCGCGGCAATAGGGCTAGACTTACTCCGTAGATACCAACAAAATTTAACGACTATACCAAACTATATTGCCGAAAGAGCTTTTCCTCCTCAGTAAAGGGCAATAA
This sequence comes from Colwellia marinimaniae, assembly GCF_002207865.1. Lineage (GTDB taxonomy): Bacteria > Pseudomonadota > Gammaproteobacteria > Enterobacterales > Alteromonadaceae > Colwellia > Colwellia marinimaniae. The sequence goes on from NZ_BDQM01000005.1 coordinate 138,029, forward strand.
TGATAGACAAAACCCTAACAAGATATAAACTAGAATCAATATAACCCTGCGGATAAGTCATCGCTTAATCATTGCTTAGTGTATTAAAAATTTATATATTAAGACAAAGTATAAAAAGAAATAACACATGAATATCAGGAGCCTATTGTGATAGAGAAAAATTTTATAACCAGTGGCCGAAATACCATTATTCACAAGATAAAGAAGTTCGACTTACTTATTATGAATGGTGAGAAGTTGGTTGTCATTGTTAGCCATCGTGGCATTGGTATTTATAAGGGTGAAGTACCTGCGAAACGATCTATTGCTAAAAAAGCGTATCAAGACATTATTAATATTGCATCTACCGAAATTTTTGGTGAAGAGAAAACACTCTTATTCATCCAAGCGCTTGATGGTGTAGAGTATAAAATTGACTATTCTAAAGAAGGTACCACTAGCTTTATTAAAATTCATCAAAGCCATTATATATAGGTTAAGTATATCTCAAGCCAGCTTGCGAGCAGAGAAAACATAATAATTATAAAATAACAACAGCATCTATCCGTTATTTGGCTCAGCAGTACTTAACGGTTAGAGGAGCCCAGTAATGACCAAAGCCAGTTTAATTTGCAATGATAAAAATAATATCGATTTAGTGTTAGAGCCGATTAAAGGGGGAGACACTATTTCCACCTTAACTATCAATGAGCTAATAGAGGCATCAGAGTATAAAAAGCTTCGCATCAACAATGGTAATGTCAAAAATGCTGTTGCTGAGTTACATGATGTGCTCAAACCATTGCAAGATAAAAATACTGGTAGAACCATACGCTATCAAGTGCTTGAGCGCGTTGACGCGAAAATCAATATAACCATAGAAGCGGATGAAATGGGTGCTAGTGCAGAAATCACCAGCGCTCAAGGCGGTAAACACCTAACGGCAAAAGCCATATTAACTGCGGCACAAGCCGCTGGGGTAAAAAAAGGTTTTAGTAAAGAGCATTTAATCCAACTGGCACAACTTGCCGCCAAAGAAGCGCCTAACAATCAAGTTGAGTTGCAAATTGCCACAGGAAAAATAGCAATTAATGGTAAAGATGCCATTATAAAACCCTTGGTTGAAAGTGCACAAACACGCATTCTCAAACCTAAAAAACGCGAAGATGGTAGCGTAGACATGCGAGACCTTGGCGATATTATCTGTGTAAATGTTGGTGATCCTCTGGCCAAAAAAGTCCCCTTAACCAAGGGTGTGCAAGGTTACACGGTAACGGACACGCCTTTAGCCGCAGAGCCAGGTAATGATATCGAACTCGTTGCTGGGCAAGGTACCAATATAAGTTCACAAAATACTAACATTTTAGTTTCAGAGAAAGTTGGTCTGCCTAAACTCATTAACAACGGCATGGAAGTTGATGAGGTATATAAGATTAAAAATGTCACCGTGTCTACCGGTAATATTAATTTTACTGGTAGTGTTATTATTGATGGCGATGTTACCGAAGGCATGAAAGTTACCGCTTCTGGCGATATTACCGTGGGTGGTTTTGTTGAGTCGGCAACCCTAGAAGCCGGTGGCGATATTACCATTACTGGTGGTATTATTGGCCGAAAACATGATACTGACAAAACCCAGATTAGCAATATGACTATGAGTGTAAATATTCATGCTAAAGGCAGTGTTTATGCCAAGTATGGTCAATATGCACAAATCACTTGTGCTCAAGACGTACGTATTGAAAACCAGTTACTACACAGTATTTTAGATATTAATGGTCGCTTATGGGTAGGTAAAGATGGTAAAGCTGATGGTAAACTCATCGGTGGCTATACCAAAGTAGGCTCTTCAGTTAATGCCGGCATGATTGGTGCTACTGCGGGTAGTAATACCGTAGTTAATTTTGAACATAAAATCCTAAAATTTAAAAATGATATTCGTCAAATAGATGAGTTACTCAAAATAGAGTCGGATAAAACCAATGAATTAAAAGCGGCGATAAATAAATTAAAGAAACTACCTAAAGATAAAGCAAAACCCGAGTTAATAGCCAAAATAGTGCCAACCTACCAATATCATGCCAATAAAACGGGTGAAATACTCAATGAAAAAAGCAGCCTTGAAGACAACCTACAAGAGTACATGGCGAGTGTTTATCTTGAAGCCACAGAAAAGCTTTATCATGGCGTTGAGCTAATTGTCGGTGATTTTAATGAGAAAACACGCCGAGAATATGGTCCAAGTAAAATGATTTATCATGAGAGAAAGATACTTATTGACCCTATAGTGAATACCTAACAGTGATGGTAAACACCTCAACGCTAAAATATTGTTCTCTGCTCTTTTTCACCTTACCCTTAAGCCAGCAAGCCTATGCTCAGCAATGCTCCATTCATCTTAATTATGGGGTTATTATTGCCCCTAAACATATCCGCATCGTCGATCAAGGTATAACCCAAGTACAAATTAACAATAGCGAGCAACTTTTTATTAAAGGTAGGGAAATTTCCTTATCTATAGAGCAGCAACAACTGTTAAGAAGCTTCAGTAGCGGGATCCGCCAACAAGTCCCAGAAATAATCGCTATGGCGATTGAAGGAGTAGATATTGCGTTAAAAGCAATCAATAAAATGATTGCTGGCTTAACGGGGGAAAACAGCGCTGCACAACAAAAAGTACAAGCCAAATTTGATGAGATAAAATGGCGGATACGTGCACGTTTTAATCAAAGTGCCAATAACTATTATATAGCGCCACAAGACTTAAATGATTTTGATGAAATGTTAACCGGTGAATTTGAACAAGAGATAGAAGCGATGATTTCAATCTCTATCGGTTCAATATTAGCCGCTGTTGGTCAGTCGGTATTAGTTGACCGTAATAGCAGCGAATACGGTAGCGAAACACGAATAACCACCTTTGATAAGCGATTAACAAGCCTTAGCGCAGGCTTGGATCTCGGTGTGACTATACGTGCTCAAGCACTTGATAAAAAAGTGGCTATTTTTTGTCAAAAACTGAGTCAATTAGATGAAATTGAAACTCAGCTTCACCAGGCCATACCCGCATTAAAAGCATATAACCTTATCGAAATATCTACTAAGCTAAACTCTTGATAGTGGGCGGCTTATATTTACGTAAAATCAACGAGTTATATTCAAGAGAAATCCAACAAGTAAGTAAAATTATTATATTGCCCGCCCCTCAAAAAAGAAGAAAAAAGCCCAAGACACTCCTTAGAGTATATTGGGCCTTGCAACACTAAAATAACCTAATAGCTGTATATAATAGCAATTTAACTCTGTTGCTGAGTCGCAACAAACTTAATAGCTATGGTATTACATATTCGGGTAGTTTGGCCCACCAGTGCCTTCCGGCGTTACCCAAGTAATATTCTGACTGGGGTCTTTAATATCACACGTTTTACAGTGAATACAATTTTGCGCATTAATAATAAACTTATCACCTTGCTCAGTTTTTTCAACTTCATAGACTCCGGCAGGACAATATAGCTGTGCGGGTTCATTATATTTCAATAAATTAACACTAATAGGAATGTCAGCATCTTTGAGTTTTAAATGACAAGGCTGTTCTTCTTCATGATTGGTATTAGATAAAAATACCGAAGACAGTTTATCAAAACTTAATTTATTATCTGGTTTTGCATACTTAATCACTGGAACATCAGCCGCAAGCTTCAGTTGGGCATGATCTAGGCTATCATCTTTAAAATTAAACGGTAATTTACCGGAGAAAAAATTCTGATCTAAAGTGTTATAAGCGCCACCTAATAAAGTACCAAACTTGTGCATCGCCGGACCAAAATTACGGGTACTGTATAGTTCTTCATATAACCAAGAGTCTTTATAGAGTTGGCTGAAGTGCGTTAAATCCTGCTTACCTTCTTCGGCAATACCTTCATCATTAATCAATACTTGGGCAATGGCTTCAGCCGCTAACATGCCTGATTTCATTGCGGTATGATTACCTTTAATTTTAGCAAAATTAATGGTACCGGCGTCACAGCCCACCAATAACCCACCCGGCATGGTCATTTTAGGTAATGAATTAAAACCACCTTTCGCCATAGCTCGGGCACCATAGGAAACTCGTTTACCACCTTCAAGGTATTGACTAATTTTAGGGTGATGTTTATAACGCTGAAACTCATCAAAAGGGCTTAGATGTGGGTTGCTGTAATTTAAATCAACAATTAAACCAACAAACACCTGATTATTTTCTGCATGATAAAGGTAACCACCACCGGTAGTTCCTTTATCTAACGGCCAACCAGCAGTGTGTACCACTAGACCTTCTTGATGTTTTTCTGGCGCTATGTCCCAAATTTCTTTAAAACCTAAACCGTAATGTTGCGGCGAGCTGTTTTCATCAAGATTAAATTTTTCAATTAACTCTTTACCTAAGTGACCGCGACAACCCTCAGCAAAAACCGTGTACTTAGCACGTAACTCCATACCTGGCATAAAGGAGTCTTTTTCTTTGCCCTCGGCATCTAACCCCATATCACCGGTGATAACACCACCAACACTACCATCATCATTATATATGATACTTTGCGCAGGGAAACCGGGGAAAATTTCAACACCTAATTGCTCTGCTTGCTCAGCTAACCAGCGACAAACATTACCCATGCTAACAATATAGTTGCCGTCATTATGCATAGTTTTGGGTACGGAAAAGTTAGGTAATTTGATACCTGATTTTTCACTCGTTAATAGGTAAATATCATCAGCAGTTACTTTGGTAGTTAATGGTGCATTTCTTTGTTGCCAATCAGGAAATAATTCATTTAAAGATCTGGGTTCAAAAACAGCGCCGGAAAGAATATGCGCGCCCACTTCTGAGCCTTTTTCAACTACACAAACCATTAACTCTTGCTGCTTATCTTGTGCTATTTGCATTAAGCGACAAGCAGTTGATAAACCGGCAGGGCCAGCACCAACAATGACTACGTCAAATTCCATCGATTCGCGTTCCATAAGATCTCCCAGTATTATTATATTTAGACTGTTAAGTTTTCAGTAAAATTCAAACATGTGTTTGATATTCAAACAGGTGTTTGATAGTATCTTATAACAGATGCCCAAGCAAGGCACTGTTACAAGCACTTATCTAGATTGTATCTTAGTTTAAAAGTTTTCACCAAGATTACGTTGACGTTGACGTAAACCAGGGGTATCTTTTAACTATTATTGTAAATTAACAAACCTTTTCAGAGGCTGCGATGAAAGTATTAGTTCCGATAAAACGTGTTATTGACTATAACGTCAAAGTTCGAGTAAAACCCGATCATTCCAATGTAGATCTTGCCAATACAAAAATGGCGATCAACCCTTTTTGTGAAATTGCCATTGAAGAAGCGGTACGTTTAAAAGAAGCGGGTATCGCAACAGAGGTAATTGCAATTTCTATCGGTGATAAGTCTTGCCAAGAACAATTGCGTACTGCATTAGCCTTAGGTGCCGATCGCGCTATTCAAATTGAAACGGATGAAAACCTAGATGCATTGAACATTGCTAAATTATTGCAAAAAGTGGTTGAAGAAGAGCAACCGCAACTTGTTATTTTAGGTAAACAGTCCATTGATAGTGACAATAATCAAACTGGCCAGATGCTAGCGGCACTTACAGGCATGCCACAAGGTACCTTCGCCTCAGAAGTGAAGTTTATTGACGATAAAGTCAATGTTACCCGTGAAGTTGATGGCGGTTTACAAACTGTTGCGCTTAGCTTGCCCGCTATTGTAACCACAGATTTACGCTTAAACGAACCTCGCTACGCTACATTACCTAATATTATGAAAGCTAAGCGTAAGCCATTAGTAGTGAGACCAGCGGCAGATTTTGGCATTGATTTAAGCCCACGTACTAAATTATTAAAAGTTACGCCGCCAGCAGAGCGCAAAGCTGGTGTTATGGTAAAAAGTATTGATGAATTAATTGATAAATTAAGAAATGAAGCCAAGGTGATCTCATGAGTATTTTAGTAATTGTTGAACACGACAACAGCTCGTTAAAAGCTGAGACCCTAAAAACAGTAGGCGCAGCGCAAAAAATTGGTGGTGATATAACACTACTGGTGGCAGGTTTTAATTGTCAAGATGTTGTTGATGCGGCAGTAAAAGTCAATGGCGTCAACAAAGTAATAGTCTGTGATAATGCCGTTTATGAGCATCACCTTGCTGAAAATCTTAGTTTATTAGTCACTGAATTAGCCAGCGATTATGAACACATTCTGGCAACAGCGCTTACTACCGGCAAAAACTTTATGCCTAGAGTTGCCGCGTTATTAGATGTTGCGCAAATTTCTGATATTATTGACGTTGAAAGTAGTGATACTTTTATTCGCCCTATTTATGCCGGCAACGCTATTGCCACAGTACAAAGTTTAGATAACAAAAAGGTTATCACTGTACGTACTACTGGCTTTGATGCGGTAGCAACCGATGGCAATGCTGAAGTGGTTAAATTAGATACGGTTACTGATGCCGGTATATCAAGCCATGTAAGTGACGAACTCACTGTCTCTGAGCGACCTGATCTAGGTGCGGCAAGAGTAGTGATTTCTGGTGGTCGCGGCATGCAAAATGGCGATAACTTTAAATTACTTGACGGTATTGCCGACAAACTTGGCGCAGCAATTGGCGCATCACGCGCAGCTGTTGATGCTGGCTTTGTGCCAAACGACATGCAAGTAGGTCAAACAGGTAAAATTGTTGCTCCTGACTTATACATTGCCGTCGGTATCAGTGGTGCTATCCAGCATTTAGCGGGTATGAAAGACTCAAAAGTCATTGTCGCTATCAATAAAGATCCCGAAGCGCCAATCTTCCAAGTTGCAGATTACGGTATTGTTGCTGACTTATTTGATGCTTTACCTGAGTTAGAAAGCAAGCTTTAAAATATTCAGGCAATAATATACCCGTTACCATTCAAGATGCATGTTTCAAAGTGCTTGAGCAATTTAAATTCAAGGCGCTGTGATGAAATAATGGTTGTTCAGGAGAATGTGCTCAGGATAATTGCTCCTGCATTATCCGTATAATGTACTTCCTGTACCGTCTGCATTCTTCTAATAGCACCATCCATGTAGCGTCATTATGAGTGACGGGTATCTATCACTAACAAGCGCTTTTCAGCTTGTTAGTGATATAATAAAACCACAGTGACTATGAACGTTGCTGTGGTTTTATTTTATCTAAAATTTGATTAACCAGTTTAGCTAAGAGTATTGAGTGATATATGAAAAATAGTTTGTCTAGTTTAAGTGATTTAGCCGCTGCTTTTGGTAAAGCCCCCATTGAGCCTAATAAATCGACACCAGCCAGTGATGACTCACTAGTCTATTCAACTGACACCGGCCGCATTAACAAAAAAAAAGAAAAAACTGTTACGCCAAGTGATGGTTTTGCACGTGTTAGACGCGAAACCAAAGGCCGAAAAGGCAAAGGGGTTGTGGTCATCAGCGGCCTAGGTCTAGACAACAAGGCACTAAAAGAATTAGCAAAAAAACTTAAAAAGACCTGCGGCAGTGGTGGCTCAGTCGTTGGAGAAACCATTGAGGTTCAAGGCGATAAGCGCGAGGTAATACAGCAGGTGCTAGAAAAGGCGGGTTTTAACGTTAAGTTTACCGGCGGTTAATGCTCTACGCTAGCTAGGCTTTATTATTACTAAGTTAAATTTCATAAGCTTTTCTGCCTGCTAAGGCATGAGCTAGAGTATTACCATCAACATATTCTAATTCCCCGCCCACAGGAACGCCGTGGGCAATTCTAGAAATATTAACTTGATATTGCTGGGCAAGCTCAGCAATATAGTGCGCGGTTGCCTCCCCTTCGACCGTAGGGTTAGTTGCTAAGATAACCTCACTAAACTGACCACTAGCAAATTGCTTAATTAATATATCAAAACCTAAGTCATCTGGCCCTATGCCATCAATAGGGGATAAATGCCCCATCAAGACAAAGTACTTGCCAAAAAACTCACCGGTTTGCTCTATAGCAATAACATCACCCGGTGTCTCAACAATACAAAGCTTAGTCGCTAACTGTCGTTTAGGGTTTTGACAAATTTCACAGAGTGGTTCTTCGGTAAAGTTACGACACTGTTGGCAATGGCCAATATCGGTCATCGCCTTTGCTAAGGTTTTGGCGAGTTTACTACCGCCACGTCGGTTACGTTCAAGTAACTGAAATGCCATGCGTTGTGCTGACTTAGCGCCAACCCCAGGTAAACATTTTAGTGAATCAATTAACTCTTGCACAAGTGGACTAAATTTCATAGGTAACTGCTTTTATTTTAAATTTTAATGACTGGCTGATAAACAAAATAGCATTATGAAAAAAAGTAATAGTCAATGTCGGCTCTTTTTCAAAACATAAGGCTAATTTTAATAAAACTAATGGCTAAATAGTAGTGGCTTACCGAAAATAATTGCACATAGTTTAATTACTGGCTGCAGAAGATAGTCGCTGCTGTCTTAGAGCAGAGGGTAATTCAGTAAACATCATTTTAAAGTGTCGACTAAAGTAACTGTGATCCGAAAACCCTGACTGATAGGCAACTTGGGCGATGGGTAGTTTCGTTTCCACCCATAACCACATAATAAAGAAATACTCATTGATAATAACAAATGACCAAAACAAGTAAACGCCGATTTTGTTGCATTATAATCCGATTTTATATTAACCGTTCCCTCTTGATATCGATATACTAAATTTAATCGACAACTCACCAACTAACGGTTTGAACTTCTAGTTAGTTAAAAACTCTTGAGTCACAAGATGAATAAAGTCCACCCAGGAAAAATCAGATTAGGTATAGTTGGCGGCACCAAGTGGATTGTTGTTGAGCAAGAGGAATATCCTAATGGTTTGAGTTCTCTTACTGCAGTAGCTTTATCTAAAAAAGGCTTAGAGCAGTATATTAAGCAACTTTAGTAAAAGAATAATTTCCTTTGATAAGTGGTTAGCGTTTGCTTTGTTAAGTGAGTTTGTATAGATTAATTATTGAAATATATAATAATAATGACAGAAGACGGACGTAGTATGAGTACTGTTCTTTTTAACACCCTTGATTTAGCATTGCTTTTTACCATCTATCAATGTGTTTTATTTGCCTTTTTTTTAGTACTGATCAAAAAAGGCAAAAAACAAAGTAACGTATTGTTAGCGTTATTTTTATTGTCCTATGCGGCAATACCACTAGATACCCTGATCAATTTTGGCGAAGGATTTCGTCAATTTGCCATTAGTTTTTCAGCGAATGTGTTTTATGTTTTTGGCTTAGCTTATTGGTTAGAAGCCGTATTGTTACTCTTCTATGTCCGCTCACTTATATACAAAAATTTCAGCTTTAAAAAAACCGACTTACTCTATCTATTGCCATTTTTTCTTTACCTTATTTATGAAAGCAATGCCTGGTATATGCTTGATAGCGATACAAAAATAGCCATTCTTAATGGCTACCATATTGAAGCAGAGCCTTTTTATACTCGCTTCATCAATTTATTTAGAGAATGTTTTCGAACTTTTTGTGGCATATTATGTTTGCTCGAATTACGTAATTATCAGAAAAAAATCAAGGATAACTTTGCTGATATCGAAGGTGTCGATCTTACTTGGCTTAAAGTGCTAACTATTGGTTTTCTCATCATTAAAGTACAAGCGGTATTTATTACCTTGGGCTACATGACCTCGATTGACCTGCACTTTAGCATTAACTACCCTGTACTTGGCCAGCTATCTAATTTTATGGTTATGTTTTTAATTAGCTTTTTAATATTTTTTAGTTTAGGGGTATCAAACCTTTTTCATGGTATGGACAACTCAACCTCCCTGCCTTTAGAAAAAGAATCGATAGACCCTGAGCAAATAAATGCCTTAACGCTTTACATGAATGAACATAAACCTTATTTGAATCACTTGTTAACGTTAGACAACCTTGCTACACAAACTTTTATGCCCTCAAGGCAGTTATCGCAGGTAATTAATAGGCATTTTAAAAAGAACTTCTTTGAGTTCATTAATGGCTACCGTATTGATGAAGCTCAAATGCTACTGACAAGAAAAGAAAATGAAAAAATCACCATGCTAGCCGTAATGGCTCAAGCCGGCTTTAACAGTAAAGCTACTTTTAACACCTTTTTTAAGAAGATTGTTGGTATGACACCAACGCAATATAGAAAAGAACAGCAAAAAACATAAATGAAAACACTACTCTTTAATAGTCACGATATCGTCTTATTAGTAGCTTGCTATATCTGTTTTTTATTTGCAGCGATGACCTTATTAGGTCGCAGTAAAGCAGATTCAACACCTCGTTTCTTAGGCTTTTTTTTATTATCACAAGCAGGGATTTCCGCCTATGTACTGGCCTTGTATGGCGAAGATTTTCATCTTTGGTCGGTAGCTCATATGCCTTGGGTATTTTCAACCTTAGAGTTGGCTCTTTGGTTAGAAGGGCCACTTTTATTATTGTATACACGTTCGACGCTATACCAACAGCTCAGTTTTAAAAAGGTTGACCTGGTTTTATTACTGCCCTTATTAATCTATCTAGTGACGCTAGTCCTTGTTAAAGTTCAATTTACCACAGCTCAGGGCGTCGATTTTCTACTTTTTCTGAGAGCTGAGCATATTCAGTATTATGAACACTTGCGCAATGTCGTTCGGGCTGGTTTTGGCGTTTGGGCTTTATTTACCATACGGCACTACCAAAATCAGCTCTCAACAGCTTATTCTAATACAGAGTCAGTCAATTATACTTGGCTTAAACTGTTAGTAGTCGGTTTTATTGTCTTAAGATTGTGGTCTGAAAGTTACCTGATCATTTATACCTTAGTTACGGCAATTTTTGACGCATCAACGGTTACTTTAATCAATTTCAATTTAATGGGAATTATAGAGAATTATGGACAGTTATTACTGGTATCTACTTTACTGTTCTTTGCTTTATCAGACCCTCGCAATATTCTCCGGGTAAGCAAAGAAACGCTAGATGGTATTACTAATAAAGATATTACTAAAACAGATAAGCCTAATACTTACTCACCGGAGCAAGTTACCCGTGTCGGTAATCATATGGAAAAACAGCGCCCTTACTTAAACAATCAGCTTAAAATTGACGATTTAGCACGGCAAGTATCACTGTCACCCAAATTACTCTCCAATTTAATCAATCGAGAATTTGAAGTTAATTTTTTTGAATACGTTAACCGTTATCGTTTAAAAGAAGTAAGTGCTTACCTCACCGACCCCAATATGGCTAATCAATCCATTATTGACCTTGCCTTTCTTGCTGGCTATAACAGCAAAAGCAGTTTTAATCGATTATTTAAATTAGATACCGGCAAAACCCCTTCACAGTTTCGCAAGGAAAAATTACCCGCACCCCCCTAGACAAGGGCTATTTTTGCTAAGAAAACCCCCTCAGATAGTCCATTCGAGCAAAGCGTCAAATTATTTATTACAGACCAGCAAATAAATATAACAATAACAATAACAATAACAAATAAGTATTAACAAGCGGTGGAGAACACCATGAATATAGATATTATGCAACAATATATTGCTAAAAAATCACAAACGACCACGATGAGAGAAACTTTACTTACCTTACTGGCCGGCAGTGTCGCTATTAGCATGCTGGTATACCAACAGTGAACCCGGCAGTGATGTTTCTTGGAGTTTAGTCAAAAGTTGTCAGTAATAAGTTGTCACTAATACTCAGGTAACAAGTATGTTTTTACCATGGGAGTTACCTAATAAGAGTAACTCCCATGGTTACAATTAGTAACTAAATCTATATTTTTCATAACATTAAAAAGTACATCATTCGTTAACATAAAGTTGAACGTACGTTTATTGTATTTTTCATAAGTTGAGACGACTTCTTAATAAAAATATTTTACCTTATTTGTGTTGATGAATCCTTTCGGTTTTTCTCTTATACCAGTTCCATAAATTAGGTGAACTATTTTATACGTAGAAAAAATCGCCAAATACAAGGCATTTACTTTAATAACTAGTTGTTCTAATTATTAAATAAATAACGAAGTAGTTGGTGGTTTTAGCAAGTAGAAATGATCACATAGTTAGTGGGATTGGTGTTATATCGTAATGTTCCCATCACCAACGCAGGTTTAAACAACAAGCAGGTTTTTTTGCTTTGCGCTAAGTTTTTTTGACACTCACGCCCCTGCTCTTAAGCATATTGTTATTGAATTAATACAACAAAAAATAATAATCAAATTTAAAACATTTACAGGTAAGTACAATCATGGCGAATATACTATCTAATTTTACTCTTTTTAAAGCCGGTGCGAAATCAATACATATTGCCACCTTACTTTGCAGCGCATTAATATTGACCTCATGTGGTGGTTCATCATCAACAGAGGCCGAAACAGAGCCCACTGACTCTAATCTCCCGCCGGCAGAGTTACCAATAGCGGAGCCGCTATTAATAGAAGCTGAAGATTATGTGCGTTTTTTAGATACGACTCAGGGTAACGAAGGTAATGCTTTTCGCAATGACAATGTCGATATTGAAGAGTTGAGCAGTGGTGAAGGTTTTATTGTTAGTTATACCGAGACAGGTGAATGGCTAGAATATGATTTCACCTTAACGGCTGGTAGTTATATATTGTCGATAAAAGTTGCTTCAGCGCTTGGTGGTGGGGCTTACTCTTTATTTCTTGATGATGAGCTAGTAGCGACCGATAGTGTCGCTGAAACTGGGGGTTGGCAAGTTTTTGAAAACCATGATGTTGCCCTACTTACTGTTACAGAAGGTGCTCATATTTTACGCCTTGAAATCATTTCAGGGCCTTTCAATATAGATAGTATTCACTTTAAAGTGGATGATGGTAGCTTTGTACCTCCCGTAGTTGTACCCGAAGAGGCGCCATTGCAGCTGCCTGATGTTAAGGTGGTGATAGACCCCAACCCAATCAGTCCACTAACGGCAGTGAGTGAAATGGGCATTGGCATTAATTTGGGCAATACTTTAGACGCACCAACAGAAGGCTCTTGGGCACCGGCAGCAGAAGAGCAATTCATTATTGATTTTAAAGAGGCGGGATTCAAACATGTGAGGATCCCAGTTACTTGGCATGAACGTACCGATAGCTCAGCGCCATATCAAGTAGATGCTGCTGAAATGGATAGAGTGGAAACCATAGTTGATTGGGCGCTACAGCAAGAGCTTTATGTTATTTTAAATGCCCATCATGATAACTGGCTCAAAGATAACTATGCTAGTCAGAGTAATCGCAATCGTTTTGACTCGATTTGGTTGCAAATCGTTGAGCGATTCAAATATAAATCAGCAAAATTACTGTTTGAAATTCTCAATGAACCTGTTGGCTTAACCATTGATAATGTCGATGAAATAAATGTACGAGTGCTCGATATTATTCGCCGAGCGAATCCGACCCGTTTAGTGGTGTTTTCTGGCAATGGTTTTACCCCAATTGATGCTTTGTTAGCCGCGGCAATACCCGATAAAAATGATGATTATTTAATTGCTAATTTCCATGCTTACGACCCCTGGCCGTTTGCTGGTCAGTGTCTTAGGGATTGGGGTACAGATGCAGATATCGCTGCATTAGGTGATATCTATCAAAAAGCCCATAACTGGTCAGTCGAACATGATATCCCAGTAACCGTCAATGAATTTGGTGTTGCCCACTTTGACTTTACTGCCCCTGAGAATATCTGTAATGAAGATGACCGTTTAAAATATATTGCAGCGCATGTGAATTTCGCCACAGCGCATGGTATAGCGGCAACTTTTTGGGATGATGCCGGTTCGTTTAGCACTTATGACCGTGCTGAGTATAGCTGGGGGCCAGAAAAAGATATTCTTGTCGCGCCGAACTTACCCTAAAATTTTAGACTAACTGCACAGTTAATAACCCAGTAACTCAGCATATTGATAAAGAAAAAATAAATTATCTCATTGCAGTTAGGCACTTTCTCAAAAAATGAAAGCTCAGCCATATTTAAACAAGTACTGAAATATATGCTACTTGCTCAGACAAAAATGTAACTAAAACGACCTTTATTTAAAAACAATCCTTAGAAATTGGGAATATGAATTTTATGAGTTTTAAACGTACTTTTACCACAGCTATCAGCCCGCTAATTTATCTAACGCTAGCTTGCACCCTGTTTAGTGCAGCGCTTAGTGCCCTACCGGCACCAACTGAACTAGGTCAGTTCTATGTGAAGAAGCAGTATTCAGGACAAGCAATACCAAGTTTTTCCCAAAACAAACATAGGCTACCTAAACCTATCTTCGACGCTAAACCTGAGTATATCGACTTTTACTATCGTGCTTGGCAAATAGGCTTTGAGCACTTTAAAAAACCGCAGGCAAGCAGCCCTTTTGTTTCAAACTTTATTGATGAAGCTTTTAACGACAATATATTTTTATGGGACATGAGTTTTTCAACCATGTGGGGCAATTACGCTCATCACATTTTCCCTAGCATTGACGGCTTAGACAATTTTTATCGTCTGCAAATGAGCGATGGTGAAATAGTACGAGAAGTCGGCGAAAAAGATGGTCATTTAGGTGTTATTGGCTGGTCTGAGCCTGGCACCGCCGGGAATTTAAACCACCCTATTCTACCTTGGGCTGAGCTAGAATCTTATAGAATCACCAACAACAAAAAACGCCTCGCCGATGTTTACCTGCCATTAGTAAAGTATCGTGAAAGTTTTAGCAAAATTTATCACCCAGCTTCTGGTTTATACCTTACCGATAAAGCGGCCATGGATGACTCGCCACGCAATAAGCAAATGTTAGCGGGTATCGATGTCGCCGCCGAAATGGTTATTTTTGATCGTTGGTTGGCGGAAATTGCCACTGAGCTAGGCAAGGATAGTGAAGCCAAACACTATCTTGCTCGCGCTGATGATTATGCAACGTTTATTAATGACAAACTTTGGCATGAAGAAAGCGGTTTCTATTATGATTGGGGCAAAAATAACAAATTGATGACTATGCGCACTATTGCCGCATTTTGGACCATGCTTGGCAAAATTCCTAATGATAAGCAATTGGCTCGGTTAATCGAACACCTTAATGATCCTAAGTCATTCAACACCAAGCATAGAGTGCCAACCCACCCCGCTGATGAAGTAGGCTTTAATGGCGACTATTGGGCCGGTGCTGTTTGGGTGCCAACAAATACCATGGTGATACAAGGGCTGGAAGTAAATAATGAGTTCGCATTAGCACGAGAAATAGCGATGAATCACCTTGATAGCACCACCCAGGTTTTTGTTGAAACGAATACTGCGTGGGAAAACTATACGCCACTTGAAATTAAGCAAGGCCGTAAAGCAAAAGCTGATTTTATCGGTTGGTCAGGTTTAGCCCCGATTAATTATTTGATTAAACATGCCATTGGACTGCGCATCAATGCACCAAAGAATGAAATTACTTGGCGTATTAATGAGCTTGGTCGCCATGGCATACAAGGTTTGCGCTTTAATGGGCAAGGAGAAGCCATGAATTCAGTTGATTTAATAGCAAAAAAACGAAAAGAGTTAAGCGATGATATTCATATCAACATCCAATGTCGACAAGCCTTTACCCTGAATATTATTAGCCCGTTTGCTCAGCAGAGTTATCAAATAAATTGCCAAAACAAAACAGAAATAGTCTTTATAAATAATAAGTAAATTTATTTTGTTATATTTTATAAGTAGTTAGTTGATGAATAATTTAATAGACAAATAAATGAAAGCGCTTACAATGAAAAGTGAACTAACAAATACATGTTGAGGTAGTATTATGCACAAACATAGAATAAGTTTCGCCGATATTAACATTATTAGCGCTAGCATTGCCGAAGTTATTGTCGATGAAGGCATTGAAGTATCTTTAGAAATGGTTGAAGAACATGATAACTTTATTGCCTCTATTTTTAAGGGAAGTTATGGTGTTTTACTCAATAAAATTAATACCTACTCTTATAGCCCAGAAGCACAATACATCATGGGGTCTGCCGAAAATATAGTGGCTATTGCGGCGGTAAATTATAATGAGCAAGGCCAGCAATCTAGCAAAGCGATTGCCGATAAACGCGTCATTGATCAATTAAATTTCAGGACATTTTCAGGTTTGGATTTAGGCTGGCAGCAGGCAATAACCTGGCTAGATCAAGAATTAAAGAGCAATATCACCCCAGCCTATTCGCCATAGTAGAATAAGAAGATTAAGTTATGCCGATAAGTAGCGGGGCAGATAATAGTTATTTATTGGCTGCCCTATATTCAAGGTAATCTTTTGAATAATGTTGTTTTTAAGTTCAAATTTTAGGGGGAGTTACTGAACTGAGTCATTTAGGTATCGCAAGCTAGCAATAATGCTTAGATGATCTGAAGGATAAGCAGCTATTTTTTTTGCCCTACCAGTGAGGCCTTTAACGAAAAGACAATCAATACCGGCACTTTTAACTAAGGTCAGCTTAGCTTTTGACTGCACTAATATTACTTCTCTACTATCGCATTGACTATTAAAGTCACCCAATAATATTTTCGGGTATTGAGCAATTTTATTTAGCTGGGCCGCTGTTTCTTTAGCATTGGCTATGCGAGTCGCAATACTTTCATGGTCCCAATGAACATTAACGATAAAATAACGCTTATCCACTTTTGCTATCACCGCATACTCACCTGTTCTGGTGGCATTAGGGCCATCGGTTAAATCAAAACGGCCAGACTCGATAAAGCGATTACCCTGACAAAGATTAATAAAAATTTGAAATTGACGCTGCCAACACTCTCCAAGTGATGTCTTCAAAGTCATAGCACGCTGATAGTTAGTCGGCAGTTTATTATTAATATCGTTTTCTTTAAGCTGCCAATCGTCGACACCTTCTTGGATAGCAAGAACATCAACCTGATTAGCCGTAATTAACTGCGCGTAATCATCACTATGCGCTGGCATGGTTTTCCAACCATAGATGTTTAATGACATCACAGTGATAGTCTCAGGTACTGTGGCGGCAGGCACTTCAGTGTTCAAACTAGATGCAGCGACAAGGCTAAGTAAGATTATTTTTACTTTCAAAGAAACTACCACCCTATTGAATGTCAGCTTAGTGCTTAAGCTCATAAGATAAGAACCACTGATAAAGATCGTCGCCGGAATAAACTCGAGTCCAAGCATCATGACCTTTATCTTCATGCACAGTAAAACGCACGTTGTTATGGCCAAGTTTTTCTAAGGTATCGAGTCCCGCATAAAAATACTGAATATTCACCGCACTATCTCTACCGCCGGAAAATTGCCAAACCGGTAACTTATGCTTTGCTATTGGCGCCATTAAACTCGGATGGCCCCAACCAACTACCGGGGCGATAGCAGCGAACCTTTCAGGGTATTTACTCGCCAGATACCAGGTGCCAAAGCCGCCATAACTAAGTCCTGATAAATAGGTTTTATCTACATTGACTCGGTACTTTGCTTGTACGCTATCAAGCATGGCAATTAAATCAGTCTCAAGTTTTTCCCAGCCTTGTGGCAATAACGGCGCAACCTCACCCATATCAGTTAGTGAAGGTGTTCTTTGCATAGCAGTTTGTGTTTGAAAAGCCGCGCTGCGCTTAGGTACACCATTAGCTAATCTTTTTGGAATGTTTTCTTTAGAGCGGTTATCAATATAGGTAATGCCTTTTTTATCAAAACCAAACATAGGCAGCTGCGGTGAAATTATAATAAAAGGCAAATCTTTTTTCTGTACCCAAGCCTCATATAAAGGCCCTTGCATCAAGACAAAACCGAGTTCATCTTGGCCATTGCCGCGCTCACCATTACCATGTAAAAACAGCATTACCGGCCATTTTTTCTCTGGTTTGGAGTGATAACCTCGGGGTAAATAAACAAAATATTCGCGCTGACTGTTATCAACACTAGATTGGTAGTCTTCTCGCAGTAACTCGGCTGTTGAAGGAAGTGTTGTTTCAGGCTGTGTTGTTAAGCTTTGACTAGTATCGCTCGAACAAGCCAGTAGCAAAAAACTAATAGCGGTTAAACAAAATATTATTTTTTTCATGATACTCAGTACTCCATAGCCCATAGTTCAAAGTGGTTTATGCCGATAATACGGGCGGTTAATTAAGCTTAACCTTTCGTTATAGGGATCAGCCAAACATTATTAACAACATCAACTTTACCCTGCATTTGTTCAACCACCACTCGATCAATCACCCTAATCGCTCTTTGGGCCATTAGGCTAAAGGTATCTTCGCCAACTTGGTTGGGGGTATGGTCTGGAAAGTTTCTTCGCGTACGGTGAATCCAATAACTTTCTGACAAGTTATCTTGACCAAACGCTTGCTCGACACCTTTTTTACCAAGCATAAAACCTAATAAACCGCCCCAAGTCGCGGTCGGGTTATCTGAATCCCAGCCAGCCAATGTGCCTATTTGAATGGTGCGCACGATATCACCTTGTCCGTAGAACAAACTCACTAAACTGGCGGCAAAGTTAATACCCGCTCCAAAGGGATCATTATAAAGATAACCATCGGCATTATTAATTTGATAACGCTGATACACTGCATCACGGCTTTTTTCCCAATCACTTTTATCTGCATTTTGTTGATATGAGTTTTTAATAAAATCATACATTTTGGCTGGATAAGAATCTTTAGGAAGAACGTTACTTGCTTGCTCAGCCAACCACCAAGTTTGCTCTTGCATAGTTAAACTTTTATCCACAGACGAAGCAAGAGAATGCATAGTGATATAAAATTTGGCGATCCACTGAGCATCATATTTTGCTGATACCCTAATGGGTAAATGTGATAATTTTAACGCAATATCGGCTCTTACTGGCGCTAATAAACCAAATATTTCCGTGGTCAGCTGAGCATCAATCATCATGTACTTAGCATTATTTTCCGGCTCACTGGTTGCTGGCGGCAACATGCCTTGCGCCATTAGTATTCGCGCTTGTTCATTAGCTTGCCACAAAAAATTTTCTTTAATTGCTATAGAGTGGGTAAATTTTTTAAACAGTGGTGCATCCTCTTCAGAGTAGGTGTGTACTAACCAACCAGTTCGGACTTGCTCAGCGGTTAACAAACTTGTTTGATGAAACTCATGTAAATACTGATACATGTATTCAATATCGGTATCATCATCTGCGCCCCAAGGTTGGCCCTTTTCAACAAAGAAAAAGTCAATGGTATCACTATGAGGTACCCCTTCCCCCCACACAGCGGGTAAATCCTTGCTACCCCAATCTTCATCGGTATAAAAAGGCATGGTGGCTGGTGTGCCTACTTTATCCATTTCCGTCACTAATCCGGTCCAATTAGCGATACTTTGCCCTAACCAAAAGCCATGTAACTTATCTTGATAAGCGGCTCGTGAAATAGCGATGTAGTCAATATCTTTAAGCAGAGCTGAATCATTGACACTATCTGTCGGGACGTTTTCTGTACACGCAGATAAACAAATCATCACTACGAAGTATAAAAATAGCTTTGCTAATTTCATCGACTATCTCCAGTTAACATAAATGGATATTTAAATTTTTTCGGGCTAAGCATCGAAGTAATTTAAAATATGGAACAATATTGAACAATATATATGAGGTGGTAAACCTAAAGATACTCAGCACTGTATTGCAAATAATGCCTTGTGCATGAGTATCTTTCAACATCGACGAAGCGCTAACAACTGTTAGCTAGATGTCATGTGATACCAATTCCCTTAAATTTATTCCCACCTCAGAGCTATGTCAGAGAAGTTATAATAAATAAAATTTGTGCAGGTATAGTCACTCTATATCTAACAAATTGGTGAAATTATTATTTTTCTGACCAGCTCCCAAGGGCGAGTTTAAAAGGCTTACATTCGTCGTTATTGATTTTGACAGGGGAATAACCATTATCTGCAATCAATGCCTTGCACCTAAGCCTTTTAACTCTCGCTGATTGAGAAATAACTTAATGGACTTGGTATTACTGTTGGTAATTAAAGCTTGCCTTAAGTTTGATTTGATCAAGGGAAGTGCCAAGTAAGACTTCAAAATCCCCCGCCTCAGCCAACCAATCATTAGTGTTTATATCCCAAAAAGATAAATCACGTTTATTCAGCGATATACTGATTTGTTTACTTTCACCTGGCGCTAAGAATACCTTGGTAAAACCTTTCAATTCTTTTGCTGGTCTATCAACACTGGATTCAACGTCATGTAGATATAATTGCACCACCTCGGCGCCAGCGACCTTGCCGGTATTTTTAAGCATTGCGGTCACGGTAATACCTTCATCCGCAGTAATACTTGCTGCCGATAAGGCAATATCCGTTAAGGTAAATTTGGTATATGAAAGGCCATGACCAAAAACGAAGGTAGGTTTTATTTTTTGTTGTTCAAACCAACGATAACCAATAAAAACGCCTTCGGTGTATAGACTTTCTTTGGCGTTATAATCGTTTAAGGCAATGGGCGCGGTATCTTCAAGGCGAGCCGGCAGGGTAATTGGCATTTTACCACTGGGATTAACAGCTCCGGTTAGAATATCGGCAAAAGCATGACCCGCTTCCATTCCGCCATACCAACCCCACACAATCGCGTTAGCTTGCGCTGCCCAAGGCATTGCCACTGCTGAGCCGGCAACAAGGAAGACCACGGTTTTTTCATTGGCGGCAATCAAGTTACTAATAATTTCATCTTGAGAGTTAGGTAGTTTCATATCAGGGCGATCAATTGACTCCCGGTCATCTCCATGGCTCAAACCGCCAAAATAGATAACGACATCGGCTTGTTTAGCGGCAGCAATATACTCAGCTTCACTAGCAAATAATTCGCCCGGCGCATTCCAACCTAAAGTGAAGTGTTCACTGCCATCATATTCAATTTCAAAGCTATAAGATTTACCCGCGATTAACTCAATAGCATGAGTTAAGGCAATAACCTTACTTTTATTCATTGCGTTAGCAGATTCCGCAGCATTAATTTGATGAGTTATAACAATGTCATCATTTATTTTTAATTGAAAATTACCCAAGGTTTCCACGTTCAATTGATGCAAACCTGTCATTAAAGGTTTAATTTTTGCAGCCATAGTGATGTACTGAGTATTGGCAATATTGCTAGCGTTAGCTGGCGCTATGGCTTTAAACTTTGAATCAACTATCCAAGATTGTTCGGTTAAGTTTAACCGTGCTTTTTCAACAAAATATGAAATATTCCATGCAGGTGTACCGGTCCAATGACGACTCTCAACATAATCACTGGCAATAGCCGCTAAGTCACTGCTGCGCGCTCTCATCACAGTAATATTTACCTGTTCGCCAAAGTGTGCTTTTAAGCCTGCTAACGGAGTGACTTCATATAAAGATTTTACTTCTGATGAGCCGCCACCCGTGCCATGTTTTTTATCGGCATTCGGGCCAAGTACCAGTATGTTTTTCAGTTTTTTTATATCTAAGGGTAATACCGCTTTAGCGCCAACAAGGTCATTTTTCAATAACACCACACCTTCGGTGGCAATTTTACGGGCGGCAGCTTGATGTGCTTTAGTATTTCTAGCACCCGGTAAGCGATTTTCATCGTACATACCTATGGTATGTTGCACTCTTAAAATGCGCCTAGCTTTTTCATCGGCGACTGATTCAGGGATTTTACCCGCTTGGATCATCTCTAGAAAAGGTTTTGCCAAAAAGTAATCTTGGTAATCGGCAACGTCGGTGCCCATTTCTAAATCTAAGCCATTAACAGCGGCATCATAGGTATTAATATCAACATGCCAATCGGTCAGTAAAACGCCTTGATAACCCCACTCACCTTTTAATATATCCATGATCAAGTGTTTGCTTTGATTAGCATTAGTACCATAGTATTGGTTGTATGAGCCCATCATGCCAAGCACTCCTGCTTCTTTAACCGCCGCTTCAAAGGCGGGTAAATATACTTCTCTTAACGTGCGTTCATCCGGTTTGGCATTAACACCGGTGCGGTTTAGCTCTTGGGTGTTTAAGGCATAATGTTTAACCGTTGCGGCAACATCATTGGCTTGAATAGCTTTAATTTGTGGAACCACTAACGTGGCCGCTAAAATAGGATCTTCACCCATGTATTCAAAGTTTCTGCCGTATAAAGGTAAGCGCGCTAAGTTAACCCCAGGGCCTAAAATAAAATCTTTTTTTCTATGGCGGGCTTCAGCACCTAACACTTGCCCATGTAGGCGAGCCATCTCAACATCCCAACTAGCCGCAACTGAGGTAAGGTGAGGTAAATAAGTGGCATAATCATCGCTCCAACCCGCCGATGCCCAAGTATGGCGTTCTATTTGATGACGGACACCGTGAGGACCATCAGATAACCACATTTCAGGAATGCCGACACGATCAATGGCATTGATATGAAATTTACCACTAGCATGGGCCAAAGAAACTTTTTCTGGCAAGGTCATTTTTGCCAGTAAAGTTTCAACATCTTGCTCTACTGTCGCTAGGCGATCTTCAGCTGGCGCCACATCTTGCTTGGCTGCTTTATTTGCGCCTACATTAGTGATATTGGCTTCATTGTCATTTACACAGCCACTAAGCGCTGTGCTTAGCGTAAGTAGCGCAGAAACAAGCATGGTGCTTTTTAGTCTACCTTTGATAAATAGTGCTTTCATTAACTAACCTTTTTCAACGTCTTTATTTAGGATGAACAATAAATGTAAGCGCTTACATTTATTGTTCTAACATAATATCTACCGATATATTTAGCAAGTAAATATTGCTCTTGATAATAATTTTTACTCAGCTAACTACTTAGCTATGCCTTGCAGTACTTAGCAATAAAGTCTTTTTGCATTGGCATTGTCGCTACTGATTTTTGAATGACTGAATGTATATGTTTTAACCTGCGTTCAATCTCATCTTCAGGTAGTGCATCAACTAACGGATGATAACCACTAGGCGTTAGCCCTTGGCCATGCATAACAGCTAACCAAGATGTCTCATTAAAGAGTTCATTGTCTTGACGATAAATACGACCATTAGCTTGGTATAAAGCCATCTTAGCTTGTAATCGTTCTGAAACTTGCAACTTCTGACAATCACGCCAAAACTCTGAATCATCACGGTCGGTGGCTTTATAATGTAAAACGATAAAATCACGGATATATTCAAGCTCAGTTTTCGACTGTGCATTAAAGGTATCAATATCTATTTGGTTAAAACCTTGATGAGGAAATAAAGCCATTAACTTGGCAATCGACGATTGAATAAGGTGTAAACCAGTAGATTCTAGTGGCTCAACAAAGCCCGCGGAAAGACCAATAGCAATACAGTTTTTATGCCAAGCTTTTTTACGTACCCCCGTTGTCCAGCGCAAGAAATTTGGCTCGCCGATGGGTTCACCTTCCATTTGCGCGATTAATATTTTAACGGCTGCTTCGTCACTAACAAACTTACTTGGATAGACATAACCGTTACCTACCCTGTGTTGCAGAGGAATTCGCCAAATCCAGCCAGCTTTTTGTGCCTTGGCTTGAGTAAATGGATGCAAGACCTCCGTTTCTTTAGCCAAACAGGGTATAGCCACGGCTCGATTACAGGGCAAGACATCACTCCAGTCATCAAAGCCGGTTTTCAGTGCGCCTTCAATTAACAAGGCTTTGAAACCACTACAATCAATAAATAAATCTGCTGTTACCCGCTCACCATCCTCCAACAGTAAGCTGTCAATAAAGCCATCACTGTCTCGAAGTGAAACATCGACGACCTTAGCTTCAGTGCGATTTACGCCACGCTCAATAGCATAATCACGCAAATAATCTGCATATAAGGTGGCATCAAAATGAAAAGCGTAATTAATTTTAGATAACGGAGAATTACCCATATTCTGCGGACGGATAAATTTTCCTTGTCGTGCCGCGACTGCCGCTAATGAATATTCTTCAAGGTCAGGGCTTTTACCTTGTTGATGCATTTTCAACCAATAATGATGGAACTGAATGGCATCCATATTAGTGCCATGCTCGCCAAAGGGATGCATATAAGCACCGCCATTTTTGGTCCAATCAATAAATTCGATACCTAACTTAAAAGTAGCGCTAGTTTTTTTAACAAAATCATTTTCGTCTATGCCGAGAATTTTATTAAACAGTGATATTTGCGGAATGGTGGCTTCACCCACGGAAACACTACCTATTTGATCAGATTCAATTAAGCGTATAGCACAGTAATTTTTACCTAATATTTTAGCTAAGGTTGCGGCGGTCATCCAACCAGCGGTGCCACCACCAACAATAACTATGTTGTTAATTTTATTTTGCTGCTTTGCTTGTTCTTGCTGCATAGCTGCCTCCCAGAAAAAATAGAGCGAGGAGCCGACCCTACTACTTCGTAGAAAAGTAGCGCCGGCGAAGGGGTGATAAGTGTCGATGTTAACAATCCCCCAAATAAGCGTGGCGATTCAATACGGTCATATACATTGAAGCGCCATTTTACACTTTCTAAGCAAGGTGCTAGAAAGTAGCTTTTACCACTAGGCTATAACGACGGTCATTGGTAAACCAAGAACGGGTCACCTTGTCACCTTGCTGATTTACTTGCATCTCAGTTTCAGTAATATTGTTGTTCAAATTAGTACCTTGCATACCAATTTTCCAATTATCACTTACATCCCAAAAGATTGAAGCATCTAGCTGGCCATTAGCTGTATTATAAATAGGCAGCTTGGTGATAACATCACGGGTAGTTAACAAGTAATCTGAACGCCAGTTGTAAGCAATACGTGCTGAGATACCAAACTTCTCATACAACAAGGCTGCATTAGCATTTTGCTCTGAAAGTCCTTGCAGTGGTAAATCAGTAAAGGCGATATCACCCGCCTCATCTGAATCACTACTTGAGTTATTCAAACCTGAATTAGGTGAACCATCCTCATTGATGTGGGTATAGTTTAATTGCACACCTAGACCTGAGAAGGCACCGGGTAGCGCATCAAAAAATTGTTGGTAAGACACTTCAAAACCCGCGATAGTACCTTTACCACCATTGGTTGCGCCGGCCACTTCTACTTCTTGAGTGACACCATTGTTAGTGTAATCATTATAGGTAAAGCCGTTAACAAAGTAGTTGCTTATATCTTTATAAAACAAGGTAGAGGTTAATGAACCAGCTTCTGCAAAATACCATTCCAATGACAAATCATAGTTGTAAGATTCCATTGGTTTTAATAAAGGGTTACCTGAGCTTGCGGTATAACGTTCATACTCTGCATAAATTGGCACAGGCTCATCTCCTTCCGGCACGTTAGGATCAAAGGTTACCCTCTGATCTGCTCCGCCAATGCTGACATAATTTCGAAGATTTCCTAATGAAGGCAAGGCGATGGCTTCAGAGAAAGCAAAACGCACCAATAACTCATCAGTAAGGTTTAATTTAAAGTTAACACTCGGCAGTACTTTAGTATATTGACCTATCGATTGGGTCACTATAGAAGCATTATTACCAAAAGCGGCCTGTTCAGCATTTAAGACGTTAGCTATATCTTTGTCATTCTTTGGCACATCATCGGGATAACTAATGAAACCGTCGGTGGTATTATCCAGTCTCACGTATCTTAAACCGATATTAGCACTGTAATCCATGCCTGAAAAATCGCCTTCAAAATTTAGCTTGGCATAAAAAGCAGTACTTTCTTCTTGGGTGACATTAATTTCGTTACCGACAAAGTGTCCCGTTGCATCGTCGCGGTCGGCTAAAGGATTCCAACCCCAAGCAACGGCTTTAGCACCAGCTAAGGCGTCATTTAATCCTGAGTAGTTTTGTACCATGGACAGCGAGGGGAATAAGAAAGTATTACCACCTTCGGTATTTAATACACCGCCACGAGCGAAGTTATCAAAACTTACTTCATCATAAGGCACATCAGTATCTGCATACCAAATATTGTGATCAGCCCACGCTTCAGACAATACCCCCCAGTTATACGTTGATTGTCTGGTAGTTTGTTGACGATTTGAGTAACGAGCACCTAGTTCAATCGACTTAACAATGCTGTTATCAAAGGTATATTCAATATCCAAACGAGTGGCAAATTCTTCGCCTTCATTATCCGAAATATGGTCCATAGCGCTACGCCAAAAGTTAGTGCTTGGATCAGTAAATGGTGTACCTGGCGTATGATCGGCTTGTCCATCGTAAGCAGGATGTAGCAGGCTAATCTTTGGTAAGCCGCTGCCACGCAAGTCCATGCCAACTACGGCACGAGTTGCGCCCATGACAGAAACATCTTCAATGGCCATGGTTGCGTAAATATATTGCACATCAAAGTTAATGGCCAGTGAATCGTTTGGCGTGAACTTAGCATTAAAGCTGTAATCATTTACAATTGATTCTTCATTACGTACCCGGGTTACCATAGTATGTTGCATACCGTAGCGTTGTGGTGAACCATCGCCACGCCAGCCAGCTTCAGAGGTAATGATACCGTTTTCAAAAGTACCATTATCATCAAAATCAAAGCTAGTACCATCAACAGGTTTCAGGTTTACTTTCGAATCACCATCGTCCATTTCTATCGCGTTTTCATTCCATGCTAGAGTAGCTTGCGAACGAATGAATTCACCGGTTAATACGATAGTTTTAGCGGTGTTTTCCCATTGCAATGACGTGGCAAAACCATCTCGTTCTTTATCATCTTGTTTCTTACTTAAGCGAGCTGATTGAGGAACGTACTTACTGTTATCCCACTCTTGCTGTTCATATTTACCTGCTTGTACGCCGTTTGACTCGACTTTTATTTCTGAATGAGAGAAGTTAGCCAAAAAGCCAAAACGACCTATATCTGTGGTCCATATATCACTATAAAGGACAGAAAAAGTTGGCGCGGTCTCTTCACGTAAATCGGTATAAGTGACATCAGCGGAGAAAGAAAATACCCGACCATCAGCATCAAACGCCTTACGGGTATTAAGGTTTACCGTACCCGCTATACCGCCTTCAATCATGTCAGCGGTTTGGTTTTTAAATACTTCCACCGAGCCCATTAATTCAGGTGATATATCTTGAAAACCTAAACCTCGACCCGAATCAGCAGAAAAAGCATCTCTGCCATTAAATTCACTGCGTACATGTGTTAAACCACGCACAACAACACCACCACCTTCAACACCAAAGTGATCGGGATCATCTGCGGCGGCAAAGCGTTCAATAGCAACCCCCGGCATACGAGAAATAGCTTCTAATACACTTCTGTCTGGCATAGAGCCCATATCAGCAGCAGAAATAGCATCCATTACCGTATCCGCATTCATTTTCATGTTTTGTGCTGAAATTAAATTACCGCGTTGGCCTTTAACCTCGATGACTTCAATGGCTTCTTCTTTGGCTTTTTTATTTGTTTCGTCTGCGGCATTAGCTGAAACCGAACTTAGTCCAATAATTGCCAAGGCGATTAAAGAATACTTAAAGGCATTATGCTTAGTTACATTTTCCTGTTGTTTTTGCTGATAGAGTGTTTTTTTCATTTAAATTTCCCCTGATATGGTTCATACCAAATGCTCAAATTGTTATTGTTTTCAAGTATGAATCTTATTATTAGTGATTGGCTTTTTAGCCAGTTGGCACAGTAGCAATCACAATCAGGGCATTCGTCTTATCTTAGAAAAAATCTCTACATTGAACGTTCAACTTTATGCATTCAGATATTTATACTTATAAATACATCTACCTCATTGTTATTTAACAACTTTATTTGTTGTTTGTTTTTTACCCAGCTCACTAAAACAAGCATATTTAACTGAATCGTACCGACTAGGCTAGTTAATCAAGGTCAATTTTTGAAAAACATCGGCGGTGATATAACCTAAATTCTTATTACCATTAACCGCTTTAATATCTATCGAGCCAATAAAATGTTCGCGCTCTTTACTGCCATCGTTATCACAATAAGCCAACATAAAGCCGAGCTCTTTCCCTAGGGATAATTTTACTGGCTGCGGCTTTTTCTTTTGCGTGTTTGTTTGCATCGGCATTTGCATTTGCATAGTAAAACTATCGTCATAAACTCGCACGGCTAGCTCCCAGATAACTTTATGTGGTGATTTTTCGCTGCGACGCCATTTACTGGTTATATGATCGTTTAACAAGACAAAATTATCCGAGCCGTCGGCATTTTTTTCGCCGATATCCACCACCTGATTATCAAGGGCAATATGATAAGCAAAAGCATTAAAATTAAACTGGTGATTACCACCTGAGCCATCTTCATCAATAAAGACTTCTAAACAATCATCATGCCAATATAAATGACGAGGATCGGCATGTTGATCAAATAAAATATCATCAGTAATTTCTACCAATAAATATAATTGCTCTTCATCCCACATTATTTTAAATCGACCACTAAAATCTGCAGCACTCGGTTGTGTACCCAAAATGAGTTTATCTATTGGCTGCCATTTAGCTAACTGCCAACTGACTTCATCGGCAATACCATCAATATTCATTTTTCCTACTGCTTTTACCGCTTCCAGCGCAGATACATGAATAGAGCAAAGCATTAATAAAGTGCTGATAAATTTAATATAATTACGCATTGTTAATTTTCCTGGTAATGAGCTGAGCAAGTTTATTTATTTCATCGGCCACTAATAAAAATGGTCGGTCACTATTGACTGAGCTAATATCTTGCTCTCTGAGCAAGGGTGACTCCATGGCGGCAAATTGGCTAGCAAGTAATGCCGGTGAAAAAAAGTGATTTTCTCGTTGAGAAATCCGCTTGGCAATGACAGCCTGATCGCCGATAAGATAGAAAAAATGACAATAAAAAGGCAGTGTTCTAAATAAGTCCCTGTGGGCCGATTTCAAGCCGGAATAGGCCAAAGCCACGGATTTACCCTGCTGATGAAGACAATTTAACTTTGCTATGATAGTCGTGAGCCAAGGTATCCTCATCTCATCGGTTAATGGTTTATTGTCTGCCATATGCTTTTTAGCTTGTTCGCTATGAAAGTCATCGGCATCGATAAAAGTGAGGGCAAGTTCCTCAGCCATTTTCTTAGCTAGGGTAGATTTTCCGGAGCCACTCACCCCCATCACAATAAATAACCGTAACCGTGATGGCTGCGTTAGCTTAATCATGTGACTGCCCCCCGTTGGCATGACTAGCTGCACGGGTGCCCTCAGCTGTCATTGCTACCTTAACTTGTAATTGATAATGCTGTCCCGCCTGCAAGTTTGTCAGGATATTACCGGTTATTTTTTGTTCATTGAGTAAAATTGTCACTGCGGTTACCTCACTGCTTTGCTCGATAGTGAAATTGAGTATTGCCCGCCTAAATAATCGCTGACCAGATAAATGTTTTAGCGTTGTCGGCAGTTTTGGCATTATCTGTAAACCTCGAGCGCAGCCTTTTAAGCCGCACAGCTCTTCGACTAAACAACGATATAACCACGAGGTTGTGCCGGTATTAAATAAATGACTCGAGCGGCCCGCTTGTTTGGGCAGCTGATGATAAGCACCACGATAATAGTTAGGTACATAGATAGGTAATTGCCCAGTTCTTTGGGCATTTTCAAGTGATGGCAACATTTTACTGAGCAAGTCAAAAGCTAAGTTATTTTGTCCTGCTTGATAAAGCGCATAAATATAAAATATTGCCGCGTGATTATAAACAGAGCCATTTTCCGACACCCCAGGATGTTTTTGCGTGATACGGCCAATATCTTCCACCATAGCGGTATAACTTGGCGCCAGCATCATCACCCCTTGTGGCGTGGTCAATTGTTTAGTGATGGCCGCTATCATCTCGGCTTGCTGATCTTGGTTTGCCGCACCACTGAGCATGGCCCAACTTTGCGGGTTAAGGAATATCTTGCCCTCTTTGTCCTCATTTGTACCAAAAACACGACCATCATCGGTAATACCGCGGGCAAACCATTGTCCATGCCATAAGTGTTTATTTACCGCACTATTGATGGCTTGGGCAGCAAATCGATATTCATCATACTTTTGCTTGCTAATGCTAATGTCGTATTCGACACAAAGATCACACCAGGTTGTTAGTGCATAGGCTGTAGCTAAAGATAGCCAGGCAGAAACGCCTTTACCTTGATAACCGACCATATTCATCGGATCGCACCAATCGCCTTGCTCAATAAAGCTCAAGCCGCGATGATCGGTGGCATTAATAAGGTAATCCAAGGCTAATTCTATATGGCTGGCAAAAGATTGCTCTGCTGTTGAATCAGCAAAAGCGATCATTTCACTGAGTAAACTGACATCAGCGCTTTCATTTAAATAGACCGATAAACAGATAGGCAACCACACACCATGATCTGCATGAGGTACTTGATTAATATATTTAAGCTGTGCGTCTTGATGCAGCAAAACCCCCTCTGGCATAGCTCCGCTAATGGCTTGTTGAGAAACAGCTAAAATATAAGCTTTACGTGTCTGCTGGGCATGAATAAAAGCCATGCCCATATTATCTTGAATATAGTTTCGAGTTTGTGGGTCTGTGCTCAAACGATTAACATCGCCGTGGTAAAACATTTGTCTTGGTAACCAATGATTGAAAAAATCATCAAAGCCGTTATTTCCGGTACCATTGCCATTGTCACAGTCACTGTTAATGGTTAAACACGCTTTGCTTTGTGCTATGTAGTCTCGATAGGACTTTTCCGTTTGACTTCGTTGCCTATGGCCCAAATATTTTTCTTTAATTATCGCGATTTCAGCTTCATCTTTGGCTGGACCAAACAGAAATTGATAGCTTTTACCTTCACTGGCTAATAACTGTTGCTTAAATTGCATGACCGCAACAGGGGTTTCGTAACGTGCTTCAACATTCTCTAACAACTCAGCCTGCAGGGCACTCGGTTGATGCAAACCGCCTTCGCCTTCAAAGACCTTTTGATTAGCATGCCAAGCCGTCGGGCGAGTATCACTAAGAAAGAAGGTTTTGTCTTTAAACTGCTTGTTTTTAAAATAATCGGTCACTTTTTGATAGGGCGTTACCGAATCAGCGACAATAGCATTTAAGGTCTCGTTATAGCTTGCTGACTGATTCATCCACGACATATAACCAATAGTGAAATACGGATAGATGCTAATATTTTTCGTCTTTTCCGTTAGGTTTAGTACCGAAAAAAACCAACACTCCACTAAGTCATCTTTAGTCAAATTAACCTTGATGCTGATGTGCAAACCAAAGTGTTCAATTGACCAAGTAATGTCACTATGGCCGAGCTCAAAAGAAAATTTATCGAGTTCCACCCGCATGGGTTCATAGGGCAGTGAAATGATTTCACCACTGTCTTCATCTTTGAGGTAGAAAAATCGTCCGGGATGATGAGTAAAATAGCTATGTTCCGGTTGAATAAAGCTTTTAGCTTCCATATTTGGCGCGTAAGAATACTTAGCTGGCTCGGGCTGCATAAACTGTGAATTAACATAACCACGACAATTGACTTGCATCACCATGGAACTGTTCCATAAAAAACCGGTCGCATTAGGTAATTTCGTCGGACTGGTTAGCTTTATTTTATTATCACCAGCAACCGCGTTATCTATAGAGATCAAAGGCAACTTAGGTCTAGGTAACTTAGGCATTAACGGCTCCTGTTGTTCCTGTTTTCTCCTCAGCAGTATTAGGATTTTCTTGCTGCGCTAACGCTTCCCGTGCTATTTTTTCCTGTATAAGTAATTCACCTTGCAACTTCTGCAGCTGCGGATCATCTAAGGGGTAAAAATAAATTACTGGCACAGCAATGGCGGCAAAAATAGCCGGCAGCAAGCTCATCAGTAAGACTATGCCTTCTTGTGACGAGCCGGTTTGCACCTGATTGGCAATATAACCTAATGAAGACAGCGTCCAACCAATCATAGCGCCCGCAAGGGCACCACCAAGTTTTTGTGCAAAGGCAGCAGCGGAAAATATCATCGCCGTGGCCCGACGCCCAGTGCGCCATTGCGAGAAATCCGCGGTATCGGCATACATGGAAAAAACTAACGGTGATTTTGGCCCCAGTGCTAAACCAATCATAATTTGTAAAATAAACATCAAGGTAATGTTATCACTCGGCACAAAATAGAAAATAACTGACAGTAGCGCGACAAGTGTCATCAGTATCATGAGCAAGCGACGTTTATCAATAAACTTGGTTAATAGTGGCGTCGACGCTGCGCCAATGGCTAAAGCAATCATGTAAGCCATAGCAAAGCTGCCAATTAAATCGGGACGTTCAACATAATATTTAAAATAGAAAGTGCCGCTACTGCCTCTTAATGAGATAGTCATCATGATGATAAGTGCTAAGACAAAAAGAATCTTCCAAGGGGAATTCTGCGTCAAATCTTTTAAATCTTGTAATACCGGTGTTTTTTGCTGTGCGGGTGGCGATATACGCTCCGTGGTTGATAAAAAAGTAATAACAAAAAGTACCCCAGCAACTAAACCATAAGTAAGCATAGTAAGCTGCCAACCAAGTGCTTCATCACCCTGCCCTAAGTAATTTACCAACTCAGGTGTCATATAAGCGACCAAACTACCACCTGAAAAAGCGCCAATAAAACGAAAGCTGGTTAAAGTGGTTCTTTGCTGACTATCACCGGTAACTACACCCAGTAAGGCGCCATAAGGTACATTTATAAAGGTGTATGCCAACATCATAAAGATGTAAGTGCCATAAGCCCAAATTAATTTATTACTATCACTGGTATCAGGCACGGTAAAAGTAAGTACCCCTGCGGCAATCATGGGGATAATACCCCAGAGTAAATAGGGCCTGAATTTACCAAAGCGGGTATTTGTTCTATCCGCAATGGCACCCATTAGCGGATCAGAGAATGCATCAATAAGCCGAGTCACTAACATCATAGTGCCGACAGCAGCGGCTGATAAGCCAAAAACATCGGTATAAAAAATAAACAGGAAGACATCAAAGACCCGCCAATAAAAGTTCGAAGCGACATCGCCACAGGCGTAACCCACCTTTTCACCTAAGTTAAGCTGATGCTGTTTTATATTTTTTATCATTATGAGGCTCGCTGTTATTACCAAAAGTTACCTTTGTGCATCAAAGCCACAAAACCCTAGTTACAATTTCCTGTCATCTCACACCACCAAATGTAAGCGCTTACAAATATACTGGCATTTGTATTATTTTCAAGCTGTAATTTATATAAGAAAAACAACAAATAATCTAATAACCTGTTTAATATAGTATTTACCTTAAAAATATAATTAAGCGCTGTATATAAACTGTGCTTTTAGTGTATAAACTTTAATTTAAATTGAAATACTTATTGACCTCTTTTTATTATTAACTTACCTTTATGTAAGCGCTTACATTGTTACTTTATTTTGCAACTTGTCAAAACAATCTGATGTGTTATATTTTTTTGTACAATCTTGTAAGCGCTTACACTAAAATGATAATTATAAAATGGTCCACTAAGACTGAGGATGTAACATGATTCAGAAAACATTCACCAGAACAAGAATTGCAACAAGCTTGTCATTGATACTTGGGGCAACTGCGTTGCCGGCAATATCAGCAGAAGAAGTATCAGCAAATGCTGCCGCACATAGCGACGTCGAAGTTATCGAAGTAACGGGCATGCGTTCAAGTATCAAAGAATCTACGCGTTTGAAGCGTGATGCTATCGGTGTGGTTGATGCCATCTCTGCTGAAGATATTGGTAAGTTCCCTGATACTAACTTAGCTGAATCGCTACAGCGTATTACCGGTGTTTCAATTGACCGTTCAAATGGTGAGGGTAGCAGAGTAACTGTTCGTGGCTTTGGTCCTCAGTACAACATGGTCACCTTAAATGGTCGCCTTATGGCTTCATCTACCTTACCTGACGGTGGTGGCGCTTCTGATAACAGAGCTTTTGATTTCCAAAATCTTGCGTCTGATGCGGTTAAGTCGGTAGAAATATACAAAACAGCCAATGCTGCTGCTGCAAGTGGTGGTATTGGTGCAACCATTAACATTACTACGGCTAAACCACTTGATAACCCAGGTTTTATTGCTAGCATAGGTGGTAAAGCCATGATGGACACCTCAGTAAGAGATGGTGTTCGTGATTACAGTGACCAAGTAACACCTGAACTTTCTGGTTTATTAAGCTGGACTGATGAAGATGAGATGTTTGGTGCTTCTTTCACAGGTAGCTTTTCTCAACGTGATAGTAGCTCAACGTCTGCTAACATTGATCAATGGCGTAACGGTGTATATGACGGTACTGTGCCTGATATGGTGCCAGGTACTGCAGTACCAAATACGCCAACGATGCTAAATAATCCTCCTGGTATGGGTGAAAACTTTGCATTACCTTCAAGTATTTCTTACCGTTTATGGGATAGACAACGTGAACGTACTAACGCACAACTAACCTTGCAATATCGCCCTATAGAAACTATTACCGCGACTTTTGATTATACCTACTCTAAATTAGAACAAGAGCAACAAGGTACTGAATTATCTATTTGGATGTCTGACTATAAAAGTGACATCACATTTACTGATGGTTTAAACCCTTCGCCATTACACTATGCTGAAGATAAAAGAGATCAAGCACCTCGTGATATTGCAACAAAACAAAAATATCGTAATTCAATCACCGAAGATGTAGCTATTGGTCTGAACTTAGTTTGGGAAGTTAATGATGATTTAACCTTAGCGTTTGATTATAACGACTCTTCTTCTGAGTCTTCACCGATGTCAAGCTATGGTAATGATGTCACTTTCGGTATTGGTTCTAACATTTTAGCACAACAAGGCGGTTACTTCGGTACCTCTGGTCTTCCAGACATCATGGTTGGCTTTGATGATTGTGATTCTCGCATTGGTTTAAACTGTAATAAGGCATTTGACGTCAGCGATGTGGGTAGCTCTATTTACCAAAAATCACATGCTTACAATACCAATGATATTACTCAAATTCGTATCGACGGTACCTGGGAATTTGAAGACGGTCAAATCGATTTTGGTGTTGAATCAAGAGAGATGGATAACCACTCGACTCAATCAAGTACTAACCAATCTATGGGTGATTGGGGGGTAAACAACCCTGGTGAAATTCCTGCCTCGATGTTAGATGCTATCGATTTTAATGATTCATTAGACGATTACAAAGTAGCTGGTTGGACACAGGCTTTCCGTGGCGACACTATTGCATTAGCCAATTGGGCAGCGCCTGTGTATGGCTTAGATTTAGCACGTGATACAGCCCTTGCAACTGACCGTCGTATTCAAGAAGATGTTACCGCGGCTTATGTAAAATTCTCTTACGCCGGTTACATCTCTGATCTGCCTTATAACATTTCTGTAGGTGTACGTTATGAAGATACTAAATCCACTTCAACGGCTAATATTGCTGCACCTACCGCGGTACGCTGGGTAAGTAATAATGACTTTACCGTA
This sequence comes from Colwellia marinimaniae, assembly GCF_002207865.1. Lineage (GTDB taxonomy): Bacteria > Pseudomonadota > Gammaproteobacteria > Enterobacterales > Alteromonadaceae > Colwellia > Colwellia marinimaniae. The sequence continues at coordinate 173,444 of NZ_BDQM01000005.1, forward strand.
GATCAAGGTGCCTTTGTCGATGCTGAAATGCGTAGTGAGTCAAATTCTTATAGTCACTTTTTACCTAATATCGATTTTGATATTGACTTAACAGATAACCTCAAAGCCCGTGTTTCATTCGGTCAAACCATTGCTCGCCCTACCTATGGTCAATTAAGTAATGCGGTAAGTATTACTGGCGGCCCTGGTGCACCAACAGTGCTTAATGAGCTAAATGGCTCGGCAACTCAAGGTAGAGCATCACTGGTACCTTTAGAATCAACTAACATTGATATTTCAGTAGAATGGTATTTTGACGATACCAGTTATGTCTCTGCGGGTTACTTCAGAAAAGACGTTGATAAATTTATCGGTAATGCACCGATTATCGGTGATTATTATGGTTTAAGAGATCCAAGTGCCGGCCCAAGAGCTTTACAAGCGATTGAGGATTTAAATGCCGCTGGTATTGCCGTTAACGAAACAACCTTGTTCTCACAAGTTGCAGCGACTCAGTTAGGTGAAACAATTTATGCTGACGGTCATACCGATAACTACTATGAAAAAGAAGTCGATGTTTTTGCTAACAGCGACGATCCATTAATGAACTTTTTATCACAATCACCAACGAACAACAAAAGTGCCGTTATTGATGGTATGGAATTCGCGGTGCAGCATTTCTTTGGCGATAGTGGTTTTGGTTTTCAAGCAAACTATACCCTTGTTAATGGTGATATAGAGTTCGATTTAGCCTCTACAGCTACCCAGTTTGCTTTACTTGGTTTAAGTGACACGGCTAACTTAGTATTGTTATATGAAATGGATAATTTCTCAGCACGTATTGCTTATAACTGGCGTGACGAATTCTTAAACAATGCGGCAATTTATTCAAATGAGCCGGAGTTTACTGAAGAGTACTCACAACTTGATTTCAGTATTGGTTATCAAGTGACTGAGCAGTTCTCAATGTCATTTGCAGGTATTAACATTACTGGTGAAGACCCGCGTAAACATGGTCGAACAGCTAACCAGTTAACTTCTGCTGAAGAGTGGAGTGCACGTTATGAGTTAGGTCTTCGTTACACTTTCTAAGTCATACGAATATAAGCTCTTAGCTAATAACTAAGAGTCACCTAATAAGTAAGTATAAATAAACCGCTAAACCTTAAAATTTGGCGGTTTATTTTTATCTAAAGTACAAATACTCAACACTAAAAAACAAGTAATAGAGCAAAATATAGATAATATTTTATAAAGTGATCTTTCTCCCAGAACCTTTTATAAAGTATTAAAGTATTAAAGTATTAAAGTTAAATAGCAAAATTAGTACCTTAAATTATGAAAATATAGGAATATGTAGCTGTAAATAAAATAAAAAAATGTTAAACAAGTAAATTAAACAAGCATTCATCTATAGGACTTTTTCATGGCTAATCACGACATTCTCGATAATAAAAATCACCAAGACATTAAAGTTATCACCCATTTTGACGACAAATTTTCAGAAAAAATTAACAGTGCTTTGATATTCCCTAACGAAATTAAAGCAGCACAGCGTGACTACCCTATTCTATTTATTAAAAACCCTGAAACAGGTCAGTTTCAAAGTGTAGTATTACTGGGCTTAGTCGCTGGAGAGAACCTCTATATTAATAACGGTTGGCAAGCCAGCTATATCCCGGCGATGATTAATAAAGGCCCATTTATTATTGGTTTTGAAGAAAAAGAAGAAAATGGCGAAAAGGTTAAGCAGCCGATAGTTGCCATTGATATGGACAATCCAAGAGTGAACAAAGAAAGTGGCGAGGCACTATTTTTAGACGATGGTCAGGCTAGCCCTTATCTTGTGCAAGTAAACCAATCGTTAAAAACACTGCATGATGGTTCACAGCTAAGCCAACAAATGTTTGCAGCATTTTTAAAAAATGATTTAATTGAAGCTGTTGCTTTAAATATTGAGTTAAACAATGGTGAAAAAATTTCTCTGCAAGGCAATTATACCCTTAATGAAGAAAAGCTAGCTAAGCTCAGTGGTGACGCTTTGAATGAGCTGCATAGCTCGGGTTTATTAAGACTAGCCTATTTTATTACCGCTTCTTTGGGTAATATTCAACGATTAGTAGACTTAAAAAACAAGCAATAGTTTACCCGCTAACATCAGCAAAAAATTTTGAGGCTTAAATGAATAATCATAAAATTACTAAAATAGTTATTGCTGGTGGCGGAACTGCCGGTTGGATGGCAGCAGCTTCCTTGTCAAAGTTGTTAGGTAAATCCTTTGATATCACCTTAGTGGAGTCAGATGAAATTGGCACTGTCGGTGTTGGTGAAGCAGCAATTCCAACACTAACCGCATTTCATCGTTTACTGGGCATCAATGAACAAGCCTTTATGAAAGCAACCCATGCCACGTTCAAATTAGGTATAAGCTTTGAAAACTGGAAAAAGGGTGATGATGAATACATGCACGGTTTTGGCCGTGTCGGCAAAGAATGTTGGGCGGGCGAATTTCAGCACTTTTGGTTACACGGCAAGCAAAACAACATTGACTTCGGTTTTGAACATTATTCCCCAGAAATTCAAGCCGCTAAAGCTGAGAAATTCGCCCTTGCAAAAGGCGGTTTAAATTACTCCTATCATTTAGATGCCAGCCTTTATGCAAAATTTTTACGTACCTTTGCCGAGGCACATGGTGTTAAACGCATAGAAGGTAAAATTATCGACGTCGCCAAAGATAGCAAAACGGGTGACATTAAATCGCTGCAACTTGCCAACGGCAATGTTATTGAAGGTCAGTTATTTATTGATTGTACTGGCTTTGTTGGCTTACTTATCGAAAAAGCATTACATACAGGTTATGAAGATTGGTCACACTGGTTACCCTGTGACAGTGCTGTAGCCGTACAAACGAAATCAGTATCAGCCCCGTTACCTTATACCCGTTCTATCGCCCGTGAAAGTGGCTGGCAATGGCGTATTCCATTACAGCATAGAGTGGGTAATGGCTTAGTGTTTTGCAGTAAATATTTGGCTGATGATGATGCCAAAACCTTGTTGATGAATAACATTGAAGGTGAGCCGATTAAGCAACCAAGAGTGATTAAGTTTAAGACGGGTCGCCGCAGAAAAGGCTGGAATAAAAACTGTGTTGCCTTAGGTTTATCGAGTGGTTTCTTAGAGCCGTTGGAATCAACCAGTATTCATTTGATCATGTCAGGTATATTACGATTAATCCGACTATTTCCTTTCGAGGGTATAAGCCCGTCCGCTGTTAACGAATATAACCAACAACTGACCACTGAACTTGAGCATATCAGAGACTTTATTATTTTACATTACCATGCTACTGAGCGAGCTGACACACCGTTTTGGCAGTACTGTAAAAATATGGAAATACCTGACTCGCTTAAACAAAGACTAGCTTTATTCAAAGAAACTGGACGTATATTCACCTCTGAAGGCGAATTATTCCGTGTTGATTCATGGGCACAAGTCATGTTGGGACAAGGTGTCTATCCTGAGCAGTACCATCAAATTGCCGCTATTATGAAACCACATGAACTCGATAAATTCTTAAGCGATATAAGACAGACAATTGATAAAGCGGTCGCAAACCTTCCTTCCCATCAAAGCTTTTTAGAGCAGTATTGCCGTTCAAGCCGCTAATCTAATCGGCTCAATTAACGTGCTAGTAAGTAACGAATAAGTTTTAGTCTGACATTGCTCATCTGCACATAAAAACAATATCGTGCACGTACTTATCCCAGTAACTACGTGCATAAAAACAACTAAATCTTCTGCAGACCATACTGTTTAATTTTATCAATTAATTCTCTATTACTGGGTAACGCCGATAGGTACTTTTTAGTAAGCTGAACATTTTCACTAAAAAATTGATGCGCCATTTCTTCATTGACAAACTTGCGTGACACTTCATTTTCTTGGGTTTCAAAGCCCATACCATAGAGCACATATTGCCAACTTGACGAAGGAAAAACCTCTTCAACATGGTGAAAGTCTTGCGGTCCTGGCGGTTGATGTTTCCATAAGGTTAATAACTCTTGTAGACTTTCAGGGATGGTTTCAGCATTACAATTATCTCGCCAATAAGCAGAGTCGGTTCTTTTGGTTAAAATATAGTGCAGCTTCAAAAACTCTATAATACGCTGCCAACGATAGAGGAATTGTTTATTATAACGTTTGGCGACTATGTCCATGGTTTCGCGTGTGGCGGGCATTTCGCGACTTATTTTAGCCGCAGCTAGCTCAACTAAGACTAAAGCTGAAGCTTCAAGTGGCTCTAAAAATCCAGATGCCATACCGATAGCGACACAGTTTTTATGCCAAAATTTTTCTCTATGTCCGGGATTAAAGCTTATTTTTCTTACCTTAAGTTTATCTGTTTCAGCTTTACCAATGGAAGATTCAATATAAGCGCGTAACTCACTTTCAGCATCTTTATCATTAGTATGCTCGCTTGAGTAAACATAACCTACCCCTCGTCTTGAAGGTAAGCCTATATCCCAAATCCAGCCTGAGCTTTGCGCTGTTGATATAGTATGGGAAGCAATGGCACTATTTTCGTCAGGATAAGGCACTTGTACGGCCAAGGCAGTATCATTAAATAAGATGTGTTTTTTGCTAATAAACGGCACATCAAAATGCTTGCCTAATAATATTGAAGAAAAACCTGAGCAATCAATAAATAAATCGCCCGCGATATCACCGTGCTCTTTTGTTGCAACTGAGGCAATATCACCATTGTCAGCTGAGTTTATTGCAGTTACATGGTCGACAACATGCTTAACGCCTAGTTTTTCAATACAGTGTTTTTGCAAGAGCTGAGCTAATTTAACCGCATTAAGATGATAAGCATAATTAGCTATACCAGCATATTCAGGTGTTGAAATGAGTTTAGGGGCACGGCCTTGTTCACAGAGATATCCTTGATAACTGACGGCATCAGCAAATGAAATTTCGCCTCGATGTTTCTGCCAGGGAAATACCAGGTCTGTTTTGGTATAACCCTGCGGTAATACTAACGGGTGATAATAATAGTCGTCTTCAGCGCCGGTAACCCACTTGGAAAATTTAGCTCCTTGTTTAAATGAGGCTTCACATTCTCTAAATAGTTCAGTTTCAGATATGCCGATTTTATCTAAGGTTTCTCGCATGGTTGGCCAAGTTCCCTCTCCCACACCAACAGTATTCACCTCAGGCGACTCTATTAAAGTCACTTGCAAACCCGATGCAGACTTTGAATTATGCTCTGCGGCAATGACACCTGCGGTTAACCAACCGGCAGTGCCTCCACCTACGATAACAATATTTTTAATGACTTTACTCATAGCTCCCCCGATTAAAGATACTGGTCAGTTGTGGCTACTCTAGGTCGCCTGTTTTGCACTATCCGATATTATTTTCACAACTAAAAATGTAATGTGAACACACCTTACGTTTTAACCACGCAGGAGCAAATACCTTAGCCATTGCCGCCCCATTATTTAATGGTCGACAACGTAAATTATAACGCCAATGTAAGCGCTTTCATTTAAAACTAATTATTTTAATTAAGCAAGGCATTTATCGATTAAGGATTGCGTAGTTAGCAGAGAAAATTAGTAGCTTACTTTATTTACTTATATTGATAGCTTGTCTAAAACATGAGCCTGAAATGAGCCTCAGCAATTTTCATGGTTGTTTAACATTTTTGTCATTTGCCATTTTCGCTGAAGCTGACAAATATCAGTGGCCAAATAATGCCTTTGCTTCGTTGCCAAACACCTGATGCCGTATAGGGGAATTTCAAGTTAGAGCAGATAAATTTTGGCAGCCGGTGTTAATTTAAAAGTTTCTTAGATACTTTTATTTAGTTTATTGATAAACAAGATTTTTAGCTGCTTTCTACTAAAGTTAGGCTTACTAACTCCCCCCTTTAGGTTTAGCCATGGCTGCACCCTCATTTTTTGATAACAATGACTTTATGCCGCACGGTATGTGTTATTTATGGCAAGCCGATATTCTATGGACTTCGGTTATTTCGGATGTATTAACCGGTCTGGCTTACTTTTCCATTACCGCCGCGGTTATCATTTTTGTTAAGAAGCGACAAGACTTACCTTACCCCTGGTTCTTTTTATTAGCTGGCTCAGTTATTTTTCTTGCCTGTGGTACATCCCATCTGATCAGTGCCATGGTTATATGGGAGCCAATCTATGGTATTTCAGCAATCGTTAAGGCAATAACGGCAGTAACTTCGGTGGCTACCGGTATTGTTATATGGTTTATTTTACCTTTTTTTATTCGCTTGCCGAGCCCATCAATGTTAGAGAAAAAGAACCAAGCATTGCAAGACTCGCTGAACAAGTTAAACCTTGCGCAATTATCATTGATTGAATCTAAGAAAATGGCTTCATTGGGAGGGTTAGTTGCTGGCGTCGCCCATGAAATTAATACCCCTTTAGGTATATCAATAACCGCTGTATCACACTTAATAGACACCACAGATGAACTTGCCAATCACTTTATACTGAAACAGATATCCAGTAAAGAATTTAGCCGTTACATAGAACAAACAAAGCTTAGTACTAATTTAATTAAAATTAATTTACAGCGTTCAGCTGATTTGATTAATAATTTCAAGTTAGTTGCGGTTGATCAGTCCGACAAAAACCTTCGTTTATTTCAAGTAAAAAAATATACAAATAAAATTCTGAGTAATCTGCACCCAGTATTAGAAAAGAAACACTGCGCGTTGACCTTAAAATGTGCTGACGATATAACGCTTTGGGGAGACCCTGGAGTTTTAACCCAAATCATTACCAATTTAGTGATGAACTCGGTAATTCATGCCTTTGAAAATACCAACAAAAGGAATATTACTATCGAAATCACCACAACAGAGCCATTTCTGCTCTTGACTTATACTGACTCGGGCTGTGGCATAAATGAGCAAGTTCAACAGAAAATATTTGAACCATTTTTCACCACTAGGCGTGCTAAAGGCAGTAGTGGCTTAGGCATGCATATTGTTTTCAACCTGGTAACTCAGTCATTAAAAGGAACTATTGATTGTATTAGTCACTTAGGCCAAGGTACTCAGTTTATTTTGAAGTTTCCTTTTGATACCAGAGACAATTCGACCTGAGCAAGGTAAAGCCTTAGCAACAAGGAAATAAAATCGCGATACTGCCAACGAGCATAACAAGGGTAAACTAACCTCTATTATTGCTGACAGCACAGCTCAATGTGACTTTTAACCGCAGGAATATTGATGACGATTAAGTATTACTAAACAAGCCAGATAGGCGTAAGGTGGCTGTTAATTAATTTATTCGCTCATCAAGCTGTCTTAGCTGTCTATCAGTTTGATGAGCGAATATGAAAGCAATTTGACTAATAAAAAATCAGCCGAACAGCAAAAATGCATATTCAGCTGACTTACTTCCTACAACGACTTAATGATTACTGACAAGAAATATTAGCTTGCTCTAGGTTATTAGGTCTAATATAGACATCAGTAAAATCAATGCTAAATTGCGCTATTGTATGCAATGAAAATGGACTAAAAATATTACTCATATCAGCGCCATTTTTTTCAAAGCATTGTAAATCAATATTGAGGGTGTGCCATTGGTTAAGCTTTAACGATGACAATTCCTTGCTTATATTGACCTGGCCCTGGCATTGCTCACCACAACTCATAGATAAATAAACCTGCGGCATTACTAAATTTTTCTGCTCAGTCAAACGCACTGTTAACTCTAGGGTCGAATTAGCCTTACTATAGGGTGTTAGATCAGTGGCAGAGCTACTGGTAAAAGCAATCAAACCCTTTTCAGAGCCATTAAATAGCACTCTTCTGGCATCTTCTTGCACATCTCTATCAATAGTGCGCAAATATAGCGCTTTATTTTCAATAATGCTGCTGGTCATAGCATTAGTAGCATGACTATCAGAAATCATCATTTTCCATGGCGATTTCACCGAGCTTTCAAAAAGGGTAATACTTGGTAAGCTTGTCGTAGTTTTGTCAGTACTAACATCTAAGTCATCGGCTAATACATTCGGCTCACCATAACTCAAACCAAAACCATAAGGCAATAATGGCTGATAATTGTCATCAAAACGATTTACCCTAGTTTGATTAGCTGTTGCTGGCCAAGAATAAGACAGTTTACCGGTAAAATCATGGTTAATGTCACCGTTGGCTTTGCTGAACAGCACATCGGCTACAGCAACACCTTCGGAACCGGGTAACCATACCGCGACAAATGCATCAGAGGCATTAAGCTCAGCATTAATCCACAGAGGACGACCACTTATAAATAAAGACACAACTTTTATACCATCGGCTTTAAGACGTTTTAACAAAGCAAGGTCTTGTTTAACTCCTTGTTGATATTCTAAATTTTCTATATCACCTACGCCTTCGGCATAAGGTTCTTCACCAAAAACGACAATAGCGACATCAGGCTTAGTGTTATAGTGACCATCAATATTGAGTTCAACACTACCGCCTTGAGTATTAACCTGCTGCTTAATACCCTGATAAATAGAGCTGCCACCGGGGAAGTCATCATTAAAGTTATTAGTACCTTGCCAAGTAATAGACCAACCACCTGATTGCTTGCCAATATTATCAGCACCATCACCAGCAACAAGAATATGTTGATTGGCTAATAAAGGTAATAAGTTACCCTTATTTTTCAGTAAAACTAACGACTCTCTTACCGCTTGTCGGGCAACTTCTCTGTGTTCAATAGCGCCAATTAAATGTATTTTCCCGGATAAAGCTCTATTTACTGGGCTTGGTTTATCAAAGAGCCCTGCTCTAAATTTAACCCGTAAAATTCGACTGACCGCATCATCAATTCGAGTTTGTGCAATTTCACCACTTTTAACTTGCTTGATGGTATTTTCATAAAGTGGCCGCCAAGCATCCGTTGGCACCATAAAAATATCTAGGCCGGCATTTACCGCTTGTGGACAGCTTTCATTTGAACAACCTTTAACTTGTCCATGACCATTCCAGTCACCAACAACAAAACCATCAAAGCCCATTTTTCCTTTTAATACATCCGTTATTAGGTATTTATTGCCATGAATCTTGCTACCGTGCCAGCTATTGAAAGATGCCATAACTGATTGAGCGCCAGCAGTTAAACCGCCAACGTAACCTTGACCATGAATATCGAGTAACGCCTGCTCTGCTGAAAGGTTGTTGCCTTGATCGTCGCCGCCATCGGTACCACCGTCACCGATAAAGTGTTTTATGGTACTAATAACACGATTGTCACCAAGGAAGTCTTTGTCCGCAGCACCCTGCAAACCTTTTACTATGGCAGCAGAGTATGCTCTAACAATCTCTGGATCTTCAGAGTAACCTTCATAGGTTCTGCCCCAACGATCATCGCGCACGACGGCAACCGTAGGTGCAAAAACCCAATCAATACCCGTGACCCTCACTTCTATTGCGGTGATTGCAGCGATTTTTTCAATCAAATCAGGGTTATTAGCTGCCCCTAAGCCGATGTTATGAGGAAACAAGGTAGCACCAATAACATTATTATGTCCGTGCACCGCATCTGTGCCCCACATTGTTGGGATGCTATTACCGTCTAAACTATCATCGATTGATGCTTGGTACATGGCTTCAGCTAAATTGACCCAATCACTTGGTGTAGCATGTTTATCATTATTAGGAAAAGCACCACCACCATTTAAATATGAACCAAAGCCATATTTACGCATATCTTCAACCGTGATATCTCGTATTTCTGGTTGGATCATTTGCGCAATTTTTTGCTCAAGTGTCATTGTCGCGAGTAAGGATGCTACTTTTCTTTCAATATCAGCATTCGTTTTAACGGCTATATCAAGTTTTGGCCAAATACTAATATTGGCTGACGTTTTTGCTAGCAATGAAGACGCAGCGCTTTGCTCAGGCTTTATCTCCGCTACTGATTCTTGCTTATTGCCATTACAGCCAACAAGTAGTGAAGAAATAGCCAAGCATAGTATGCTGGTTTTAAGCTTATTACTATTTAACGCTTGGCTTCTTAACCTTTTACTTTTTAGCTTATTATCAATAAATTTTTCATTTGTCATAGTGTTACTTCTTATTCATATTAATAGCTAGAACGTGGTGATAAGCCACTCTTATTTGGCAATGTCTTTTACTTTACTGCCGGATAGACCGTAATAGGCGATAAAGAAATAGCAAAATATAGGTAAGAGAAACGCCGGTTGTACACCAACACTGTCAGCAAGTAGCCCTTGAGCAAGAGGAATAATGGCTCCGCCAACAATCGCTAAGCATAAAATACCTGAAGCTTGACTGGTATGTTTACCTAAGCCTTGGATGGCTAAACTGAAAATTGTTGGGAATATAATTGAATTACATAAACCAACCAGTAAAATTGCCACCATGGCAAGTGTACCCGATGAGAAAACAGCCACTAAAATCAGTATAACGGCCAGTGTTGCGTTAAAGCATAACGCTTTGCCTGCAGCTATTTTTTGCATAACGGCTGCACCGATAAAACGCCCCACCATGGCACCGCCCCAATAATAGGCGATATATTTTGCCGCTTGCGATTCTTCTAGACCAGCAATATTAGGGTCAGCAAAGAAGCTGACTAAAAAGCTACCAATGGATACTTCAGCACCAACATAAACGAAGATGCCAACAGCGCCGAGTACCAAATGACGATATTGCCACGCACTACCACTCTCTTCATCTTGGCTTTTTTCTTCTTCCTCAACGGGTGACACGTTAGGTAGCTTTATCCAAGCAAAAATTGCGGCCAGCAGTAACAACATAGCGGCAAGAAAAACATAAGGCATTTGTACTGCTTCTGCAGACCCTTGTGCAGATAGTGCATCCGCTGCTTCATTTAAAATCAACAAGGCGCCAAAAAATGGCGCTATGGTAGTACCTAAGGCATTAAAAGCTTGAGTCATGGTTAAACGAGATGAAGCCGTTTTAGCCTCACCCAGCATGCTTACATAAGGATTAGCTGATACTTGCAACAAGGTAATGCCACTGGCAAGTATAAATAGTGCCATTAAGAAAACAGGGTAGCTATGCATAGAGGCTGCGGGGTAAAAACATAAGCAACCAATGGCAGCAATAATTAATCCTAAAACAATGCCCTTTTGGTAACCAAGCTTTTTAACTATTGCGCCGGCGGGCAGTGAAACAAGAAAATAAGCACCAAAGAAACAAAACTGAACTAACATGGCCTGACTATAAGATAAATCAAAAACACCTTTTAAATGCGGAATTAAAATATCATTTAAACAGGTAATAAATCCCCACATAAAAAATAATGACGTTAATGACGTTAGTGCAAAAGAAAAGTTATTGTTTTGCGGCACATCACTCACCTGATTGAAAGTACCTGAATTTGAATGCATTGACATATTTCCCTCATTTTAATTTATTTTGTTTTATTACTTAATTTATTATCAAACAACTAGGCGCAAATAAAATCATAAACTTATTACTTTCAATGACATATCGGCGTTAAAATTGAAATATCATGAAAGTGGTTGACCTAAGTCTTATAAAGCTCTAATCTAAATGTAAGCGCTTACATGGACATTAAAGAACATCTAGTTACTTTTTTCAACCTTTTTTATAACCGCTGACATAAAAATAAATTTAGATAATCGCCAAACTAATTTGGCTTAAATAAATAGGTATATAGTTAATGACTGTCAAACTTACTTTACCCGCTCAATCTGAAATGCTTTCAAAAGATTTCATTTATGGTGTCGCCACGGCTTCGTTTCAAATAGAAGGCGGAGCAAATAATCGTCTACCCTGTATTTGGGACACATTTTGTGATACCCCCGGTAAAGTCGTTGATGGCTCAAATGGCGATATTGCCTGTGATCATTACAACCTTTGGCAACAAGATGTGGAATTAATTGCCTCTTTAGGCGTTGATGCCTATCGTTTATCTATTTCTTGGCCGCGGGTAATCAACGAATCTGGTGAACTAAACCCAGCCGGGGTCGATTATTACCTTAATATTTTAGATAGCTTAAAATCTAAAAATATTAAAGCCTTTGTCACACTTTATCATTGGGATCTACCTCAATACCTTGAAGATGAAGGTGGCTGGTTAAATAGAGCAACCGCTTATAAATTTAGAGATTATGCCGATAAAATTAGTCTAGCATTTGGCGATAGGGTTTATTCGTATGCTACGCTGAACGAACCTTTTTGTAGTGCCTTTTTAGGTTATGAAGCTGGCGTCCATGCACCCGGCATTGTTGGTAAAGAATTTGGTAAGAAAGCCGCTCATCATCTTTTACTTGCCCATGGTTTAGCTATGCAAGTACTGGTAAAAAACAGCCCAAACAGCCAAAATGGTATAGTGTTAAACTTTACCCCTGGTTACCCTGAATCGACATCGCTAGCCGATATAAAAGCAACAGCCTTTGCTGATGATTATTTTAACCAGTGGTATATCAAGCCAATATTTGACGGTGAGTATCCTGAAATTATGGCGCAACTACCCACGGCTCATCAACCTGAAATACATGAGGGTGATATGGCAATCATAGCCCACCCTACTGACTTTTTAGGGGTCAATTTCTATACTCGTGCTATATACCGTGCTGATGAAGATGAGCATTTTATACAGATAGATGCTCCAGAGCCTAGGACCGATATAGGTTGGGAGATTTATCCAAAAGCTTTTACTGAATTATTGGTTTCACTCAATGAAAAGTACACACTTCCTCCTATCTACATCACTGAAAATGGCGCTGCAATAGCTGATAAACTTGTCGATGGTGCTGTAAATGATGTAGATCGTATAGATTATTATCAAAGTCATCTTAATGCTGTGCATGACGCTATTGAACAAGGCGTGCAAATTGATGGCTATTTTGCCTGGAGTTTAATGGACAACTTTGAATGGGCTGAAGGTTATTTAAAACGCTTTGGCATTGTTTATGTCGATTACGACACACAAGTAAGAACCATTAAAGCCAGCGGACTTGCCTATAAAGCCCTAATAAGTAATAGATAACGAATAGATAAACCAACTTTTTTGCCCAAATGATTACAAGCTAAATGATAGGAAAAGCAAATGACTAAAATCCCCTTTTATGAAAAAGTAGGCTACGCCACGGGCGATGCTGCCGCTAATTTAGTTTGGCGCGGCGCTTTAGCTTACTTAGCCGTGTTTTATACTGACACTTTTGGTTTAACCGCAGCAGCCGCCGCCATGCTGTTTTTAGTGGTGCGTTTGTCTGATGGTGTTACCGATATAATTATGGGCATGATTGCCGATCGCACTAATACCCGCTGGGGTAAGTTTCGCCCGTGGATTTTATGGTCGACACCCTTTTTAGCCTTATTTATGGTGTTATGTTTCACCACCCCTGATTTATCTGATAGCAATAAACTCATCTACGCATATATTACCTATATAGGTTTAACGCTTGCCTACACGGTAAATAACGTGCCCTATTCCGCTTTAATGGGCGTAATGACGGCAAGTGACACCGAACGCACTAGTTTATCTGGCTTTCGTTTTGCTGGCGCTTTTGCTGGTGGTTTACTGGTGATGGGCTTTTTACCTGACTTGGTGGCCTACTTTGGCGACGGCAACGATGCCTTAGGTTATCAATATAGTATGTATATGTTTGCTGGTATTTTAATTGCCCTTATGGTGATAACGTTTGCCACCACCAAAGAACGGGTAACAACAGTCGTTGATCAATCAAGCAACTTAAAAGCCGAGCTATTTGATTTAAGTAAAAACTTACCTTTTATCATTTTACCGTTATTAGCTATGAGCTTATTTTTCTATTACCGCAATATATATAGCGGTATATTTTTTGTCATCGTTATGACATCCATCTGGCTACTAATCAAACGTTTGATCAACAATACTCCGAAAGATATGAGTGGCACGCAAAGAGATATGGTTGACCTACTGACCAATAAACCCTGGTTGATACTATTAGGCATGGGCTTTTTAACCATGATGTATAACGGCATTAAATACGGTACCATTGCCTATTATTTCAAATACCAAGTAGGCGATGACCTCATGGTTGGTAAGTACTTCATCGCACTATTACTGGTGTCGATATTAGGCGCCTTATGTACTAATTTTTTAGCTAAAATGTTAGGCAAACGCAAGTTGTTTATTGTCTCACTTATGATTAGTGGGGTCTTAACCGCCGCTTTCTATTGGGTACCTCAGGGGAATATCACTGCTATTTTCATCTTAGGTTGTAGTGCTGAATTTTTTGCCGCCATAATGCCAACCTTATTTTTTACCATGTTGGGTGATTCTGCAGATTATTCTGAATGGAAAAATGGTCGCCGAGCTACTGGCTTGATCTATTCTGCTGGCACCTTTGTCCAAAAAACCGGTGGCGGTTTTGCTGGCGCTCTGGTCTTGGTGGTGCTGGCTAGCTATGGCTATGATGGTATGGACAAAGCGACTATCGAAGCATCCTTGCCTGGCATGCAATTACTGATGAGTTGGATACCCGCTGCTTTTGCTTTTGCTGGTGCTGCTTTGATGGTTTTTTACCCCTTAACCTGTAAGCAAAATCAGCAAATTGGTGATGAACTAAGGCAACGTAGAGCCGATTTAGTCGCCACTTAGTAATTTTCAACAGCGCCACTAAAACATAAAGTTCGCTGTTTAAAACGACAACAAAAGAAAACAAAGTTTTGTAGCCATGATTAGTGTTAGAGAAAAATAGCTTATGGTTTAGGTGATACCGCCAGTAATATTATTTTCCAAACGGTAATGATGTTTTTATTACTGTTTTATACTGATGTCATGGGTTTATCACCTGCTGCAGTTGGCACCATGTTTTTATTGGTCCGACTTATCGATGCGGTAACTGACCCACTGATGGGTAATATTGCCGATAATACTAAAACTAGGTGGGGCAAGTTTTACGATTCACCCTTGCCGTTTATTACGTGAAGTATTTTCTTGGTCGTGAAGACTTAATTACTTCCTTTTTAACCTTAGGGGCTATTGCCAGTATGATAGGTTGCGCCGTTGCTCAACCTATCATACTGGCAAAACGAGTCTGTAAAATTAAAGCCTATATTGCCTTACAAATAATAGCAGCAACCAGATGTTGAACAAACCGAAGCAACTAAACAGGGTATACTATTATCCTTTACCGTTTTACCAGCGTTAGGCTCCTTTGCTGTTGCTTGGGTAATGCGAAAATACACCTTAACAGAGCAGCAAGTAGTTAAAATACAAGCACAATTAAAGACTGCTACTAGTTAACATATTGGCAAACATGTTAGAATTAAACCGTTAAAATTCAAAGTATTTACCACTAAATTTGCCAACTTAGGAATAACATGGCCACTATATACGAAGTTTCAAAACTTGCTGGCGTTTCTTTAGCAACGGTTTCTCGTGTGATAAATAAAAACCCACGAGTCAGCGATAAAACACGTCAGAAAGTTTTGGACGCAATGGCTGAACTCGGTTATCGCCCTAATTCTATTGCCCAGTCACTCGCATCAAATATAAGCAATAGTGTCGGCATCTTAGTTTCAGAGTTACATGGCCCCTTCTTTGGTCAAATGATGGCTGGCATAGAATCTGAATTAAGAGCCGCCGGCAAACACGTTATTATTACTACGGGACACAGTGAGGAAGATAAAGAAAAAGACGGTATTGAGTTTTTGATTAGCCGAAATTGTGATGCCATTATCTTACACGTTGAGGCGGTCAGTGATGCTTACCTTATTGATTTATGCAAAGGAAAAATGCCTGTTTATTTTATGAGTCGATTAGTTGAAGGTTTAAATGACCACTGTATTAGCTTAGATAATGAATTAGGTGGCTACCTTGCCACCCAGTCAGTAATAGCGCAAGGGCACTCAACTATTGCCTATATCGCTGGACCGCAATTTAAAGCCGATGCAAAAGACAGATTAGCGGGTCATAAACGAGCATTAGCAGAAAGTAATATCCCTTTTAGTGACACGCTATATTTTGAAGGCGACTTTAAAGAGACCGGTGGCAGTGACGGTTTAAACCATTTTCTTGAGAGTAAACAGGAGTTTAGCGCATTAATTTGTGCCAATGACGAGATGGCTTCAGGGGCAATTACTTATGCCAGAGAGCGAGGATTTTCCTTACCTAAAGATCTATCGATAATAGGCTTTGATAATATCATTTTTGCACGACATACCTACCCGAAACTGACTACCATAGATAATCCAGTAAACTTAATGGGCACCATGGCAGCAAAGTTAGTGTTAAAAAATATTTATAAACAAAAGAATATGTCAATTACCCACTCTTTTGAACCAACACTTATTACTAGAGATTCCCTTATTTGCAAAAGCTAGTGCAGTTACTAGCGACACTGAAAAAATAAACACCTTTGAACGAGAAGCAAGACAAAAGATGATGAATTCACAAGATAGGCAAGTAATAAATCTAGTTGCTGATATTGGCGGTACAAATATCAGGTTAGCAATTACTGATAAGAATAATAATCTCAACGAAATTGAAACATATCAGTGTCAGCAGTTTCCCCACTTAAGTACGGTAATTTATCAATACTTGACCGAAAAAAAACTACTTAACACACGTGTAAATGCTTGTTTAGCCATAGCCTGCCCTGTTGATAGCGATGCTATCGCCATGACCAACTTGCCCTGGCAGTTTTCACAAAAACAGCTGAAAGCAGAGCTTAAGTTAAATAGCTTAACACTAATAAATGATTACACCGCAATCGCTATGGCCATTCCTTTATTGAATGATAAGCAAAAGATAAAAATTGGCGGCGGAGAAGCAGTGAAGAACCAACCAATAGCTGTCTGTGGTCCGGGAACAGGGCTGGGGGTTGCTAATTTAGTGAACATTAATAATCATTGGCACTGTTTAGGTGGCGAAGGAGGTCATATCGACTTTGCCCCTGTCGATGAACTTGATGTTAAAATATTTGCACAATTAAAAACGACAAAAAATCGCATTTCTTATGAACAGCTACTCTCTGGTTACGGCTTAGAGCAAATATATCACGCATTAACGGTTATTATGGCTGATGACAAAACCCCTGCAGCGACTAAACTAACGGCTAAAGATATTAGTGCACAAGCATTAAATGGCAACTGCCCGATAAGCACACAGGCTTTATCACAGTTTTGTAAAATTTTAGGCAGCTTTGCCGGTAACCTAGCCTTAACCACAGGCTCGATTGGTGGCGTATATATTGCGGGTGGTATAGTGCCGAGGTTTGTCGATTATTTAAAAAATAGTGAGTTTAGAGCAAGGTTTGAAACTAAAGGTCGTATGTCGTATTTAAACAAACAAACGCCGACTTACATCATCACCGAAAGCCAACCAGGTTTACTCGGTGCTGCCGCTTATCTTAACCAGGTTTGCCCATAATTTACCGAAAATAGCAGGCAAAAAAAAGCTCAAGAATCTCTTGAGCTTTTATTATTCAAAATACACCCGCTTTAAAAAAGCCAGTTTGAAAACAATCTGGCTTCGAAAGCAGCCTAAAACGGCATTTTCATACCAGGTGGTAATTGCATCCCGCCAGTAAGTGCGCCCATCTTATCTTTGTTTTGCTCTTCAACACGACGTACCGCATCATTTACCGCTGCAGCAAGTAAGTCTTCAATCATGTCTTTATCATCGTCCATTAAACTGTCATCAAGCTCAACACGACGAACACTGTGACTACCGGTCATAGTTACTTTAACCATGCCAGCACCTGCTTCACCAACAACTTCCATTTTTGCCAGCTCTTCTTGCGCTTTAGCCATTTTGGCTTGCATTTGTTGGGCTTGTTTCATTAAGTTGCCCATTCCGCCTTTCATCATGATATTTTCTCCGATATTACTAGGTTGACTATTTTTACATTGATTGTCTTATTTTACCTGAAAGACAGCAAGTTTTGAATGTAAATGAAGTGATTAAATACTCTGGGGTAAAGTCTATTTCAGCGCAGAGTTTGAGTTAACGTGGCGCAATGCTCTCTTCATTCAAGCTAGCCTGAAAAGTATCTTGCAAGGCAATCACCACAGCATCTTCTTTTAATAGAGCTTTAACATAATCAAGTCGTTTGTCGTTAATTTGCACTTGAATTTGATAAGGGTCGGCCACCGTCTCTTCAACGATATTTAGTGTTACGGTAACTTGACGAGATAAAAACTGACAAATATAGCTTTGCAATTGTTGCTGAGCAACATCGGTTTTTAAATGCCTGGTTGCCTGATTTAATAGTAAGATCAAGTTATCATCAGTAGAGTCTTCACTGATGGTAGCATGTATCGCTAATTGCCGAATACGGGCGGTGAGCTGCATAGAGTCAATCATATGCGCCCATTTATCGACTTGGTTTGCTTTAGTTATGGTCGCAGGATTAATGTTATCTTGATGAAACGGAGCTTCCGGCTCTGGCACTATAACAGCACTTGCCGTTGCTGCCACTTGTGACTCAACAGGTGCTGCTATAGCGCTACCTTTACTACTATCTAGGTTACTAGATTGACGCAGAGCTGCGTCACTTGGCTTTTTTGCATGCTTCTCCAGCTCTTTCTTGCGACTGCGTAACATATTTCGTGTTGCCAGCACTGAGGCTACTGGGCTATCAATACTAAGCTGGCCGTCTTGTTGATTAACAAGAGGAGTTGGCTTTTGTTGCTCGTTACTCTTGACTATTGATGTTGTTGGCTCAGCAATAGCGGCTATTTCATCTGGAATAACAGCTGCTTCGCTTGGTAGACTAGCAGCTTGCTCTGGAATACCTACTGCTTCGCTTAGCATACTAGCAGCTTGCTCTGGAATACCTACTGCTTCGCTTGGCATACCAGCAGCTTGCTCTGGAATACCTACTGCTTCGCTTGGCATACCAGCAGCTTGCTCTGGAATACCTACTGCTTCGCTTGGCATACCAGCAGCTTGCTCTGGAATACCTACTGCTTCGCTTGGCATACCAGCAGCTTGGTGTGACATTGCCCTGTCGCTATTGCTAAAATCGTCAGCTTGTTGCTCAATGGCGAGCATTTGTTCATTCAATTCATCTTGTTGAATGTTATCCGGAGTAATAAAAGGCTCAATAACATCCGGGTTAACCATAGGCTCGGATTGAGTATCGGCCACTGCAGTTTCCGTGGTAGTGGCAACTACTGGCTTTTGGTCTAAAGCAGCAGTACTTGGCGGTATTTGAGCGGTTTTTGCTAGTGCAACATCATTAAAGTTAACCTCGTTGGGGCTAGCTTCATTGGCATAGACATTAGTAGCGACAATTGCTTCACTGCTAAGCGGTGGTTTTTGCATTGGTTTAAAAGCAATTAAACGCAATAAGGTCATATCAAAAGCAGCTTGCTCATCAAAAGCATAGGGTAAATCTTTGCGACCATTGAGGCTTATTTGGTAATACAGTTGCACATCTTCAGCAGACATAGCTTGACTAAACTTTTTCAATAAAGTTAATAAGTCAGCGGGTAAATCGAAATGCTGATCAACTATTTGCAGCAATGCTATTTGATGAAATAGTTGAATTAATTCGGCAAATAAACGGCTATAGCTTGGCGCATAAGAAGCAATTTCTTGTGATAACGCCATTAACGCTTGGCTGTCTTGTTTTAGTAAAGCGACGACCAGCTGGTAAACCCAGTTTTGATCGATACCACCGAGCATCTGTTGAATATTAGCTAAGCTAATATTTCCTTGCCCTTGAGCAATAGCTTGGTCCGTTAAGCTCAATGAATCGCGCATGCTGCCACGAGCGGCTTTAGCAAGTAAAGTTAGGCAGCCTTGCTCATAAGTGACTTGCTCTTTAGATAAGATCTCAGCCAGTTTTTCTTCAATTTGCTTAACGGTTAAGGCTTTTAAATGAAACTGCAAACAACGTGATAACACGGTAACAGGCAGTTTTTGTGGATCAGTGGTTGCTAAAATAAATTTAACATGCTCCGGCGGCTCTTCTAAAGTTTTTAATAAGGCATTAAAACTATGACGTGATAGCATATGGACTTCATCTATCAAGTAAACCTTAAAGCGTCCTCGGCTTGGAGCATATTGCACATTATCAAGAATTTCTCGAGTATCATCTACTTTAGTTTTAGACGCGGCATCAATTTCTAACAGGTCAACAAAGCGACCTTGATCTATATCGATACAGGCATCACATTCGCCACAAGGCTTAGCTGTAATGCCAATTTCACAATTAAGACTTTTAGCAAAAATTCGGGCAATGGTGGTTTTACCGACACCTCGAGTGCCGGTAAAAAGATAGGCATGATGCAAGCGCTGTTGAGATAAAGCATTGGCCAGCACATTGACCACATGCTCTTGCCCTATCAATTCTTGAAAGTTTTTAGGTCGCCATTTTCTCGCTAAAACTTGATAACTCATATTAAATTACTTTTTGATGCGGTGACAAATTATTCACCTTGATACTGAATAAGCGAATAAGGGGTAATGTTAAGCTCTGCAAGGCGTTTTTCGCCACCTAAATCGGGTAAAGAAATGACAAAGCCTGCGTCTTGTACTTGCGCACCTAGGCGTCGGATCAATTTAGTTGTTGCCTCTATGGTACCACCTGTGGCTAATAAATCATCAATGATCAGCACCTTGTCTGCAGAATTTAATGCATCTTGGTGAATCTCTAAGACATCTTCACCATACTCTAATTTATAAGCCTGTGCATAGGTATCACGAGGTAATTTTCCCGGTTTTCTTACGGGTATAAAGCCTATTTCTAAAGCTAAGGCTAAAGGTGCACCAAAGAGGAATCCTCGAGCTTCAGTACCAACCACCTTGGTAAAGCCTTTATTTTTATAGGCCTCAGCTAAGAGTGAAATTGTTAATGAAAAAGCTTGTGCATCTTCTAATATACTGGTGACATCGCGAAACATGATGCCTTTAACGGGGTAATCTGGCACAGTATGTATCGCATTAAGCAACTGCTGCTGTTGGGATTTATTCATGATAGCAAAGCAGAAAGCCTTAGATTGGCTCTCTGTAATAGTAATAAATAGATAAGCAAATCATAAAGCAATTCTGCTAATTTTTACAGTGATAAAACGCTAGCTTAAGCAATATTATGAATTAACTTGCAAGGGTTCGCATTCAAAGCTCGAATCAGTGAGTTCAGATAACACCGCAAGGAATTTATCCTTATTAATTGGCTTATCAATAGTTTTATCAAAGAGTGAGTATTCTGGCAAGTTTTTAAGACTATCAATACCCTGAGTAGTCATAAAAATAATTTTTGTCTCAGCAAACTCAGGGATTTTCTTTAGATTTTTTGTGAGCTGTAAACCATTCATCAACGGCATTAAATGGTCGATAACAAAAAGTTGGTAGTTACCTTGTTGCGCTTTCCCTAGTGCATCTAAGCCATTAACAGCTTTATCAACAATATGCCCCTGTGAAATGAGCAAGTCTATTAGCATATCTTGAACCGCTTTTTTATCATCAACAACTAATATATTCATATACAATTTTTAGACAGTAAGAGCTAATTTGGCGCGGATCTTACCCTATAATTATTGCAGTATATAGGGTTATCTTAGATAAATTATGATACAACATGTATTCAAATGTAACGTCAACTTAGCACTAATGTATAATTTCTTGCCAAGTTGTTATTTACTTGGCCAGTTTTAGACGCTGGCGTTTAGGGGTAGTTGTACTATTAGGGTTAACATAGACACTACTTGCATTTGGTCTAGCTCCTTCTACCCATGGCGATGAGGGTGGTGTTTTGTTTTGTTTTTTCTTAGCATAATTGCCTTTATCATTTCTTGCTTTGGTTTGACTATCAGTAGGGCTAGCAATTTTTTTACTTCTTTCAACATGATATTTTTTATCAATAGCCTGTAACAGGTTTCGTAAAACTTGATCTTTACATTCTCGATAATGTTTATGATCCACTTTACGGGAAAATGCACTTAACTCAGGCTTGCTAAGGCGAAAGTCTACTTCACTGAGTAGAGAAATTATTTGCTCGGCTTGTAAATTAAGTGCAATTTTAAGTTTTGTTAAAATAATATTATTAGATAGACGCTTTTCGGGTATGGCCTGAGCACCTGGCTTTTTACCACGTTTTTCATTGATAAAACCATTTAAAAACACCGCTAACTTGGTATCAAATAGAGCAACAAAGTCGCTATCATCGTCTTTTTTCAGCCATTGACTTACTTGTTCACGATTAACTTCCTCACCGGCAGAGGCAAAGATCGCTACCATTTGTTTATCATTAAAGTTAAAGGTATAACGCAAGCGGCGCAAAATATCATTATTGTTCACGGTAAAATCCAGTACATAAGCATAAGAAGGCTATTATACACACTAAGGCTAATAGCAAACTATATGTTAGTGAAATACTTCTCGGCTAAAGTGTAGTTGTTTACCAGACGTCATTAATGTTTTAAAGTCTTGCTGATTAACACAAAGTAGCGTTTCATGATCCCCAGCTTCTAGGTAAACTTTTGCTAGTTGAGTTAACTCTTGTTCACAAACCATACTCAGATGATAAGCGTCAGCTGCAGGCGGCACTGCACCCTGATTACAATCAGCGAAAACTTGATAGACTTCGTGCTCCTTCATTAATTGATAACTACCATGTAAATTTTCATTCAGTACTGACAGATTAATTTTATCAGCCGCGGGTAATATCGCCATTAATTTTTTGTCTTCGTGGTTTTTTAACAACACAGCCTTGGCTATTTGTTTTAATGATATGTTTGCCGTGATGGCAGTGCCTATAGAACTGTTACTGTGAAAGTGGTCAACTTCTTGGTAGGGAATACTTTTTTTATTCAAGTAACGGGTAAGTCTGGTTGAAATATTCATATAAACCTCGATACATTAAGTGCACTTATTACAGTATAGCCATATATGCACCAACTTACTTACTAAGAATATTATGGTCAACCGGCGGGCCTAACAACGACAAAAAACGGCTACTAACCCGTTTTATTGCTTAACTGAACATAAGTTAGTGTTTAACCACCACACTTTTTATTTTTGTCTTTCATTTTACCTTCACCACATTTACCTTCACCGCACTTGCCTTTTTTAGCCGCGTTCATTTTACCTTCGCCACATTTACCCTTGCTATGGTCTTTCATTTTACCTTCTCCGCATTTACCCTTACTGTGGTCTTTCATTTTACCTTCGCCACATTTACCCTTGCTGTGGTCTTTCATTTTACCTTCGCCACATTTACCCTTGCTATGGCCTTTCATCTTACCTTCACCACATTTACCCTCAGCGTGATCTGCAGCAATGGTTACTAATTCATTTGCGGCAAAAGGGTTTGTCTCTGCTTTTGCTACATTACTAGCAAAAAGGCTAAAGGTAAGTAAGCCAAGTACCGC
This sequence comes from Colwellia marinimaniae, assembly GCF_002207865.1. GTDB lineage: Bacteria > Pseudomonadota > Gammaproteobacteria > Enterobacterales > Alteromonadaceae > Colwellia > Colwellia marinimaniae. The sequence goes on from NZ_BDQM01000005.1 coordinate 196,794, forward strand.
TGCTAGTGATGATGTCTTAACTATATTCATAATTTATTTCCTTTAATTTAGACTTGTATTTGGGTGTTCTCATGTTATTGAGATTTATTTATATGACTTTTTACATAGACCTGTGCGGCTAATTAAATCTTTCAATTTTTGATGGTTATATACTCAAAATTAAATCATAAAAAAACCAGCAGTATCAATAAAAGATATGCTGGTTTTTAGTCGCACTGTTTAACTTAACGCTAAGCGTTCAAATTAAATGCTAACCTTTTTTCTTTTAGCTGTTTCAACAATAAAGTTTTTCCAACCCTTGGCAGATTTACGAGTACCTGGGTATTTCATTGCTTTTTGAATAGCCGCATATGCTTGCTTGTATTTCTCAAGATAAAAATACGATTCAGCAATGCTCATATGAATTCGACCTTGGTTAGATATATCAAGTTCAAGGGCTTTCTTCAAAGCAACAATAGCTTTAGAAAATTGTTCATCTTGTTTTAACAACATACCTTCTTTACGATAATGTTTAGCATTATTGGTCATTTTGGCTAATTCACCATAATAACTTGCTGCTTTATCGATATGTTGTGCAGAATGCCAAGTATTGGCTAAAGTAGCGATATTCTTATCGTCACGTTTAACCAGACCCGAAGCAATATGTTTTTCTAACAACAGAGCAGCCTTGTAAGGTGCTTCAGATTGTGAGTATAAACTTGCAAGTGTCTTTATCTGACCTTCTTTATTCAAGTGACCAAGTTTATAAGCTAAGTCTAGTGTTTGTACCGCTTTATCATAATCCTCAATGAGTAAATAAAACATTGGTAATTGAGTCCACCACTGTTTATTTTCCGGAAAAAGTTGTATTACTGTCTCTAAAACCTTAACAGCTTCATTATACTTTTTACGCTCATAATAAGACGTAATTTTTAAGATATACGGGTTTTGATTAGGCTTATCAGCAAAAACAGCAATGGCTTTATCAGCTGGTTCAATCACTTTATCTAATTGGTTTGATGAGTAATAAGCATTAGCAATTTTGATATAGGTTTGACCATCTTCTTTGCCAGTGAAGTCCATCCAAGCATAATAACTCTTCAACGCACCTTTATAGTCTTTGGTTTGCATTTGCATGTCACCCAATAACCTTAAAGACTCGCTATGATCTAATGCATTAAGCAGATCAGGTTCTATAGCTAATTTAAGATAGTCAATGGTTTTTTGCTCATTATCACCTAACGTAGCGTACATAAACGCAATCATACGGGCTACATAAGCTTTGTCATAAGATTTTGAAGTAGATATATCTAATAAAATAACTAGAGCATCTTTGACATTATCTTCACTATAAGCTTCAAAAGCTTTTTGTACTTTCTTACCAACACGTTGGCCAACAAGATGTGACTTACGCTTCTTTTTCTCTGTTTTTTCCGCACCAGCAGCTTCTGCATAATTTACAAAGGGAGCTTGCGCAACAAGTAGTGAAGCGACAATAACAAGAGAAGTTGATAATTGTTTAAGTTTTAATTTTTTAAACACTAATTTATTAAACATAATTAATCACCTCCCATTTTGAAGTCAAGTTGAACCGTTAAGCCTGGACGACGTTGAGGTTTACCATCAACAATCTTCGGCTTGTACTTCCATTTTCTCAGTGCACGTCTGGCTTCTTTATCAAAGACACGTTTAGGTTTAGATTCTAATATCTTCACATCTTCAACACCACCTATTGCGTTGATAGTAAAGGAAAGAATAACGTAACCTTCTTTGCCATCTCGAGCAGCTTGAATCGGGTACTTTGGTTCAATACGTACTATTGGTGTAGCATCACCATCACGCCCCATTCCGGCTCCAGGAGCAGACAAGCCCGTTGACGCACTTGACATCTGTACACTCGGCATATTGAAGTTTAAACCATCAGTATTATTGTTGGTTTCAGGCTCCGGTGTTTGCTGCTTCGGTGGCGTTTTAGGCGGCGGTGGCGGCGGTGGTGGTACACGGCGACGCTGTTGTGCTGCTGACTTTGGCGGCGTAGTATTTACTTCTACAATAATACTCTCTAGCTGGTCGTCCTTGGTTCTATCTCCTGTAGAAACAAGGAATGCCATAAAAGAAAATAAGGTAAAAGTAACCGCTGCACCTAGTAGTATCGATCCTAAAAAGCGAACCATATTACTACCCCTTCGTAGCCGCGATAGAAATTCGGTCTATGCCAGCGTCTTTAATTGCATCCATTACAGTAACAACAACACCATGTTTGGCATTTTTGTCAGCTTGAATGATAACAACATCGGTCGGTTGCTCAGCAAGTAATTTTTCAATTCTTGCGCCAACACGTTCAATGTCCACTCGACCTTTATCTAACCAAATTTCACCATTTTCTTTGATTGCAATAAAGATGTTGGCATTTTTTTGCTTGGTTTGATTCGCCGCTTTAGGTTTATTTACTTCAATACCAGCTTCTTTAACAAAAGATGTGGTTACAATAAAGAAGATCAGCATGATAAATACGATGTCTAACATCGGTGTCATATCAATCATTGCTTCTTCGTCCTCACGGATTTTTCTACGTGACATGATTAGTTCTCTCTAGTGATGAGGTAAACTGTCAACCAGTTTAGCCTTTGCTAGTTTAAGTTTAGCGTCTAGTCTTGTACTAAAAAACACACCTGATAACGCTGCTACCATACCCGCCATTGTCGGAATAGTTGCTTGCGATATACCAGCGGCCATTAGTCTCGGATTACCTGTACCTTGCTCTGCCATGACTTCAAATACGCCAATCATACCGGTTACTGTTCCCAGTAAGCCAATAAGAGGACACATAGCCACTAAGGTTTTAATGGTAATCATATTCTTTTCGAGTAATTCTGCTGCTTCGGAGATCCAAGTTTCTCTAATTCGATGTGCATACCAAGACGTAGTGTCTGTACGAGCTTCCCAATTAGAGATAATACTTTCTCTAAGTTTTGGGTACTCTGATGTTAAGAACCAAAAGCGCTCAATCATCAGTATCCACATTAATAAGAGTGCGAAGGCAACAGCGTAAAGTACGTTACCGCCAGTCGCAATAAAACCCCTGACAGATTCCCAAAGCTCTATCAGGAATAACATTATTTAGACCCCTTCTCAGCAATCGCTGCAATTAACCCGGCGCTTTGCTCGTCTAGTTTTTGTAATACTGACTTACTCTTACCGGCAACAACTGAGTGGATTAAGATAAGTGGTAATGCACAAATCAAACCTAATGCTGTAGTAACAAGCGCCAGAGAGATATCACCCGCCATAATTTTCGGATCACCAGTACCAAATAAGGTAATGGTTTGGAAAGTCATGATCATACCGATTACTGTACCTAATAGACCCATAAGCGGGGCAATAGCAGCAAACATTTTGATCAAGTTAACACCACGGTCAACTTTTGGCGTTTCCCGAAGGATGGCTTCATCAAGTTTTAATTCTAATGTTTCAGCATCTACATTTTGATTATCATAGAAAACTTTAAGCAAACGACCTAGAGGGTTGTTTTCATTAGGTTTATCAAGATTTTTCTCTTGTGTTTTAATGCGAGAAGTCATACCACCTAAAACGATTAAACGCTCAGCAGCAATAAGAAGACCGACAATAAATAATACTGTGATAGCGTAACCAACTTCTTTACCTTCATGGAAGAATTCTTGAACAGTTTTCTTACGTGTTTCTAAAGCTAAGATAGCACCTCGTGAAGGATCAACATATACAGGGGCATAACCAGAAGTAATAGTGAAGAAATCAGCTGCTGTTTCGGCAATGAAACTTGCTGGTTGCTTAGGTAAAGGTTGAACTTGACCAACTTCATCGTTATAAGTTAAAAAACCTGTTTCAGAAATTAAGTTAAAGGCACCAATACGGATGATTGTTTCCGTAGATTTAGTACCATCAAGTTTAGTTACTTCTACACTGAAACGAGAAACCTTACCAGATTCAGTCATTTCGGTTTGTAAAGCAAACCATAATTCTTCTAAATCGCTTAAACTTGGGATTTCTTTAGAGTTAGCGATACGGCTAAGTGCAGCACCACGATTAGGAAATTCAGCACTAACAATAGAAGTACTGATTTGACCATAAGCATTGGCAGCCGCAGCACGACTCACACCAAACATTTCACCTAAAGTGCCAGTTGCATTGTCTAATTCAACTTCTTTTTGCCCTAAGGTTATTTCATTTGCCGCATAGGCTTTCATTAAACGTTTGTTACGCGCTTCCTGAGTCGACAACTCATTTTTTGCTTTATTTAATAAGGCTTGCTTATCACTACGAGCAGATAAAAATTCAGCTTCACGTTTTTTATCAAGTTTTGCTTCAGATACACGATCAGCTTTTACTTGCTTTAACAAGTCATCTAACGAGTTAGCTTGTGTGGTTGTGATCATGCCTACCGTCATAATCGCTGCAAGGGATAAGAAATTTATAACTTTTTTCATTATTTTGCTCCTGCTGCAAATACTGGTAATTTAGTTAAATCCATTGGCAATTGTTTTTTCGCCATACGAATTGCATCAGTAATAGGTTTTAAATATTCATCACCTAACTCTTCCCATGCGCGACTTTTATTATTCCATAACCAAGATTGTTTAGCATCAAGAGACTGTGCAACAAGAGCAATACGACCCATATGGACAAAATCAGTAGTTAAAGTACGACTACCTAAATCAAGTTCGCCTTGATACGCAGCAAAAATAGTACCGTAACCGGATTCAATTTCATAAGCTTCAAGCACTAAACGAAACTGCTCAGAAACTGTTACATTTGAATCTTCCATTACGCTACGTAAATTAGCAACACGCTCTTTACGAAGTACAAGATTCATCGGTACATCTAATTCAATGAATTTTTCAAGCGAGTCAATCATTTTGTACATTAATGGTACAACACCTTGCTTGATTTTATCGATACTATCAATTTGTCTTTGCAAAGAAACAAGAGTGTTTTTTTGATCGTCAACCATACGTTGTACATGGTCGTTATAACCACCTAATACGTCAGCAGAATCAACAGTATTACGGTATTCCCCAAGAAGCTCTTGCGTTTGCTCGTAAATATTAGTGACTTTAGCTTGTGACTTTGCAGATTGCTTGAAGATTTTCGCTTCAGCTTTTTGAAGGTCTGTTAGTGCATCAGCAGCAGCGATGTTGCTACCAGCTAGTGCTAGTGCGCCAATCATCGCTGTGGCGATGAGGCTTTTCTTACTTACTTTGGACATAGTTCCCAACCATTGCTATTTTAATCTTAATAACAAAATATTTGTTATCACGAATATAAAAGTCTGTCTTTTTTAAAATGTAACTTTTTATGAATACAACTGAGCAATAGTCCCAAATGACAGCAAGGCTGTCAAGCTGAGACTTTAAAACTTGGAGTATTATATTTTAGTGTTAACCACTTGATTAACACTAAACTGTATCGTTTTGCTAACAAAATTACTCAGCTTAGCTTAATAAGCTGAGGGACAAAAATTTTGTAGAAGTATGTTTTACTAACATCTTCGTAGTAAGTCAAATTTATTTCAATAAATTGGTGTTTAAAGATACACTTTCTATGTGTATCATCGATTTTGACTAATTTAGAGAGGAAACTCATATTGAACGTCACTAAAAAAATAGACAAAATTGATGTTTTCTATCTTTTATCGATGACCAGATAAACTTGCACAGTGGAGGTTGCGTAAAACTTTATAGCAAGAGATACTTGATTGTAATATAAAGCACATTATCGCCATTTTCGTTGATAGTCAGAATCCCGATGATCTTTCTGAAAATAGATCCTGCCTCGAACAATGAGAAACATATTACAGATGGTATGTTATCAATATTAAAAAAAATAACGTTAAAGTTTAGTTTAGTTTAGTTTATATGAGCAAAACTTATCCTTTTCAATTTTGCTCTATTCAAATCAGTCATAGTACTGACTCTAGTATGCATTAAATATTTTTTAAGCTGTTTTTAACCAAATGATAGTAATGGCTGAGACTATCATCGAGTTAGTTACTAGAAATAACCTCAAATGCTGCCCCTGATTATTTATTATAAGAATATATGTGGTGAAGTTAGTCATCATCTAATGCATCAAACAAAGGCTGTAAATGCTCTTGGTACTTATGCCAAACACCTACAGAACTGGTATAGATTGGCTTACGTACTTGTACTGCGCTAGCCATAGTGATCGTCGATTTACTTTTATTAAATTTAAGACATTTGCTCAGCCAATCTAAATCACAAGTAGCAATTAACTTTCTAATTTCAAGCTCTGGATTACTAACCAATGACTCGTAATGTACATCATAAATAGGTGAGCGTCCGAGTAAATGCATCTAACAAATGATCCTTCGTTTACGTAAATTACTTCAAAACTATTTTGGAGAAATTTATGGGAATTATGCGCAGCCAAGTTCAATGGCAAAACATTTTCAAAGAACAAGAAAACAGTGGCTTAACCATCGTTGGTTATTGTCGTCAACATGAAATATCTACGGCGACTTTTTACGCTTGTCGTAAAAAGTTAGGCATGAACCAAAGCGCTTTTATTCAAGCAAAAATAACACAACAAGTTTAAGTATTTTCGCTCCCTGAGCCAATATGTTTAAACATTGGCAATGTATCTCTTACCTTGCCGAGTACTACTCCCGCACCTTATTTAGCGCAGTTATTACGTGAGTTTATTGGATGAACATATTCTCTGATGCCCCTGAGGTATTTATTCATACTCAGTTTGTTGATTTTCGAAAATCAATTAATGGCTTAGTGGGAATTGTTGAAGCTGAACTTGCTCGTGATGCTTATACTGGCACCTTATTTGTATTTTGTAACAAATCCAAAGACAAACTTAAAATTCTGTATTGGGATAAAACCGGGTTTGCTCTTTGGTACAAACGCTTAGAAAAACAGAAGTTCAAATGGCCAACTAAACACTCGAGTAAGGAGTTTGAATTAACCCATCAACAACTGAGCTGGTTATTATCTGGATATGACGTACTTGGTCATGAGCCACTACACTATCAATCATTGATCTAAAGAGTCATTTATTTCAGTCAACGATCGTGTACGTAAGTCCTTATCCTATTTGCATTTCAAAGATGATTGGTCTTGTTTTAATTGCTAAACTAGGTTGATGAAAATTGATGTCAATTCACTCACCAATGACCCAGAGCAACTCAAGAAAATGCTGTTTGAGTTGCAGGCTAAAACTGCCCAAGCATTGGCGGCCAAAGATAAAATAATCACCGAGCAAGCCATCCGAATCAATCAGTTTATTGAACGCTATGAAATAGCCAAACGTAAACAATTTGGTCAAAGCTCAGAGCAACTTCCCTGTGCGGGTGAAACCTTCAATGAAGCAGAAGAAATCATCGATGAGGTTGATAAAGCGTTATTAGCCGAGCCTGATACTAACAAAAACGTTTCCATTAAAAGTATACCAAAGCGCAAGCCACTACCGAAAACCTTACCTAGAAAAGTAGTAACTATTGATTTATCACTTGACGAGCAAGTGTGTGATTGTTGTCATAGTAAACTGCATAAAATGGGTGAAACCCGCAGTGAGAAACTCGAGTTTGTGCCTGCGCATATCAAAGTGATCGAAACAGTTCGCCCCAAATATACCTGTAAGCAGTGCGAGAAAACGGGGACAGGCAATCAAGTGAAAATTGCCCCCATGCCTGCAACACCTATTCCAAAAGGTATTGCAACGTCGAGCTTGCTGAGTCAAATCATCAGTGCGAAATATCAATACGGATTACCACTCTACCGACAAGAAAGTATGTTTAATGAGTATGGTATTGTGCTGAGTCGAAAAACCATGTCAGATTGGGTCATTCGGTGTAGTGGGTTACTTAGTCCATTGGTTGATGAATTAAAAACCACGCTGCTTAGTCAACCGGTAATACATGCCGATGAAACGCCTTTAAAAGTTATCAAAGCCGATAGAGCCAGTAGCTACATGTGGGTGTATTGTTGCGGTAGCGATACCGGACGAAACAAGGACATAAGAAATATTGTTTTGTATGATTATCACAACTCACGAGCTGCCGCTTGTGTGGTTGATTATCTTGATGGCTATGATGGTTACCTGCAAGTTGATGGTTATGCTGCGTATGGAAAAACAGAGGCAATATTAGCTGGCTGTATGGCGCATGCCCGTCGAAAGTTCATTGATGCTAAAACAGTGCAAGGAAAAAACAAAACCGGCAAAGCTGATGTTGCTTTAAATCTAATAGGTAAACTCTACGGTATTGAAGTAAGTTTGAAAGGTAAAACGGCTGAAGAAAAATATTTAGCGAGGCAAGAAAAATCTAAAGTCATCATTGATAAGCTTACAGGTTGGGTTATCGAAAATAAAGATAAAGTGCCACCGAAAACTAAACTTGGGGAAGCGATGACTTATTGGTGTAATCAAGAATATAAGCTCATCACCTACTTAAAAGATGGCCGTATAAACATTGATAATAATCGAGCAGAGCGAGCAGTAAAGCCGTTTGTCATTGGCAGAAAAAACTGGTTGTTCTCCAATACCCCCTCGGGGTCTGAGGGATCCCCATTTCTTTATCTGAATTGTGCATCCGCGCATGCCTTTAACCCTCCTAGTGCTAGAGCAATGTCAGCAACATTAAACTGATATTGTTCTCGTCTGATTAACTCCTTTCCCAATCGAAAATAAGATAGTACTCGTCTAGATTTAACCGTGTTAGCTTGGAAGTCTTTATAGTAGCCTTTTATGTAAGCCATTTTTCCTACCAATATCAATGAAAATTGGGTAAGCATTGCTATCATGAGTAAAATATTTACTCGTTCTAAACTTGAACTTCGGCAAAAATTTAGTGCTAGGCCGTAACGTTCATTTTTTGTATCTCTAAAGCCTTCTTCTATCTGCATTCGTTGATTGTATAAGTTGACAATCCGCTCTGCAGGCCACTCTAATTCAGGCATGTTGCTCACTAACAACCAAGGCTCTCTACCGCCTTTAGCATACTCTAAGCTTACGCTTCTTCTACTTTTTTTACCGTC